>QMVG01000001.1 GCA_003660975.1 Microcaldota archaeon
AATGCATGGAGCAATATCAGCAGGCACAAGATGGGACTATACTATGTTGTTCTATATACACAGGAGCAACTGTACGGATAAAAAATACGGGGATGACATTCCTGAAATGTTGTTTAACATTACGAGGAATCCGGCTAATATCACAAATTACACTGGGATATATTTGGGTTACGATAATGGAACTGGGAGCTATGTGTTTAAGGAAACAGGAGATTACATAGAATTCCTCCTTGATGCAGAAGATTATAACAGGAGCAAAGCTGTCTTCGAGATAAGAAATGTTCCACGCAGCTTGTCAAAGAAATTAAAGGTGTGGAGGTCAACAGGGTCTGGATTCCAGCTTCTCAGCTCTGGGAGTGATTACTTAAACCAAACAGGCAATGACAGCTATTATCATTTCAATTACACGTTGATAATGCTTAATTATACGATCGAAAGTGGAAACTCAGAGCGCTTTTTCATAGGAAATAGAAGCCCGCCAAATTTAAATCTAACTGCAACAAACCTTAGCTCTGTGTCATACTGGATACAATATCATGCAAAGCACATAAACTTCAGCATAAGCAACACAGGGAATACCACTGTTAGAAATGCCAATGTTTCTCTTTTCATAAATGACAGCTATGTGAACAGCAGCAGTATAATGGTAAAAGCACAGTCAAGCAATTCAAGCATAATAAGAGCAAATATAACTGCCACAGGCGGACCGTATATAATAAAGCTCTCTGTTGACCCTGAAGACAAAATTGGAGAAATGAATGAAAGCGATAACAATTACTCAAAAATTGTAAATGTTCGCTTTGCAATGAACTTAAGCATATGGGATGAGACAGATACTCCGAAATTATACACCACTGGTCCAAAGATCCCAAATGAGCAAGTGCTCTTCTTCGCCAATTACACGAATTTCTCATCCTCTCCCCCGAATATGACGATATGGTGGAACAGCTCGTGGTCACGCAGGATTGAGGTTAACATAACAGAGCCTTATAGTGTTTCAAGAACGCATGATGTTGCTTATGTGTTATTTAACCATGGCGGTAAGGCAAGGACTGACTGCAGAGATGTCAGAGTATTGGACAATAACTCCCACCTGCTTCCCAGAAAAATAGGCATATGTAATTCAAGCCATATGGAAATCGCTTTCCCTGTTAACATTTCTGCCTCGCAAACAAGGACTTACTATATCTATTGGGGAAACAAAAAAGCTGAAAGCTACAGAACAGCTTTCCCAGACATAAATTGGTATGGCTTGAATGATGAGGACGATTACAGCAGGTCTGGGATGAAATACAATAGATTTAGACCGTACAAAAAGAATGGTAACTGGACTTTGGTTATGGATTGGGGAGGTGCAGGCACTCTAAGTGACTATGTGGGGATCAGAGGATACTACACCAGCAGGTACATAAGTGATGAGAATATAAGCGGCGAGCAGATTTCCCACTACAGCCAAGAAAACGACGAGGATGACAGCAAGTACTCTGAAGACGGTATTACATGGACAATGACTGACTGTTATGATGACTGTGATTATTTTATAAACAATTGGTTTAACCCTGCTTTCAAAAATGAGTTTGACATAGGAACAAGAGCGCCCTGTGGCGGCTCATCTATAAGGTGCGACTATGGGAACATTTCAATAACCATGCCGGGCAATGAAGACCCGGATGCAGTGCTCATTTTCATAAACGATACGTATGGCAGCTGTTATTTCAATGGCACTCCTATAAGCACAAACAGGTATTACAACGCAACGCCAAGAACATTTGGCTTTAATTTAAATATTGGGCAGGAAACGGTTTTTGCAGAGTGCAATATAAGTTTTAACTATAGTGGCATAACAAGCCCTTGGGCAATGATGTGGTACAATGCAAGCAAGAAACTTTTTGAGTACAACAAAAGCTTTCCAGAGGATGGGCACTTTATATGGAACGTAAGTTGTGGAGGTATCTGGTTTGAACACAAGAAGGCAAATGACACAATAGACATAAGCTCTTCTCCTGACTTTCAGGTTTTCCCTGAAAACATCTCATATCCTGAATACCTTCTTCAATACCAGAAAGTACAGGTCAATATCAGTGTTTACAACGATGGCAACATAAATGGAAACTCAGTTAATGTTACCCTTTGGCAAGGCACGCAGTATGTGAACAGCACTTATATAGACATTCCTGGAAAAACAAGTGCAGTAGCAAGAATAAATTGGACACCAAGCAAAGGGGGTTTTGCATACCTAAATGTTTCTGTTGACCCTCTAGACAAAATAACCGAGAGCTTTGAGAACAACAATAATGCAACTGTTGAGGTTAATATTACATTCGCCACTACCCTGGATATCTGGGACTCCACTGACACGCCAAAACCACACACGACGGGAAAGGTTTACCAGGGCCAAACTGCCAAGTTCTTTGCTAACTTCACAAACGGCTCTGACCCTGCCTTTGACCCAACGTGGTGGAACATAAGCTGGAATATGAGAAAAAAGATAACCATTGAGGAAACTTATGGTGTTTCCAGAATCCACGATGTTGTTTACATTCACTTTGACCCAGATGGCTTTGTAAGAAGCGACTGTGAGGACATAAGAGTATATGACATCGCCAACAGCAGGCTTGTATCAAGAAAGATAGGAAATTGTTCCCCTAACGATGTGTGGATTTCATTCCCAATAAACATCTCTGCAAGCTCATCCAAGGATTATTACATATACTACAGCAACCCAACTGCCTCAAAAGGCAACTCAACATTCCCGGCACTGAACTGGTATGGCTTGAATGATGAGGACAACTACTCAAGGGCTGGTTTCAGATACAATAGACTCAAGCCATATAAATATGGGGGTTATTGGTATATCACATTTGACTGGGGCGCTGCAGGAACACCAAATGCGCCGTCAGGCATAAGAGGGTATTTCTTCAGTTATTTCGCAAATGAGTCCAAGATAGAGGGCTATGCCATAGACTACAGCAGCCAGGACTCAGACAATGATGACCAGGCATACAGTGATGATGGCAGCTCTTGGACCATGATGGATTGCAGGGATGGCTGTGACTATTTGCTCGGGCCTGAAACACCCCAGCACAAGCACGAATGGGTTGGTGGAGCAGTAGCGCCCTGTAGCAGTGGAACAAAATGTGACTATGGCTATTTAAAAATAAGGATACCTGAAAACGAAGACCCTGATTCAATCCTGTTCAACATAACCATAAAAAACAATACAGCTTATTGGAATGACACAGAGATACTTGGCCTTGGAGCATATAATGTGACGCCCAGAAGCTATGGCTTTGATTACCACAACTCAACGCCTGAAACCGTCTCCAACTGCTTCATATCATTTAACATTTCAGGGGGCTGGACTGATTGGGCAGGCATGACATATAACCAAAGCAATGAGCTTTATATGTACTGGAAGGTTTTTGAGCAGCCAGGTGTTTACACATGGAATGTCAGCTGTGCTGCTCCTCTTGTTCAAGGGCAGAATAAGTCAGACACGATAACGATATCTGGCTCGCCTGATTTAAATGTAACTGAAAGCAGCATAAAAGCACCACAAGTTGGAAGACCGTGGCACAGGGTGGAGTTCAACATAACAGTAAATAACACAGGTTATGACAAATCTCCTTTCACCAATATAACACTGTGGATAAACACCAGCTATCTCAACAGCAGCAGATTAAACATTTCTATGTTGAGCAGAAATCACACTATGTTCTTCTGGACGCCTTCATCCCCTGGGAATTACCTGCTAAACCTATCAGCAGACCCGAACAATGAAAAGGAAGAGAGCTTTGAAGATAACAACAACATAACGAAGTTATTCCTTGTCAGGTATGAGGCCTTGCTGCAAATTTGGGATTCAACAGACCCAAAAGGAGGGTCTCATATAATATACCCAGACCAGAAAGCAAACTTCTACGCCAACTATACAAATGCCTCTGGATATCCGATAAACAAGTCATTGGCAAGTGATGCGCACTGTAATATATCTATATACAACGAAACCACTGATAGGTGGATAGGAAGACCAATGAGATACAACACCACAAGCCAACTCTACGAGTTTAATAGAACATTTTCTCTTGAAGGGGCATATGAGTGGAATGTGACCTGTAAAGCCACAAATTATGACACAAAACAGCTTTTTGATACCATTTACATAGGCCAAGCCCCTGAGCTTGAGCTGAGAAGGGAAAACATAAGCATAAGCCCAGAATTGATTTACAAAGGAAATAGAACCCTTTTGAATATTACTGTTTTTAACCTGGGAACAGAAAATTCAGCATACACCAACATTTCAGTTTACATTGATGACAGCTATTTCAACAGCACAAGAATCAACATAAGCAAACAGTCATATAATAGAACAACTTTCTTCTGGTATGCAATTAAAGGCAATCACACGATAAAGATATCAGCAGACCCAGACGATGAAAAGAGCGAGAATGATGAGAGCAACAACAACATAAGCATAAATGTCACTGTGTTTGAATGGGCTAACCTATCAATATGGGACCAAACAGATGAACCACGACCTTACACTACAGGTGCTGCGTTTGCAGGTAGCCCTGTTAAATTTTATGCCAATTTCTCAAACGCCAGCTCAGGAGCATTAACAGATGACTATTACTCAGGCTGGTGGAATAAAAGCTGGAGCTATCGGCTTGAATACCAGATAAATGAGAGCCTTGGATACAACAGGGTAAGAGAGCCTATAACCGTTGTAGTTAATTTCTCGCAATATCCTCTACTACAAGGAAGAAGCATAGACAGGAATTCCATAAGGATAATAAGCAATAACAAAGTAAACCAAATAAACGGCCATCCCTATGTCATAACATGGAACGAGGACTACAGCTCTGCTCTGCCAGAGGCAACAATAACTTTTGACCTTAACATAAGTGCAAACGACATCACGAAATTTTGGCTTTATTTTGACACTACTGACAATGAGAACAAAAGCGCAGCTGCCTTCGGAGATTATTATGTCTTCCACTACTTTGTGAGAATTGCCAATCTCATAGACATCATGTCAATACACGACAATAATTCCATCTGGATAGAGGACTTAGATGATGATGGAGAAATACTGCATTCTCAATATTTCAGCAATAAGCCAGCTGGCTGGAGGTATGTAAATAAAAGCCACGATCCAGATAATGTGATCATACACTCTACTTATCCTGTATTCATATACGCTGGCCTTGTTTCAACATGGGGCACTAATTTGAATGACTTGGAAGGCACGATATACGCAATTCAGGACCCTGTTCACGGAAATTACAGTTTCTACGGAAGAAGATTCTATTTCCATTCAACGAACCACACAAGCTCTGGAACAAGAGCTTGGTTCCTTACATATGAAAATACTCCTGTAAATGTAACTATAAAGCATTTCCTGACAGGCACGCTAATAACAAAACTGCAGATAACAAGCAGCAACATGCAGCCAGGAGGCAGCCCGCTGACATATGATTTCGCTGACGGCACAGACGTATTGATAGAAGCAGACTCAGACATATGGATAATTACAGGAGAAGATGATGCTTTCACATCTAGAGATGTTGGTTATACACCTTTAAGAAAGAACAGGACATATTATCTTTTCCCGTATTCAACAGGTTCTACTGGCATAGCCCAGGTCTTTGGAAAGCCAAATACCAATGTCACATTTAATTGGAGCTCAGGCAGCACGTGGAGGTTGATTCCATCTGATGGCAGGTTGATATTTGTAGAAAGCCTGACAAATGGCGGAAGAATAATGGAGGTCTCAGCAAACGATACAATAGCAGTAAGCTGGGTTACTGTAAATGACCAAAGCTCATTTGCGGCGGTATATGATGAGAACCACTTTGCTATGGGGCTAAACTTGAGCTTTGTTTTCAATGGCTCTGGCTACATGCCAATTAACATCAGCATCTTTACACTGAGCGATGCTACTGATTTTGTTTACAATGACAGCGGTTCTGCTCCAAATGAATACGTGCAAAACAATTTAAACGCCTGGAAAGCATACAGAATCCAAGACGGCTCAGGCACTTCCTACATAAAAGGAAGGGTAAGAGCAAATAAACCTGTAATTGTGTACTATGGTGGTGAGAGACCAGTAGCCACGAACAATGACGAGCTTCACACCGCAACACCCATAATTACCAGACTGCAGTATTCAGCACCTTTACAGCAAAACAATTTCAGAAAGCAAACAGCATGCGAGCTCCTTATAAATGTAAGTGGCGGCTGGGCTAGAAGACCTATGCAGTATAATGACAGCAAGAAGCTCTACGAGGCCACATACACCTTCAGCAAAGGAGGTCATTATTACTGGAATGTAAGTTGCCAAGGCATATACACAGAGCTCAAAAAAGCAAATGACAGCATAGATGTTATCAAAACTGTTTCTGTGAAAGCAATAAAGAGAGTCAATGACACAACACACAGTGTCTCAATAAATGTAAGCAACATGATGGATATAACAATAGGCCCTGTTATTCTCTACGACTTTGTTCCTGAAAACATAACGGCCTTTTCATTCACCACTGCACCAACTGACTCTGACACTATTGGCGGGGACCTGCATGGCACAGTTTATATTTGGGATTTAGGTTATTTTGAGCCAGGGGACTGGGCGAATATAAATTACTCTTTTTCAGTTGATGGCTTAGTGAAGTTGTCTGAATTCCACATAGTTGGAATTGACCCATTACTTCCACTAGGCTCTAACTCAAGTCATGCTCAACAAAGGGGGAGAAGCAAGAGGGTTCTGCCACACCTGCCCTTTAAGAGAACTTCTCCCCCAACACCCCATTTCATGTTTTTTGCAGAGGGGGAGAGAAAAATACTCACACCTGCCCACTATCCCCCCTCTCAATTTTATTTAAAGCTTGCCAATTGGTTAAAAAGAAAGAAAAAGAAAACATAGTGATTGTATGATAGTTGGTGCAGGCATAGTAGGGACCTATCTCGGAGCAATTACAGGAGATATGAAAATCTGGGAAAGCAAGAGAAAGTTAGAGGAAAAAGCTTGCTCTGGGCTGCTATCAGTCACAGGCCTCAAACAGCTAAAACTGCCATATAAGGAAGCCATAGTAAATGAAGTAAAAGGAGCAGAGATTTACTCTGAAAATTACTCTTTCACTGTAAAAAAGAGAAGCACTCAGGCATTTGTGCTTGATAGATATATCTTGCAAAAACAGACCTTACAAATGGCAGAAGACAATGGATGCAGAATACTGTGGAATAAAAAATGGGACGGCGAGGATGATACATATATTATAGGCGCAGACGGTGCGCTAAGTAAAGTAGCTGAAAGCATGGGAATAAAAAGAAGATATATATTCGCATATCAAATAAAAGCAGAGTATAAGACAGACTCAGAACTGGTCAAGATATTTCTATCAAAAAGATATGCTCCTGGTTTCTTTGCTTGGATAATACCAGAAGATGAGAAGACATCAAGGATTGGTATTGGTGTGAAAGAAGGAAACCTTAGGAATGCTCTTTTTGAATTCCTATCCTATAAGGGCATTAAAATAAAACATATTAAAAAAGAGGAGGCAGGTCTGATACCTATATATGAAGACAAAAAGATGGTGAATGACAACAAAGCCCTAATAGGTGATGCAGCAGTACAGGTAAAAGCAACAACAGGTGGGGGGATAATTTTTGCTTGTAAGGCGGCCCATATATTAAAGGACGCTATTAACAGAAATGATTTGAAGTACTATGAAACAGAATTTAAAAGCAAATACGGAAGAGACCTGGAAATGCATCTGAAAATAAGAAAGATGCTGAACAGGGTTGATTACGACGCCCTTTTGAAAAAATTGATAAAAAACAACGTGCCTGAAATTATTGAAAAGTACGGTGATATGGACCACCCAAGAAAACTAGTAAAACAGATACTTATGAAACCGGCTTTATGGCCGCTGATAAGATATGTTATTTAATTACTTTCCAAAATTGCGCTGCGTGCTCCTGTAAAAATCAATAGCCTTGTTGAACTCCCTCCTGTCAAATTCTGGCCACAGCCTTTTGCTAAAGTATAACTCAGAATACACCGCCTGCCAGGGAAGGAAATTACTCAGGCGTTGGTATGACCCTGTTCTCACTATGAGGTCAACATCATGCGGCATATAAAGGTGCTTTTTTATGTTTTCTTCTGTCACTTTCTCACCATTGAGCTTCAGAGCCTTTATCGCATTTATCAATTCGTCCCTCCCGCCATAGCCAAGGGCTATGTTAAGCTCATATTTTTTGTAGTCCTGCGTTTTTTCTTCAAGGTATCGTATATCCTCTCTTAAGTCTGGAAGAGCGTCTCTTTTGCCTATAATCTTTACCTTTACCTCGTTGTCATGCAGCTTCTTGTGAAGTGCAAACTCTCTCAGATATTTCCTAAACAATTTCTTCAGTATGCTTAATTCCACTGACTTTCTTCTCAGGTTTTCAGTAGAAAGAGCATACATCGTCACAACCTTTAGATATGGCAGTTTGAGGCACCAGTTTAGAACCTTCTCAGCTGTCTTGAAACCCAATTCATAGGCCCTTAAAAGGTCTATGCTGTGCTTTCTAGCAAATCTCCTGTTGCCATCAGGTATGAATGCAATGGACTGCAACATTAAAATCATCTCTCACTCTCTATAACGAAAACGAAGTATAAATATTTAAACTTGGAGCTTTTTATTTCTTCTTATGGAAAGAGGTATTTCACCAACAGTTTCATTTGTGCTGGTTGTCACAATCATACTTCTAGCAACTGCTGTGACATATCTGTGGGCAGCTCCAATAATCTCTGGCATAAACGAACCTGGGAGGGTGAGAAACCTAAAAAACCAAATGGTAAACCTGGATTATATGATAAGAGCAACTGCTCATGGAGACATAAATTTTACCAACAGCTATGAGTTATACGCACCTGGAGCATTTCTTGAACTCAGGCCAAGCAACGATTCTATTGTTATGACCTTCGTTCAAAAAGCATTGGTAATAGGAGTGGTCCAAAAAAACAAAAACACGAAATGCAGCTATGACGCTGAATACCTGAATGACACCATAACAGGAATATATCTTGGCAGAGAAATGAACATGTCAAGAGTATACTGGGGAGCAAAAGGTGTTGGAGATGCTGAGATAATGATATGCTATGATGATATTGACCTAAAATTTAACGGAGTATGCTCAAAAGGAAAAACAGGAGCACCGAGAATCTTGGTTTATATGAAAAAGATTGGGGTAAATGCGACAGATAACAGGCCAATTGTAAGCATAGATGTTTGTTAGGGATGTAAATGGCCACATTTAGCATAAACTTTGTTCTGAGGATAAGCGTATTGGCTACAATGATGGTCGCTATTATGCTTGCCATGATTGTTCAGTCAAACGAGATCAAAGCATACCAGCAGAGCATAAAGATGCAGGAGGTGGCGAAATATATTGACTCAGAGATAACGAACGTGTATCTTAGCCTACAGAAAGTAAACGAAACGCTCAACAAAAGCATATATCTGCCATATGACCCGTCCTTTTATTATCTTGTAAACCTGTCGTGCGTTGGAGGGAATATACAAATAAGCGCAGAAACACCTTCTCTGGGCAAAATCTTTATTATAAAAAAGCGCGTTAAATGCAATGCGAACTCTGTCTCTGGGCTCGCATTTCCTGGGGAGAATTGCATAATGGGAAAGAGAATAGATGCGACTCATGTTAATATAACTCTTGTGAGGGATTGCATTGTCTGAAAATATCGACAAGAAAAAACTGGCCAAGATACTGAAAAGAGCAGTGAATGAGATAAAACCAGAGGACATACCTCTATTCGCTGATAGAAGAGATATATTCATACAGCCTGCTCCAAAGATTCACGTTATTGAAGAGGTAAAAGCACCTGAAGAAATTAAGATAAAGGCTGGAAAGGACATCTTCAAAGAACTTGAAAAAGAGGTAAAGGAAGGCAAAGGCGCTAGCATAATAAAACCAAAGGGCCCTATAGTGCTTGAATTCCCAAAAATAACAGAGGAATTGAAAACATTTAACGTGATAAACATAAACGAGCTGGGAAAAGGAGAGGTTCTAGGCTTACCTTTCAGCAGCCACACGCTACCAGAGGTTGAAAAAAGCAAGAAGATAAACAGCGAGTGGGAACCTCCAGAAATGGAAAAAATAGACATGAGATATGCTTTGATAGAACCGTATGCTTATGCTAGCATTCATTGGGATGGAAAAAATAACGAATTGGTGTACAGTGTAATAGAGCCACCGCTGACTGATAGGGAGAAGAAGATATTGGAACAGCTTAAGGAAATGATTTCTGACCTTCTGGACATAAATCTTATGGAAGCTACGAACACCAAGGAACTACAGCAATATCTGAAAAAGAAGATAGACCAATTGATAAGGGACTACGAGATAAAGGTTTCTGAGGTTGAATATTGGAAGATATTGTATTACATTTACAGAAACTTCTTGGGTCTTGGGAAGATAGAACCTTTGATGCATGACCCGAACATTGAGGATATCTCATGCGATGGTGTAAACATACCTATTTTTGTATTCCACAGAAAATTTGGCAGTCTAAAAACTAATATCAAGTTTGAAAGCGATGACGAGTTAAATACATTTGTAACAAAGTTGGCGCAACGTTGCGGCAAGCACATAAGTGTTGCTGAACCCCTTTTAGACGCAGCCCTGCCTGACGGGTCGAGATTAAGTGCCACATACAGTGCAGGTGGAGACATAGCAACAAAGGGAAGCACGTTCACCATCAGAAAATTTACGAAAGACCCGCTTACCATAATAGACCTAATGAATTACGGAACCATACCTGCTACAATGGCTGCTTATCTGTGGTTGGCAATAGAATTTAGGAACTCCACTCTTGTGGCTGGTGGGACAGCAACAGGAAAAACGAGCACTCTCAACACGCTTTGCTTGTTCATACACCCTGAGGCCAAAATAGTAAGCATTGAAGACACAAGTGAATTGAGGCTACCCCACGAGCATTGGATAGCGAAAATTGCAAGACCTGGCTATGGGCAGGCAGGAGCCTCTGGAGAAAAGAGAGGAGAGATAAGCATGTTTGACTTGTTAAAGACAGCGCTGAGGGAGAGACCTGAAGTTATAGTGGTGGGCGAAGTAAGAGGAAAAGAAGCATATGTACTATTCCAAGGTATGGCTACAGGACATATGGGCTTATCAACGATTCATGCTGAAAGCATGAACGCAGTTGTCAGCAGGTTGACAACACCTCCTATTAACTTATCACCAGGCCTGCTCCAGCACTTAAAGCTGGTGATAGTCCTGCAACATGCACATATAAAGGGGATAGATGTAAGAAGGGTGAAGGAAGTTGTTGAGATAGTAGGCATAGATGCAAGAACTCAGAGACCTATAACAAACCAGATATTTAGGTGGGTGCCTTCAGGGGATTATTATGAATTTGCTTCTGACAGGAGTTATATACTAAATAGAATCATAGACGAGAAAGGAGTAAGTGAGCGCAGTGTCTGGGCAGAGCTGAAAAGAAGGAGAGACATCCTAAATTGGATGAAAAAGAAAAACATAAGATATTATGAGGATGTGGGCAACATAGTTGCCACATATTACAAAAATCCAGAGCTTATCTTGGAGAAGGTTTATGGGGAGGAAAATGAAAGCGCCAATATTCAGTAAGCCATATAGGATACTAGCATACAAGATATGCAAGAAATTGGGTATCTTTTCAATTCCCTTCCTCTCGAGGCAGATGAAAAAAATAAAACCGCTGCTTCTATCAGCAAAGTTGAGAATGACTGAGGAAGAATATTTTGGGACTATAATATTTACGACTATGCTGCTATTCCCGTTTGAATCAATTATTTTTTATTTACTGTTGATAACTGTGCCTGCCTTCTCTTTTCTGTCTGCCTTATTTTTATCCCTGATATTTGCAAGCTTTATGTCGGTTGTCATCTTCGCAGTCTTTCTCATCTATCCAACATATAGAGTTGAACAAATAAAAAGGGATATAGAAGCCAATGTTCCGTATGCAGCCATGCATATGGCAACCATTGCTGGCACAGGTGTTCCTACGTATAAAATATTTGAAATGATGGGAAAGTTCAAAGAATATGGTGAAGTAAGTGATGAATGCAAGAGGATAAGCAGAGACATAAACTTTTTTGGCTATGACATGTTAACAACAATGTCAAAAACAGCCACCAATACACCTAGCCCGAGCTTTAAGGACCTGCTCTGGGGTCTGGTTGCAGTGATACGCTCAGGGGGAGATACTAGGCATTTCCTAATGGAAAAGGCCAGGCAGTATTTGGAAAGGCAAAAGAACATTGAGAAAGAGTATTTAGATAGCTTAAGCGTGATGGCAGAGTTGTATATAACGCTTTTTGTGGCTGGCCCCATACTCTTCGTGATCATGGTGACAATTATGGGCAGTATGACAAATCTCGGTCTACCTGTTACTGTTATCCTTTCTGTGCTGATATATTTCATACTTCCGATAGCCTCAATAGCATATATTATAATGTTGGAGGGCAGTAAGCCTGTTGGCTTTGAATGAGGTGCGTGCATGAAGATAAACATAGACAGAAAAAGCCTGCTGATAATGGTATCAGGCTTGATACTGCTGTTAATTGATATTCTGTTCCTGTTGGAAAGCCCCTATTTCCAAAATCTTGTGATTATCTCCATTATGGTTATAAGCGCTCCGCTTTTGATAAGGCAGTATCTGGAATATAGGCGGATAAAACTTATAGAGAGATACCTCCCAGATTTCCTTAGGGATGTTGCAGAAGCCAGAAAATCAGGCATGCCTCTTATAAGGGCAATACAAAACGCAAGTAAGGGAAATTATGGGCCATTGACTGAGGAAATGAAGAAAGTCAGCAACCAATTGTCATGGGGTGTCTCTCTTGAAGAGGCTCTGAGGAAGTTCATGGAAAGGGTAAACAGCAAATTTGTAAAACAGGCAGTGCTCATAATAATAGAAGCATATAAATCAGGGGGAGAAATATCAAACATATTAGAAACAGTAAGCACGGACATAGAAACATTAAAGGAAATGGAAAGTGAGAGGAAGAGCAAACTTAAGATATACACCTATTCAATGTATATGATATTCTTGCTTTTTCTAATGATAATAATAGTGCTTGCTGTTACATTTATTCCTGCCACGCCTGAGCTTGCAAGCGTTGCTAAGATAATGGGAGGACAGACTCAGGAGGTTGCTGAAGCCGACTTCTTGACACTATTCTTCCATCTGGCCTTAATAGAGGCAGTGTTTGCTGGTTTGATAAGCGGGCAGATGGGTGAAGGCAGCATAATAGCAGGTATAAAACACAGCGTGATTCTTGTTGTAATTACTATGCTGGTTTTCTCCTTTTTCATTTCACAGGCGCCTTTTTCATCCAAAATTGCGGAAGAGATAATAAAGTCTCCTCCAGGGGTGGAAAGCACGCTTTCCATACAAAAGATATATGTTCTGGATAAGGATGTTAGCAGCATGGAGATTATAGAGGAGTTAAGAAAAAAGGCGCCTAATCCAGAGGTATTCAGTGATATAACTCCCAATGATGTGTTCTTTAGGGCTGAAAACTGCAAACCATGCAGTAGGGGAGATATAGAAGTCAGAGCACATTCTATAAAAGTGAACAAAGCAAGTAGGATACATTACATAGTTAAGCAACGCAACAAAAAATATTATGTGAGTATTGGGGGAGAGTAATGAGAGCGAACCTTAACTTTGACTTTATAGTTGCCCTGGCTCTCTTTGTAACTGCATATGCTACCTTAACCACCAGTATGCCTTCATTTGCTATTGGGTACAGGGCTTTGGAAGACCCTCTCCTCGTCGACTCAGAATATTTGCTTCATACACTTATTGCAAACGCAGGCGAACCTGGAAACTGGAGCTCCACGACACAAGTGAATAGGATAGGATTAGCATACTTTAACAGGACAAGCTATCCCTATGTGCTTTCACTGGAAAAAATAAAAGCAGTAAATGGTAAAGACTGCGCATCCTTTCTAGATAAGACAGACACAAATATAAACTTCAAGTTCAGGGTGGATGTTAAGAAAGGAACAAAAAGCTCAAGTTATGAATGCAATGCAGAGCTTCCGCTTGGAGCCAGGCTCATCCAGAGGCCTGTTAAGGTTGCTTACATTGAGGGGGTAGGCAAAGATGCAAAGGTAATATATAATGTGTCAAGATTTTATCTTTGGACCTGGCTGGCCAAATAGGTGTTAGTATGAAAGGATTTATGCATCTCACTGAGGCAATCATTGCAATCATGCTGTTGATGGTAGTATTGAATGCTGTTCAGAGCAATATTGGGGAAAGATATGAGGACTTTAGCGGCACGTATAGGTTGAAATCCCTAGCAGATAGCCTTGTCTTTTCTGTCTGCAATGACCAAAATGTAAGGCAGCACTTGGTGAACAATGACTTAACGTATATTTCAAGTTCAGAGCTTGATTGGGCACTGCCTAAAGATGTTTCTTACAAAATAGTACTTTACTCGCAAGGAGGCAATGTAATTGGCTCTATAGGCTATCAGCCATCCGAGAAGGATGTGGTTGTCACGAGCAGCTGTTTGATATCAGGGTATATGGAGATAAACAATATGTCCAACTACTCATACGCTCCGCGAAAACTAGTGGCTATGTTGTGGAATAGGTGATTTCATGAATAGGGGACAGTTTTTCATATTGACTGTGGTGCTTGTCTCTGTGCTGATTGCTGCTGTCGCAGAAAATTACTTTTTTGAATTGGAAGCAAAAAGGAGCTTTAACAGGATAGAAAGCAATTATGCCCTTATGGAAAATATCAAGACAGAGCTGGCAATCGTCACTATGATGGATCCTATGAATAGCACAAGAATAAAGAACTTCACATTATACATAGCAAACGAAAGTAAAAAGGCAAATATTAAAGCAAATATAACAACGAGGTTATTGCCGTGAAAAAATTGTTATTAATCATTATGTTTGCATTGCTCATTAATCTTGCTTACTCAGCAGAGGCCAGATGGTCTGACACTATGAGGATAACAAATAACGCTGTGAGAGATAGCTTTACAGATATCTCATGCACAAGCCCATACTTCTGCATGGCTGTTTGGCAATGGGAGATATCAAGTAACAGATATGAAATAAATGCTTCATTTTGGGATGGCAATTCCTGGAGCACAGCAATGAATTTGACTTTAATGAACTCACTTGAGAGGAATACGCGCCCAACTGTGTCATGTATTTCTCCTTCATTCTGCATGGCGGCTTGGGAGTACAATGACCTAGTAAATCCCACGCAGATAGCATATTCTACATGGAACGGATTGTCATGGTCAAGGGCCTCTGTGCTGACCTCTGCAAGCAGGGCGCAGAGTTGGCCTACATTAAAGTGCCTTGACATTAGCGGAAACACGTGGTGCATGCTCGTCTGGGTAAATGATACGGGCATAGGCCTGAAACTCTCGTATTGGGACTATGACCAAAATGCTTACAATGGCTGGGACCCTGCAAAGGCACCCCAGGGTCTCCAGATAAATACTGGCTCTGCTGATGTAACAAGGCCTGATGTTGACTGCAATAGCAATAATTTCTGCGTGGCGTCGTACACTGAATTAACACTGCCAAGCACCATAAAAGCTGTGAAATGGGCTGGCTCATCTTGGGGGACTATTTCAGGCACTGTGTCTGGGTCTCTCTCAAATGACAATGACTTTTCATCAGTTGCTTGCGGAAATGAAATTGCTCCTGTTTTAACAGATTACTGTGAATTTGCGTGGGAAAATCTGGGCAGTCCGAATTCAGTTTACCACAACAATTACAATGATTTCACGCCTTCTTTGGGAAGCCCAACAAGTATTACATCAAACAACAAAGGGGGAAAGCCAGATTTGAGCTGCACCAAAAATGCAAATCACATGAACTGCACTTTTGTATGGAATAATTATACTGGCTCCCAATGGGAAATAGTTGGAACTGCGTATGAGGGGGGGTGGGTCTATGACCCTGCAGTGAATATAAGTAATTCATCGTCCAGCAATGCCAATGCAAGTATATCTCAACCTGTTGATTGGTTTTCAATGACTGTCTTTCAAGAAAATGACGGAGACGAGGAGATATACGCGGTCTACTCACAGAAAAATATACCTCCATACAATTTTCAAGCTAACGACAACGGAGCAGGGAATATTGACAATTACACAGATGTTAAGATATCTGCTACATGGACTGACCCAAATCTTAATGAAATTGTAAACCTCTTTGTTGCCAATAACAGTAAGTTTATAGGCTGCAATAAAAGCAGCAGCAGCTGGTGCTTGTGTACAGATATGGGGCAAACAGATGGAGATGGAGAGTGCATTATAGACACTGCCAAGCAAAAGAACAAAGTGTGGTGGTATGCAAGAGCCTGTGATGATGAGTGGAACTGCTCTGCTTATGACAATGACTCATACTATGTAACGCAAAAGAACAAGCCATATCTAACATACGTGGACGTGAAACCAGATAACCCGAACACCACAGTCAGTTTATCGTGTAATTTCAGGGCAAGCGACGCAGATAGCACTGATAAACTGCATGCTAACATAACGTGGTTTGTGAATGTGACTCCAGACAGTTTTATGCATGTGGATGACTATGATGTTATAAACACCCCGCTTCCAAATGGCGATCCTGGAAATGTGAGCCCCCTGAAGATTCCATATGACCATGTAAACCATACGAAGCATAGAGTATGGAAATGCCAAGTAACTGTAAGGGATGGCACCGGAACGCCTTATGACGCTAAAAACGGATCAGAGGAGATAGTAAACAGCTTGGCTGAGATATCCTCAATAAGCCTTAATCCAAAACCAGCGTATCCCTTTGATGATTTGGTCTGCAACACGACTGTGAGTGATGCTGATGGGGACAACCTAAACGTACAGTACAGGTTTGACAAGGATGGGCTGTTGTTTAGGACTGGCACTGCCACTTGTTGGGGAAGCCCGCCGTACAAGTGCAATGCAACTGTTGGCAGTCCTGCTACATCTGCTGGGGAAACATGGAAGTGTACAATGAATGTCACTGATGATGAAACCAATCCTTCGCTGGCAGATGTAGATTATGACACCCTTCAAATAAATTATCCTCAAGGCAATTGCGATGTTTATATAAATTGCAGTGCTGATACCTGTAAGTTCGCAAGAGAGTTTAATATTAGTTTAAGTCCTTTTGAAGGATATGCAAGAATCAAAAGCAAATATAAGGTGTGCTGGTCATGATACGCTTTAAAAAAGAAGAGTTCAAAGTAGAGGTTGCGGATAAATTTTGGAAAAAGGTCATAGGCCTTATGTTCAGAAAAAAGCTGGACCACGCCCTGCTAATTCCATTAAATAAAGAGACAAGAAAAGGAGCTAGCATACACTCTATGTTTATGAGGTTCACATTTGATGCTATTTTTTTAAATAAGGACTTGGAAGTCGTTGATATGGCCACCATAAAACCGTGGACGCTAAACTTCACCCCAAAGGCCGCGGCAAAGTACATAGTAGAGGTGCCTGAATACACCATAGTAAAGAACCTAATAAACCTCGGGGATGTCATAGAAATAGATGAAATAGAAAAGGAGCCGGAGCCTGAACGCATTGAACACTACGAAAAAACATTTGCTCCAATAAAGAGAGACATAAAGGCGTTCAAGCAGAGTCCATCTATTCCTTACTTCCTGAAAAACTATTTTATCAAGAAAAAATTAACTGCAAGTAATAAAGAAAGGTTAGAAAAACCTAATAATAAGAAGCAGAAGCAAAAGAGATAATGCGCTTAAGCTTGGACAGGGAAAAGTGTACTGATTGCGGAGCATGTTTGGAAAGCTGTCCCATGCAACCAAGAGACGTAAGCATATCCCAGTTTCTAAACTGCCCTTGTGAAGCAAAACCTTGCCTGTCTGTTTGTCCTGAAAAAGCAATTGAAGAGAGAAATGGCGCTGTTGTAATAAACAGAAAGAAATGCAATGACTGTGGCAAGTGTATAGAGGTATGTCCGAATCATGCAATAGGCAGGGATAAGGATGGGCATGTAGTCAAATGTGATATGGGCTTTTCATTTGGTTATCCAAAATGCGTGCAGACCTGCCCGTATAATGCTATAAAATACGAACTCACGGAGGAAGAAAAGGAGAAGATAAGTGAATGGATAGGTTGGGAAAAGAGTGATGAGGCAGAATATAAGGCAGACGTGAGGCGCATAGGTTTTGAGGAAGCAAGAATCATACACAACACAATAAAGATATTCAGAAGGGAGTTCAACGATTACGACGAAAATATCATAAGGAAAATAATCAATGCCTACTGCGACAAGAAAAACATAGAAATTGAGAAAAAACTTTTTGAGAAGATTGTAAAGCAGGTTGAATCCGAAATCAGGGGTTATGGAGTGCTTGACCTATTTTTGAATGACGATGACTTAGAGGAAATTGCTGTTATTGGGAGCAACAAACCAATATATGTTTACCATAAGGACAAAGGCTGGCTTAAAAGCAATGTGACGGTAACTAATGAACAGAAGATAATAGACCTAGCCAATAAAATGAGCAGAGACCTGGGAAGAAGAATCACTATGCAAAAACCAAGAATAAATGCCAACATAAAACTTGGCAGAATCCATGCAGGCATGAGGCCTGTTGCCTTCTCAGGCGCTTGCCTGACAATAAGGAAATTTAGGAGGAAGTTATTCAGCCCCGAGGAATTGGTGCAAAACCAAAGCATAAGCAAGGAAGCATTGCACTTTTTAGCAATGGCTATGAAATCAGATGTAAGCATAATGGTCGTTGGGAACACAGGCAGCGGAAAAACAACGCTAATGAACGCACTTTTTGATTTTATTCCGTTAAATGAACGCATTATCATTGTTGAGGAGACGCCTGAAATAAATGTGAAGCACCCGCACCAGATTAGATTAACAGTTTCAGAGGATTTGGACATAAGCATGCATGAGCTAATTGAGGACACATTGAGGATGAGGCCTGATAGGGTCATAGTTGGAGAAATAAGAAGCCCTGAAGAGGTAAAGGCATTCATAAACACGATGTTGGCAGGCCAGGGCAAGGCCTCTTATGCCACATTTCACGCCCAAAACGCAGAGGAGGCACTGATCAGAATGCAGAGCATGGGGATAAACCCAATGGACCTCAATGCTCTGGACCTGATAGTAAGCCAAAGAAGATGGTCTGAAATAGGAAGAACAGGAGAGGTTAGAAGGGTTGTTGAGATCGCCTCTGTAGAGAAAAATTACAGGGGAAGTCCAAGGATAAAACATTTGTTCAAATATGATATGAGAAAGAAAAAGCTGGAAATGAAAACGCTTGAGGGGCCTGCTGTTGAAAAGATATGTTTGAGCTATGGGATTAAGGCAAAAGATTTAATGAGGACCAAAGTATGAGGGACATTATGGACGAAGCAGTGGAATCTGCTTATGCTAACTTATCAGTTATTGCCAAGTATTTTTATGACAAAAAATTTGAAAAAGCGCTAAAAGAGGCCCAAATGCCTTACAGCGCTTTGGAATATACCTCATTTGCGATTGCCTTAGGCATTGTCTCTGCAATTTTCTCAACACTCCTAATTGCAGTCACTGAGCTGTGGTTTGCTTTTCTTCCGCTTGCTTTCGCGTTTGCCTATACATTGGCAATGCTTTATCCAAAGCAAAAAGCAGTGCATATAAGAAAAGCAGTTGAAAAGGAAATTCCTGATTTTCTCAGAGATGTGGCCCTTGAGCTAAACGCAGGCAGCTCATTTGAAAAAGCTCTGCTGACTTATTCCAAGAAAGGAACAGTGTTCTCACAATTAGTCAGAAAAGCTGTGCTCTCAATAAAGCACGGTGGGAGCGTCCAGGAGGCACTGGGCTCTCTGGCATTGATGACTTCATCAAAGAGGTTGATGAGAACAGTTAATGCCTTAATATCTGTATACGAAAAAACATCCAAGAAACAGGGAGACATACTGCAAAAGCTAGCGAGAGATTTTTCCAGAGAGGATTATGCTAGACTGAAAGAATATCACTCAAAGGTAGCTGTCTATTCCTTGATTTTCATAACTTTCTCATCTGTGCTTCCTGCCATGTACCAAGGCTTTGTGGCAATTGCTTCAAGGTTCTTGAGCATTGGCATAAGCCCTGAGCAAGCCCTATTAATACCTGCTCTTTTATTCCCGCTCTTAAACATCCTCATAATAGCCATAGTGAGGGAGAAAGCCCCATGAGAATATTAAAAACGTACTTTGAAAAGAAAAAAGAAAGAGAAATGGAAGAAGAGATACCAGAAATCCTCTACCACGTTGCCAACATGCTATCATACACTAGTATTGAGGAGGTAATTAACTGGATTGCTTCAAGAGAAGGAGAGATAGGAAGGCGCTTTTTGCTTGTCAACAGAAAAATAAAGAATGGTGAAAGTGCTGAAAGGGCATTGCTTGAACTAAGAGAGAGTGTCAGAAGTGATTTCATAAAAAGAGCAGTGGATATGCTAATCTCTGAGTGCAGGACAGGAGCTAAGAACAGTAATATGCTAAGAGAAGTTGCGGAAGACATGCAAGACATGTTGCAGGCCAGAAGGGAAAAGACAGCATCAGCAACTGTTGAGAAATACACTTTGTTAATTGCTGGAACTGTAATAGTGCCTCTTCTCTTGGGTCTCATGATAAGCATAAGCCACAACCTTAGCTCTGCTGAGCTGGGCGACTTTGCACTTTCCTCTGTAGACAGTGCCATAATAGAAAACAGCATACTTGGAAGTCAGATATATATCGTTGAGTATGCTTTCATAGCAGCCCTGTTCATAGCTATTCAAGAGGGTAAAAGTGAGAACATGTTGAGATACTTAATTATAATACTTCCCAGCTCTGTTTTGATATTCAACCTGGCCCAACGCTTCAATGTCTTGCAGGTCCTATCGTAACACCAGAACTGTTTTAAAGATTACGTGCTTTTTATAGTGTATGGGGAGAAAAATTGAGGCCTACAAGCTGGAGCCAAAGCTGTTCTTTACGATGCTTCTTTGCATTCTAATCATATTCTTCACGTTTATCGTGCTGACATATAAAGAAGAGGCAGTGAGCAGGAAGGTCAGCAAAAACGAGAGTTTCAGCATAAATGTATCACTAAACAAAACAGAGGAAAACATAAGCACAGCTGAAATACCAAGTGAAAACAAAAGTGAGGAAAAAACATTATACGTGAAAGCAGAATTTTTGGAAAGTAGAACAGGCAGGGAAAACTTTTCTGTGGCATATGATGGTAGTGTACTTGAGGTAAGAAGCAACCCTCTTGGCATGGGAGACTGGGCTGTTGTTTTCACAGTAAATGATGAGATAAAAAACTTCTCATTTGAGTACTTAGAGAATGCAAGCATACAGCTCTTTGACCCTTTTATTAGGATACATTTTTACAGCTATAACCCCGAGCTGAGTGCTAATGACCTGTCATCTTTACCTTCCCCTGATTATTTCTACCTGGCAGAGGCGAGGGTTGACCCGAGCGCTTCATACCCTGTTGGCCAAAGAGAGATGTGGGGACCTGAAATCTGCTACAGTAAATACAAATACTGTGACAGCGAACAAAAAGGTAGGAAGGGGCAGATAGTGCTAAGCTCTGAGTATTTGAAAAGCCTGGCCAAAGAGTTTAAGAAGAAAGATATAGAGCCAAAGATGAAGGCTCCTGTAACAGTTGTCATACACGGGAATAACCTTGTGAGAAAAAGCAGCCATGTCTGGCGAATAAGAGAGATAAAGGTCAATGGCATAAAGCTTAAATTCTCTTTGCTAGTTGATAAGTACAGAAACAGGACAGTATATATGAAAAACGTGGAGGGATAGAATGAAGCATGTTGAGGTCGTGCTAACACGAGATGTTGACCTAAAAAATAGTGTGCTTATAGAGGGCTTTCCTGGTGTTGGCTTAGTAGGAACCATTGCGGTTAGCTACATAGTGGAAAAAACAGGAATGAAAGCAATAGGTTATATAGATTCGGAGAGTTTTCCCCCCATAATAACAATACATAAGGGCAGGCCTTACTTTCCTATGCGAATCTATAAGCACCCAAGCAAGGACTTCTGTGTGCTTCTGGCAGAGTTTGTTACACCCTCTGATGTGATTCATGAACTGGCTAAGAAGATATTGAGCTTTGCAAAGGAAAAAGGAATAAGGCAGATAATATCCCTTGCTGGCATGAGCATGCCTGAAAACGAGAGGGAATCAGAGATATTTGGCATAGCTTCAAATGAAGAGATGCAGCTTTTCTTAGCTTCAAAAAATGTAAAAGCAATTGAAGAGGGCGTAACAACAGGTGTTAGTGGCATGCTCATCGCAGAGTGTGCTAGGGAAAATTTTCCTGCTATTACTCTGCTCGCACAGTCAGAGTACAAGGTGCCGAACCCAAGGGCTTCGGCGGAATTGATAAAGAAACTGGATGAACTCATAGGCCTTGAGGTTGACACAAGTGAATTGCTCAGAGAGGCCAAAGAGATAGAGAAAAAGATGAAAGGGCTGATGAGCAAGAGCGTGAAAGAAAAGAAGATGTACAAGGAGGTTGAGGATTCCCTCATGTATGAGTAAGGTGGTGCGATGAAGGAGCTTGAAGACATAAGGGAATTTTACAAGATTATGAGCCCAAGGCTCACTGTCTTGGTAACTACGATGGACGCGAGAGGCGTGGCAGATGTGGCTGCTTTCTCGTTTGTAACTCCTATCTCTTTTGACCCACCAATGCTGCTGTTGGCAGTTGGACCAAACAAGCACTCATATTGGAGCATAACTACGAAAAAAGAGTTTGTTGTAAACGTGCCTAGCGAGGAATTGGCTGAGAAAATCATGATAGCAGGAGAGCCGTTCGACCCAAAGGCAAGCAAGATAGAAAGAGCAGGTTTTGAGACGATTCCAAGCAAGGTGGTTGGGCCTCCCAGCATAAAAGACTGCGTGGCAAACATAGAGTGCTACGTTGAAGACGCCAGAAAATATGGGGACCATGTTATAATAGTCGGCAAGGTAGTTGCTGTGAGGGTCAGGGATGACGCTGTTGACGAGGAATATAGGTTAAGGACAGATAAAATAAGACCACCGCTCCACATAAGTGATAATGTATTTGCTTTCCCGTACGTTGAAAAGAAAATAGAGTAATTACTGCTTGACAATAACATCCTTGCCACAGTGGGGACATTTGTATATTATCATGTCTCCTTCTCTTCTTACAGAGCTGGCACAGTGGGAGCAAAAGCCCTTGCCACAGTAGGGGCAGTATATAACTGTGACGTTTTTTCTTCCGCAATTGGGGCAAGTCATGCCTTTTTCCTTTGGAATCTCCTCCGTCTCATTTACGCCTGCTATGTTTGACAGCTCACTCTCAAGCTCGGACAGCGTTCCAAGCTCTGCACTATTGTCTAATGAGAGGTCTTCTAATGTGAGGCTTTCTATTGAGGATAGGTCAATAGCCTGAGCTTCAGCTGTTTTCTCTGCTGTTGGAACTGTCTTCTCTCCAGAGCCTTTCTTATATGTCATATCAATCTTAACCTGCTCTATCAATTTCTCTCTATGTTTTCCCCTTCTCGCCCTTCTCTCAGCAGCTCTCTTTTTGTAGCTTTCAACTGCTTCGTTCAGCTTGTCAAAGAGCTGTGCATGTGTCTCTTGCCCTGTGTTCATGATTTTTGCCAAGCCGAGCTTAAGCTCTGGCGTCTTTAATTTCAGGCTTGGCCCAATGTGTTTCTCTTCAGCTGCTTTTTTCTCTGTGAATTGCTTTGATGTTTCTTTTTTCTTGAACGCCCCAACATCAAACCTCAGGACAGGAAGCGCTACTTTAATCGTGTCTCCCATAGATGACTTCAGGTAAATAAACACCGCTATAACCAAGACAAGCATGGGATAAGTTATGAAAAAGAGGTAATAGCTGATGAAATAAGAAGCAAGAAAAGACAATGCAAATATTAAGAACCCTGTCATTAAGGAGTAAAACCACTTGTCCTTGTTGTTGAGGCTTCTTATGTCTGGATAGGCATACCTCAATGTAAGATAACCAAAACTGATGCTTCCAAGGCTACCCACCATTACTGCAATAAGCCATAGCTCCAGAGGGGTTATAACAAACACCATGTATCTATTAAGAGAAGAATAATTTATATATTAATAAGCATTTAGTTTAAACATGGCATTTATCCCAAACCCAATCAGCAATCCCTTGCTTTTTCTTGTAGCATATTTTCTGGCAAATATGGGCTTAGATGCTTTGAGGACTACAGCTGAGCTTGCCTTGTTTAGCAGCATAATTGCCTACCCTTTTGTCTTTATGGGTGACTTCATATATGGAAAACTGAGGAGGAAGATAAGGGTAGAACCTATAGTTGTTTTCTACATCGCCTCGTTCATAAGCTTTGTGATTGCCTGGTTTGTGCTGAGGCTTTGGTCTGCCTTGTTGGGAGGAGAGCCCTTCATTGACATTTCCGTATCTCAGCTCTTTTCCTCCTTCTTCGCTGCTTCAATAATCGTCTTCGTGCTTGCACTGTTTGGTCATTATATTATGAGGAAAATAGAGCTGAGGTATGAAATGCCCAAACCGATTATGTACTTCATCATCGTCTATCTGATAAGCTTAATGTTGTGGAGCGTGGTTGCTCTGTCTTATACATTTTTATTGCACTAATGAGTAATTAAAAAGGGTGTTTTGGTGGAAAGAGCATATGCCTTTTTGATGGCTTTGGTACTGATCTCCTCAGTTTTCACTCCTTATGCATATGCCATTAGGGAGAGAAATAACAACGATTATGTGGTGCATGACATAAGCGTTAAAGAAAAAAGCTTAAGCCACTTTATCGGAAGTTCAGATGACAACTGCTGGTTGAAGGTCAGGACATCTGCAATTGACCATGACGAGTTCTCAAAGCTGATGGAGGCCGTTGATGAGGACATAGACAGCTTCGGAAACATTGTCTTGGGAAGGATACAGAGAGAAAGGGAGAGAGCAGGCATAGCAGACGACCCAGAGGTGGAAAAAGCCAGAAACCAGATATTTATGATAAACGGCGTGCCTGTGAGGCTTTACGACATAGCTTCAAGGAGCGCTAAGAATCCAGACGATGTCTGCCACTTAAGCTCTGTGCTGGTTGACGGTGCCATATCTCTTGGCATGGGAATAAACCAGAACCTGAGGTTTTGCGCTGACAACCCCTCTCCTGCCTGTGAGGAGGGCTATGCTTCTTCTGTGAGCAGGAAAGACCTGGTCGCAGTTGAGAGAATAATAAGCGAACTGAAAAAAGCAGAGGATGACAAGGAAGTCAATTGGGACGCTGTTTCATCTGAATTTGAGAAATTGCACATTGATTTTGAGACAGATGGAAAAAGCGACGGGGAGCTTCTTGATGAAGCTACTGCCAACCTCGCGAGCATCATAAAAGAAAAAAAGGTAAAGTACAGCCCTGCCAACATAATTGAAAGCAACAGGACCTTCATAACGCTGGCTCCTTCAGACATCATTTACCTCTTTCCCAAGGAAATAATGAACATGGCCAATGTAATAAGCGGCTTGAGAAAGGACCTCAACAAGTGGAACCTGATGGGCCTCGGGGTTGGGCTGAGCAGCATAGGCATTGGTTGGATGAACTCCATAGCAACCAGGTCAGTCACCAGGCTTGGCAGGGGCATAGCAGAGGACAGCGACGAGTTTGCCAGCTTGACCAGGCAGGGAGGGAGAGTAAGAGGCTTGTTTACCCGAGGAAGCCCGAGTCAAAGGATGATAAGAAGATGGAGCCGCGGTGGAGGCACTATTACAGAAGAGCTAGTCCCTTCTGCAGGACAGGGAATTAGAGACAGACTTGGAGGCTGGTGGTGGAAAAAGGTTAGAGCGAAAAACCTGAGAAATGTGGGCATAGCTGAGGATGAAATTAATGGCATAGCAGATGCGTTGAGAAAGGGAAATATAGATGAGGCTGTGAAAAAGCTGGATGATATTACACGGGATTTGGATAATATTCCCACAAAAGAAAAAGTAGATGACATTGCAGATGGGCTGAGAAGGATATCAAAGCAAAAGCAAATAACTGGGGAAGCACTCAACGATCAGGTGAGTAAACTGGATGAGCTTGCTGAAAAGTTTCCTGATGAGGTTCCCGATGAAGCAGAAGTGAAAAAAACTTTAGGAGACGTAAAGAAGATGCTGGAAGGCGGGAGCGTAGATAAAGAAGTGATAGAAAAGGCTGTGAAAAAGTTGGATGACCTTGCTGAGAATCTTCCCAGCAATACCAAGCTGAAAGCTTTCAAGGAAGAATTAGAAAAGATTAACTATTACAGGGACATAAACAGGAGAAGAGCCATAGCTGATGCTCTGGAGAGAAAGCTGACCGAAATCACGCCAAAGGACCCATCCAATACAAAGGAATGGTCCAAGGCATTTCAGAGCCATTATAAAGACAAAATTTACATAGGGCAGCAAAAGATAGAAGATGTTTTAAATGGATGGAAAAGAGAGGGGAGAATAATGGACAGTGACATTAGTGAATTTCTGGAGACCATTGAGAGTGGAAAGTATGACGAGGCCATAAAGGCATTACCGTCTGACATACAAAGTGAGGACATAATAGCAGATATAAGAAATGTAGCGGCAAAAGCAAAGAAGACAACTGGAGGGAAGATTGATGATATGGATAAATTTTTAAAGGCGAAGGTCGGCGGTGAATATGTTGGAGAGCTTGGAGATGTGATGACAGACATCGTGAAGGCAAATGCAGGTGGCTTTGGGGCGCTTATTGACCTGGCCAGGGCTGCAGGCAAATCTAAGGCCCTATATTACCTCGCAAGTGCTGCAATCAGAGTAGGGCAGAGGGCGAGATATGTTTTGGACATTGGAAGGACTGCTATGTTTGCTGGCTTTATAGCAAGCACTGCCTTCAAGGGGGACGTGCAGGGCTTTTTCTCAATGCACACCTTCAATCTTGAGCTGAGCCCGAAGGAAGTGCTCAAGCAAAGCGGAAAGGACGGCTATGTTGACGTGCTTGCTGTAAGCAGAAAGGCAAGCATTGACATGGTGGAGCCAGACATGGTGACAGCCGTGCTGGCCTACTTTGGCATTGATGTGGGCAAGATGCTTAACGCTCCGCCGAGCGAGGAGAAAATAATAGCGGAAAAGCTGAAGAGCATAAGCAAGATGCTCTTCTTCATGGACCAGGAGGGAAGCGTGGTTGAGGGAAGGATCAACAGCATAGGGAGGATTGACGAGCTGGGGTCAAGGAGGTTCATGCTCCTGGCGAGAAACCCGGCGCAAAGCCACTTCCTGCTGGCAGAGCACCCTCACTCGTATAAGGTCTCGTCATCTGGAAAGTACAGCTCGCTTCTGCTGAACATAAACAATGTTGACTTAAGCGTCATAGGTCCTGACGTGGTGGACTACGCGCAGCCAGACAGGATCACCACCTTCCTCGCAAATTGGATGCCATCTCCTTGGAAGCTGGTGCTGATGGGGGCGGCATGGGGCATCTTTGATGTGGCAGCAGTTGCCACAAGCAAGTTGGGCATACTCGGCGTTTCAATTCCCGTGATGTACTATGCAACCAGGCTCTTCGGAGAAAGAGGCACCTCACTCGTCTCTGACATAACGAAAACAGAGGCATACGTGAAGCTTGTGGATATAGAGGAGGCCATGAAAAGCGAGAACAACTGCGTCAAGGTCAGGAAAAGAGAGGCAGATAAATTAGGTAAGATAGTAAAAGGGGCTGAAGCGTTGATAGCCTTAGGGGCGGGTGTTGATGTTGTTGACACTTTTGCTCCTGGACCATGGCAAGCAGCCACCTTGCTAGCACAATTAGGAATAGCCTATGCCCAGTACAAACAGGAGAAGAAATTTGCAGAAGCCCAGGTAGATGCGCTGAACGCGATGAAAGGCTGCTACGACACTAAATTCCTGGCCTTAGGCATACAGAAGATTCCCACAAAGCAGAAAACTGAAAAGGATGTGATGAGCTCTCTAAAGAGCGGTGAGCTGGAAGGTGTTGTGTCAGGGCTGGACCAGACGGTAGCCAACCTAATAAAGAGCTTAACGCCATCTGAGAGCGTTTCAGGGCTTGCAAGGGAATTTGCTGATAACTACTACTGGAATGTGATGTCCCTGCAGGGAGATTACGACGGACCCAGCATAACAAGGATTACAGGAGATGAGATATACAGGGTTCACTTCAACAGAGATGCTACAATGAAGTGGTTCAACACGCCTGACTGTGCCATTGACTACTGCCAGGAATTGGATAACGGCCAGTACTGGTGCATGAGAAGTGAGGGGTACAAATGGCTTGACAATGATGGAAACACCATGGTAGAAGGGCCTCAAGCAGCCTCTGCCAGGTGGAGAAACAATGACGGCTACATGGAGATTGCTGTAAAATCAATTGACATAAATAATAAGGTTGCTAAGGCCATGACAATACATAATGATATTACGCCATACGTGAGCTTTGATGACCCCTGTCTCAAAAAAGAAGTGGCTAAGCTGATGGGTCTTTTCAGAGATGGGGATTACAGGGCTTATGCTGACACATTATTAAAGAATAGTTTGGGAGATCTGGAGCTGATAAAAACAGAGGACGCGTATATCTGGATGGAGGACGGGGATGTTATTGTCAGTTTTAACAAGCAGAAGGTTTGCGGGGACAGGATGGCAGCTTCAAAGTCAATTGCCAGGTTTGAGGGCGCGGACATTGAGATATATGGTGATGGAACTGTTAAAATCGTGAAGGACGGTGAAGAGCTGCCTTGCGGAAACTTCAAACTTGGTAAAGGACTGAACGCAGGATATGTTAGCTTTGAGAACGGCAAGCTCATGGCAGGAGACGCGTCTGCATACAAGAAACTATTTGGATGGAAGGACCTTGAATCAGTGCTGCACCTGATTATTTATGATTTGTCTTCAGTAAATGGCGATGTGCTTGATAATATGGGCTGGGAGAGGTGCAGCGTGGAGATTGATGGTAAGACATACTACGGCTTTAGGCTGTCTTTTGACTTTGATGGCGAGAGCAACAAGGAAGAGCAGTGGAACACCCTGCTTGACGACAGGTGCTTCATAGACTGGACTGCTGTTGATGACTATGGAGGCATAAGGTTCAACACAGATGAAGATGGAAATGCCTATGCTGAGATAACGCTTCCAAGTGGGGAGCAGGTAAGGGTAGATGACCTAGAGTATAATGAGGAAAAGAAGAGCTTTGAGGGCAAGGGAGAGGACGGCCATGACTACAGCATAACTGTGAAGGTTGAAAACGGCCAGCCAACTGCATATGTCATGGATGAGGAAGGAAATGTATACAGGATGCCTCTGTGGATGGCTCGCAGCAATAATGGCGCGTTGGTTTATGACGGGAAGACAGGTGCATTGAGCATAACGAACACGTTCCCATTCGCAATAAATCCTGATTTCATAAACTACGGCGCTGACGGAAACGCGATGATGTCTCCTGGGAGGCCTCCATGGATTGTTTCCGAGCAGGACATCAGCAGGGCAGAGCAAGGCTGGAGGCAGATGGGCCAGCAGAACATATTGGCAGCGCTGCCGTGGACGCCAACAGAAACAACACAGCTGCTGCTCTTCGTAGTGCTGCTGCTGTCTGGCCTACTGCTAATAAGGAGGAGGAGAAATGAAAATTAAGGTGCTGGTGCTGGTTATTGCAATGCTGTTTTTGTCTTATGCTGTAAGCGATGAAGTGTTAAAGGAGTTGCTGACCGACTACGGCTGCCAAGAGGTAGAAAACGGCGTTATGTGCCCAGAGCTGGGCTATGTGGAGGGCATGGACTTCAATATGCTTGAAAACATAAGCTGCATGGTGCTTGATTACGAAAACGCCACTCCTGACTGCGTGAGCAGTATAGAGTTAAGAGGCAATGTCATACAGGAATATAAGGTATCCTACGACAACGGCAGCACTGAAAAGCTTTACAAAAGAGTGCCTGGTTACATGCTGAAGAATGTAATTGCAGTCATAAACCCCGAAAACATTGAGCTAAGCAAGTGCGAAAAGACAGGAGAGGACATATTTTACATTTACTACAGCTGCCCTTATGAGGGAAAGCAGATGTCTGGAGACCTTGCCTTTTTGTTCAATGAGTTCAACAACGAATCAATAGCAGTTGTGCTGAACATGCGCGAAAGGGGAGTTAGCTTAACTGTGGTGGCTTTCGCCATCGTACTGATAGTTGGCCTGGGAATCCTGGGTTATGTGCTCAAAAAAAGGCGTTAATAGTATATCCTAAGCGAAATCCTCCAATCTCCTATGTGGCTGCTTCCAACATATGTGTTGGGATAACTCTTGCTTGGATAACCATTACTTACAACACAACCGTTGCTGTCCTTGTACATGCAAAAGATATTGCTGTCTTTCTCAAAGCAAAGGGAAAAATTGCCTGGGCTGTACTTGGTTAAATTTTTGTAGAGCTCTGGGTAATCTGTGCACAAAAAACTACTTAAGTCACTGATTTGTAATCTTGGGTTAGAAAGTTCTTTGTAAAGCTCGGGCCAGAAGTAGTCTTCTCCGCCCCCCTCGTAGTGCATTGCAACAAGTGCGCTGTTTATGAACTCGTATGCATATGCTGATGATGCCTGTCTCAGCGTGGATATGCCATACTGACCAGCACTGAATATTACGAGAATGCTCGCTATGCTGGCAACTATCACAAATAGCATTGCGTCCACTATGGCTGCCTGTGCCTTCATCCTGCACTCCTCCACACGCAAACGACAATGGCATCAAATATATAGCCGGTGTTTGATTGCCTTGCTATGATGTACTTATATCGCAGAGCGTTGATCTGGCAAACATTTTGGTTTCCGTCTGAATCAAAGTAAATGGCGTATTCAACATTATGGCTTTCAGCTATCATATCTGCCTTCTGCATCAAGGGACTGTTAGGATTAAGGTCTTCATCTGAAAGCACGCCTTCAGAGGTAAATACTTTGGCTATCAAAAGAGAGGCCTCGTTCAGCTCCATTGCCTCTCTCTTCTCCCCAACAAGGCCATAGGCAAAAACTATTCCAGAGAAGAACATAAATAGCGCGAAAAGCACTATTATGAGCGTTGGAAGGTCGTCTCCTATTGGTCCTATGAAAGCTTTTCTCATCCACACACCACCGAGCAAGCTGTCATTTGGCAGCCCTCTATCTCGATTTTTTTATCTGCATTGTCCACCGTTATCTTTATGTAGCTGTTTTCTGTTGAATTCAGGATAATCTCTTCCCCATAGTTGCAGCTTTCAAGAGAGTAACCTGAAGGTATCAGGGCATAGGCAGAGGAAATGTAGGTCTCTGGCTTATGCTCTCCTTCTCTCGGATAGGAAAGCATGGCTATTGCTGCGTAGAGTCTTTTATATGTTCCTGCACCTTCAAGACCTATGACAAGCGTATATGGCTCTCCTTTCTCAAGGTTCAGGCGGTAGGACTTCTCAGGAATCCTTCTTGGAAGGGGAAAGTTAAGGGTTGCTTCTTCTAGGTTTGACGATAGAGTATTGCTTATGGTGTTCACAAGGTCTGATGCTAGGGCTTCAGCTGCCTGGTTCCTGCTCTGCTCTTGGCCTATGCTCATAAAGGAGAAGACAACCCCGAATGTAACGAAAAGGAATATCAGCATTACCACTTTTGACATTATCCACATTCCAAGACCCTTCACGCTATCCACCTGCGTAAATTTCCATTTCGTCCCCACTCTTCTTGCTTATGGTTAAGGTGTACCTAGTTGGCTTGAACCTGCAATTAATGTAAACATTGTTGCTCCATTCTCCTTGGTTTTCGAAATCAAGGTCAGAGAATTTACATTCAGCAATATTGCTACTACTAATGCCTGTTGGGAAGAATTCTATGCTTACAGAACTTGGAACGTCAACTGCCTCTATCAATGGGCTTCCTGTCTCGCCTGCTATGCTGAGCACAAGCAGATAACAGCTCTCCCTGCCAAGTGCGGCCTTACATGTTTCCTCTGAGCCTCCTATCATTCTTATGCCTTCAAAGGAGGGGTCTGCGCAGCCAACAGGGGAAAAGTCAACGACAACTGTCCTGTTGCTGCCCACAGAGCCGTGGTAAACAGACTCTATTTCCCTTGCCAGGTATGACATGGATGCCTGCATCTTCTCGTAGAACTGCGCTGAGCAGGAGTTTTGGTATGTGTAGAAAGCAATTATGAGAACAAAGGAGAGTATGGCCACTCCTATGAGCAACTCTATCGGGGCCTCTTCTTGCCCTCTTCCTGAAAGCACCGGCATAATTAGGTAAAAGCATGGCAGGTATAAAAAACATAAAGAGGAGATTTCAGAAAAGCAGAAAACCAAGCTGCTGGGCGTAAGTGGCAGCGCTCTGGAACATTGGCTTTGCAATCGTGTATATCAATATAGCTGCTATCACCAGCACAATGGCAAGGTATATTGGAGTCCAGCTAACAGCTCTTTTCATAGCTATCCCTCACTAGCAACTGTCAAAGTCTGCATCTCCGATGCCTATATAGCAAGTGGTTCCTGATGTGTCTGTTGTACACTTTGCTTTTACCTTTGCCCTGAAGTCTTTTTCAACTCCTAATTCGTCCTTATCAGTACCAATGGATACTGCTTCATTACTTGTTAGGGTAGTCTCGGCGCAGAACTTTAAAGTCACTCCGCTGCCTCCAACTGCGTCTGTAAAGGTGTCTGTCGTGTAAACCGTTCCAGCAACGAAGGAGGCCTCTCCGCTGCTGACAAAGGTGGAGCCCTTGTACTGGTATGCCTTGGAAAGCTGCTGCCTAATTGCAGACGCAGGGTCTGCTCCTGGCGTTGAGATGTTTCCCAAGATGCCGAGCAGTATGCCAAGAATTGCAACTGCCACCACTGCTGCTATCATCAGCTTGAAGGTGTCAAAGGCCTGTCCTCTCATCAAAACAATCACCTCAGGAAGATTAAGTCATCAAAGTATTTAAAAGTTTATTGGCAGTTCTTGCTTCCTATGTAAAGCATTGTTTGCCCGCTGCTGGTCTTAGCGCTGACCGGCAGCTCTATGTTTTCATCAACCTCGCAAAGACCTGAACTGCAAGAAAAGGCAGATCCGAACTGTTGTCCCACACTGACGCCGTCGACCCCGATGCTTGAAAATGAAAAGCCCTCTCCCTTAACAAATGAAACCCTGTCCCTGGCAAAGCAGAGGCCAGGCGCCTTTTTTGACTGCTCTGACAGCTCCTTCAGGATTTGGGCAGAGCTGAGAGGAGATGCAGGTGACTGAGAAGCGAAGTAAACGAGCAAGAGCAGGAAAACCGCAAAGACAGAAGCTATGAGAAGCTTGAAAACCGTAAAAGCCTGCGCCTTTCTCATAAAATCACGCCGCCATTGTGGATGCAAACCAAGCTGCAAAGAAGAAAAGTGTCATGGCAATCGGGACTGTTTTAGCTATGCTCATCTTTAAGGCAAGAGGGTTGTCGCCCTCGTTTATCTTTGTGATGAAGTAGAGCAAGAGGACAGTTATCTCCAGCACGTAAATTGTTATTATTATAAGAAACGTCATCGCGTCAGGCATTGAGGCCAGCGCTTGTGGGTTTATGAAGCCAACTGGAATGCCTGCGCTTGGCCCTGCTCCTATAAACTCACTGCCTCCCAGGGAAAGCAAGGCCCCTACAATCACTTTCTGGAGAGCAGAGGTTATTCCCAGCACAAGGGGAGCTATCAAATACGCTATGCTTCTCATCATAGCAGTTATCTCCTCTAGGACCGCTCTCACCTTCTCCTTGACCTTCTTTGCATCTCTCAGCTGTATTGAGAGTGAAAGCAGAACCCTTGCCCCCTGCTGCACCCCCAGAGAAAGGGAATCTATCACAACCCTTACTGTGTTCTTTATTATCTTGCTCGGAACATGTCTCAAAGAACCATAGGCAGGGTCAAAGAAGGCTGCCTCTATTGTCATGCCTAAATTCTTTATGTTCTCTGCCGTTATCCTGTATGTCCTGGACAGCGGGCTGTCAGTGAGGAAGTTGGCAGTGTACTCAACAGCCTCCTCTATGGGCCTGTTCTCTCCCAAGCGCGATGCCAAGATGTATATGGAATCCTGAAAGTCAGCCTCCATCCTCATAATCTTGTCTTGCAGTTTCTTCTTAGGATAAGTGCTGCCGTATAAGTAAACAGAAACAAAAATCACAGCAGACATCACATAACCTGCCATAGTAAAGAAAGGAATGTAAGAGGCAATAGCTTCCTTGTCCCAAGGCCTTGTTATTGCTGGGTTCGGATTCAGGAATGGCTCAAACACGTAAATGAAGAGATACGCGGTTGCAAGCATTGCAAAGACTGCAAGCAGAATGACAGGGATGTTCGTGTTTCCTATTTTTATGTGCGCCTTCTTTGGCAATTCAGGATGGTCATCTGGAATGTGGGGGGCCTCGTAAACAGGGGGCCTCCTTGAAAGTATTTGCCTCGCGAAAACAAAAGCCCCAAGAGGCACCAGGATGTTATAGATAAGCACTAGAACCCAGAGCTGCGCAAAAGGCAGATTCGCCATAATGCTTCCAATGGGGAGCATGATTATAAGCATAAGGGGAAGCAAAACCCCGACATAATAGAGATATATGCTTGGCTGTCTCATTTTCATAGCATACTTGTCCATATCGTCCTTTATACCCTCCAAAACATCATATATTGCCTTGTCCAATATCGCGTGCCTCTTGGCCTCATCAACCTCTATGACACTTGACCTTATCAGCATGAGAGCATGCTTGAACTCATCAGAGTACTGCCCCCATTTGTATGCCAGCTTGTCCAATGCCTCCTCTGCAGAAGAGTATATGCCCATTTTGAGGTTCCATGAAAGCTCCTTCAGCTCGCTTGCTATCTTTCCCCTGCCATGCTCAGAGGCAAAGTCTATTGCCCTTTCCAAGTTTGGAGAAAGCTTCATGCTTATAACCATGTAATTTACTATTTCTGGAACCTCCAGAACAGACCTCATCTTGATAGAATCCGCGTGGAAGATTGGATACCTCTGCACGTAATAGGTAAGAGCTATGGGGCCCAAAAGCAGCATTGGCAGGACATACATCAAGGCATAATAAGGCAGACCTGAAAAGAAGATTAAGAGCAAGGCGATGAATACGCATGGAATGAATGAAGCTGCAAAGAAAAGGGTTGTTGTATTGCTCACCTGCTCAGCAGATAGGTCCCAGCCAAGAAAATCAATTGCCTGCTTCAGCTTCAAATCCTTGAAAGGCATAGGGCTTTCTGCTTTTCCCAGCTTACGCGCAATCCTGTAATACCAATTGTCTTCCTCAAAAACAGGCTTCTTTTCCTCTGCTATCAGCGAGCTGTAAGCTTCTGCATAAGCCTTTGGAACCCTGTCTTCACTTCTTCGCGCCACCTTTCCCCCCTCTTGAAATGAGTGGTTTTACGTGTGCTTCAAGGAGCCATTTCTTCCATTCTGCTTCTGCCTCCTTGTAGTTCACAGAGCCATGCTCTTCCCTCTGCCTCTCCAGAATCAGAAGCCACTTATCATTTGCAGGAACAGTATGAGAGGCCTCCAAGAGCTCAGGTATCTTGTACTTCCTCTTCATATCTACCATGTACTGCTTAACGCTTGCCCTTGCGTAAATATCATCCCAGAGCTCCTTAATTTTCAGACCCCTGCTCTTTGCAATCCTCGGAAACAGCTCAGAGCGCTTTACTTCCTTTTCGTTTACGTACTGGTTGTCCTTTGATGTGTCAAACTCCACAAGCTTTATCAGGCCACCCTCTTTTTCAGGTTCTTCATACCAATGCTTTCCCACCTCTGTTATCTCTATAAGCCTTCTCTCCCTTCTTATCGAGCCCTTGAATCTTATGGGAGCGCAGGTAACTATAACATCAGTGGCCTTAAACGATGTATTAGGAACTTCAAGGTCATTGACAATCCTGTCCCAAACACTGTATGCGTTTTCTCCGTGTATCGTTCCCATAACGACATTGCCAACAGCCCCTATTCTCATGGCTTCGTAAAGAACTTGTGCTTCTTTGCTCCTAACCTCTCCTATTATCAGCACAGAATCTCCTAACCTCAGGGCAGTTCTCAATGCCTCCTCTGGTGGCACCTCTGCACTGGTCCTGGAAACAGCAATGGCTGACTGGGTTTTCAGACGCTGTATGTTATAACCTATGTTTCTCATAAACTGGACTGGTATCTCCAAGGTGTCCTCTTGAACGATGATCCTTAGGCTTGGAAGAATTTCGAGCATCAGAGCCATGAGCATGGATGTTTTGCCTGAACCTCTAGCACCGTTGACAAGTGTCGAGGCCTGGGCATCCACGAAAAAGGACAGCATGCCTGCTGTGAGTGAGTTTAACATCTTGACATCTATGAACTGTGGTAATGTCCATGGTGTTTCCTTATGCAATCTCAAAGCAAACGCAACGCCATCAGGAGACAGAGGAGGACCTATCACAGCAACCCTTGTTTTCAAGTCGTGCATGTCCATGTCAAAAACAGGGTGCGCTTCATCAAAAGGTCTTCCTGACTGGGCCCTCAGTCTTGATATAATGCCTTTTGCTTCCCTCTCAGTGAAAAGCACATTTGTCTGGCAGCTGCCGTAATCGCTGTGCACCACGTAAACAGGCTTTGAGCCAAGAGGCGCATCCATATAAATATCTGTCAGCTTCCTGTCGCTGAGCAGTAATTCCATCATGCCATATCCAACAGTATACCTGGCAACTATGCCTGCTAACCTTCTGACCTGCTCCCCTGATAAGCTTATGTCGTTCCTCTGGGCAAGGTCTGCAATTGTTGCCTCATAAACCTTTTTGAAGTATTCCCTTATCTCTGATGCTTCCATAAACTGTATGCCTTCTGGATGGTAGTTTGAAACAATTTCCCTTGTCCTCGTGAGGAGCATATATTCTTCTGGGCTTAGGTTGTACTCTGGTGGCGAGATATAGTATAGATATTGAATCTTCTCAGGGTGCTTATAGATGTTTACGTTTGCGTCAAGCACCTCATATTGGTCCACCAGCTCAACGCCAACAGGCGTCTTGAAAAAAACCCTTGAAGAAACAAAGGCAGGTTTTATTTCAACCTGAAACAGCGTTCTGTATATTGACCTGTCCTTTGGGATCTGCTTTACTCTGCTTATAATCAGCTTTGCCTTCTTTATCAGCTCTGTTTTCTCAAAAGCATTGCGCATGAAGTTAAGCACTTTAAGGTAGGGTTCAGCGCATTTTTTGTAGGCCTTTCCCTCTGACGAAAGCCTTTCCTCTTCCTGTTTTATGGCAGATATTGTTTTCAGGTACGCAGCTATAGGGTCTGAAAAAATTAAGTCAGTAGATATAGACATTATAAGGTTATGGCGCGCAGCATAAAGGCCTTCGCACTCTGGATATGGAGCTATCTTCTCGTGCGACCAGACGCTTTCCCTGTGGAAAAGGGAGGCCAAGTCCGCAATCTCTTTTAGCATCTTGGTTTGCTCTTCGTTGTAAACCCTCTCATATACCTCTGCCAAGACAACGAGGTCTGCGTTTGTCTTTCCCAAAAGCTCTATTACCTCTCTCATGCACTGCTGGGAATCAGCCACTGATGCTGCAAAGGAAGCGCCCCTATAGTCTATTATTAAATATCTCTTTCCTCCTTCACTTTTAATGATGTATTTATGGGTCAAATGAATTCACCTTTGAGAACTCTCCTCTCTAAAAGAGAGTTGTGGAGGGGTTTCACCTTCTTAATAAGTATCGGAGCTTTTTATATCTTTTTCTACATCTGCCTCCAGCCGCTAATTTATTACATAGAGAGCATAAGTACTGTGCTTACATCTTTTTTTCTCTCTGTCCTGGGGGTTGAGCACTCACTAGGCTTTGCTGCAGAGCCAGTGATAAGGGTAGGCAGCGTGGATGCGGTTATAGGCAGGTTATGCGCTGGGGACATTGAGATAGCAATGGTGCTGGCGGTAATTTTTGCTACATTTGACAGGAAGCTAGGAGATAGGATAAAGGCAGCGCTTGTGGCTCTTCCTTTTATATTAATTGCTAATGCGATAAGGATATCAACGGTGCTGTGGGTTGGAAGCTCAATGGGCTGGGCAAGTGCTGACTTCGTTCACGACGTGCTTTTCAGGATAACATTGCTTGTGGTTGTTCTGTTATACTATGCTTTCTGGTATCTTGGATACATGGGCAGGTGCGCGGCTAAAATATTAAATAAAATAAATACCTTAGCAAAGCGATGAAAGGTTTTTCTCTTTTTACTCCACTTGTTGGAAGTATGATGATGATAACCGCTATAATAATTTCCATGACGATGATACAGAGCGATGCCCACAGCGCCAAGAGCTTTAACAGGGTAATGATAATGGACGAGGCCAGAATGCAGGCCAGAATCATCCAGGCAGGCGTTAGCTCTTCGCTCCTGATAAACATTGAGAAAGCGATAAATAAGGTTGTAGAGGACGTTATAAATAGAGGGGCTGTTTCGTGCAATAGTAACCGATGTGAGCATGCAATCAAAGGCCTTATTAAAAGCAAATTGGAGGAGAAAGATAAAGAGATTTTCTACGCGTCCGCGCATGGTGATTATGAGAATGTTTGGATGGATATAGCAGGTATGATCAGCAACGATTACCTATCTGGTATGGGGTGTAGTGGTCAAGACAGGTTAGAAAAGTATATGAATTGTCTGTCTAACGCTTTGTCAAACCAACAACAAAGCAGTAGCTTAATAGAAGCTAACTGGAGAGGTGAAACGTTGACAGTAAGAATAAATCCCCCGCAGCCGGGAACTGAGTTGGCCGAATTGTTTAATATAAAGGCAAATGTTGGGGATTCATCAACTCCCTCAACAATCACCGTAAACGTGCTGCCAAGAGCCATCTCATATGAAAGAGATATGGAAATAAGTTGTACTCCCTGCGATTCTGGCCAAGCCGCCTGCAGTGTAGATGGTCAGCAGATTACAGTAAGCTGTGTGTCTTCAACTGGTGGGGGATTCAATAGGATATGAAGATGAAGTATTATATTTAAAGAAATATTAAATTAAAAAGAAAGGAAATTGCAAGGTGATTAGGTGGGGTTTGGAGATCTTTATTATAAGATTGAGGACAAGTGGTATGACCTTTTGGACTGGATTGAGGCCAAGGGCGTGCCTGTTTACTCTGTGGTTGACCCAATTGAGGATGCAGGCATTCCATCGCTTCCTGTTTTCGTGGGAATCTTTCTTTTGCTCTGCTACTTTGTCCTGACTGCGTTCGCGCCTGGCTTGGGAATTGCAGAGGAAGTAAATTTCTCTGTGCAGGTGTCTGACAGCAACGGAAACCTGATTCCAGACGCAGTGGTAAAAATAAGCAAAGGAGGGGAACTGCTCGTTGAGGGAAAGACATCCATACTTGGAAACTTTGACGCAAGCTTGCCGAAAGGCAGTTATGACATATCTGTCAGCGCTGCGGATTGTGATGGGATATCAAAGCCGATTGAGGTTGTTGAAAGCGGTCAGGTAATCAGCATCACGCTGAACTGCGAGATGAGCTTTGCAAAGCAGGTAAGCATCTGCTTTGTCAGCAATGACGGGGACACATTGGACACGCCCATAGAGGCAAACGAGGTTGACGAGTACGGCAACTTTATAGACAATGCGGGCAGATGTGATAATGCAGACAGCTGCAATTTCGAGCTAAAAGACAAATCGCTTTACGTCTTTGAGTCCCTGCATTACAGAAGCGAAATGGTTTACACCAAAAAGGATGTTGAAAGGATTTCTGAAAGGAAAAACTGCATAACGCTTGAAAGGAAAGAGGAGGAGATAGTTGAAAAAGGTTTGTTCACTGTCGAGCTGCTGCATTCTGACGGAAGCCCTGTTCCATGGCAGCTGGTTAATTTAGTTTCTCCAGATAACCACAATTACATCATAGCAAGCCAGCACACGTCCAACGCTGGAAAGGACATAGGTAGCACGACGTTCAAGCTGAGGGTTGGCACGAAATTCATAATAGTCGTGCCTGGAGGCGAAAACACCACATACTACAAGGGAAACACAACATATGAGATAAGCTCAGAGCCACAGAGGGTGAGCATAAAATTAGACACGAGCGCAGACACTCTTTTCGCTGTAAGGGAAGAAAAAGCAGGAGTTCCAACACCTGTTCAGGGAGTTAAGATAACTGTCTTCAAAATAAAAGAGCCAAAGGACGAGATAGTTGCATTTGGCGAGACAGATAGGAATGGGGAGGCACACCTAAGCTTAACTGATGGCGAAAGATATAGGGTTTCCTTCTTCAAGGCAGGCTACAGGTATGTTGAAACAACAGTTAAGGGAGGAAGCGAGAAGGAGGTCGTCTTGGAGAAAATCTCAAAGGAAGAAGTGGGAACTGTTGATGTTTACGTGAGCATTGAGGGAAGAGAGCCTGTGAAGGATGCTATTGTCATTATGAAGCATTACGGAAACTCAAGCAAGACAGGATACGGCATCCTAAAAACAGACGCAAGAGGCCACGTGCATTACGAGTGGGTGCTTCCAGGGGAATACTGCATAATAGTGGCAAGGGCCAAGGACGAAACTAAGTGTGGGGAGCACAGCTTTACAGTGAAGGCAAATGAGAAGACAAGGGTCAATGTAGAGCTGAAGCCAATAATGTACAGCTTGGATGTCAATGTCCTGCTGAAAGGAGAGGGCGTGAGAGATGCAAAGGTATCTGTCAAAGACGCGTACTCTGGAGAGGCCATTGCATCTGGAAAAACAGATTACACTGGCTTCGTGAGCTTTCCGAACATAGCTGAGAGGAGCAAGATAAGGGTTTATGTGGAATACCTGCACAAAGATTTGGAAAGCGGCAGGACAACGCTTTACAGCCAGAGCACTGCCAACATAATTGAGATGGATGATGATAAGGAAATCACCTTAAACCTTGTGGAGACAGGCACGAAAATCCAGTTTCTTGGTATAACAAGCAAAAGCGAGAGCTGGTGGTACGATGGCAGCAAGTGGGTGCAAGGAGCCCCTGAGCTGGTGGCAGGAAATGTGTATTACGCTGTCTTCGCTGTTGGGCTGCCCAAGCTTGAAGGAAAGAAATGGGATAGTGTTAAATTTTTGATAAGCAATCCTGAAAGCGAGGATTACGTGGCTCTCAGGAAGGCCGGAAACCTGCCCAGTTATATAAGAGACAGTAAAGCAGTTGAAAGCTCTTCAAGGTTATTCACTGTCTCTGGAAATTACGATGATAGCTCTGATATTATTTCTATATCAATTCCAATCAGGGTCAGACAGGTATTTGACGGGAGAGTGAAATACTTCCTGAACTTTTACGCTGAGTGGTGGAGAGGTAAAGACATTGTTAGAGACCCTGCAGGAAAGGACTTCAAGAAGAGCCCTGACTTTTATATTAGGGGCGAGCGCTGTTTCAAAAAAGGCAATTTCGGCATCTGCATAAAGGGAAAGAAAGAAGGCGGAATATTCTATCCTGACGACCGATTCCACTTAGAGAAGGGAGAAAGCGCAAACTTTACCATAATAATCAGCAACGAAGGCTCTAATGCATTCGGCGGTAAGATAAAGCTGGAGGACCCAAAGAGGACAGTTGCTTTTGAAGACATAACTGCTGTCCTTACAACCCCTGAGGAGCAAGTAGGGTTAGAATATGGATTGGACAACGCAGCTGCCAGCATAAGCATAGACGCATCCCAGTATAAAAAAGAGGACGTGGCAGGGCTGCCTGTTGGCAGCAAAATCACGATAAAGACAAGAATAAAAGCAGTCTTCCCAATACAGTACACAGACATTGAGCTAAAAGTGGAAGGTAAAGCAGAGCAAGGGCTTGCTTACATATCATTCCCAATATCTGGAGATGCAGACGTACTGCTGAGAAAGAAGCCAGGGGCGATAACAGAGCTTGCAAGCAGTATCTTGTTCCAGGTAAGGGAAAACAACAGCGGCGCTCCTGGAAGGGCTGTTTACTTTGACCCCAGCAGTGTAAGTATTTACGGACCTGCATTGAACAAATTTTGTGGAGGAATCCTCTCCACGTCTTCAAGCAATGTGGGCTTCTCTGTTGACAGGCATGGAAACATAACTGTTGACTTCAATGATTACTGCCACCTAAGTGTTGATCCACTCTTTGATGAAAAGCAGCAGATGTTCCTGTATGTAGAAAGCCCCATATTTGAAGGAAAAACCTTCTCAATACCTGTAAGCCCCTGCGTGCTCGGCGTGTCGCTGGACAAGAAAACAGTGTTCGCAGGAGGAGAATGCAATCTTCAATTAGTCTTTGACGATGAGAAAAGCGGCTTGTATAAGGATGAAGAGTTGACTGAAGCTGCGAGCTCCTGCATTGGAGACAGGTGGCTTGTAGTACGTAAAAACGAGAACTGCAACCCTGTTTTCGGAGAAATAAAAGAAAAGAACGTGAGCATAGAAGCAAAGGAAAGTTGGGTTGCTGGTGAATGGGTCAAGGCAAATATATCAGGCGAAAAGCTGGAAAAGAACGTTAATAATGAAATTGTAAGCTTCTCGTACGAAGAGATTCCTCCTGACGTGGTGGGAGACAGGGACATAGGAGATCTTGACAAGGAAGAGGTAAACGGGGCTGCTGTGCTGAAAATCAAGGCAACGGCTAAAAATGAAGTCAATGGCGACGTGTACGTCAGGCAGGACATAGAGATGCCTCTGGTCATAAGGGATGCAGGCAACTGCCTCACAGTGCCTGAAAGGGAAAGCACTGTGCAGATTCTCCCAAACATAGTGTGCCCGATTAACTTTGAAATAGGCAACTTCCCAGGAATTGAAGGCGGAGAGCCCGTGTGCAGCAAGAGCAATTCAATCACATACATATTCGGAAGGAGCGACAAGGACTACTGCAATGACCTTGACCTTAATAAGATAGAGTCCTTAGAAGTGGAATACAATGAAGAAGAATACAGTGAAAGTAGTTTTGTCCATGTTTCAAGCAAAAGCACTGGGCTGAACGTAAGTATAACCAAAGGCAGTGGAGAGAACCCACCAAGGACTGTAAAGCTGACAGTTAAACCGAAGATAGAGGGCTTCAAGACAGAAAGGAAAGTCATTGTCAATGCTAACCTGGACGGTGGTGGATGCTATGACGCAAATGAGATAGGGAGGGTAAAGCTGCACGGGAACACAGAGTGCAAGATAACGTTCAGCGCAGGTGAATCCTCTGGCGGAGAAGGATATATCGAGTGTAAAGACATTGAAGAGGCAGAAGATTACAAAACAGCAACAGTCGAGATAAAAAAGAGGGTGGATGAATGCCCTGACTTTTTAATCAGCAGCGCGAGTATCGAGGGAGATTCGAATTGGGAGATTACTGAAACTGGCGATAAATATGTAAAAGTGAAGTACGACAAGGGGGACTTCAGATACGGGGACACATTTGAGGCAAATCTAAACCTGGAATTAGAGCTCAACTATGAGAACGGGAAAGAGCTTTCAGAAAATATCGTTGTCCCTCTTGAGACAGGGCTCAACCTGCCTGGCTGGGAAAATGTATATGCAAAAGCAGTGCAGCCTTACCATTTCAATGATGACGGCTCAGTTGACGTTTCGTCGCTTGACTGCGAATCAAATGCCTGCAACCTGGAGCAGGCAATGCTATGGCTCAAAGAGCAAAGCAATGACTTCACAAGCAGTCCTGAGGAGGGGATAAGCTTCAATCTCGTTCACACGGGCGCCACGGTCCACGACATACAGGCTGCTATGGAAAAAATTGAAAGCGGGAAAAACATTGTGGTGGCAGATAATGTTGATGGCTCAAGTGGTGATGCGATAGTCATTTCAAGTGACTCTGAACTGGGCTTGGGAGAAAACGCGCTGAGAATAAACAAGGCGAGGAGCGACGGCGAGGAGATAATACCATTCCTGCGATTCTCCAACAAGGGAGCAGGTGAAATCAACTCTAGGAAGGCAAGATACTTTAATTACTACTTGCCATTGGTTGCCGATGGGAGCAGTGAACTGAATACAATGGTGGATGCTCCAGAGGACTTAAAGGAGAACGTTAAAGAGATGCTGGCAGAGATGTGGGGCTTGCAAGCAGAAGAGCTGAGCTGGCCTTCTGTGTCCTATTCTGCGAGGATAGTGGTAAAGAGCTGTGGAGTAGATGACAACAGCGAATGCTGCTCTGATTACAATGAGAAGGTCGGCAGCTCGTCCACTCCTGCTGTCTTCGTGCTCACCTCTGGCCAAACTGTGCCAGTCACTTGCGTGGTGGCGAGAAACGAGAAGGCCCTCAGCAACTTCATTGAAACCGTAAGCAGCTTCCTGGAAGGCAGCAAAAGAATGGCCTACAATAAGGACAAGGACTACCTAACTACCCAGAGGAACTTCATAATCCTGAAAGGCGTTGAAGGAAGCAGCGACTTCTTTGCTGACACTAACAGGTGGCAAAAAGTAAATGATGAACTGAAAGATGAAATAGCTTCTGTGCTGGGCGTTGACAAGAAAAAGGCAATGCTGGTCCACATGGAACCAGAGGAAAACTGGGAGAACACATATGTGGCTCCTGACATGACCATATTCGTGTGTTCAAAAGGCGAACAGTGCGGCTGGGATTCTCTTGAAATAAATTCATTACCAGAGTTTGAAGGAGCACACATATGGATTCCAGAAGGAGGCATGTACAAGTACGACAGCAGTATTGGAAGCTTCCTACTTGTAGATGACAGCGAAAAGGACTCCTGGATAAGCATAGGCAAAAAGCTGCTGCCATACGAAGGAAATACCTACATCCACGCTATTGATGAGAACAACCGCAACACGAAACTGTGCCCCAACTCAGAAAGCTGCGTTATCGGAATAAAGAACATCAATGGAATCACGAAAGCAGTGGTGGACGCAAAGGAAATGACTGATGAGGAGCTGCTTAGCTACGTGAAGAAGGCCGAAGGAAATGAATACTTTGCGCTGCACCTAATCCCAACAGACGAGGAAAAGGATATAGGGAAGCAGTGCAGGGTGGAAGACGAGGAAGTAAAGATACTTGATGAAAACGGGAATGAAGCGCAACTTGGCTACGGAAACGTTTACCTTGTGGCAGTGGAGAAGGCAGAGACCGGCGACAGCAAGAAGGCCGTTTACCTCAAAGAGCTGACCAGCTTCGAAACGCCTGAGCTGGGCGACTGTTATGTTGGGGCAGAGGAAATGGATATTAATCAGTTAATGGATTTGATTACAGAAAACATTTACGGCACTGAAGACGCAGAGCCCAAGCTCCAGAAGGGAGAACTTATCAAAATTGTTAGGATAAATAATCCTTACTATAAAAAGTTTGGTTATTATGACCCAGACGATAAGATATCCTCGTTTGAAGTCTATGAAGGAGACACCTCTGTGAGCAGGCTTGTCCAAGGGGGTTATTACAAACTATCAATAACTGCCCCAGAGTCAAAAGAGAGACAGTATAAAATTAAATTAGAACTTCTCAAAATTGATACAAGTGGATTGGAAGGTAAAGAGATTGGGTTCCTCGGGTTGGCCAAAAAAGCCATTGTTAGATATCCAACATATAATGAAGGAAAGATTGCTATTGTCAAAGGAGGGGAATGCAATGATGCAGTAACAGAAATAAATTATTGTAGAAATGATGATCTGGTGTTCCACAAGCAAGTAGAGGGGAGTGTGAAGTATAAATTAAAAGAAGGTGGACCTTTAGGCGGTTATGTGATAGAGCCTAAATATTATTGCCAGAAAAATGATGCTAACTTACGCGAAAGCTTTTGTGTTGAATCTGATAAGATCCCAACTCCAGGTTTAGACGAAAAGGAGGTATATAAAATATTTGAATGTCCTGCTCCTTTAGGATATGTTGCACATAAAGTTGGAGATACACATATGAAAGATACGATAAATCAAATTGTCACTTTTATGTTTATGCAAGGAGGAGTCTTTTACAGACCTTCCGTAGCACCCATCCCAGACAGGCAACCAAGTTGCATTAGTGAGAAGGCATTCGATTATATGGATAGATATAATGACCTATTGTATTATGCGAGACCAAGTTTTCATAATTATATGGGTGAATACTTCTCTAATGGTTATCAATCCTCCACTGTAAGTGGCACCCATAAACCATATATTGGCAAGCCAATCAAATATGGAGACGGAAATCAGTACTTTGCGTGTGGGTCACTAGATGGTTATGAGTACAGTAGCTTTGTTCCACCTTATTACTGCTGCGACGTCGGACTCGGCCTCCACGTTACAAATGGACACTGCTGTCCTATTGGTTTTGATTGGAATGAAGGAAAAAAACTGTGTGTAAGGACTGGCTGAATTCTAAAAGCTTTTTAAACCTCTTGTTCTTGTATATCTTGATGGAGCCAATGGCAAGCATTGCAGTGATAGGGATAATAAGCAGGATACTCGGAGATATCAACCTGGCTGTAACTGGCTTCAAGATAATTGTTTTGCTCTTTGTCATACAGTTCATACGCTCGCATTTTGACGCAGGGCCTATTCCTGTGCTGCTCACACTGATAATTGGGTACATATTCCTCTTCCAATACTGGGAGATATTCGGTCCGATAATGCTTGTTTACTTTTTCATAATATTTGGATTTGTCTCAGTGCTGCTTGACATAGCCATAGTCAAGCCTTGGGCAGGAGGAGGTCATGTCAAAAAACCAGACATGACAAGTAAAGATATGTTGGAGAGGATGAGAAAATACCATGGGTGATTGAATGAACAAAGGGTTTACTGTTGTTCCAATGATAATAATCGCTCTCATATTTTTAGTTATAATAGGGCTTGGGGTTGCGCTTATAGTAAAAATACCAATACTTAACATAATGTTTAGGTTTTACATGCTCATCATAATATACACTTTCGTGAGGAGGATAGTTGGGACAGGGATATTGGCATATGTCATAACCGCAATACTAGCATACATATTCGTGTGGAAGCTCTGGGTTATGGCAGCAGGCGTATATCTCTCATATATCATATTTAGCTTTGGAATCTCAGGCATAATCATATTCGGCCTTGAGGGAATGTGGAGAAGAGGTGGAGGAGAAGTGGCTGAGGAGGCAGCTAAAAGGCTGGCATAGTTATATTAATAAAAAATGTAATAATATTGCGTGATGCATATGGGAGGTCTTTGGTCTGACATAGGTATTGCCATTACAATAATACTATTTGTATATCTAGTAAAATGGGCAAGCGATTTAACGAAAAGCAAAACACTGGGCATTATAATAGGGGCTGCTATAGCTTACTTTACATTCTACCAGCACTTTGAAGTATTGCTATTCGTACTGCTGTTCTTCTTCGGTTATCCGTTCTGGGAGAGCTTAACAAAGGGATTCCTTGGAGAGTGAAGCAATGGATCAGTTCTCTACGATAGTGTTGATTGTAATGATGTTCCTAGCCTGGACCAGAGACCTGACATGGCTTTTCATAGGTCTTGTAGTCATACTTGTACTAACCAGTAAGAGCATAGGTCTTGCAGCGCTTTTCATAGCGGGGGCTGCCATAACCTGGCTGCTGAACTTAAAGGAATACTGGGTAATAGTGATGATATTGATGGCATTGATAGTAATAGCTGTTAAAAGAAAAGAGGGCTCGTCTGCTGGATATTATTCCCCAGAGCTGTTGAGGTTATTGGGTGGGTAAATGGCAAATGAAGGTATTGTAGTGCTGTCTTTTATCCTAATCTTATTGGGATTCTACCTAAAACAGCTATGGCTCAGCTTCATATTTATAATGGTGATATTCGCTTTACTGCTCACAAGGCCTAGTAAAAAGGCGAAGAAAGCTGCTCCAAGAGGACCTGTGGTAAGGCCTATAATAGTGAAGAGAAAGTATGTGGGGCCTGAGTCAATATATCCTGAAAAAATGCATATTAAAATAACGCCTAGGGCCCCTGATGACTGGTATGAATATGGGGGAGAGTATCTGGGAGGATTTATAGGTAAAAGCTTAAGGTTCATAAAGAGAAAATTGGGAGGAGATTAAGTGTTAAATGTCTTTGCATTCTTAATTGTTGTCTTTCTGGTTGCATTATTCTTGAGAATTGACATCGTTGTATACCTGACTATCATAGTGGCGATAATTCTTGCTTTGACATACAAAAAGCCAGAGGAGAAGAAAGTAGCTGAAAAGGCAGCTCCGAGAGAGGTTATATATCCTGTTATATATGAAGATGCTGGAGAGCCTCCATACTTATATCCTAAGAAGCAACAGATAAAAGTCAGACCAAATCAGATAGATGATGTTGAATGGGAAAAGACAGTTGCCATGCCTGGTAGAATACTGGCAAGCATAATGGGCTTCTTTACTGGAAAATATAAGAAGAAGTGATGGCTATGAGGTTTGACTTGTTCCTCTTTGTGTTTTTCATTGGGCTTTTCTTTTACTTGTCTGGATACAAGGCACTCTCACTTGTGCTCTTCATAATCTCTGTTGTACTGCTGCTCTATGACAGGCCAAAAAGGGCAAAAAAGGCAGCTGCTGGCTATGAAATGGGAGAACCAATTATAATTGAGAGCACAAGAAATGCTCCATTTAGGATACCTGACAAATACTGGCTGAAGGTAGCCCCGAAAAAGGGCCCTGCGCAGCCAGGAGGCAAGTTTACCAAGGCAGGTTTTAAGACATTCGGCAGGATAAACGAATATATTGCTGATAAGGTAAAAGAATGGTGGAATGGCTGATGATTGCCAGCTTAACAGGCATATTGCTCTCAATCATTGGATTGATATATTCAAATGCAATTATCCTACTTTTGGGGGTTATTTTTATTGTTATTGACTTCTTGCCTTCAAAAAAGAGCAAAACTGAGCAAAAAGCAGTAGCAACCGAGGTGAAAAAAGAAAGGCACATCGTGGTAAACAGCCCCCCTCCTACTGAGGAAGGAGCTGAATTCTTTATGGCAATGCAAGCAGGCAATCCAGCAATGCCACATATCAGAAAGATGTATACGGATAAGGAAACAAGCGAGGTGCTAATGCCACACGACTACCTGCCTTTCCAGGAACCTGCCAACATAAACCCTCTAAGGAAAATATTTATTGGCTATCCAAATTATGTCTTAAGGCGAATCTTCAGTGGTGTCAATTTCTTTGAAGACCTGGAAAAAAGGTGGAGAGAAAAATAGTTACTTTTCCAATCTCATAAGAAACTTGGTGTTTGTGTCAAGAATCTTCTGGTTTATGTCCCTCAAAGCTTTTATTGATGCCTTCATATCAATTAGCATTTCTTTTATCTGTTGGAGCTCTTCTCCCAATTCCCCTATACTTGAAATCTTTTCGTGAAGCGCATTGTGGCCCTCCTTCATTTCAGAAACAGCAGAATGTATCTCATTTATTTTTTCCTTGTGCTCTTGAACATTGCTTTTTATTTCGTGGATATGGTCCTCGTATGCGCTAACCTTTTCGTTCAACTGCTCGACTGCCTCATGAATCCGCGATGTGTTTTCGCTTTGTTTTTTTATCTCTGGCATGATGGGAGTTAAGTGGTCTCCACTTTCTATTTTTTCTTTTATGTTTTGTACGGTGTTGTGGATGTCTTGATTGCTCGGCGCTGATTTGGCTTCATCCAGCACTGAGGATATTTCGTCCTCACTGAGAGACATGGCCTTTAATGTTTTTTTAATGTCCTCCTGCCCCATACCAGATGCGTTCATAGAGCGCACAATGCTGGCTATCTGCTCCAACTTTTCCTTTTCCATATTAATGTTTAAAGCATATGAATATATAAAAAGCAATCCTCTAATACTCTGATTATATGGATTCAGATCAGCTCTTATTCGGACCTTGGAGCCCTATTTTCAAAGGAGATTGGACAGGGCATCCCATAGAGATCCTTGAAAATCCAGAGAAAATGGTGCTTACTGTGCTAAACTTTGATGGTGAGCAATATGTTCTGCTGAATAAATTTCTCATAGCTGAGGGATATGTTGAAAAGCTAATAGAAGAAATGCCAGGAAAGAACAGCTTCATATTTAAAATACTGCCAAGTAAAAAGCTCAAAATCATTTCTCTTTCTTCTGAGATAAAGAAGGCAGGTAAAGACATCAATGAAAAAATAAGAGACTTGAAGGCTGAGCTTGAAAAAAGGAAAGAACTGCTCACAAGCATTTCAGCAAGGTATTCCGTAAATATCAGGGAATTAAAAGAAAGTCCAGAAGCAGCTGAGCTACTTTTCTCAGAGCCTGTTCTAAGCTTGGCCACATTAACGCTCAAGAGAACAGAGAAAAAAGGCAAACTGGGCCTTTTAGGCATAAAAAGCAATGGCCAGCTGCTTTATGTGGATAGAGCGTCAATGAGGTCTGTGGCCTTGATAGGTGAACTGGAGAAGATGAGAAAATGCTTGCAGGTCTTAATAGAAAACAGTTTCTTAGATAACCTGAGCCCAATGATAATTGACAAAAGCGACTACTTTGAACGCATGGTTTCAGCCAATCAGTCATTTGACTCTGCCGTATTTCCTTTGTCTCCAATGGGCTTTCCAATAGAGAGGATTAAGATAGGAGACATAGGCATAAGCTTTGCTGTCCTGACTGCAAAGCGTTTGAAGGCCTTGCTAAGAGTAAAAGAGAGCAAAAGCTTTGACATTATCTCTGATATCATGGAAAAAGAAGGTGACTTTGCAACGTTGGAGGACTTAGAAAACAAGATAATGGAGATAAATGACGAGAGCCAGAGGTTTCATGCCTATCGTGCAGCAAGATGGATAAGCTTAATTGAGCGCTTATATGGAGATTTATTTAAAAAGAGGCTAGAAATGCCTCCAGAAAGGCAAATAACCATTATAGACCCAGGAAATTACAGAAAGGAGATAGTGGAATTGTTCTTACTATCTTTACTACAGGAGAGCATGGAAAACAGGGCTGTCTTTGTAAGCAATCAAAACTTCCTGAAGACAGCGGCTTTAAGAGAAGACATAATAGATAACATAGAAAAGACCTCTTCCTGTTTTGTGTTTGAAGATGAAATTGACATACCAAAAAGGATGTCTGAAAAGGTAACAATGAGCATAAAATATGTCTCTAATAATGACTTTGCAGTAAAGGACAGGAAGAAAGGCAAGTTTAGAATAAGATTGAGAGATACACTAAGTGCCTAACCTTTTAATTTTTTTAGTTTCTCATCTAAAAGCTCTTCTAACTGGTCTATCTTAACATATTCTACAGGATTAATGTTATCAAGCACATATTTAATTTCAGCTATCTGGGCTTCTAACTCGGATATTCTTTTTGTATTGTCTCTCACACTTCTCTCTATTGAGCTAAAAAGTGTCTTCAGCTCTTCATTGCTTTTTTTTATTTCATCCATTAGATTCTTATTGATTGGTTCTGCCTTGAGGCCTTTTTCCTCCATAAGCTTTTTTATATTTTTGTTATGCGTAATAAGTGTTTTTCCTATTATTTGCTCGTTTTTTTCTATCACCATCATTCGCTGCGCAATTACCCTTATCTTTGAATCCAAAGCCCTTATTTCTGAATAAAGCTCTTGAAGTCCTATGCTCCTGGAATCATGAGGCATAACAACACCAATTTAAATTATGACAACTCTTAAACATATAAAGATTATGCTGGTGCGGATATGCAAAAAGTTGAGGGCGTGTTGTTCGATATAAAAGCAGAAAATGGTGGATTATCAATAGTTCTGAAAGGAGACAAAAAACACATAATAAAAGACCAGATAAGATATTATTTCTACCTGCTTCCAGAAGAAAGAGTAAGCAAAGCAACTGTAAAAAGGGTTGAAGGTGTGGAGGATGTTGAAGAAGTCAGCATGAAAATTCACCATGTGCCTGTGAAAGCGTTTAAGGTCTATGTGAAAAATGGGCAGAATAGCGTAGAGCTGGCAAAAAGATTGGCGGATTTTGGTGAACTGAGAGAAGACGACATAAAAATAAAATACAGGTACTTAATAGACAAAGACTTGTTTGCTTCTGAAAATTATGTATTTGAAGGTGGAAAATTCAGAAAGAAAGAAGAAGAGAAGTTGAGATTGAAGGTATGTGCTTATGATATAGAGACCTACAATAAAAACGGGGCCCCAAATCCCGATAAAGACCCAATAATAAGCATAGCATATGCAGATGAAAGCGAATGTATAGCTTTCACGTGGAAAAACTCCCAATATAAAAATGAAAAAGAAATGATAACTGCATTTATCCAATATCTTAAGAGGGAGGACCCTGATATTATAATGGGCTACAATGCAGACCTCTTTGACATGCCTTATCTTAAAAAGAGGTGCAATAAATTAGGCATAAACTTAGAGCTGTCAATTGACGGCTCTGAAGTGAAAAACAAAAGAAGCGGTTTAAGCGCAAAGACAGAGATTTTCGGAAGGGTGCATTTTGACGTCTACAAAGCTGTTTCTTTTATGATAACAACTAGTGGTCTCCGTGTGTCAAAGAAAGACCTTGAGACAGTTTACAAAGAAATGTTGGGCAAGAACAAAAAAGAGATAGATGGCAGGCTGATCTACGAATACTGGGACAAGGGCAAAATAGAGGAGCTTGTTGAATACAATAAAAGCGATGCGAAAGCAACATATGAGATAGGAATGAAGGCTTTACCAATATATATCGCCCTGTCGCGCATAGTTGGCTTTCCAATTCAAGATGTAATAAATATGAGCGCCACGCAGATGATAGAGTGGATCCTGATAAGAGATGCTCACAGAAAAGGCGTTTTATCTCCGAGAAGGCCAGACGATAGAGAGATAAGATATAGGATAATGCAGGGGCCGATTAAGGGAGCATTTGTAAAGCTTCCAAAAAAAGGACTGCATGAGAACATCGTTGTTTGTGACTTCAGGTCACTTTACCCTTCCATTATTATCTCCCACAACATAGGCCCTGACACGCTAAACGCCCCTGGATGCAAGGAGTTTTTTGAATCTCCAGAAGGTCACAGGTTTTGCAAAGATAAAGAATCCATAATTGCTGGCATGATAAAGCGGCTTGTTGAAAGCAGAATCAAAACAAAAGCGGAAATGAAACGCGCAAAAGCAGAAGATGATAAAAAGCAATTATATTACAAACAACACTCTCTAAAGATACTGGCGAACGCAACGTACGGCTATTTGGATTTCAACGCAGCTCGTTGGTATTGTAGAGAGTGTGCTGAGAGCATAACAGCTTGGGCAAGGCACTATATACAGAACACCATAAAAAAGGCAGAAGATTACGGCTTTGAGGTGATATACGGGGATACTGACTCTGTTTTCTTAAAACTCGGAAATAAAACCGTGGAAGATGCTAAGCAATTCGTGAATGAGATAAACTCCTCTTTACCAAAAGACATGGAATTGGAATATGAGGGCTTTTATCCGAGAGCCATATTCGTAACTAAAAGAGAGGGAGGTGCAGCAAAAAAGAGGTATGCACTACTGGGTGAAGATGGACTAATACGTATAACTGGTTTGGAGTTTGTAAGAAGGGACTGGGCCCCAATTGCAAGAAAAGCGCAGGAGGAGGTTATAAAGACAGTGCTAAAGGAGGGAGACCCCAAAAAAGCCATATCAATCGCAAGAGAGATAATAAAAGAGCTAAAAGATGGTAAGGTAAGTATAGATGACCTGGTTGTTTACACGCCACTTTCAAGGCCCTTGGAGAACTACGAACAAATAGGGCCTCATGTGAAGGCCGCTCAAAAGCTGAAGCGTGCTGGCTATCGTGTTAAAACAGGCACTGTTATTGGTTATATAATCACTAAGGGGAGTGGAAGCATAAGCGATAGAGCATATCCCATAGAGCTGCTTGGAAACAGAAAGTATGACGCAGATTATTATATAAAACACCAGGTCATACCTGCTGTCATAAAGATTCTCGGGGAGTTCAACATAAAGGAAGATGAATTGTATTATAATCATAAACAGACAGGGTTGGGTATATGGACGTGATGTTATGGACGATCTGGAAAAGTTTAAACGAGCGGGAAAAATAGCTGCTGAGGTAAGAGAAGAATCAATGAAGCTAATACGCATAGGAGAAAAGGCATTAGATGTAGCCAATATGATAGAAAGGTGGATTTTAGAAAAAGGAGGGAGCATAGCGTTTCCTGTAAACATAAGTGTAAATAACCAAGCTGCTCATGCGACGCCATCATATAATGATGAATATGTGTTTGGAGAAAAAGACCTAGTCACTATTGACATAGGTGTTCATGTTGACGGTTTTGTTGGGGGAGATACTGCGTATAGCGTGGACCTTTCAGGTGAGAGGCAAATCTTAACTGAAACCTCAAAGAAAGCTTTAGAAAACGCTTTATCAAAGGTAAAGGCAGGTGTGGAGATTGGGGAAATAGGAAAGGAGATTGAGGAAACAGCAAGACAAGCTTCATTGAGGCCTGTTGAGAACCTGACAGGGCATGGCCTTGCTAGGTGGCAAGTTCATACATTGCCATCTATCCCAAACATAGGCAATAAAGACAAAACAAAATTAAAAGAGGGCCAAATAATCGCGATAGAACCTTTCATAAGCAATGGGAGTGGCCGAGTAAGAGAAGGTGTGCGTACGGAGATATTTTCATTTGAAGGAAAAGTACTGACAAGGAATAGAGATGCAAGGAAATTACTTGATATTATATATGAAAATTATAAAACATTGCCATTCGCCGAGAGATGGCTTTATGACTATATGCCTGAGCTAAAACTGAAGTTGGCTTTGAGAGACCTCGCTATGAGAGGGGCCATAAGAGGCTATCCCATACTGAAGGATGTAGAAGGTTCATTTGTCTCCCAGCATGAAGTTTCCTTAATAGTTGAGAAAGACTCATGCACTTTACTTACGCCCATGAAATTTTAAGCAAAATAATAAAAAGTACTATTGGATGATATTAGCATGACAAACAAAAATGCTTTGCTTTTAATTGTGTTATACTCTGCCTTTAGCATTTTGTGGTTGTATGTATTCTCCATTACTGGCTTTTCGCTTTCGGACTCAGTTAACTTTAATGTCATGAGTAAAATTGTGGGTTCTATTAGACTTTTATTTTTGATTGGCTTCTTAATGGCTCTCTCGCTTGTTACTTTGTCTTATTTTTCAGATAGGCTTGAAAGAAAAAAAGCCATCATATTCTCTATTGCTGCTGTAATACTGACATTGTTAATTTCTTCGCTCTTTTTCCAAAACAAAATGCAGTTTTTGTTGATGATGCTCTTTTACGGCCTAGGAAGTGTATGGGTATCATATCAGAAAAGTGAAAAGAAAGGTGCAAGCAGACGCATGAGAGATGGATGGAAGATGGCAAAAAAGATGACATTAAGCTTGGCCTTTGGTGCTGTTATTGTGTCTGTTATATTTGTTAATATGAACGCAACATATTATGAGGACAGTTTTAAAGATTCCTTGCTTTCTCTTGTCTCGTCATTTGATGTAAGCAAAATGCTCTCTGATCCAGAGTTCATTGAGGAGATGGTAAAGGAGCAGATACCTGATTACCAGACGTTCAGGGAAGAGGCCTTGGCCTCTCAGGGTATAGAAAGCATAGATGATGTTAGGGAAAAGATAAGAGAACAGTATGAAAATCAGGCAGGTTGGGAGCAGATACCAGAAGACAGACAGAGAGAGATTATAGAAAACGCAACGCTAACGTCGTGGAATTTACTTGAGCAGCAAATAAATGAGTCATACCAGAATATGTTTGGTTCAGAAGCGTTAAGGTCCAGGATATCTGAGATGCAGTCAAAAATCTCCAAAGAGAACATAGGCAAAATAAGCTCTCAATTCATAGAAAAAATGCCCTTTATGAATATTTTAATAAAAGCTTTGCCATATGTTGTTGCCTTCATTTCTTTCTCAGCCATTACGCTTTTCGGCACCGTATGTGTAGCTCCTTTTGCCGCTGTGCTGAATTTATTGTTTAGGCGATAAACTATTTTAAGGATGGATGTCAAGAAATAATAAGGGCCCGTAGCACAGCTTGGATAGTGCGGCAGGCTTCGGACCTGCAGGTCGTGGGTTCGAATCCCACCGGGCTCGTTTGCTTAAGTGGCGCAGGGATGACGGAGTGGCCAAACGTGCTAGGTTCAGGGCCTAGTGGCTTAGTGCCTACGAGGGTTCGAATCCCTCTCCCTGCATTAGGGACCGAAGGTCCCTATTGAGGGCTTCAGTTTCGCTTAAGCCTTTAATACAGCAATAACAAAAAAGGCTTAAATCCCTCCCCCTGCATTGCAACGTAGCTCGTTGCATCCGCAGGCGATCTTCGATCGCCTTTGCTCAAGCAAAAAAGAGGGAGAGGGAAGTTTTGGTGTCGGTGGTAAACTATGAATGTAATACTGCTTGCTGGAGGTTTTGCTAAGAGAATGTGGCCGTTAACGAAAAACCAACCAAAACACCTGCTACCTGTAGCTGGTAAACCTATGTTAAGTTATGTGCTTGAAAAATTAGAAAAGAGCAATGTGGACACAGTTTACATAAGCACAAATGCCAAGTTTAAAAGCCACTTCCAAAATTTTTTAGATAGATACAGAAAAAACAGCAAAGTAAAAATTGAACTGATAATAGAGGACACGCTCAGTGAGGAAGAAAAGCTTGGCAGCATTGGGGCGCTAGGTCTTATAATAGAGAGTAAAGCGTTATATGATGATTTAATGATAATAGGTGCAGATAACATCTTCTCATTTGAACTCAGTGATTTCATAGGTTACTTTGAGGAGAAGAACGCTTCTGTGATAGCTGTTTATGATGTCAAAAACCTGGAGATGGCAAAGAAATATGGTATAGTGAAAGTAGATGAAAATAACAAGATAATAGAATTTGTTGAAAAACCTGAAAAACCCTCTTCAACATTGGCTGCCACTGCCTGTTATATATTAAAGAGAGATGATGCTTTAAGCATATTGCAGTATCTTAGTGAGGGAAAACCAGCGGACAGAATGGGAGATTTTATATCTTGGCTTTACAAGAGAAGTGACATATATGCATATAAATTTTCTGACTATTGGTTTGACATAGGAAGCCTTGAAGGACTGAAAATGGCTGATGAATTTCTATCTAAAAAGGGGTAAACCGCATTGTGGTCAACATATAATCCTTGGGAAAGGCAATGACTATCGCAATAGAGCTAGCCAGCCCTACAACAAAGGCCATGACTATTACTGTGCATATGTAAGAAAGAAGAGCTTTTGCGAAAGAGCTATTATTCGCTATTTTTATGGCAGTAGCGTTTACCCAGAGCTGCCAAATAAAAAACACAATACTAATCAAAAAGGCAGTAAAGATAAATGATTGGAGATTCTGACCAGACCTGACAGCTGCTGTTATTGAGGAATTTGCAGCAAAAGGGTAGTAGACAATCCCCATTACAAAGGCCAGCAAAGCAATGGAAATTTGTTGGACGAAATTTAGAATTGTTGCATGTCCCATTAAGGCCAGTGTTTTATGAAAATCCCGCCTAGCTCCGAAAAGCCATACAAAATAAGATGATATGTAAGCAGTAAGTATGAAAACAAGCACTGCGAGCACCACGGCGACTATCACCTGGAGCAAAAGAGTTAGGCTTGGAACATAGCCCACAAGGAGATATAAGGAGATTATAAATAATTGTGTAAGCGTGAAAAGCATAGCTGCTATTTCTATTCCATCTTTTGCCCTAGCTCCTGGCATACTGTTGAAACTTTTCTTTGGAGAAAATAGCAGCTTAAGTAGATATGAGAAGTAAATCATATGATAAAGAATGCAGTAGATATATAAAAAAATAGGGGGGTTAGACAGCTGGGTATAACAGATTCATTATTGGTAGCAGAATTACTGAGTAAGCTATGACTGCTGCAATTAAAGCGATTGCTGCTTCCCATGTCTTCACGCTGTTGGCTTCAGATATTGCAACACTGTCTACCCAAAGAGCCCAAATCATAAAAACTAAGGCCACTGCAAATATGGGCACGATGACAAAGGAAGCTAACTGAGTTACAGCTCCTGGGGATAAAAGGTCTGCTGGCATGCTTGCTGATAATAGATTTACTAATATCAGCCATATCACTGCAAATAACAGTAATAACGTATGCGCATAACCTAGAAGAGCTATGCTCTTTTTCACTTGCCTCCTTCCGCCCATCGCTCCTGCTATGTATGCAGCAATTGTTGCAATTACAAACAGAGCAATTAGCGTCACGATAAGCTCTGCCAACCATGTCATTACTGATATGTCATTCATGTTAATCAACAGATAGGAAAGCAAGCTAACAATAACTGCTATCGACAGTCCGTCATATATGGTTGCTTTTTTGTTTAGTTCAGCAAAGGCCTGCCTTGGCTTGTAAATTAGCATAAAGGCGTTTTTCCAGTCGAGATTCATGGCATCACCAATTATGTAAAAGCAGCTATATTAAAAAGCTTTTGTATGGTTTTGAAAAGCAAAACTTTATTAAGCAATGCTAACTGATATTTTTGGTGATTCAATGTTCAAAACAGCTTTGGACTGCATAGTAAATCCGTCAAAAGGCATAAAGCTCGCATCAAAGAAAACTGTGGGACAAGGGATAACAGTTCTAATAGCAGGGATAATAATAGCTGCTTTGCTTGATGGCTTGTCCGCTTACTTGGGCACACCTTTTTTCTTTGCTCAAGGTATAATGACAAACGCAAGTGGAGAGTTCAGCTCTGCGTTCAGCAATTCACTTCTGTCATTAGCAACAGTATTTATTGTGCTGACAGTTACCGTTGCTGTGATAATGAACGCCCTAGGACATAGAAAGAACACGCTTAAGTTCATATCAACTGTCTCTTTTCCATTTGCAGCCATGAGCGTAGTGGTCGCAGTAATAAACTTAGTAATAATAGCAATAGCACTGCTGCAAGCAGTATCATTAGTGATAGGTATTACAGGCTACCTCTTTTTCCTGACAACAGTTTACGCATATATACTTTACGCTAAAAGCATAAGTGAGCATTATAAAGTTAGCATGGAAAAGGCAGCTGCAGTGATAATATTGGTAATAATTGTGGCGAATCTGAGCAGTATGGCTTTTGCAATAGGCAACTTGATGTCAGGCATCAGCTTTTAAGAGCTTTATGTCCAAAACCACTTGAACCGTGCTGGGGCTGTAAGGCCTCGCTATTCTCTTGTTTATTATCTTGAATGCTATTCCCTCTTTATCTGCCTCCTCCTTTACGATTTCCTCTGCGTATTCAAAAGCGTTGTCTTTCGGCGCGAACTGGTAGTAGTGAACGACAGCATCGGCTTTTGCTATCTTAAAAGCATATTTGAGAAAATGCCTCGCACCTTCTGGTAAGGGCATTATAATCCTATCGCATCTTTCAGCTATTCTCTTGTATGCAACTGAAACATCCCCTTTTATCGGGATAATGATATTTTCCATGTGGTTAAGTGATATGTTTTTAACAAGAAGCCTATATGCCTCTGGATTCAGCTCTATCGCGTATATTTTAACATTTTTCTGCTTCTTTCCTATGACTAAAGCAAATGGTCCTACCCCTGCAAAAAAATAGGCTATCCTCTCTCCTGCTTTTACCTGCGATGCAATCCTTTCCCGCTCGTGAGACAGCCTTGGCGTGAAGTAAACTTTATTTACATCAACCAGCATTCTTGCCCCTGATTCCTTATGCTCAGTTAAGGTCCTCTTATCACCGCCTATAACCTCAACAGGCCGTATCCTAAAAACACCTCCGTGCTTCCCTGCTCTTTTGCAGACTGTCTTCACGTGTTTATGGACCTTCATTATTGCTTCTGCAATGTCCTTCTCATACCTCTCTAGGCCTTTCCCAATCTCAATGACTGCTATGTCCCCTATTATATCGAAACTCTTTGTAAGCTTGGACAATTCGTCTTCACTGAGACGGTCTTTAAGAGCCTCCTCTAAACTGAAATAGCTTTGTTCAGCGGCTTTTAGCTTCTTTTCTACAGTCTCGTAGCCTTTTACCTTGTCTTTAATAGGAAAGTAAACATAAGCTGAGTCAAAAAAAGTTTTGTAGCGCTTGTCAAAGACACCTATCTCTACCAAATGTTTTCTCGTCTTTTCAGCATCCTTTTTCCTAACCTTTACACAAAGCACCATAATTGTTTATTAAACAAGATTCAATAAAAGAGTTATGACCTTTTTTGATGACTATTTCGTAAAACCAATCATAGAGGGAAGCGGTTATAATATTGTAAATACAGTGACATATGGCCTTCTTTTTATAATCTCCCTATTCGCTGTCAAAAAAATACTCGTTCACCTGCAAATAAAAACAGACAAAAAACTATGGTGGAAACTTACTCCTCTTGTGATTTCCGCAGGTTTACTGAGGGCATTGCAGGACCATCACTTATTCTCATTTATGGCTTTGTTTCAATACCTTTTCGTAACCCCTTTCATTTACCTGCTTATCTTCGCTATAGCTATAACGCTGCTTTTACTTGAAAGAAAAATTAAAAACATAACAATATATGTCTCTTCTGTAATGGCCATCTTTCTTTTCTTTTTTGTTGCTGTAATGGCAAGGCAATGGTATTATTTTAGTATTGCGATTGCTTTGCTCGTCCTCTCTATATCTATCACTTTCCTGCTGATGAAAATTACAAGGATGAAGTTTATGGATAAAATAAACTGGAGTGTTGTGGTTGCCCAAACTCTAGATGCCTGCTCCAGCTTTACAGCCATATCGGTAATGGGAAGCTTTGCTGAACAACATGTAGTTCCAAACATTATATTTTCACAATTGCCTTTCTACCTTTTCATACCATTAAAAGTGTCTCTGGCAGTGTTTGCTGTGTATGTAATAGATAGGGAAGTTAGAGGCGCATGGAATTGGTTGTTAAAATTCAGCATACTTGTTTTGGGCTTAGGGCCTGGAACACGAAATTTAATGACAATGTTAATAAGTAATTAGAGAAACAACGGCAAACAGTAATAAATATGTTTATTCTAAAAAATGTGAGCGCCAGTAGTCTAGCCTGGTAGGACTTTGGCTTCCCAAGCCAACGACCCGGGTTCAAATCCCGGCTGGCGCATTTCACAAGCTTTGAAGGCAAGCTATAAGCTGTCAAAAAATAAAAACTAAAAAATAAGCCGAACTTCCTAAAAAATTTTCTTATCTTTCAACCTTCATTTCTCCATTTCGGCCTATATTAACTTGCAGCTCGCCGTTCCATTCCTTTGTGTAAGCTCCTTTTATGCTTATTTTGTCTCCTTCCTCAACTTGGTCTACTTGCTTACCCCAAAGGGTGAGTTTCACTGAGCCACTGTCATCCTCTATCACTGCGTTAGATACTCTATTTGGTCCATACTTTGTTGTTATCTGCTTTGTTTCTCCTTTTTCTTTAACAGTGGCCTCAAGATCGACGTCTTGCATGCCTGCCTTAAGCTCAGCAATTTTCATTTTTTCACCTCATTTTTCAAAAAGTTTTTTCTTAAACGCGTCCTCCACCATCTTTGAATGGTCAAAACCAAGAGGGTGCGGGATTTTGTCTAGGGGAAAATATCTGGCTTCCTCTGCATCACTGCCAGCCCTTGCATCCTCATTTGTGCGCACATAAAAGCAAACAGATATTGCTCTTGGTTCTCTTGGGTCCCTGTCTGGGTCTGAATAAACCCCAACAAGTTTCAAGCTGTTTAGATTAACAGAGATTGAAGTCTCTTCCTTAAGCTCTCTTACAGCTGCTTCTTCAACTGTCTCATTCTTGTCTACATGGCCTCCTGGCAAGCACCACTTATCCTTAAATGGTTCCTGCTTTCTCCTTATAAGAAGAATGCCCTTGTCTGACTCGACAATCAAATCAACAGCCACCCTGTAGAGATCTGCCATGTACTCCCCTAAAACAATAACAAGACCAAAAAAGTAAAGGTCTCCAACTCATATCTCTTTTAGGGTCTTTATGAAGAATTCTTTTATTTCTTCTTCAGCTGGGAAACCTATTCCTGCTTTGTATCTCTTGTCACCTGTTCTCGTGTAATATCCCTTTGAAAGAGATATGAACTCTGCATCTTCTACTTTCTTTCTTGCTATCTCAATAAAATTGTTCCCATACTTGTATTCTTCAGATTTTATTGTTTCATATTCTGCCATGTATTTCACACTCCTATGGTTGTACATTAATTTCTGTTAATCAGGTATAAAAAGGAGTAGCTTACACAGGGTTATTAAAATGAGAAAAAAGTAATTTAACTATGATTTATGCTTTTGTGTTCGGTAAAAACTGGAAGCTCAGCTTGGCTGAAATTTTGTCGTATTTTGAATATAGGGAAATAAAGTGGTCATTTGTGGATTTAAGCAAAAAAGCAATCGTGGTTGATACAGAAATCTCCCCACAGGACACCATAAGTGATTTAGGTGGCACGCTTAAGATAGTAAAAATTGAAAAGCAATTCCCTTTTGCTGAATTGTTTAGCCAAGATTTTGGGGACTGGACAGAGAGGCCAATAAGCGTATATGGTTCGTATAAGCTTCTTCATAACATAAGAAAAGTATTTAACATTGTCCCGAAAGACAAGGTTCTCTCTCACACAGAGATTATTTCCAAGGGCTTGAAAGAATCAGCCCTTATTTTTGGACTTAAAACTTGTTACTGGGGGAAGACTGTGGCAGTAAGCAACCCTTTTGGGTTCAAAAAAAGAGACATTCAAAAACCTGCCCAAAGAACAAGATTAGCCATATCTCCATCAAGAGCAAGGATATTGTTAAATTTAAGCCAGGCGAAAGAAAATGTCTTGGACCCCTTTTGTGGTGTTGGGACCATAGCAGTTGAGGCGATATTCCATGGGATTAAAAGGGTATATATAAGTGATTACGACAAAGAGGTATTGAAAGATGCTGAGAAAAATGTTAGGTGGGCCAAAAAAGTGGCAGGCTCAAATGCAAAGGTAATCATAAAACACTGCGACGCGAGAAAAATTTCTGAATGTTTTTCGAAGGTAGAGGCAGTTGCAACAGAACCTGATCTTGGTGTAAGTTTAAAAAGAAGGCCAAGTAAAGCAGACGCAAGACAGATAATATTATACTTAAAACCTCTTTACAAAAAGTTCATGAATAGCCTGCGTGATTGTTTAGAGTTGGGGGGAAGAGTGGCAATTACATTGCCTTGTATAAATTCAAAGTCAGGCAAGGTGTATGCAGGTAAATTCTTTCTGGGTTATGAGCTAGTAGACCCTTTTGAAAGCATAGCTCAGAGATACAGGGAGTTCTTAAAGTTAGATGGAAAGACAGTGCTTGATGAGGAAAGGGAAAAAGGCGTTAAAAGAAACGTCATAAGAGAGTTTTGTGTGTATAGGTTGAGAGAAAAAGCAACAAAAAAATAATAAACATAAAGCGTTTATTATATGGAAAGGAGAGTGAACGTCATGTCTGAATTCATAAAGTTTTTTGATGAGCTAAGTAAAGAAGATGTTTCCCTTGTTGGTGGAAAAAACGCAAACCTGGGTGAGATGATAAGCAAGGCAAACGTGCCTGTGCCTTTTGGTTTCGCTATAACTGCCAAAGCATATCAATACTTTATCGAAAAAAACAACCTATATAGCAAAATCTCTGTTGAAATGAAGAGGTTAACTGACATTAATGACACTAAAACACTACAAAGCGTGGGTAAAAACATCAGGGAAATGATTGAAGGAGCAGATATACCAGAGGATTTAGAGCAAGAGATAAAAGAGAGTTACCGAAAACTAGCAGAAAAAATAGGCATTGAAAAGCCCTTTGTTGCTGTAAGGTCAAGTGCAACAGCGGAAGATTTGCCAGGTGCTTCTTTTGCTGGCCAGCAGGAAACATATTTAAATGTCAGGGGAGAGGAAGAACTAATAGAAAAAACAAAAAAGTGTTTTGCATCTCTCTTTACAGACAGAGCTATTTTTTACAGGATAGAGAAAGGTTTTGATTGGAGGAAGGTCAGCCTCAGCGTAGGCGTTCAAAAAATGGTTAACTCAAAGGCCGCTGGTGTGATGTTTACCTTGGATGTAAGAAATGGAGATACAAGCAAAATAGTTATAGAAGGGGCTTGGGGGCTTGGAGAGTACATTGTGCAAGGCACTGTGACCCCGGACCACTGGCTTGTTGATAAGGAAACAATGAAGATAGTTGAGACAAAGATAAGTGATAAGCCAATTATGCTGCTTAGAGCCCCTGGAGGGGGCAATATAGAACAAACAGTTATGGAGGATATGAGAAGAAAGCCCTGCTTGACTGACGAGCAGGTAATAGAGCTGGCTAGGTATGGCAAGCAATTAGAAGAACACTACCAGCATGCGGAGGATATTGAATGGGCCTTGGATGCTGACGAAAACAAATTATATATTATACAATGCAGGCCTGAAACCTTCTGGTCAGAAAGAAAAGGCACAGAAGCAAAAGTAATCACAAAAGCAGAGGCAGTGCTAACTGGTTTGGCTGCTAGCCCTGGCGTTGGCATAGGAGCAGTCAAGAAGGTGATCGAGCTCAGAGATTTGAGCAAGGTTCAAAAAGGAGATGTGCTGGTAACTAAAATGACCACTCCTGATATGGTGCCTGCGATGGAAAAAGCATCTGCTATAGTAACTGATGAGGGGGGAAGTACAAGTCATGCTGCTATTGTCTCAAGAGAGCTCGGAATTCCCTGTGTTGTCGGGACTGGGGAAGCTACAAAGAAACTTAATGATGGAGAGATAATCACTGTTGACGGAAGTTCTGGTAAAGTTTATTTGGGGAAGCTGGAAATAGAGGCAAGAGAAGAGGAGGACTACTCTAACTTACCTGAAACAAAAACCAAGATATACGTGAATTTAGGCATACCAGGCATTGCGGAGAAGATAGCTAAAAGGCCTGTTGACGGAGTAGGGCTCATGAGAGAAGAATTTATTCTTGCAACATACGTAAAAGAGCACCCCTTGGCACTGATAGAGCAGGGAAGACAGCAGTTTTTCATAGATAAGCTGGCAGAGGGAATAGAGAAGGTAGTTAAGGCATTTAACCCGCGACCTGTGATCTTGAGGTTCAGTGACTTCAAAACAAACGAATACAGAGAGCTGAAAGGCGGTGAGAAATTTGAACCGCATGAAGACAACCCCATGCTTGGGTGGAGAGGCTGTTCAAGATATGTCTCTCCGAAATACAAAGATGCATTTGTGCTTGAACTGGAAGCTGTAAAAAAGGTAAGGGCAAAAGGTTACAAGAACCTTTGGGTCATGTTGCCATTTCCAAGAACAGTAAAAGAGGTTGTTGAAGTTGAGAAAATAATGGAAGAGCATGGACTGAAAAGAGGAGAAGACCTAAAGCTAATCCTGATGGCTGAGATTCCATCCAACATATTTTTAGCTGATAAGTTTAGCGAACATTGTGATGGCTTTTCAATAGGAAGTAATGACTTAACACAATTAATACTCGGTGTTGACAGAGATAGCGAAATACTTGGAAAGATGGGCTATTTTGACGAAAGGAATGAGGCAGTCCTAAGGGCAATTGAACACCTGATAAAAACAGCGCACGAAAAGGGAAAGATTGTAGGCATATGCGGACAGGCGCCGTCAAACTATCCAGATTTCGCGAGGTTCTTAGTGAAGTGTGGCATTGACAGCATTTCTGTAAATCCTGATGTAATCGCAAAGACGAGGAGGATAGTGGCAGAGGCAGAAAAAGAGTTAGGCAGAGGGCTCTAATATCTCTACTTTTATGTTTGGGTCTCCAGCTGCTACCCTCTGCTTGAACAAAGTAAGATTTGCTGTCAAACCTATGCTTCCGTAGTGCATCGGGATAACAATTTTAGGTTTTATCTCTACAGCTGCTTCAGCTGCCTCGGTCTCGTTCATTGTATATGTGCCTCCAACAGGCAGCAGAGCAATATCTATGTTTTGAAGTTTGGACATCTCTGGAATCTTATCAGTATCACCAGCTTGATAGATGTTAACCCCGTTAATGTTTATTACGAAGCCAAGCCAGCCATTTTCCTTGGGATGGAAATTTTTATCTATGTTGTATGCAGGCAGAGCTGTTATTGAAACCCCCATGATGTTCAAAGTATCCCCAGGTGCCATGAACCTTATATCTCCTCCAAGCTCTGTCAACTTGTCGGCACAGTCCTTTGTAGTCACTATTACTGTGTTGTCTTTCTTCAGCTTCTTCACGCTCTCAGGATCACAGTGGTCATAGTGGCTATGTGTTATTAATATCAAGTCGGCCCTATCGTTATGGTCTGAGATGTTATACGGATCGGTGGCGATGGTCAGGTCTCCCGACTTTATAATGAAACTGGCATGGCCCAACCACTTGACCTCAACTCCTTCATATATCATAGCAATTCCCTCCTCTTTTTCAAAGCAACCAGCAAAGATCAAAAAGGTAATGATGATTGCAATAGCAACACTTTTCATCTGTTATCTTATATGTCTTTTGACTTATTTTTTAATTTCCCAAAAGCACTAGGTTTTTATAATGAGCATGTAATAAAAATACAAAGAAAGTCCCGTAGTCTAGTGGCCAAGGATTCGGGGCTCTGGACCCCGAGACGGCGGTTCGAATCCGCCCGGGACTATTGTCCGTTGCGCCGGACCAACGCATGGGATCTTCGATCCCATATGCTGTGATTGGCTTTGAAAAAGCCGCGTGCGGCTTGCGGACATGGGATCTTCGATCGTCCGTTGCGCCGGACCAACGTATGGGATGAGAATATGAGAAGGAAAAAGAAATTTACGGTAAAGCCCTTAAAAGAATACGATGCGACAAGGAAGGAATTGGAAGCTTTTTTTAGAGGAGCCAGGTGGTTTGACAGCTTGAGCAAAGCTGAAAAAGAAAAGGTCTTGGACGAGGTTATGAGAGATCCAAAAAACAAATGGCTTATAGAGGAGATGAGAAAAGCAGTTATTGACAAGGCAGCTTTGAAGGAAGAGCTATTAAAAAAAGCAAAGGAAGAGGAAAAGGAATTTGCTAAAAATGAAAAAGCTGCAATGGAATTGGTGAAAAGGCTAGAAAAAGAGGAAGAGATTAGATATAGAATAAAAAAAGACCCCTGGTTTTTAGAAAAGGAATTTGAAAATTCCATCATATATCAGCAATTAAACAGCAGGGGAAGGGAGAAATTTATAAAGTGGCTGGAGAAAAATCCACACAAAGTAATAGAATTAGAAGAGAAAAAGGCAGATATAGAGGATGTTGTTATTGATTTTCTAAAAGAAACAAACAAATGAGGGGCCCGTGGTCTAGCGGTTAGGACACTGCCTTCACACGGCAGAGATCAAGGGTTCAAATCCCTTCGGGCCCATTTTTGCAAGCTTTTTTCACAGTTATCACAGAAAAAAGCTTATTTTTGCTTAAGCTTTTTCCATAGTTTTCACAGAAAAAAGCTTAGGTCGAAGACCATGACCCCATGGCATTTATTTCGCTTAAGCCTTTAGCGTAGCGATAATAGAAAAGGCTTAAATTCCTTCGGGCCTATTGTCTGTTTTGTTGGAAAGATCAAGACATAGATTTTATATATCCACTGCTTCTAAATTAGAGCATGGCAAAAGAGAACATAGTGGATGAATTAGACATAAAGATACTGAAAGAGTTGCGAAGGGATGGTAGGTTGTCATTTAGGCAGCTTGCTAATAGGTTAAATGTGGCAACAGGTACAATACAAAAAAGGATAAAGCGCATGGAGGACCTTGATATAATAAGGGGCTACCATGTTAGCATTGACTTTGAAAAGTTGGGTTACAAAATCACGGCTGTTGTGGGCGTGATAGGCAACCAGGAGAGCATCATAAAGCTGGAAGATAAGCTCAAAAAAATGAGCAACGTGATAGGGCTGTATGGTGTTACTGGAGAATACGACCTCCTTATTGCAGCTAAGTTCAAAACAATAACTGAATTAAATGACTTTATAAGGAAGCACTTTAATATTAAGGGAGTAGACAAAACAGTAACTTTCATAGTGCTACAAACAGTCAAAGAGGAACGTGGTCTCTTTGAGTGAGGGGTAATATGTTTAATTTCAGCATAGAGGATGCAAATGTTGTTATGAGGGTGTTTGGGCAGGTAATGATGTATTTTTCTCTTGCTTTTGTTTTTCCTCTGGCTGTGGCCTTGCTGTATGGAGAAGGATTGAAAGGAGTTTTTATGTATGCCCTTCCAGCTATGCTGTCTTTTTTTCTCGGCTTCTGCATTTACAAATGCATTAAAAGCAAAGTAGAGGTAAAGAGCATACATGCAATGACTGCTATAACACTTATATGGATAGTCCTGCCTCTAATAGGTGCTCTGCCTCTCGCTTATTATGGTTTGGACTATGTAGATGCGTACTTTGAAAGCGTGTCTAGCCTAACCACTACAGGCCTAACAGTTATCAACTCGCCAGACGTTCTGCCAAAAAGCATCATATTCTGGAGAAGTTTTGAAGGTTGGATAGGAGGAGCAGGCATAGTGGTGCTCGCTCTGATAGGTATATTTCATTATGTCAGTGCAGCTCGGCTTATGGAGGCAGAGGGCAGGGAAGACAGGTTAAGACCTAGCATACTGCATACTGTTAAGAGAATCTGGTGGATTTACGGCATATTGACAGGAATAGGTGTTATTCTTTTGCTCTCCTCCCACCTCTCTGTTTTTGATGCTGTGAATTACTCTATGAGTGCCATAAGCACAACAGGCACACAAATGAAAAATGAGGGAATTATGGGGCTCAACAATTTAGGCATGGAAGTGGCCCTTATGGTAATCATGGTAATGGGTGCGATGTCATTTGCGGTTCACCACAGATTCCTGAGCGGAGACATAAAAGCGTATTTCAAAGACGTTGAGGTGAAAACCTTTTTTGTTTTCGCTGTTCTAGGCATTCTACTACTTATTCCGTCATTTTCAAGCATAAGCTATTACGGAAATCAAGCCCTGAGACACGCCTCATTCTATACGATAAGTGCCCTCACAGCAGGGGGCTTTGAGTCCATGCCTAGAGGTTTGTTCAATGACTATAGCAAGTTAATACTCTCCATATTGATGTTCATAGGTGGAGCTGCTGGTTCAACTGCTGGAGGTATCAAATTAATAAGGGCATATGCCTTCCTTAAGATAATCTATTGGCGCATTAAGAGCATGACACTTCCAAGCAACGCTTATTTCCCAAAGAAAATAGCTGGTCAGGAAATTAATGAAAAGCAAATGGGTTTCATAACAACGTTTATAATATTGTATTTCATAGCTATAATAATAGGCAGCATTGTCATAATGCTGACTGTTCCAAATGCAAGTGCAATGGACGCTGTGTTTGAAGTCACCAGTGCACAAGGCAATGCAGGTATCAGCATTGGCATAACATCGGCAAACATATCCAAGATTGCTAAAATTAGCCTTTGTGCTAATATGATTGTGGGCAGGATAGAGATAATACCTTTGATGGCTGCTCTTGCATTTATACTGAAAATCAAAGTAAGGAGGAATAGATGATGTATATTATAATAATTGGTGCTGGAAAGGTTGGCTACCACCTGACAAAAATTCTATTAGAAGAGGGACATGATGTAGTAGTCGTTGACAAGGATGGTGATGTTTGTCATGAAATCGCCACTGAGCTGGAGTGTGTTACTATAAGGGGCGACGGCACTAAACCGAGAATTTTAGAGGAAGCAGGCATATATGAAGCAGATGCCATTGTTACATTAACTGGCTCTGATGAGACAAACTTAATCGCATCCTTGACAGCAAAGCAGATGGGCGCCAAGTATGTAGCTACAAGATTGGGAGCACTGCATTACGATGAAGAGATACTAAAAAAGCTAGGTCTTGACCTTGTCATATATCCTGAAGCAGCTGCTGCAGGATACATAGCAGAGCTGATTACCAAACCAGATGTTTTGGACCTGGCTTTCATAAGCAGGGGAGATGCTGAAATACTTGAGCTGGAAGTGAAACCAAAGTCGAAGATTGCTGGCAAGGAGATCTCTGAAATAGAGCAACCCCAAGGCACAGCAATCATTGCGATAATTGAAAAGGGGCGGCTTGTAATACCAAAGCCTAGCAGAAAGATAAAGGCAGGAGACAAAGTATTAATACTGGCAAAAAAAGAAAAGGTCAAAGAAATAAAGAAGATGATATGAAGCAAGAACAGGGTGGTAGAAGAAATGACAGATAGAATTTTGTTTGATGCAAAAATAGGAAACTGGGTCTGTATAAAAAAAGGCATAATTGACCAAGACACAGAGGCAATGGAAGTGGCCCGCTTGCTGGCGAGCATTCATGACTCAATGGACAGAAAGATATGGGAGTTTGTGGGAAAAGAGATTAACACAGAGGAGTTAGATAAAATAGCTTATGAAATAACAGGTGCCACATACAACGAAAAGAAGAAAAGCTGGGAGCTTAAAGGAAGGAAAACTGAGCAGCAAATTGCCTCTGCCCTTGCAAAGCTAAACTCTCCTGCAACCACAAGAAAAATAAATGTAAAGGGAAAGCAAGCCCTTGAAATAGCAAAAGCGTATTTAACAAGAAAAGTACTTACTTTGCTTGGTTTCAGGATAGAGCTGGACCCAAAGATAGTAGAGAAATATATAGAGGAAAAGTCAAAATTAGCATGATTTTTGGGGCTATAGGGTAGTCTGGTCCATCCTCCCGGCTTTGGGAGCCGGGGACCCCAGTTCAAATCTGGGTAGCCCCATCATAAGCGGGGGTGCCGGAGCCTGGAAAACGGGCAGGACTTAAGATCCTGTGGCTTAGTGCCTACGAGGGTTCAAATCCCTTCCCCCGCATAGGCAGGAATTTTTATGAAGCTTATCTACTCCAAGAAATGTGAGGAATATTGGTCTGAAGGCCACCCAGAATCACCTGATAGGACTAGGATAATCCACGAGCACTTGAAGGAAAAGGGCTTCAGTTTCACAGAGCCAAAGCAAGCAAGTGATAGAGACATCTTGAAAGCACATAGTAAGAGCTTGATAGAAAGCATAAAAAATAACAGTTTTTTTGACTATGACACGCCCAACATAGAAAATATTTATAACTATGCAAAACTATCGGCAGGGGCTGCTATCACAGCTGCGAAGCTCAGTAAGGATGAATTTGCTTTTTCTCTCATGAGACCACCAGGTCATCACGCTGGAAAGAACAGCCTTGGCGGTTTTTGTTACCTAAACAATATCGCCATTGCTATAAAGGGCTTAGGGGAAAGGGCTGCAATACTGGATATAGACCTACACCACGGCAATGGAACGCAGGACATTTTTATGAGAGATAAAAATGTCTTGTATGTCTCCCTCCACAGGGGAGATATCTATCCTGGCACAGGCCATGAGAGCATTGAAAATTGTATCAATTACCCTTTTTACGAAAGAGTTGGAGAGAAGGAATACTTAAGAACAGTTGATGAAGCAATAAAAAAGATTAAGGAATTTAATGCTAAAGTAATAGGCATCTCCCTGGGCTTTGACACATATAAAAAGGAATTTCTGGCAGGTGACAGGGGCATGAACTTAGAGCTCTCAACATACAAGGAAATAGCAAAAAGGATAAAGCAATTGGAAATTCCAAGCTTTGCTGTATTGGAGGGAGGATACCATGAGGATCTCGGTCTTTGCGCAGAGAAGTTTTTGGAGGTTTGGGAATGATTATAGTGTTTGAAGGTATAGATGGCTCTGGAAAAAGCACCCAATTGAAGCTTTTAAAAAATAAGCTCGAATCAAATGGCAAAGAAGTAAAGGTTTACAAGTTTCCAACACACCAAAACAGCAGGATTGGGCAGATGATTGATAAATACCTAAGGGGAGAGATGGGAAGCATAAAGCAGATCCCGCCTGAACTGCCCAGCTTGTTGTATGCAGCTGATAGGTATCAGTTTAAGTACTTGTTTGAAAAGGAGAGGAAAGATTACATAATACTGCTTGACAGATACTACATTTCAAATTTGGCTCACCAAGGAGGAAAGTTTAAAGGCAAGGAGAGAGAGGAAATGTTGGCGTGGTTGGAAAACCTTGATGCAAGGATGCCACAGCCTGATTTAGTGCTCATATTTGACATAAGCCCTGAAAAGGCGATTGAGTTAATTGAAAGGAAAAAAAGAAGAGAATATCTTAATGAGAAAAAGAAAGACATTCACGAAGAGGATATAGAACACCTTAGGAACACGAGGGAGACATATCTTGAACTGGCAAGCATGAAAGATTGGCCTGTTATAAATCTGCTTGATGAAAAGGGCAAGATAAAAAGCATTGAGGAAATTGCTGATGAAGTGTGGAAAATTGTTTCTGCGTACTTGTAATGCTTCGGTAGCTCAGCTTGGTAGAGCGCGTGCTTGGTAAGCACGAGGTCGCGGGTTCAAATCCCGTCCGAAGCTTTTTTAATATTATTGCACATTAGTATAGTGGTGAAAAAAATGGCAAGGAAAATGGCAAGCAAAATAACTGTTAAGGTAAGTGAAAAAACATTCAGAAAATTAAGGGCTGGCAGAAATATCTCAGAACAGGTAAGGGCTGCTTTGGAAAGGTTGAAAGAAATAGGGCCTGAAGAGCTTAAAAGAATGACAGAAGGCGCAGTGGGAAAGGAAAAGATAACTGTGAAGCTTCCTGAAGAAGAGTACGCCATGCTCAAGAGCCTTTCAGAGGAAACTGGAATGACTGTCTCAGCGATAGTCAGGGCGCTGTTAAATAAAAAAGAAGAAAGCACAGGCAGAAAAGAGGTTAAAGCAAGACATAAAAGAGGCAAAGAGGAGATATACGAGGAGATAATAGAAAAACTCAATGAGCTAAAGCAATTAGAGGCTATTGAGAAAAGGAAAAAGGAAGGAAGGCCTGTTTTTGTTATAGAGGAGAAAAAGCAACCAAGCCTTGAAGATTACAAGGCAGTTGAGAACAGCTTAAAAAAATGGGAGGAGTCACTGTCTAAAAAGAAAAGGCTGAGCAGGCGAGAAGAGCAAGTGCTTGAAATGCTGAGAGACCCTGAAAAAAGAGCTGAGCTGGTAAGGCGCAATATAAAGGCAAGGTTAAGGGGAAGAAGTGGGAAGAAAATTGTTTACTGATTGATATAAGTATGGGACCACGATATGCCCGCTTTTTAGGTCTCCGAATACTTTGCTCTTTTTCCCTCCCCAGTACCAATGGAAATAAGCGAGGTAATTGCATAGAAGAGCATCAAGCAGGTCCTCTTCATTCTTAAGAGACCTGCCAATTGCCTTGCTTTCTTTCAAAAGCTCTTTTGGGACAGTAAAGGGGGGCTCGCTGTCTGCCAAAGAGGCCAGTGCTTTTTTATACTTATCTAATTCCTTCCACCTATATTCATACGTCCTTCCCTTTCTGGCCTTATATTCAAGAATTTTATCCAAAGAAAACAGCTCAACTATGGCAGGATGCGGAAAAACCTCAAAAAGGACTCTTGTTTTGGACCGTGGCTTAGCATATGGGTTTTCTTCAAATCCCTCTCTTTTTAATAACTTAACTATTTCCTCTCCCCTAAGCTTGCCCTGGCCGTATTTTTTTAATATCTCTCTGTTCGCAGGATAGCAGCCAGCGTGTTTTGACCTGAAAAGCCTTGTGATAAGCTTGTCAACAGGTCGCGAGCCATTTGCATTGGGCACTGTGAGTGGAGCATCTATGGCAATCCAACATGCCTTGTTGCTTATTTCTTCCATTACGGTATTAACAATCTCCTCATCTGACTTAACAAGAGCTAGCTTAACAACCTCTCCTCCTTTTGATATGCTTATACCTGTATTATTCCTCGGAGACCAAGCTAGGTCTATGCCCACAAAAAACATAATAATATATTAACTAAGATAGAATAAAAATAAGCCTGTAAAGCCGGCGTAGCTTAGCCTGGTTAGAGCGCTAGACTCATAATCTAGAGGTCGCTGGTTCAAATCCGGCCGCCGGCATATTATATCTTTCTTGCAAAAGCCACTTTTGCTAGAAAGCTTTTTATATAAAAAGCCCATCTAAAAGAACAGAGGCAATAATTAATTGGGGTAGTGGGGGTGCTTTGTTGAAATCCGGAAAAATATTTATTATGCTTCTTCCAATCGTCTTATTATTTATGCTGCTTTTTTTGCTGCCAACGGTAATCTCTGACACTGCAACAGCCCGTGTAGACGTGGGCAACACTGCCCCAACAATAAGCAACGTTAAGTTAATCGACTGGGGAACAGCTGATGATAACCAGATAGGAGATAGCATGACAGGGCACGAATACAACTACAGAGTGGCATGCAATTTCACAGTTACTGACATTAATGGTGTTTCTGACATAAAGGTGCCAGAGGCCAATTTAACAATAACAGGGATATATGCAGCAGACGATGCTGACGTGCACTACTCAAACAACTCGTGCATATACAATTACACATCTGGAACAAATGAACTGACTTTCTCCTGTTTGTTTAGAATTCAGTACTATGCTGATAATGGCACGTGGAAGTGCCACGTAGCTGTGCAGGACCAAGGGGGAAGCAGAGACAATGCAACAGACACTGCAAAGCTTGTAGCTCTTACTTCTGTTGTTGTAAACACAAGCTCACCTCCTTATGACGTGCTTGACTTCGGCTCCATGGCTGCTAACTCAAATAGCAGCTCTGCCAATTCACTCAAGATAATTAATATAGGAAACACCAATTTAGACATCCAGATTTCAGGCACAAATATGACAAATACCACATTGTCTACACATTTCTTCGTTGAAAATATAACATACAACAGAACATATTATGTAGAAACAAAAAAAGGGAGCAAAACAGCAAATCCAAACACGGTGCCTAGACGGCTTCAAGAATCCTCATATACCTGGGACATAAACATAAGAGACAGAGATGATGCAGATTCAGACTTTACCGTAGCCAACAAGACGGCTCAGTTTAGAATAATAATACCTGCTGGCCAGACAGCTGCACTTTACAGGAACACAATAACGGTAAATGGCCAATATGGTGGTTAAGAATAAAAAACATTAAATACATAGCTTAATATGTGAATACAATGGATAGGTACACCCTCTTTGCTATACTCTTTTCGATAGCTTTGCTTAACAGTGCTTATTCTCTGGCGTCCAGCGTGAGCCCATCATCAATAATAATAAACAATGCTTTAAAAGGGGGCGAAATGTTTAGAGAGTTAAACGTGGGAAACCCAAACCCCATTAATGTAAATGTCTCGCTGCAAGTTAGAGGAGACATCCAAAATTTCGTGTTTTTGAATGAAACTGCTTTTGTCTTATCGCCAAGAGAAGTGAGGACAGTAAAGCTCACAATAAAGCCATCAAAAGAGACGCCTATTGGATATTACAAAGGAGATGTGCTTGTATCAGTATCTGAAGCAGGTGCTGAAGGCCCTTCAGGCACTGGTTCTAAGATAATGGTTGGTGTTGTTTCTCTCATTGAGGTAAACGTAACAGGTGAGGAGAGAAAAGCCATAGAAGTCCTATCAGCCAGAATAGAGAGAACAGAATGGCCGATTCCAACAACGCTGCGCTACAGGGTTCACAACACAGGAAACGTCTATGTTAAGCCATATCACGTGCTTAATATTTACAAGATAAGCCAGCTGACAGGAGTAAGAGGCAGGTTGGCAAAAACAATCAGCGCTGAAGGAGAAAGTGTTATGCCTGCAGAGTTCAAAAATATTATTGATATAGTCCCTGTCTCTGACCTGGAAGCAGACAGATATGATGTTAACCTAAAAATCTACACAGACAAGTTCTCATATGAAAGGGGAGAAAAGGCAGTGTATGATAAAAATATGAGCCTCTATATCCTGCCAAAGGGCAGCTTGAGTATGTCTGGTGAAATAAGAGACACGTATTTGGAGTATTCAAAGGTTGGATACCCAGTCAAAGTAACTGCTGAATTTATTAACACAGGAGATTACGCTATTTCTGTTCAGTTAATCGTTGACTTATATAAAGATGATATTCTCATGTCAAACCTGAAAAGCGAGGAGATTGATGCAAGCCCAGGAAAAGCCATAAACATAAGCTTGTATTACACTCCTTTACAGGCAGGAACATATGTACTTAAGATTAGGGCGAAATACTGGGTAAACACAGGCAGGGAGAGGATAGGAGCCAAAGAAACAGATATAATTGAAAGAAAGATTGAGGTAGAAGGAGAAGCTTTTCCTATTGTGTATGTGTCTATTGCTATAATTGTACTGCTGACATTGTCCTACTTGCTTGTAAGAAAAAAGACAAGCAAAAAAAGAGGGAAAATTGCGAAAACAAGGAAGAGAGGAAAATATTTAAATAAGAAAAAGACATAAGCAGATTAGGCGAGTTTATGAGAGCAAGAGCTTTTATTATTACCCTGTTTCCTTTGATTCTGATATTGCTGCTTTTCATTCAACCTTTCTTAAGTGATGTGTTGACAGCCAAGGTCAGCATAGGCAATGCCAAGCCACAAGTCACGAACGTGCATGTTGATGAAGCGCATGCTACTTCTCCTGACAATACAATACAGATTGCTGCGCATAATTACAGGAATGAAGTTTGGTGTAATTTCACTGTTACTGATAACAACGGCGTTTCAGACATAAAAACACCAAAGGCTAACCTTACAAGGGTGGGAACAAGCCAGTACGCTGCTGATGACAGCGATGTGCACTATTCAAACAATTCGTGCACATATAATTACACGGTCAATGGCAACACGCTTGAATTCAGATGTATCTTTTGGGTAAGCTACTGGGCAGATAACGGAACCTGGAGTTGTAATGTCTCTGTGCCAGACAGCCAGACTGTGAACAACTCAGAATATGACAGAGCGAATCTCAGCGGAGTCATCGGAATAGAGGTAAATGAATCTGAGATCTCATACGGAACTCTTGCTGTTGGTCAAGACAGCCCAACCTCTGTATCAACTACTATTTACAACACAGGAAATGTAATGATAGATGTAAGGGTGAATGGAACGCATATGAATGACACACCTGCCATGACTAACCTGCTTTATGTCGGAAATCAGACATACAATATCTCAATGTATCCAGGTGCATGGGGTGGCACTGGCTCTGCACAACTGACAAGAAGTCCTGTGACAGTCAGCAACTTCAACCTTGATGATAGAGAGAGTACTGATGGTGATAGCAACCCCTTCATCATAGTAAACAAGACCTTAGAATGGAAGATTAGAATCCCTTCAGGGCAGGCATCTGGCAGCTACTCTGGAAGTGTCCAGATAGATGGTGTTTATTCACCATAAGTAAGCTTTTTATTAAATAGCTCCTAAAAGATAAGCATGAAGATAAAAGTTATGCTTATTTCTGTGCTTCTTCTTGCATCTGCTTACGCTATAGGCATAAGCATAAGCCCTGTTGATCACACGATGCGAAATGTGTTAAAGGGCGAGAGAAGTTTTATTGAGTATTATATAGGAAACCAAAACCCGTACAATATAACTGTTTCTGTTGAAGTAAGGGGAGAAATTGCAGATTTTTGTTATGCAAACCAAAGCCAGCTTGTGATAGCTCCAAAAGACATTGGCAAAGTGAAAATTATAATAAACCCGAGCAATGAGACTGCTTCTGGCCTATATAAAGGAGAGGTCTCTGTGGCAATTAAAGAGATTGGAAAAGAAAAAAACAAAAGCGCTGGGAGTGGGGCCTCTATAAAGCTCGCAGCCACATCACGCCTTAACATTGAAATAACAGGTGAAGAAATTAAAAGAATGGATTTTGCCGCAGGGATTCGCTTAAGCCAAACAGAGTTCCCATTACCTGCCTTGCTGGAATTTACAACAAAAAATACAGGCAATGTGAGGATCAAGCCATATATAATTTTAGAGGTATATAGCATAGACCCCTTTACCCTAGGTCCAGGGCGCTTGGTGAAAACATACAGTTTTGAAGCCGATATGATAATGCCCCAGGAGGGAAAGAGAATAAGCAAAAAAATAGACATAAGCGACTTGCAGGCCAAAAACTATTCTTGCATTTTGAGGATTTATCCAGACATTATGTCATATAGGACAGGTGAAAAAGCTGCCATGGAGCTGTCGCTGTCTCTCATCATATACCCTAGGGGAACATTCAGCATCATAGGAAAGCTTAGCAATTTAGAGATAATTGCTTCTGATGTAGGCAACCCAATGAAGATAAGCGCTGATTTTGAAAATCTTGGAAAGCAAATACTGGATGCAAAACTGGTAGCAGAAATATATTTCAACGATGTACTAAAAGCAGTTGTTGAAAGCAAAGCCCTTGAATCAAGGCCTGAAGAAAAGATCAAGCTCATTGCTTATTATACTCCTGACAAGGCAGGATTATTTAAGATAAAAGCATATGCATTGTATGGTATTAAGCAGAGCAATGTTGTTGAAAAAGAGGTTTACGTTGGCGGTAGGGAAAACATTATCTTCTACACAGGTATTGTGCTGGCTTTGGCTGTAGTTTTTATATTTCTATATAAATTACTGGTAAAAAAAAGAGAGACAAGTAAAAAGAGCAGAAAGCCTAAAAAACATTAACTGTTTAAAAAGCACTATGTATGAAAAAATTGTTTTCATATTTCTTTTTATTACAATTGCTTTTAGCACATCTTATGCCTCTGTTTTACCTTCATATGTAGATATCTTGGCAAAGCCATATTGTACTATAGTGCAGAACCCTTCTGTGTTATACATTAATGGAAATCCAGGTAATGCCCGTTCAGGGATAATTACCTTCTCTTCACATGGCCCGTGCTTAAACCCTTCTGTAATAAATTTAAGCACATCCAGTCCTGGTTGGGGCCCTATAACACTTAACCAGAGCAATCTAACAATATCTGCTGGTGAGGAAAAAAATATCTCCTACTCATTTACTGTTCCAGATGTGGGCAATTGGATAGGTTATATCTATGGTAACGAAAGCAGACCTGGGGGAAACAGGACAAACACAACCATATATGTAACATCTACTGCACCATCGCCACCGTCAGGAGGCGGTGGAGGGGGCGGAGGAGCTGCTGCTCCCTCAAAACCAAAGTATGCAGTAAAGATAGTCTCGATAATTCCTTCAACAGTCACTGTAAATTCAGGCGAAGCCTTCCAAACAGTTGTAAGTGTTGAGAACATTGGGAAGAAAAACTTAAGCTCACTCATTTTTAACATTCAAAACCTTCCATATGGTTGGGAAGGAGATAGCATAAATGTTGGAGACCTTGCTGTTGGTGAAAAAAAAGACTTTAAGGTTTATATAAGAAGTTATCCCACAGCAAAAGGAAACTATACGCTATTGTTCTATGTTGGTAATGATGAAGCAGAGGATACAGATGAAATGCACGTTATTGTCAAGGAAAGTAAAGTTCCAAATGTGCAGATAGAAATAAAAACAGACAAGGAAAAATATGTTGCCAATGAAAGTATGAAAATAAACATAACGTTCAAAAACATTGCTGCTGTTGCTGTTGAGGATGGCAATATAACAGTAAGCTTTGCTGATGAAGTGATAAGACAACTAAAACACATAACACTGAGACAGGACGGGCAACTGTTTTTACCCATCACACACAAAGCAGGAGAGAGCGGTAGGAAGGAAATAAAAGCATGCATAGCGGATGAGACGAGCGGTTACAAAAGCTGTGCATTGAAAAGCATTGAAATTTTGGAAAATCCAATGCCAGTGATTTCCAAGCATGCATTGAAGGAGATAAACGGGACTGTGAGCAAGGTCATTGTAACAATAACAATAAGTAATAAATGGAAAGCATTTAGAAATATCTCTGTTGTGGACAACATTCCGAAATCTCTGGCACATTCTGCTGATGAGATTCATTTCATAACGACTTACAATAGCATAATAAATCCAGACCCCACTGTCCTGTGGCTTATAGATTCTTTGGAACCTTGGCAAACAGCAGTCATAGGTTATGAAATAAAAAGACCCACTGAAGAAATATTGGGGATAGAAAGCCTTCCTGCGGTGAATGTCTCTCTTTTTGACCCTGTTGAGGGCAGGAAAGTTTTCACAAATGCCACTGCGATAATATCTGTAGAGTATACTGGCATAGTCACTGTTTGCTATCCGAACAGGGACTTGCCATTGCTGATAATGAGCGTGATAATCCTACTAATACTATTGGGCTTGAAGGTTTTCAAGTTCCACACCTATTATGAATTAATAATTCCAATTCCATTATTTGTTTCAATTCTGCTTATTCTTATGAACACCTGTATGTTCTGGGCTTTCCTAATCGTATTGGTCGCGTCAGTTATATTCTTGGTCTACCAGATAATCCTCAAGTATGTAATGCACAAGGAAAAACCAGACGAAATTATAAGGAAATACAATGAATACATGGAAGCTGTTGGAAAACTGGAGAGATTAAGGAGAGAATATGAAGAGCAGATTCAAAGCGCGATAGAAGCTGTTAAGAAGGCCAAACAAAAGCAGATAGATGAAACGAGGATTAAAGCACTGCTGGAAAGTTCTGGCTTTACAAAGGACGAGATAGAAAGAATTTTAAGTGAAGCAAATAAATAAAAAGTTAAAAACAGAAAAGAATAGGACATGCCTCAGTAGCACAGCGGTAGTGCGGCCGCCTTGTAAGCGGCAGGTCGAGGGTTCGAATCCCTCCTGAGGCTTTTATGGCCGGAGGCCATAACTTTGAGGCTTCAGTTTCGCTTAAGCATTTACCATAGGCAATAACAGAAAAGGCTTAAATCTCTCCTGAGGCTTTTAACTATATCTATAAAGCCCCAAACCATAAATGGGCCTTTCAGCAGAGGTTCTGAGCTCTGATTGGACAAAACATGACTACAAAGCCAACAACCAAAAGGCTTTTAAATTACAATCTTTTTTAATATATGCATAGTATCCCCGTGTTTGCCTGGGGCAACCCGGGCAACCACGGGCTGTTTGGTGATTGGTATCAAACCATCCGCAATCCTGTTGATAGACTCTTCTAATTTTTATCATTCACTCAAAGAACAGAATGACCTCCCTTTTGATGCAGAACAGTTTGCTTTGTTAGTTAAAGAGCTAAATAAAAAATTTGATCTAAAAAAAATTAATTTTTATGATGCTATGAAAAACCGTGCTAAGGACCCAATAGGTTACTCAAAACAACAACGCTTCCATAGCCGTTTGAGGAAAGCAATTCCGAATATCGAGATAAAACACTTAAAACTGAGGTATGTTAGAAGCATAAGTAAAGAAGAGGCATTCAAAATCTCTAAAGAAATTGGGATTCCATCAAATCTCAAAGACAAGCTTTATTTATTCCTAAAGAAGCTTGGGGTAGTAAAACTTACTAGAGAAAAAGGTTTAGATGTTTTAATAGTTATAGATGCTTTGGAAGCGCACAGAAGTGGAAAATATGACAATATAATCCTCTTATCTGGGGATTCTGACTTTGTTCCAGCAGTCAAATTCATGCAAAATGATGGAGCCAAAGTCATCAATTTACATGCTTATTCCGGTAGCTCGAATGAATTAAGGGAGACTTGCTCTAGTCACATACTCATAGACATTGACGCTAATGGGAGTGTCAACCTGAAAAGCTACAAGACATAATTTTTTTAGTGAAAAAGTAAGAACCTTAAACATTGTACGCTTCATTTCCTAAAAACTATATATGTTTTATGGCCGAAGGCCATAACCTGATTACTCATCAGCCAGTGTTGACAAGTCGCCTGTTGGAAGACCGAGTTCTTTTGCTTTCAACACGCGCCTCATTATTTTTCCTGACCTGGTCTTGGGCAGCTTGTCTATAAATTCTATTTCCTTTGGTGCTGCATGTGCTGCCATGTGGGTCTTAACAAATGCCATAAGTTCTTTTTTCAGCTCTTCGCTTGCCTCATAGCCCTTGTTTAAAACAACGAAAGCCTTTATTATTTCTCCTTTTATTGGGTCTGGCTTTCCTATAACACCTGCCTCGGCTACAGCAGGGTGCTCTATCAAGGCACTCTCAACCTCAAAAGGACCTACTCGCTCCCCAGCAGTATTTATGATATCATCAACCCTGCCCTGAAACCAAAAGTAGCCTTCTTCATCCATATACGCACTATCTCCAGAAACATACCAATCAGCTATGAAGTAGTTCTTAAAACGCTCTTCGTTGTTCCATATGGTTTTCATCATACTTGGCCAACCTCTTTTCAAGGCCAGGTTTCCTATTGTTAAAGGGGGCAATTCATTTCCGCTGTCATCTATTATAGCTGCTTTTATCCCTGGGAATGGCTTTCCCATAGAGCCTGGCTTTATAGGCATTGATGGGTAATTGCAAATCATTTGTGAACCTGTTTCAGTCATCCACCACGTGTCGTGAATGGGCAATCCCCAGACCTTCATGGCCCACCTTATCACTTCTGGATTCAGAGGTTCTCCAACAGAATATATCAAACGCAGAGAGGAGAAATCATACTTAGCAACCTTTTCATCTCCTGCGGCCATCAGCAACCTAAAGGCTGTTGGGGCGCTGTACCACACGGTTACTTTATATTTCTCTATTGTGCTATACCATGCATCAACGTTGAATCTTCCTCCACGTATGACAGAGCTAATTCCATTGAGCCATGGGCCATACATACCATAGGAAGTTCCTGTAACCCAGCCTGGGTCAGCAGTGCACCAGTAAATATCTTCATCATGTAAGTCCAAAACCCACTTTGCAGTTATGTAATGAGAAATCATCGCTCTCTGTGCATGTAAGACTCCTTTCGGTTTTCCAGTTGAACCAGAGGTATAATGCAAAATGAGAGGGTCTTCAAGATCAAGCCAAACAATGTTAAAATCATCAGGTGCATCTTCCATCTCTGCTTTATAGTTAATCTCATTGTCTTCTATCTCCTCTTCATCACCCACCATAAAAACATATCTCAAGTCAGGTAACTTTTCCCTGGGAATCCTCTTTCTCATTTTTGGGATGCTGATTATTGCAATTGCTCCTGCGTCGAGCATCCTGTCCTTCACTGCCTCCTCCATAAAAGCTTCAAAAAGAGGCATTGGTATTGCTCCTATCTTATGGATTCCCATAAAAGCAACATAGAGCTCGGGGCTGCGAGGCATAAAAACAGCAACCCTATCTCCCTTTTTTATTCCATACTTTTTCAACACATTTGCAAACTTGTTCGATAGGAGGGATAAATCTCTGAAGCTGTATGACTCTTCTCTCTTATCTGAAGTGTAGTAAAGGGCTATTTTGCTGCCATCCTTATTTGCGTGCTTGTCTATTGCTTCATAAGCCATATTTACTTTTCCTGTCTTATACCATGAGAAATCTTTTTTAATTTCTTCCCAATCAAAGTCTTTATACGCTCTCTCATAGTCCTCCATATGTGGTTTCAGTCTAAGCATTTCCTCTGTCTTGAATATCTTCTCAACCTCGTGAGCAGCTTTTTCCATCCCATCACCTTCAAAGTAATGTCTATATCTTGCCAATTCCAAATATTTAAATATGTCATTTGAACAGTATATTAGAACGTTGAAAGAGGTTGATTTTATGATAAGAATATATAAAATAAATGCTGATAGGAAATCAGAAGTAAAGAAAATTCTTGAAACACCTGACCACGTAGAAAATGGAAAGATGGTTATAAATGAATTTGCTAGGAATGGCTATGAGTTCAGAGATGCATCTGGTCTCGGCCTGAACGAAGACGCAGCGTATCTTTACATAGACGCAGACGAATCCTTCTTTGAAAGAAATGAAAAATTAATTATGCTTGAAGGCGTAAAGAAATTGGAAGGAGAGGAGTTCAACAAAATAAAGGACATATTTGAACAGCAGTCTAATAGTGTTGCTGCTGGTGTTGGAGCTATCTTTGGGGACATGTGAGGGCCCGTGGGCTAGTCTGGTCTATGCTTGGGGCTTCGGGAGTCCCAGACCTGAGTTCAAATCTCGGCGGGCCCATATCCCCAAAAGCATTTTTAAATAAAAAACGCTAAATAGAATAGCCCCGTGGTAGCATAGTGGTAGTGCGCCCGGCTGTAGTTCTCTGCCAAGTGAGCAGTCACCGGGAGATCGCCGGTTCAAATCCGGCCCACGGGATTGCCCCGGTAGTCTAGTGGTCTAGGATTCGGCCCTGTCGAGGCCGAGACCCGGGTTCAAATCCCGGCTGGGGCGTTTGTTTAAAACATTAACCGATACGAATAAATATTAGAAAGGAGAAAAAATTTTAGATACCTGATTTTCTCATTTTGTTAGGAAGGGGTCACTTTGAAGGAAGAACTTATAATTGGGCATGAGCTCGTGCCTAAACACGAAATAATGAAAAAAGCAGAAGTAGAGCAATTGTTAAAAAAATACGGTTTAAGTATAGAGCAGTTGCCAAAAATCTTGGAAGACGACCCTGTTGTGAAGGCAATAGGAGCAAAAAAGGGTCAGGTATTGAGAATCATAAGAAAAAGCCCCACGGCAGGAGAAAGTATCTACTTTCGCGTTGTAATATAAGGGTGATAGTTTGTACTATTGGGATGTTGTTGACGCGTATTTCAAAGACAGAAGTATAGTAAAGCAGCATATAGACTCATACAACGACTTTGTAAATAACAGGATTCATAACATACTGCAGGAAATAGGTGACATAGAAACAAATAAAGAAGGATGTATCTTAAGGCTTTATAAGCTAAGGTTGGAAAAATCAGTTGTCACAGAGGCAGATGGTTCTAAGAGACCTATACTTCCCCTAGAAGCAAGGTTAAGAAACCTTACATATTATGCCAGTGTCTTTGTCGATATGGGCCTCATCGAGGATGGCGTTGAAAAAGACAGAGTGGAGGTTTACATAGGTAGGCTGCCAGTAATGGTAAAAAGTGACCTCTGCCATTTAAGCGGTATGACAAGGGATGAATTGATAAAAGCAGGAGAGGACCCTGATGACCCTGGTGGGTACTTCATAATAAACGGTTCAGAGAGAGTATTAATTTCTGTTGAGGACTTAGCGCCGAATAGGGTAATAATCTCAAAAGAGAAAAAGAGCGGTAAGGACCTTGTCATAGGAAGGATATTTTCAACACAAGGAGGCTTTAAGGCAAAGATAGCTATAGAGAGAAACAGCCAAGGGCAGATATACATAAGTTTTCCTGCGAGCCCGAAAAACCTGAACCTATTTATAGTGTTGAAAGCACTAGGGCTTGAAACAACAGAAGATATGATAAATGCGCTCCACATAAGAAATGAGGAAGTCATAAATGATATTTTGTTAAACGTTGAGGGAATTGAGGAAGTTACGACAGAGGAGGCTCTCCAGTATATAGGAAAAAGGGTGGCTGCTGGGCAGCCAGAAGAATACAGACTAAACAGAGCAGAATACATTATTGAAAATTATCTTTTGCCGCACATAGGTCTTGAGAAAACAGACAGGATAAAGAAAGCGTATTTCTTGATGAACATGCTTGAAAGGATAATCGCAGTGGCAAAAGGTTATAGAGACGAGGAAGACAGGGACCATTATGCCAACAAGAGGATAAAGATATCAGGCAATTTGATGGAGGAATTATTCAGATACGCAATGAACTACTTTGTCAAGGACATCAAGTATCAGGTAGAGAGAGCATATGCCAGAAACAGAAAATTGCAGATAAAAACGTTAGTAAGACCAGATGCACTGTCTGAGAGGATAAGGTTTTCAATGAGCACTGGACAGTGGGTTGGAAGAAGGCAGGGTGTGTCTCAACTTTTAGACAGAATGAGCTATATGGCCACCATAAGCCACTTAAGAAGGGTAAACTCCTTGCTTTCAAAGACACATCCCCACTTTGAGGCCAGAGACTTACATCCAACACATTGGGGAAAGATATGCCCAAATGAGACACCAGAGGGACCTAGCTGCGGTCTTGTCAAAAACCTTGCAATGGGTTGCACTATTTCAGCAAGGAATATACCAGGTCTTGAGGAAGAACTGAAACAAATGGGAGTTACAATAAAAAGGTGAAATTATGCTTGGTACAAGTGTTTATCTAAACGGAAAATTAATTGGTTTTCACAATAATCCTAAAGATTTGGTTCAAACAATTAGAGACAGAAGAAGAAATGGCAAACTTCCTTATGAGGTGACGGTGGCATATTATGAGGATAGAAATGAGGTTTATATAAACGCTGATGAAGGGCGGGCACTAAGACCTCTGATAATCGTAGAAAAAGGCAAGCCAAAACTCACAAAGGAACACATAAAACTGCTCAAAGAGGGAAAATTAAGCTTTGATGACCTTGTAAAGAACGGCATAATAGAGTACCTTGATGCTGAGGAAGAGGAAAATGCATACATAGCGATAACAGAGGATGAGCTAACAGAGGAGCATACTCATCTGGAGATTCACCCAGCATTGATTTTGGGGGTTTGTTCAATAATTTCACCATATCCTGAACACAATTCAGCCCCAAGGGTTCCGATGACTTCTGCTATGATAAAGCAAAGCCTTGGTCTTTATGCGTTAAATTACAGGCTGAGAACGGACACCCAGTCCCACATAATGTATTACCCTCATGTGCCAATAGTAAAAACAAAGTTCCACAAAATAGTTGGTGCTGAAGGCAAACCTGCTGGGCAGAACTTCATAGTGGCAATTATGCCATACAGGGGGTATAACATAAACGATGCAATTGTTCTGAACAAGGCCAGTGTTGAGCGCGGCCTTGGAAGAACTGTTTACTTTAGAACATATGAAACCCAGGAAAGGAGATATCCAGGAGGACAGAAGGACAAATTTGAAAGGCCAAAACCAGAGATTTCAGGCTATAGGGGTGATGAAGCTTACAGGTTCTTGGACGAAAATGGTATCATAGAGCCTGAATTTAAGGTTAATGGTGGTGATGTAGTAGTTGGGAAAACATCGCCTCCTAGGTTCCTTGAAGAAATTGGAGAGTTTGGAGGCATGATTGAAGAGAAGCGAAGAGAAAACAGCTTGGCAATAAAGCAGGGAGAGAGCGGATATGTTGATCTTGTATTAATAACAGAAAGCGAAAGTGGAAATAGATTGGTAAAGGTAAGAACAAGAAAGGAAATGGTGCCTGAAATAGGGGACAAATTTGCTGCCAGGCATGGTCAAAAAGGAGTTGTTGGTTTACTAGTGCCTCAAGAAGACATGCCATTCAGCCAAAGTGGGATAATTCCTGACATGTGTATGAATCCGCATGCTATTCCTTCTAGGATGACAGTTGGTTATTTATTAGAGGCTCTCGGAGCAAAGGTTGGAAGCCTTGCAGGCAGGCATATTGATGGCACTCCTTTTGACAATGAAAAGGAGAGAGACCTCAGAGAAGAGTTAAAAAGGTATGGTTTCAAACCAAACGGCACTGAAATATTATATGACGGTGTGACAGGAGAGAGAATAAAAGCAGAAATTTATGTTGGTGTGATTTACTATCAAAAATTGAAGCACTTGGTTTCAATGAAAATGCATGCAAGGGCAAGAGGACCAGTGCAGATTCTGACAAGGCAGCCAACAGAAGGACGTGCCAGGGAAGGAGGCTTAAGGTTTGGAGAAATGGAAAGAGATTGCCTGATAGGACATGGCACCTCTATGTTGCTGATGGAGAGGCTCCTAGAAGAGTCTGACAAGGTCACTGAAATGGTTTGCCCAAGATGTGGGATAATAGCAATAAATGACCAGATAAGAAAGAAAGCATACTGTCCAGTTTGCGGCTCTACAGAAGTTTATCCGATAGATATGAGCTATGCGTTTAAGCTCTTGTTAAATGAATTGATATCTATGGGCATACTTCCAAAGTTAAACCTAACAGACAAAGTTTGAGGAGAGTTAGATGATAGGCAAGAAGATTGAAAGCATACAGTTCCAATTGCTTTCACCAGAAATAATAAGAAAAATGAGCACTGTTAGGGTTGTTACTCCTGACACTTACGATGATGATGGCTTTCCAATAGAAGCAGGACTTATGGATTTGAGAATGGGAGTAATAGACCCAGGCCTTAGGTGTAAAACATGTGGGGGGAGAATGGCAACTTGCCCAGGCCACTTTGGAAGAATAGAACTCGTGAGACCTGTTGTTCATATAGGTTATGTAAAGATGGTGCTCACATTATTGAAGGCCACTTGTAGGAAATGTGGCCGATTGCTGTTACCACCTGAGAAAATTGCAGAATATAAGGAACTGCTTCTAAAAGAAGAGTCAGACACAGATGAAACAGCTCTTGAAATCATTGCAAAAAGTAAGAAAGTAAGCAAATGCCCGCATTGTGGAGCAAAGCAGGAAAATATAAAGTTGCTTAAGCCAACGACGTTCTATGAAGGAGATCAGCGCTTATTCCCAAATGAGATAAGGGAGAGATTAGAAAGAATTCCTGACAAAGATTTAGAGATTATAGGAATAAACCCAAGCACGGCCCGCCCAGAGTGGGCTATTCTTACTGTACTGCCAGTGCCTCCTGTAACCGCACGACCCTCAATCACTTTAGAGACGGGCGAGAGAAGTGAGGACGACTTAACACATAAACTGGTGGATGTTTTGAGGATAAACCAAAGGTTGGCTGACAATATCTCTGCTGGCGCTCCACAGCTGATTATTGAAGACCTCTGGGATTTATTACAATACCATGTTACTACTTATCTGAACAATGAAGTTTCTGGTATTCCTCCTGCCAGGCACAGGTCTGGAAGGCCTTTAAAAACTTTGGCCCAGAGGTTGAAAGGAAAGGAGGGCAGATTTAGATACAACCTTTCTGGAAAGCGAGTTAATTTCTCTGCTAGGACAGTCATATCTCCGGATCCAACACTCAGCATAAATGAGGTAGGTGTGCCAAAGGCCATAGCAGAGGAGCTCACGATTCCCATTAAGGTCACTTCGTGGAATATTGAGGATGTCAAACAGTGGATAAAGAACACAGAATATCCGAAAGCCAATTATGTTATAAGACCAGATGGAAGAAGAAAAAAGATAACTGACCTAAACAGAGAGGAGATACTTGAAGAAATTGAAGAGGGCTACACCGTTGAAAGACAGCTAATAGATGGTGACATAGTCATATTTAATAGACAACCTTCTCTGCATAGGGTTTCAATGATGGCTCATAAGGTAAAGGTTTTGCCTGGTAAAACATTCAGACTTAACGATGCTGCATCAACCCCCTACAATGCTGACTATGATGGAGATGAAATGAATCTCCATGCCATCCAAAACGAAGAGGCGAGGGCAGAGGCAGGAGCTCTCATGCTTGTAGAAAAACATATAGTATCAATAAGACATGGAAATCCATTAGTGACTCCCAATCAAGACCATGTAACTGGTCTGTATTTATTGACGCGTAATAACAGCTGGTTTACAAAGGAAGAGGCGGAATACATCCTTTCATCCATAGGAGAAAAAAAGCTTCCAAAGCCTCATGAAAATGGCATGTATCACGGAAGGGATATAATAAGTCTTATAATTCCATCCAGCATAAGTCTGGAATTTGAGAACGGCCTTTGCCTCAAGAAGGGAGAGTGTAAAAAAGACAAGAATAGTGAGGCATATACTGTAATCAAAAATGGAAAACTGAAGAGAGGTGTACTGGAAAGGAAAGCCTTGAAAAATATTCTAATAAAAGAGATGTTTGAGAGAGAAGGACCATCTGTCACGAGGGAGTTTATAGACAAGGCCACTAGGTTGGGCCTGGCAACGTTAATGATAGAAGGCTTTAGCTCAAGCATCTCAGATTCTGACCTCGATGAAGATACCAAGAAGAAGATAAAAGAGATACTAGATGAAGCTGAGATGAAAACAGAGATTCTAATAGAGAAATACAAAAAAGGAGAGTTGGAAAGGGTACCTGGCAAAACACTGAGAGAAAGTCTTGAAGACCTGATTATGATAGAGCTAACAAAGGCCAGGATAAAAGTTGGTAGGATCGTTGAGAAGGCCCTTGGTTATGGCAATCATCTTGTGATTATGGGTAGAGTGAGTGGAAGAGGCAGTGTCATTAACCTTACGCAAACTAGCGGATGTATAGGGCAAACTGCTTTGAGAGGAAAGAGGTTGCTAAGAGGATATAGGAATAAGATACTGCCACATTTCAAAGAAGGAGATATAAGTGCAAGAGCCAGGGGTTTCATAAGGTCATCATTTAAAGACGGTCTTAGCCCAACCGAGTATTTCTTCCATGCCATGAGTGGAAGGGACTCTCTTGTTGATAAGGGTATAAGAACAGCAATTTCAGGATATATGCAAAGGCGATTGATTAATGCCCTGCTTGACATATCTTTGAAGGCTGATGGCACAGTAAGGGATTCTGCTGGCAATTTGATTCAGGTAAAGTATGGAGAAGATGGCATCAGTCCGATGAAATGCAAGGGCGGTAAAGCAATTGACATAGATAAAATAATTGAAGAAACGAAGTGATAACATGGAAAAGGTGTTTGAAGCTTACAAGGACAAAATCCCAAAATCAATACTTGAGGAAGTTATTGAAAAAACAAAGGGAATGAATAAAAGCGAAATAAAAAAGATGTTGGAAAAGGTTAGAGAAGAATATGAAAAATCCCTCTTAGACATCGGCGAAGCAGTTGGCATAGTTGCTGCGCAGAGCATAGGTGAACCAGGCACTCAAATGACTATGAAAACCTTCCACTTTGCAGGTGTTGCAGAACTCGCTGTGCCTCAGGGACTTCCACGTTTTATAGAATTGGTTGATGTTAGGAGAGCTCCGAAGATGCCTATGATGTGGATTTATACCAAGGACCCAAAAGATTATGAAAAAACGGTTGAGATAGCAAAGAAAATTGAGGAATTGGAGATAACAAAAATAGCTGCTATAAGAGAAGATTTTATTAAAAAGAGGATTCATGTGCTTGTAGATATGGATAAACTAAAAGAGGAGGGGCTTGATTTCGAGGAAATAAAAAAGAGATTGGAGAAAGCTGTAAGGAAAAAGGCAAAAGTAGAGGGAGAGAATGACATCGTATTTGATTTGAAGGTTTCTACATTGAAGGCATTAAGAAGATACACAAATAAGTTGGAGGAAGTCAGGATAAAAGGTGTTCCAAACATTAAAAAAGCCGCGGTAATAAAGCAAGACGGCGAATATGTTATCCAGACAGAAGGCACAAACTTAAAGGGGATTATGGCACTGTCTGATAAATTAATTGACAAAAGAAGGGTGAGGTGCAATAACGTAAAGGAAATAGAAGAAGTGCTTGGCATTGAGGCTGCTAGAGAAACCCTGTTGAGAGAAGCAAAAGCAGTCCTGGACAATCAAGGTTTAACTGTGGATGTAAGACATTTAATGCTTTTAGTTGATTCAATGACAGCAAGCGGTGTTGTGAGGCCAGTGGGAAGGCAAGGTGTTTCTGGCATGAAGTCAAGTGTGTTTGCAAGAGCAGCTTTTGAGGAAACTGTGAGGCATCTGCTTGATGCTGCCCTGCGAGGAGAAAAAGATGGGCTGAAGGGCGTTACAGAAAATATAATTGTAGGACAGCCGATTCCTATAGGCACAGGAACTGTTGGCCTAATAATGAAGAAAAAGTGATGCATATGGATGTTAATTCAGCAATAAAAAGGATATTAAAAACAGGAAAAGTAGTATACGGCTTTAATCAAAGCCTAAAGAAGATAGCGAATAAAAAAGTTAAATTGATGATAATCTCAAAAAATATACCTAAAGAGCTAAAAGATAAAATAGAGTATTACTGTAAAATAAGTGGTACCAAAATATTCACATATCCAGGCAGCTCTCTGGAACTCGGAGAGGTATGTGGAAAGCCTTTTTTGGTAAGTAGCCTAGCAGTCCTCGATGAAGGAGATGTAGACATAACAGAACTGGTAAAGGAGAGCAAAACATGATAAAACTTTCAGCGACTGAACTCGAATACATTAACTTTTTTGAAAAGAAAACGAAGGCAGTAATAAAAGATTGCATCCTGAACAGAGAAAATGGAGACATAACGATAATAACTAAAGAGGGAGATATAGGCCTTGTCATCGGAAAGAAAGGCAATGTTATCAAGCGTCTGAAAAAAGAATTGGGAAAGGAAATTCATGTGTATGAGTATTCTGATGACCCTGTTCAGCTTATAAAAAACCTCTTGTATCCAATAAATGTTGAAAAAGTTGAAATCAACGACAAGATAGCCACAGTGCATACGTCCCAAGAGGAAAGGAAAAGGGCAATAGGAAGAAATGGCAAAAAAATAAATATGGTAAAAGAGATAACAAGAAGATATTTTGATATTGAAGACATCAGAGTGGTTTAAATGCCTGGAGAGTTTGCTGCAAGGAAACTGAAAAGAGATAGGCAGAGGTTTCGCTGGAAAGACGTTCACTATGTCCAACAGATGAGAAGAAAATACAAAAAGCTTAAAGATCCCTTAGAGGGAGCACCGCAAGCAAAAGGGATAGTAATAGAAAAAGTTGGTAGGGAACAGAAACAGCCTCACTCTGGAATAATCAAATGTGTTAGAGTTCAGTTGGTGAAGAATGGCAAGGTTGTAACTGCCCACCTACCAAGAGACAAGGCAAAGGACTATGTTGACGAACATGATGAGGTCCTGATCGAGGGACTTGGAGGCTCTCAGAGGGGCGCTATAGGAAGCATGTGGGGAATTAAGTATAGAGTAGTCAGCGTAAATGGCATTAGCCTTGAACAGCTGCGCACAGGAAAGAAAGAAAAGCCGAGGAGATAAGTGGTTTTCATGGATAAGGTTTTTGGAAAATGGGATTCAAATGTAAAGGTGAATGACCCTGGTTTAAAGAGATATATAAACTTAGATCCTCGCTATGTTTACCACACACAAGGCAAGCAGGCAAGCATAAAATTTGGCAAAAGCAAAGTTCACATTGTTGAGCGCTTGGTGAACACACTAATGAGAGGCGGGACTGGAAGAAAAATAGGTGGGAAAATAATAAGAGATAGAAAAGGTTGCGGAAAAAAGGCGAAAATGTATAGGATAGTTGAGGAGGCCTTTGATGAAATATATAAAAGAACAAAGAAAAACCCTCTGCAATTATTGGTTCAGGCAATCGAAAACGCAGCTCCAAGAGAGGAAACTACAAGAGTAAAGTACGGAGGGATAATAAATCTTATTCCTGTTGATATTTCTCCTCAAAGAAGGGTCGATCTGGCATTGAGGAATATTGGAAAGGCAGTTGCTATGCGCTCCTTTGACAGCAAGAAAAGCGCTAAGAATGCCCTTGTTGAGGAAATTATTTTGGCAAGCAACAATGATCCACAGTCCCATGCTGTCTCAAGAAAGATAGAAATAGAGAGAATGGCCAAGAGTTCAAGGTGATTTTCGTGGGAAGAATTGAAAAGATGGCTGAAAAAGTTAGACAATTAATGGATAAACAGGAATCAATTAGGAATATAGGCATAGTGGCACACATTGACCATGGAAAAACAACAATGACGGATAACCTAATAGCTGGAGCAGGTCTAATGAGTGAAGACCTCGCAGGTAAAGAACTTGTTATGGATTCTTATGAGCTGGAAGCTGAGAGAGGAATAACAATTATGGCTGCGAACATCAGCATGGTCTATAATCATGAAAACAAAGAGTATCTAATAAATCTTATAGATACTCCGGGACACGTTGACTTTGGAGGAGAGGTAACAAGAGCTATGAGGGCTGTTGATGGGGTTGTCGTTGTTGTCTGTGCTGTTGAAGGTGTCATGCCTCAGACAGAAACAGTATTAAAACAAGCCCTAAAAGAAAAAGTAAAGCCTATTTTATACATCAACAAGGTAGACAGGTTAATTAACGAACTGAAAGTTGATGAAAAACAGATGCAGGAAAGGTTTATTAAAATAATAAATAGAGTGAATGAATTGATAGGTAGATACGCTCACCCAGAATTTAAAGAGAAATGGAAAGTGAAAGTTTCTGATGGAAGTGTGGTGTTTGGAAGTGCTTATAACAATTGGGCCATAAGTGTCCCTCTTATGCAGAAAACAGGTATAGGCTTCAAACAGATTTACGAGTATTCAAAGAATGAGCAGCAAAAGGAATTAGCAAAGAAGATACCTGGCTATCTGAGTGTCGTTGATGCTATAATAAAGCATTTGCCAAACCCCAAAGAAGCTCAGAGGTACAGAATACCCCACATATGGAAAGGAGATGCTAATTCAGACATAGGAAAGGATATGATAGAGTGCAATGCAGATGGAAAAACTGTCATTATGATAACAAGCATAGATGTTGACCCACATGCAGGAGAAATTGCTACTGGCAGAGTTTATTCTGGAAAAGTTAAAAAAGGCGATAAGCTATATTTGATAAACTCAGGAAGAGAGAATACAGTCCAGCAGGTTGCTATATACATGAACACAGGCAGAGTGCAAATGGAAGAGATACCTGCTGGCAATATAGCGGCAATAAGTGGTCTCAGAGACGCATATGCTGGTGAGACAGCAGCGGTAGAGAAAATAGAGCCTTTTGAATCAATAAAGCATTACTCTGAGCCAGTAATGACCAAGTCGATAGAGGCAAAGAATCCGAAGGATTTGCCACGATTAATAGAGGTGCTGAGACAAGTAGCAAAAGAAGACCCCACCGTAAAAGTAGAAATAAACGAGGAAACCGGCGAGCACCTTGTTTCTGGCATGGGAGAGCTACATCTGGAGATTGTAGAACACATAATCCAGCACGATAAGGGTGTAGAAATAACAACAAGTAGGCCTATAGTGCTTTACAGGGAAACTGTAACAAAGCCGGGCAAGATGGTTGAAGGAAAATCCCCTAACAAGCACAATAAATTCTATTTAACTGCAGAACCTATGCCTGAGAATATTTACAAGGCCATAATTGAGGGAGAGATACCAGAAGGAAAGCCGAAAAATCCAAAGGAGTTGGCTCAAAAGCTCAGAGAATATGGAATAGATAAGGAAGAGGCCAAGAAGGTCTGGGACATATACAACCACAACATGTTTATAGATGTCACAAAGGGCGTTCAGTACTTAAATGAAACAAAAGAATTAATAATACAGGCATTTGAAGAAGCTATGAGAGAAGGGCCATTAGCCCAAGAGAAATGCACAAAGGTTATAATAAAATTACACGATGCTAAGCTCCACGAAGACGCGGTACACAGAGGACCCTCTCAAGTTATACCTGCGGTGAAAAGGGCTATTTTGGCTGCTATGCTCTACGCTGATGCCCAATTAATGGAACCAAAACAAAAATTATTTATAAACGTTCCACAGGAATATATGAATGCTGTAACAAAACAGATACAGGGCATGAGAGGACAGATCCTGAACATGGAACAGGACGAGGACCACCTAACCATTGTGTCAAAAGTGCCCGTGTCCAAGACCTTTGGTTTTGCAGCAGAGATTAGGTCTGCAACACAAGGCAGGGCGATGTGGAGCACAGAATACGCAGGATATGAATTGCTACCAAGAGAATTGCAGGAGGAAACAATAAAACAAATAAGAGAGAGGAAAGGTCTTGGAAAGAGAAAAACAGCTGAGGGATTCCTTGAATAAAATAATACTTATGGAGGTGTAATGCAATGGCAGATAGGATACACATGAACCTTGTGTTCATAGGACACGTTGACCACGGAAAGTCAACTACAGTTGGTAGGCTCCTTTTGGATTCTGGAGCCATAACAGATGCTCAACTTAGGAAGTTGAAGGAAGAGGCCGAGAAGCTCGGAAAACCTACGTTTGAGTTTGCCTTTGTCATGGACAAGCTAAAGGAGGAAAGAGAAAGAGGAGTTACAATAGACGTAATGCACAAAGACTTCAAAACGCAGAAGTATTATTTCACAATAATCGACGCACCAGGCCACAGAGACTTCGTGAAAAACATGATTACAGGGACAAGCCAGGCAGATGCAGCAGTTTTGGTAGTGTCTGCTAAAGAAGGACAGCAGGAGCAAACAAAAGAACACGCTTTTCTCGCAAAGACATTGGGAGTAAAGCAGATGATAGTGACCATAAACAAAATGGACACGGTAGACTATGCCGAATCCAGATTTAACGAGGTTAAAAATGACGTATCAAAGCTTTTGAAAACAATCGGTTACAACATTGAGAAGGTCCCATTTGTCCCAATAAGCGCATACAAAGGAGACAACGTTGTAAAGAAATCAGAGAACATGGCATGGTACAAGGGCAAAACACTTATAGAAACGCTTGATGACTTAGAACCGCCAGAGAAGCACACTGATAAGCCCCTTAGACTGCCTATACAGGATGTCTACAATATTACTGGAGTGGGCATGGTTCCTGTAGGTAGAGTAGAAACAGGAGTACTAAAAACAGGGGACAAAGTGATAATAATGCCTTCAGGAGCGGTTGGTGAAGTAAAGAGCATTGAAATGCACCACCAACCAATGCAGCAAGCAGAACCAGGAGACAACATTGGCTTTAACCTTAAAGGCGTTGACAAAAAAGCAGTAAAGAGGGGAGATGTAGTGGGACATCCAGAGAACCCCCCAACAGTTGCGGAAGAATTCACAGCGCAAATAGTGGTGTTGAATCACCCAACTGCAATAACCGTTGGTTATCAGCCAGTTATTCACTGCCATACAGCACAGGTTGCTTGCAGTGTTACTGAGATAGTCAAGAAAATAGATCCAAAAACAGGACAAGCATTGGAGGAAAAGCCAGATTTCATAAAGACAGGGGATGTGGCAGTTGTAAAGTTCAAACCAACAAGGCCAATGGTAGTAGAGAGATCGCAGGACTTCCCACAGCTGGGAAGATTTGCAGTCAGGGATATGGGAAGAACGATTGCAGCAGGCATGGTGATAGATGTAAAGAAGAAGGCCTAACCCCTCTTTCTCCCTTTTTCTCATTATGGTGAAAAGAATGACGCAGATTGCGAGTATAAAGCTAATAAGCCCTGATTACAAGAAGTTAGAAGAAGTGTGCAATGAGATAAAATCAATAGCCTCAAAAACGGGAGCCAAGGTATCAGGACCTATCCCTTTACCTACCAAAAAACTTGTTGTTCCAACTATGAAAAGCCCTTGCGGTGATGGTAGTGAGACGTATGAACACTGGCAGATGAGAATCCACAAGAGGCTGATAAACATACAGGCTGATGAAAGGACACTTAGGCAAATAATGAGAGTTCAGGTGCCAGATCAAGTACACATAGAGATCGAATTGAGAAATGCGTAGGCAAACGCTTTTTTATATCTCTTATTAATAATTTATACGCCTAGAAATATCTATGCCGGGGTGGCAGAGTGGTAATGCGCACGCCTTGAGAGCGTGTGCCCTTCGGGGCATGTGGGTTCGAATCCCACCCCCGGCGTAAGCTTTTTTATCTTCGCTTGTTATTACTTAGTTATGTCACTGAGAGCCAGAAAAAAACTTGAAGACATAGAAAAAAGAGAGAGGGGAAAGAAAAAGGAGGAATGGCTGAAAAGATGGAATGACTACAAAGCAGAGAAAAGGAAAAGCAAGGAAACAGAGATATTTCTAATAACTCATCCCTTGGCCCATTCTAGGCACTTTAGTAAAAAAGAGAAGGAAAGGATGCTAGAGGTATACAGATATGACGTTGAGAGAGCTATGAGTAATGAAAATGCTATTGTTGTCATGCAAAATGTGCCACAGGAACTTAGGGAGGAGGTTAAAAGGCTTAGGTTTAGGGATAAATTTTTTACGTTGGATGAGATAAAAGAGGGCAAGGTAGCTGTTGGAAAAAACGCAAAGCTTATTGTAAGGGGAGAATATATGGACATATGTGCCTCAACAGAAGCAGGATTCATTGCTGCTAAATTTGGCCTAAAACCTGAAAATGTTAAGTTTGAGATAGATGAAGCTTATGTTGCAGATGATGTAAGGCACTATGCAATACATTTGAACTCAAAACAAGCTTTCAACAATTTTCTAAAGGGGTTCCTGCTTGGAAAAAGGAGAATGAGTAAAAAAGAATTAGAAAGGTTAAAAAGCAACTGGGAGAGGATATTTGACATAGAACATGGGCTCCACAAGAAGAGATTATGGCTTGCCCATGAAAAGGCAAGGAGGAAAAGGAATGTTTGAAACCTTTGAGCATAAGGCAGACATTGGTGTTAGGGGCATTGGAAAGACAATTGAGGAGGCTTTTGAGGAAGCAGCTAAAGCCATGTTCTCAATAATGTTTGACATAAATTGCATTGAAAAAAAGGAGAAAGTAACATTGAAATGCAATGGAGATGATTTAGAGATGTTGCTTGTTGAGTGGCTTAATACCTTGCTTGCTGAAGCAGACCTAAGAGGCCTTGCATTTTCTGAATTCAGGGCAAAGATAGAGCAGAACAGTTTAAAAGGTGAGGCATATGGTGAAAAGTTAAATGTAAAGAAACACAAAGCAAAGACAGAGGTCAAAGCAGCCACGTATTCAAATCTCAAGGTTTATGAGGATAATGGAAGATGGATTGCTGAGTGTATCGTAGATGTATAGGTGAAGACTGTGGACCCATCATTATTTAAAAAAATAAGTGAATATGAGTGGGAAATTGAAAAGCAGGGAGAGATGAACGTAAAGGCCAAAATATTTGCCTCAGAAAACTTGCTTCTGAAAATGGACGAAAAAGTAAAAGAGCAATTGATGAATGTAGCTTCCTTGCCTGGCATTGTAGAAGCTGCAATGGCAATGAGTGATGCCCATTGGGGTTATGGTTTTCCCATAGGCGGCGTGGCTGCGTTTGACGGAAATGAAGGGGGAGTGCTAAGTGTTGGAGGGGTTGGCTTTGATATAAACTGCGGTGTGAGGACCATGTCAACTAACTTATCAGTAGATGACATAAAAGGAAAAGAAGAGATTATTGCAGATGCTCTTTTCAAAAATGTTCCTGCTGGTTTGGGAAGTACTGGAAAAATTAAGCTAAATCTCTATGGCATTGATGAGGTGCTCAGAGGAGGAGCAGAGTGGGCTGTTGATAAGGGTTATGGGATCCCGGAAGATTTGAATTTCATTGAAGAGAATGGAAAAATGGAAAACGCTGACCCCTCAAAGGTCTCGGATATGGCAAAAAAGAGGCAATTTAAAGAAGTTGGAACCTTGGGAAGCGGCAACCATTACCTAGAGGTTCAGGTTGTAGATAAGATATATGATGAAAAACTGGCTAAAAAACTTGGATTTTTTGAAGGGAAGGTCATGGTATCATTCCACACAGGGTCAAGGGCATTGGGGCATCAAATAGGCATGGATTACTTGAAAATATTGGCCCATGCCTCCAAGAAATATGGGATAAAAATTAGAGATAGGGAGCTTGTCTGTGCTCCTATCAGCTCAAAGGAAGGTCAAGATTACTTTGCTGCTGTAAACGCAGGTATGAATTGTGCATTCGCTAATAGACAGGTGATAGCACATCTTGTTAGGGAAAGTATAGAAAGCATAATACCACACGCAGAAGTAAAAACATTCTACGAAATAGGACATAACACCTGCAAGGTTGAAAAGCATGTAATAGATGGTAAGGAAAGAAGCTTGTATGTTCACAGGAAGGGAGCTACCAGGGCTTTTGGTCCTAAAAGAAAAGAAATTCCAAAGGAATACAGGGACATGGGTCAACCTGTCTTAATAGGGGGAAGTATGGGCACATATTCATATATACTGCTTGGCACAGAATTGGGTATGAAAAAGGCATTTGGTAGTGCGTGTCATGGTGCTGGAAGGAGCAAATCAAGAAGGCAGGCAAAAAGAGAACAGCGCGGTGAAGAGGTCATAAGAAAACTAAAGGAAAGAGGCATTGTTGTAAGATATCATTCTGCTTCAGGTGTCGCGGAAGAGGCTCCTGAGGCATATAAAGATGTTGTTGAAGTTGTTGATAGCATAGCAAACGCAGGCCTTGCAAAGAAGTTAGTAAGGTTGAGGCCAATAATAAATGTGAAAGGATAAAAAGAAATCTTTATAAATAATACAGTACAAAATACTAGGCGAGTTATTATTTTTGTGACTCCTTTTGTCCGGCGTTGGGGGCCAAAGGCCTTTCTTGTTCAATGTTATTGATTTTCAATGTGATAAACAATGGGAAAACGTAGTGGACCTAGAAGGGGAAGCTTGGCTTTCTACCCACGAAAGCGGGCTTCAAGGATTTACCCTACTGTTAAGACAGTAAAAGCAGATGGTGAGACAAAGCTTCCTGTTTTTGCTGGATACAAAGCAGGTATGACGCATATCATTGCTCTGGACACCTATCAGAATTCTCCAACATATGGCCATAAAATAAGCATACCTGTAACTATTGTTGAAACTCCTCCTTTAAGAATATTCGGTATAAGGCTTTACAAAAGCAATGATTATGGTGCTCTTAATTGCATTGGAGAATTACTTAGTGAGAAATTAGAAAAGGACCTTGGGAGAAAGATAACGCTTCCGAAAAAATATGACATTAAAAAAAGAGAGGAAGAAATAACAAAGGAGTTGAACGATGCTAAAAGCATCAGAGTCATGGTGCATACACAACCAAGAAAGATAGGGCTCAAGAAAAAACCAGAGCTTTTTGAGATCCCTTTGCTTGGGAATACAATAGATGAGATGTGGAAATTCGCTAGAGAAATGCTTGGAAAAGATGTGGATATTTCTTCTGTGTTCAATGAGGGTGATTTTGTTGATGTTGTAGCTGTCACAAAAGGCAAGGGAACACAAGGCCCTGTGAAGAGGTTTGGCATCAAAATACAACCAAGAAAGAACAAGGGACATAGGAGATTCCCTGGAGCTATAGGGGCGTGGACTCCTTCCAGAGTTCTCTGGACGGTTCCGATGCAAGGTCAGATGGGCTTCCAAAGGAGAACTGAGCTGAATAAGAGAATACTGAAAATCGGAGATAAGCCTGAAGAGATAAATCCAAAAGGAGGCATCCCGCACTATGGTCTTATAAGAGCTTCGTATGTTTTATTGCAAGGCAGTATCCCAGGCCCCAAAAAACGCTTGGTTGTGTTCAGAAAAGCAATAAGGCAAAATAAAGAAAAGCCTATGCCCTCAATACTTGAAATCTCTTTGGAACCTAAGCAGTGATCTTTATGAAAGCGAAAGTTTACTCATTGGACGGCCAGGTAAAAAAGGAGATAGAACTCCCTAAGGTATTTAATGAGAGTGTTAGGGATGATCTCATAAGAAGAGCTGTCCATGCTTTGCAGACTCACAGGCTCCAGCCCAAAGGCAGCTATCCCTTAGCAGGTCTGCAAACATCTGCAGAGTACATCGGCAGAAGGAGGGCGTTTAGGTCTGGGGCGACGAGAGGCATTTCGCGATTGCCTAGAGAAAAGTTAGGCGGAGGAGGTCTTGGAGAGGTTAAAAGAGTGCCCCATGCTAAGGGAGGAAGGAGGGCCCATCCACCTAAGGTAGAGCGCATCATCTATGAAAAAATAAACAAAAAAGAGCGAAAAAAGGCCTTGGCTTCTGCCGTTGCAGCAACTGGAAAGTTGGAACTTGTTAAGGAAAGGGGGCATAAGGTAGACGAAAAGAAGGGACTGCCACTGATTATAGAAAGCGGGATTGAAACTGTGAAGAAAAGTAAAGATGCGCTGAATGTTTTGCTTGCTTTGGGTTTGGCCAAAGAACTTGAAAGAGCCTCAGAGAAAAAAATAAGAGCAGGAAAAGGCAAAACAAGAGGTAGAAAGTATAAGAGAAGGAAAGGGGTTTTGGTCGTCTTGAGCAATAAAGAAGCGCTGAAAGCCTTTAGGAATATCCAAGGTGTTGATGCTGAACTTGTTGAGAACTTGAATGTGGAATTGCTTGCCCCTGGCGGACAAGCTGGGAGATTGACAGTTTTCAGTGAGAATGCTCTTAAAAAGTTAGATAAGGTCTGTGGTTTAAATGGTAGTTGAGTATCCTTTGTTAACAGAAAAGGCAGTTGCTTTAATCGAAAAAGAGAATAAAATAGTGTTTATAGTAAATGACAAAGCGGCAAAGAGAGAAATCAAAGATGAAATTGAAAGACTGTATGATGTGAAGGTAGAGAGAGTTAATGTATTGAAAAGTATAAAAGGAAGGAAAAAAGCATATGTGAAACTTGCTGAGCCATACAAGGCTTCTGATTTAGCAACTAAATTAAAGATTATATAAGTGGTGTGCATGGGAAAGCCGTTAATATCGCAAAGAAGAGGCAAAGGAAGTATCTCGTTTAGGGCACCTTCTCACCGCTTCAAAGTAGATTTGAAATACAGAGATTATGATGATAAAACGATGAGGGCAGAGATAGTTAATTTTATAGACGATCCTGGCAGAACGGCGATACTGGCACTTGCCCAGTATGAGGACGGAGAAAGAAGGGCATTGCTTGCTCCAGAAGGGATGGTAATAGGGCAAATTATAGAGGACGGCCCATCTGCTAAAGCAGAAATAGGCAATGTAATGCCTTTGATGCAGATTCCTGAAGGCTTTCCTGTGTTCAATATAGAAAGAAGTCCTGGAGATGGCGGGGCACTTGTCAGAAGCTCTGGTGCCTGCGCATTCATAATAAGCAAAGATAAGAAAACAGCAACGATAAAACTGCCTTCTGGCAAAACAACCAGAGTTAACCTTAAATGCAGGGCCACTATTGGTTGTGCCTCCGGAGGTGGGAGGTTAGAAAAACCACTGCTCAAAGCAGGAAAAGGCCATTTCAAAAACAAAGCAAGAGGCCATTGGTATCCAACAGTGAGGGGCGTTCATATGAACCCTGTTGACCACCCATTTGGCGGAAAGCAGCACCACGGAGCAAAAACCAAGAAAGGGAAGGGTGGCGCTCCAGGTCAGCATGTTGGTAGTTTTGGGGCCAAGAGAACTGGTCGTAAGAAGAGGTAATTGAATGGCAAAGCAATTTACATACAAAGGCAAAACAATAGAAGAACTGAAACAGATGTCCTTAGATGATTTTGTAAAGCTATTACCAAGTGATCAGAGAAGAAGTTTCAGGAGAGCCAACTTTACAGAAAAATACAAAAAATTAATGAAAAAGATAGAAAAGAATAAGGGCAAGGACAAGCCAGTAAGAACCCATTATAGAGACATCATAATCACTCCTGAGATGGTCGGGGCTAAACTGGGCATTCACAATGGAAAGGAATGGGTTGTTGTTCAGATAACAGAGAAAATGCTTGGCCATAGGTTGGGGGAATTTGCGATTACGCGAAAGAGAGTCATACACTCTGGTCCTGGTATAGGAGCTACGAGAGGCACCAAATTTGTCTCTGTAAAGTAAGGTGAAGATATGGCGTACTCATATCAAGGCGATTGGGAAAAAACAGGCAAGGCGATGCTTAGGGACGCCAATGTATCTTGGAAAGATTGCAATGAAGTGTGCTACGCCATTAGGAATAAAAATGTAGACAAAGCTTTGAAATACCTGGATCGCGTTTTAAAAAAGCAGGACTTTATTCCATATAGGAGGTATCACAAGAAAAAGCCCCATAGAAAAGGAGGAACTCCTGGTGGATGGCCTATTAAGGCAGTAAAGCTTGTAAAGTCTGTTTTGGAAAATGCGAAAGCAAATGCAGAAAATAAGGGCTTGGATGCTAACAAGCTGAAAATAGTTCATTCAACAGCCTACAAAACCATAACTCTTGAAAGGACCAAGCCAAAAGGCAAGGCGATTGCCCACAATATAGACCTGGCAACAATAGAGATAGTAGTTAAAGAGGTTTGATTATGATAGAGAAAAATTTCATCAGTGACAGTATCAAAAGAGAAAAGGCGAAGGATTTTATAAGGAAAGAAATGGCAAAAGCAGGCATTGTTGATGTGCATATACAAAGGACCACCTTAAACACAAGAATAATAATATCAGCCGAGAGACCAGGTATAATAATAGGAAGAAAAGGTAGGGGAATCCTTGAACTAACACAGACTATTGAAAGGGACCTAGGAATTCAAAACCCACAAATAGAGCTTGTGGATATTGGAAACCCAGATCTAGAACCGAATGTAATAGCCATGTGGATAGCCAGGATGCTTGAGAGAGGGTATAAGGCAAAAAAAGTAATGCAGAGGGCACTTTACAGAATCAAAAAAGCGAATGCCATGGGAGCAGAAATAATAATAAGAGGCACTATGCACAAGGGAATAAAATCTAGGCAGGAAAGAGTGGTGTTCGGTTACCTTAAAAAAGCCGGTAATGATACTAAGCACGTAAAAGAAGCCAAAACCCAGGCAAAACTAAAACAAGGCGTACTTGGAATAACTGTTAGAATCGTGCCTCCTGACGTTATATTTGCTGATAAAATTAATATCGCGGAAATAATAAGAAAGGGAGAAGAAAATAAAACGGAGGATAAAAATGGCAATAATCAGGAAGAAAGAACTGAGAAGCATGGGGAAAGCAGAGCTTAAGGAGAAACTTGAGCAATTAAGAGCAGAGCTCAGAAGAGAAAAAGGAGCAGTTGCTAGCGGGACAAAGGCAGAGAATCCGGGAAGGATAAAAGAAATAAAAAGAACAATCGCTAGAATATTAACAATCCTTCGTGAAAGAGGTGCTGAAGAGTAGATGGGTGAAATTTGTCCTGTATGTGGCCTTCCAAAGGAACTTTGCGTTTGCAAAGAGATAACTAAAGAAAGCGCTAAAATAAAGATAAGCACTGAGAGAAAGAAGTTCAAAAAGTACATGACGATAATAGAGGGCTTTGATGATGGAGCAGATATCACTGCAATAGGCAGAGAGTTCAAGAAGAAACTTGCGTGTGGAGGCACAATAAAAAATAAGCGCATTGAACTACAAGGAGACCATAGGGAAAAAGTAAAACAAATGCTACTAGAAATGGGTTATGATGAAAAACAAATCGAAGTGTACTGAAGCAGAAATATTGATGGGAGAGCTCATAGGAAGACAAGTTCAAATAATAAAGAGTTGCCAACGTAACCTAATAGGTAAACAGGGAAAAATCGTTGATGAAACAATGAAGCTGTTAACAATAAGAGATGGCAGGAAAGAAATTAAAGTTCCAAAAAGCGTTTGTGTCTTTCGTTTTCAATGCTCTGAAGGGAGCATTGATATTGATGGAAGAAAACTAGCGTATAGGCCTGAGGAAAGGATAAAGAAGCACTGGAGGAAGTTTAATGGAAAAATGCACAGATAAGAACTGCCCCTTTCATGGGAAGCTAAAGGTAAGGGGCGCAAGCATAGAGGGGGTTGTGGTTAGCGATAAAGCTAAAAACACTGTTACTGTGGAAAGGGAATATCTGCAATACATACCGAAATATGAGAGGTATGAAAGAAGAAAAACCAAGGTTCATGCTCACAAACCTGCTTGTATGAAGGTTAAGGTTGGAGATAGAGTCATAATAAGAGAGTGCAGGAAAATAAGCAAAACAAAGTCGTTTGTAGTAACTAAAGTCTTGGGTGAAAAGAAATGAGAGCAATACAAGCTCATATGACTGGCGGTTTAAGTATTGGTTCAAAAGTGAAGTGCGTGGACAATTCAGGAGTTAAAGAACTGAAAATCATTGCCAAAGAGGGATACAAAGGCAGAAGGAGGAGAAGGCCTGATATTGGTGTTGCTGACGTCTTTGTCGCATCAGTCATAAAAGGCAAGGTAAGGATGAGAAAGAAAAAGGTGCGGGCTGTCATCGTTAGGCAGAGAAAAGAGTATAGAAGGGCAAGTGGAGAGCGTGTTAAGTTTGAGGATAATGCTGCAGTTCTCATCAATGAAAAAAACGAACCAGTGGCAAGTGAAATAAAAGGAGCAATTGCTAGGGAAGTTGCTCAGCGCTTCCCAAGGATTGCTACGATTGCTAAAATTGTTGTGTGATGTTTATGGTGATTAGCAGAAAGCCAAGAAAAAAGAGGCAGGCAGTTGCCAATGCAAAAATGCATTTGAGAAGGAAATTAATAAAGTGCACGCTAAGCAAGGAATTGAGGGAAAAATATAACAGGAGGAACATAACTCCAAGAAAAGGGGATGAAGTAAAGGTCATGAGAGGGAAATATAAAGGTAAGACAGGAAAGGTTATCAAGGTAAGTTATTCACTGGGCAAGGTTGGGATTGATTCAATAACGAGAAAAAGAAAAAACGGCAAGGAAGTTCCTATATTATTGCAGCCATCCAATCTGATGATAACTTCTCTTGATGAAAGTGACAAAAGAAGGAGAGTAATGTTGAAGAAGTGATAGAATGGCGAGAATGGGAGAGAAAAAACAGTTGAAAAAATTGGCAAGTCCGGTATCCTGGCCTATTCAAAGGAAAGATAAAAAGTGGACTGTTAAGCCATCTGCTGGGGCATATCCAGCAAAAGAAGCGATCCCCATAAAAGTAGTTATACAGGACATATTAAAACTGGCTGACAGGAGTAAGGAAGCTGTCTCCATTCTTAAAAAAGGCATGGTTTTGGTTGACGGTAAGCCTGCAAAGGACAAAAAACTGCCTGTTGGGCTTATGAGTATAATTAGCATCCCAAAACTCGGAAAGCATTACAGAATATTTTACACCGAAAAAGGAAAGATAACACTCAATGAGATCAAAGAAAAAGAAGCTAGTAGCAAACTGTGCAAGATAAAGAACAAACACAAGATTAAAGGAGGAAAAATACAGCTAACTCTTCATGACGGTAGAAACATTATTGTTAAAAGCAACGATTACAAGACAGGCGATGTTCTGGAAATAGAGGTGCCTAGTCAAAAAATAAAGAAACATTATGCTCTCAAAAAGGGCAATCTGGCTTTAATCACAGGTGGAAAGCACTCTGGAGAGATAGGAAGAATAGAGGAGATTCAAAAAGGCACTATAAACAGAGAGCCTACAGTTGTGATAAAAACCAAGGAAGAGACACTAATTACTCCAAAGCGCTATGTTTTTGTTATAGGAGAGGAAAAACCTGTAATAAGCTTGGGTAGATAGATATGATAAGCATTGAGAAGGTCACTGTGAATATGGGTGTAGGAGCATCTGGAGAGAGGCTGGAACAGGCGAAAAAACTGCTAGAAAATATTACTGGTCAAAAGCCCTTGGAGACTGTAACGCAGAAGAGGATTCCAAAGTGGGGAGTAAGAAAGAATATGAAAATAGGTGTAAAGGTTACATTGAGGGGCAAGAAAGCTTCAGATTTTCTGAACAAGGCATTGGATGCTGTTGGAAGAAAGATAAGCAAAAGAAGCTTTGACAAGGAGGGAAACTTCGCCTTTGGAATTAAGGAATACATTGATCTGCCTGGAGTTAAATATAATCCAGACATAGGAATGTTCGGTTTTGATGTTTGTGTCACGCTTAAAAAATGGGGATACAGGTTAAAGGAAAGGAAAAGGGAGAGAAAGAAAGTACCTAGAAAGCACAGAATATCAAAAGAGGAGGCCATCAGTTTCGTTAAAGAAAAACTTGGCGTGGAGGTAGTTTGATGGAAAAAAAGAAAATAGAGAAGAAGTACAAGTGGCCCAAAAGAGGGGAAGAAGATAGAGTGTGTCAGTTCTGTGGTAGGAAGGATGGCTTGATAAGAAAGTATGGTCTTAATATGTGCAGACAGTGTTTCAGAGAAAAGGCAAGCAAGCTTGGATTTAAAAAATACAATTAGGTGTTCGTATGGACAATTTAGCAAACGCTTTGATAAACATAAAAAATGCAGAAGCAATAGGAAAAAAAGAGTGTATAATAAAGCCAGCTTCAAAAATAATAAGGGAAATATTAAAGATAATGCAAGCTGAAAATTACATTGGAAACTTTGAATATATCGAAGATGGAAAAGCAGGCATTTACAAGGTGTCCTTAATAGGAAAGATAAATGACTGCAAAGCAATAAAGCCCAGGTATTCCGTATCTGTTGATGAAATAAGAAAATGGGAAAGAAGGTACCTGCCTGCACGTGGCTTAGGCATTCTAATTATAAGCACACCAAAGGGCATAATGACCCATAAGGAAGCTTTCCAGCTAAAAACGGGTGGTAAGTTATTGGCTTATGTTTATTAGAGTGATATTATGGTTTACGAAATTGAAATACCAGAAGGCACAGAAATTGAAGTAAAAGGGAATTTGGTAAGAGTAAAAGGGCCAAAAGGAGAGTTGGAGAAAGCCATGGATTTAAAGTTTATAAAAATAAAAAAAGAAGGGCAAAAATTACAGGTTGAAGAAACACAGAAAAGAGCAAAAGCAATGGCAGGCACTGTGGCTGCCCACATTAAAAATTTAATAAAGGGGGTAAATAGCGGCTTTGCATATAAGCTAAAGGTATGTTATTCTCACTTCCCAATAACTGTGACCGTTGAAGGAGATAAAGTTGTAATAAAGAACTTCCTAGGAGAGAGAGCTCCGAGGTTTGCTAAAATCCTTGATGGTGTGACTGTTGAGGTAAAAGGCCAAGAGATCACAGTTTCATCAATTGATATTGAAAAAGCAGGCCAAACAGCTGCCAATATTGAACAGGCAGCAAGGGTGAAGGGAAGAGACATAAGAGTCTTCCAAGATGGCATTTACATAACCGAAAAACCAAATAAGGTGAAAAAATGAAAAAGAAAAAGCCGACATTCAAAAGGCAGGGCGCCCACAGGAAGAAAAGAGTTGCTAAAAAAGGGTGGAGAAAACCAAGAGGCATTTATTCCCATCAGAGAGATTCATACAAATTTGCTGGAGCAAAGCCAAAGGTTGGCTACAAAAATGATAGAGACTCTCGTGCTATTCACCCTTCTGGGTTAAAGGAGATACTTGTCCATAATGTTAAAGAGCTAAAAGTTGCTGAACCGAATAAAAACATAATAAGAATAGCATCCACAGTTGGTAAGAAGAAAAGGAGAGAGATAGTGGAAGCTGCTGAAAAAATGAAACTCAGGGTGATAAATCCAGGCGTTGAGAAAAAGTGATGTTTATGGAGCTCAAAAAGGTTAAAGAACTGGCTGCCAAGGTCCTGAAAGTAGGAAAAGACAAGATAATAATAGTTGACAAAGAAAAAGCAGCTCAAGCGATGACAAGGGAGGACATAAGGGCATTGGTAAAGCAAGGAGCGATAAAAAAGAGAAAAGCAAATGAAGAAAGTAGAGGAAGGGCAAGAAAATTGATGGAGCAAAAAAAGAAAGGCCTCAGAAAAGGCAAGGGTAGCAGGAAGGGAACAAAAAAAGCGAAGATAGGTGAAAAAACAGAGTGGTTGACCAAGGTAAGGGCATTGAGGAAGAAACTAAAAGAGATAAAACCGAAGCTAAAGGAAGGCAACTACAGAAGGTTATACAGGATGATTAAAGGAGGATACTTCCGAAGCAAAGCCCATCTCATGCTATACGTGAAAGAGAAAGAATTAATAAAGAAGTGATAAAATGGCACACAAAACAATATACAAACTCAGAAGGAGAAGGCGCAGAGAGGGAAAGACCAATTACAGAAAGAGATTGGCATTGATAAAATCAAAAAAGCCGAGGTTGGTGGCAAGGGTACTAAGCAGGTCAGTAGTAGCGCAGATTGTAAGCTACAGACCAGAGGGAGACGCAACCATTGTTAATACAACTTCGTTGGAATTAAAAAATTATGGGTGGAATGGACATAATGGAAATATAGCTGCAGCGTATCTGACTGGCTTTCTTTGCGGAAAGAAGGCATTGAAAAAAGGAATCAAAGAAGCCATTCTAGACATAGGGCTTCATACACCTGTGAAAGGCTCAAAAGTATTTGCTGTGTTAAAGGGCGCTGTTGATGCTGGCTTAAAGATCCCACATGATGAAAAAACACTACCTAGCGATGAAACTGTAAGAGGAAAGACCATAGAAAAATATAGAGGAAAAAGTTTGAATGTTGACAGTGTTATTAAGGAAATAGAAAACAAGGTGAAATAATGGCTACACAAGGCAAAGCGAATGTTGATGAGAAAGAAGAATGGATTCCAAAAACTGAATTGGGCAGAAAGGTAAAAAACGGAGAGATAACAAGCATAGAACAGATATACCAACAGGACAAAGCGATACTGGAGCCAGAGATAATAGATACTTTACTGCCTGATTTGAAAGATGAAATACTAGACATAAAAATGGTGCAGAGGACCACAGATTCCGGGAGAAAAGGAAGATTTAGAGTGGTGGCTGCTGTTGGCAACAAAGATGGTTATGTTGGCGTTGGAATAGGAAAAGCTACAGAGATAAGAAGCGCTATTGGAAGAGCTATCAGAAATGCAAAGAAAAATATAATTCATATACGCAGAGGTTGTGGAAGCTGGGAATGTGGCTGTGGGGAGAATCACTCCATTCCGTTTAAAGTTTCAGCTAAATATGGCTCTACGAGTATAGAGCTGATGCCTGCTCCAAAAGGCACTGGCTTGGTAGCAGGACGAACTGCTAAGAAAGTTTTGGAACTGGCAGGAGTAAGGGATGCCTGGTCAAAAAGCAGAGGGCATACATCCACAAGGTTCAACTTTGCTTTTGCTACATTGAAGGCACTAGAGAAGACAAGAAGAAAGAGATTTGAAAGGGTGAAAGAATTATGAAGGTGGCAGTAAGAGTTAGAAGCGGCATAGGTATGAAGCCAGACGCCAGGAAGACCCTTGAATCTCTTAAATTAAAAACTGTTAACAACTGTATAATTGTAAATGAAAAGAAAATCCACAGCAACATGCTTCAAAAAGTAAAAGACTACATCACTTGGGGTGAGATTGAGAAAGAAACGCTGAAGAAAGTTCTGCTCAAATGGGCCAGAACGCTCAAGGGCAAAAAGCTTGATGAGCAATATTTTAAGGAAATTAAAATGAGTATAGATGACATAGTAGATAAATTGTTTAAAGATGAGGTTTCAATGAAAGACCTGGGTCTTAAAGTCCCAATACGGCTGCATCCTCCAAGAAAAGGCTACGAAGGGATTAAAAGACCTTTTACTATGAAAGGGGCGCTCGGTTATAGAGGAAAGGCAATGGATGAGCTAATAAAAAGAATGATATGAGTGGTATTATGGTATTGAGGCATAAAAGAAAGATAACAAAAAAGAGGGGAATGAGAACACCAGGTACTGGAAATACTAAGAATAAGAGAGGGAAAGGAAGCAGAATGGGCAACCCGCACAAAAAAAGCAAAGGAGGGGGCTCTAGGAATTTCTTACACCTGGTAAAGTATATGCCTGAAAAACTACATAAAAGAGGCTTTAAGAGACCAAACAGAAAAAAATACAAAGCGATAAACCTATCAGAATTAGAGAAGATGGGAGAGACTGAGATAAACCTATTGGCATTAGGATACCATAAAGTATTGGGAAAAGGAAAAATCACAAAGCCTTTAAAGATAAAAGCACTTATGTTTAGTAAAACGGCCAAAGACAAAATCGAAAAGGCAGGAGGACAGGCCATAGAAATTGGTGGTAATAAATGAATGTAATGGCATTTAAGGGACTTGTCAACATTCTTCCAGAGGTTGAGGTCCCGAAAGTGAAGCCACCGCTGAAAAAACGCCTGCTATGGACCTTTGCCACTCTTTTAATCTTTGCTTCTCTAACACTCGTAGAACCAATAGGTATGACAAGAGCAGCGCAACAAGCAGGCTTCCTGCAAAACATACAACTCATAACTGCTTCAAACATGGGAACACTTGCAACATTAGGTATAGGGCCTATTGTTATGGCTTCTATCATTCTACAGCTTTTGAATGGAGCAGGACTTTTGCAATTTAACAGAAATGACCCAAAAGAGAGGGAAGTTTTCCAAGGCCTTCAAAAATTCGTTGCAATTCTTTTCAGCTTTTTTGAAGCAACAGTTTACGTGATTAGTGGTTTTATCCCCAGTATCCCTGGTTTTTGGCCAATGTTTTTCCTTATACTGCAGCTCGCATTAGGTGGCATAATTGTAATGTTCCTTGATGAAGTGGTGTCAAAGTATGGTATAGGCTCTGGTGTTGGCTTATTTATCGCTGCTGGAGTCAGCTTCAGAATATTTTGGAGAGCCTTCGCGTGGGTTCAGCAGTCTGGTCAGTTTGTTGGACTTGTGCCACAGCTTCTACAAGGGTTCTTAAATGGAAACATACCTGAAAGCGCCCTCTTTCCTCTAATATCCACTATTATTGTTTTCCTCATTGTCGTCTATGCAGAGTCAACCAAGATTGAAATCCCCCTGACCTTTGGGAGAATAAGAGGCTTCGGAGCAAGATATCCTTTAAAGTTTTTCTACGTGAGCAACATCCCGGTAATATTCTCAGCAGCGCTTTTTGCTAATGTGCAACTCTGGGGCATAGCATTCCAGAACATAGGCATCCCTATCTTTGGAACCTTTGTTGGTAATCAGCCAACACCAGGAGGTCTTGCTTATTATTTACAAGCGCCTTATGGACTTTTAGCTACTCCCACTCAGATAGGCATTACACTGGGCAATGTAGACCTTATTCTTAGAATCATCATATTTTCAGTCGCCATGATTATCATGTGTGTTGTCTTTGGTAAATTTTGGGTTGAGATGAGTGGCATGGGGGCAAAGCAGGTAGCTCAGCAAATGCAGAGCGTTGGGCTCCATGTCCCTGGTTTTAGAAGAGATCCAAGAGTGTTGGAACAGGTCTTTAACAGATATATTCCAACGCTGACAGTTGTTGGCAGCGCCTCTGTTGGCATTCTGGCTGTCCTGGCTGACTTAACTGGGGCTCTTGGAACTGGAACAGGAATACTGCTTACTGTTGGCATCCTCTACAGAATGTATGAGGAACTAGCAGCTCAAGAGGCATTTGAGATGATGCCTGCTCTAAGGACTATACTTGGTGGTTAAATGACTATACACATTATTGTCGGAGTGCCTGGGGCTGGAAAGAGCTTCGTGCTTGGAAAAGCTCTAGAAGGGCATGAGGGAAAGTACAAGGTGCTAACATTTGGCACTTTGATGCTTGAAATGGCAAAAGAAATGGGCCTCGCAGATGACAGAGATAAATTGAGATATTTGCCAAAAGAGAAAGTAGATGAAATGAGGTTAAAAATCGCTGAGAAAATTGCTGCAGAAGAAAAGGATGTAATTCTTGACACACACGCAAGCATGAAAACACCGCAGGGATATGCTCCAGGCCTTCCGTTTGAGGTGCTGGAAAAGTTAAAACCAAAAACAATAATAATTATAGAGGGAAGAGCAGAAGAGATAATGGAGAGAAGGAAAACAGACCAAGAGAAAGGATTGAGAAATAGAGCTGATTTCGGGAATGAAAAAGACATAGAAGAGTGGCAGAGGATAAACAGAGCCTTTGTTGCTGCTTACTGTGCAAAAGCTGGGAGTAATTTGGTCATTATCTTAAATGAACAGGGGAACGCAGATGAAGCTGCCAAAAAATTGAGGGAGGTATTAGATATATGAATCCTATTGCTTTTGAGGTTATAGTCATTGCTTTTATTGTTTCTGTGCTTACAAGCACAATAAGCAAGATATTGGTGGATCAAAAGAAAGTAAAACAAATCCAAAAGCAAATCAAAGAATTCCAGAAAAGATACAAGGATGCTCAGCAGAGGAAGGATAAGGAATTGCTTAAAAAATTGGAAAAGGAACAAGTAGAGATAATGAAACTATCAAAGGACTTATTTGTAATGAATTTTAAACCCACCCTTATCACGATAATACCTATAATTCTTTTATTCTGGTTCTTGAACAATAGATATACAAATGCAGGTGTGGTAGCCCACCTGCCATTGCTGGGCATTCCATTGTCGTGGTTTTGGCTATATATTATAGTAGCCATAGGTGTGGGGATGCTATTTGAGCTGGTATACAGAATAATTAAAAGGTGAGGGTGATGACCAAACCAAGCCTTAGGAACAAGCGACTGAGTAAAAAAGTTCGCAGAACGCCTGGTGGGAAGTTAAAGTCTACCCACAAGAGAAGAAAAGGGAAATACGCAAGCTGTAAAATCTGCGGTGCTAGAATACAGGGAGTAAGGTTGGACAAAGGAAAACTAAGAGGCAGTGGGAGAGTGTTTTCAAAAGAGCTATGCCATGATTGTAGCTCTAAGGTAATAGAGTATAGGACAATGCTGGAGAACAAAGCAATAGAGCAATCAGAGATTCCAATGAAGTATATCAAATATGTAGGTGTTGGTCAGAAATGATAGTCACAGTTTCCGGACTGCCCGGAGCAGGTAGCACTTCTCTGGCACGGGACCTTTCTAAAGTCTTTAACTGGAAACTGATAACCATGGGAGAGATGTTTAAACAGATGGCCAAAGAAAAAGGTCTGAGCTCTGGGCAGGAAGGTTCTGCTACGCTGCTTCTTGAAAAACAGAAAAAAAACAAAAGCTTTGAACGCTTTCATAGAGAATTTGACAAAATGCAAAAGAAAGCTGCTAGGAGATATAAGAACTGCATAATTAACGGAAAGTTAAGTGCTTTCGTGATAAAAGATGCAGATGTCAGGATATTCCTAAAAGCAAATGAGAGGATAAGAGCAAAAAGGATTGCAAAGAGAGAGGGGGTATCGTACAGAAAAGCATTGAGAGACATTAGAAGAAGGGAAAAAATAGAAAGAAGAGAATGGAAGAGGATTTACAATGTAGATTATGCCGCTGACCTTTACGCTTATGATTTGGTAATGGATACTTCGTATCATAAAATAAAGGACAGCACAGACATTGCGGTTATTTTTATAAAAGCAATAAGGAGGAGTAAAAAATGACGCTGTTTGAAAAAGGAAGGGTTTGTGTAGTCAACAAGGGAAGTGATGCAGGAAAGACAGTAGTTGTAAAGGAGAAAATAGACGAACACTTTGTTGTAATTGTTGGGGATAAAGTAAAGGAGAGAAGAATCAATATAAAACACCTGACACCTACTGCAAAAACCGTAAAAGAGATCCCACAGGCAAAGAAAGCCATTAAGAAGGAAAAGGCTAAAAAATGAAGCTGGAAAGCGGTTTGATTCTGGTTGACAAAGCAAAAGGCCCAACAAGCCAACAGCTTAGTTTATGGCTAAAGGACATATTAAAGAAGAAAGTGTGCCATGTCGGAACATTAGACCCGTTTGCTTCAGGCATACTTCCGATCCTTTTTGGCAAAGGAATAAAGCTGCAGGAGTACATGCAAAAGCACAGGAAGGAGTATCATTTCATTGTGGAGATGGAAAGACCTATACCTCGTGCAGACCTGGAGAGCGTTTTGAAAGAGTTTGAAGGCAAAATTTACCAGAAACCACCGAAAATTAGCGCAGTTGCAAAGCGCCTGCGCACAAGAAAAATATACTATCTGGAATTGCTTGAGCTTGAAGGTAGATACGCATTGCTGAAAATGGGCTGCCAACACGGCACATATGTGAGGAAGTTGGTTGATGACCTGTCAATAATCTTAGGTCTGCCAATGAGATTACTTGAATTGAGAAGGACAAAAGTAGAGCAGTTTTCAGAAAAAGACGCTGTAATACTGCAAAAAGTGGTTGATGCGATAAAGCTTTTTAATGATGGCTTTGAAGATGCCATAAAAGGAGTCGTTAAACCTTTGTCAGAGGGGGTAAAGCACCTCCCATCTGTTAGTGTTAAGGAAAGTGCTATTAAAAGTATAACAAATGGCATGCCTATAGCAGCGCCTGCTATTGAATCCATGAAAGGAGACATAAGAAAAGGCAGGCCTGTTGCTGTATTCTCAGGTAATGATTTGATAGCAATGGGAATTGCTTTAAAGGACAGGGAAGAAATAAGTGCCTTAAAAAAAGGCCTTGTCGTGAAAACTGATAAGGTTCTGGTTGAAAGAAAGATTTATAAATAACATAAATCAGAATAGAAGCAATTGTTTTTGAGAAAAAACTAGGCGAGCCGTAAAGGCCATGACCTCTAGCCAATGAATCTCATTTGTCTGGTGAAACAATGGCAGAATTTAGAGGCCGGTTAAGGATTGTAGGCAAAGATGTAGATGGCAATTTGCCTCTTCCGAAGGCATTAGCAAAGATAACTGGAATAGGAAGCAATCTAGCTGACAGCATTTCAATAGTCGCTTCCAATGTGATGAAGATAAACAAATTGGAAAAAATAGGCAATCTTACAGACGAGCAGGTTGAGATTTTAGAAAAAATCATTACAAACCCACTTGAATATGGTATCCCTGAATGGGCACTTAACAGAAGAAAGGACCCATTCACAAATGAGACCAAACACCTGGTAGAAGTTGACTACAAGCTTCAGAAAAAAGTAGACTCTGAACATGAAAAGGAGATAAGGTCATATAGGGGAATAAGGTACATGTTTAACTTACCTGTCAGAGGACAAAGGACAAAAACGACCCACGGGCAGAAAGGTAAAACTATTGGAGTAAGCAGAAAGAAACAACAGCCGGCTAAGAAAAAGAAGCAGCAATCAGGAGGGACAAAGAAAAAGAAGTGATGTGAATGGGAGACCCTAGAAGATTTAGGAAGAAATATGAAAGCCCAAAACACCCATGGGAGAAAAGCAGGATTGAGGAAGAGAACAAAATAAGAAAGGAATATGCTTTAAAAAGCAAAAAGGAAATTTGGCGGGCGAAGACAATTATAAAAAAGTACAGACATCAAGCCAGGCAATTGGTGGGGTTGCCAGCAAATGAAAGGGCTGAAAAAGAGAAGAAGCTTATTGAGAAACTACAAAAGATTGGTTTGCTCGGAAGCTCTGCAACACTTGACGATATTCTTTCACTTAAGGTTGAGGATTTGTTAGAAAGAAGGTTGCAAACAATTGTATGGAAAAAGGGGCTTGCTAGAACAGCGAAACAGGCGAGGCAGTTTATAGTGCACGGCCACATTGCTGTAAATGGAAGGAAAGTAACTGTTCCTGGGATGATAATAGACACAGAGCTTGAAAAGAAAGTCACATGGTACAAAAAACCAATAATAACAGAAACTGCGAAAATAGAAACAATCGAACCAAGCGAGACGATAGAGAAGATAGCCGAGGAAGCTGGAGAAACTGAGCAAGAGAAAGAAGCAGCAGAGGAAATCTTAAAGACTTCTGGAAAAAGCGAAACTATAAAACACATTGCAAAAGAAGGTGGGAAGTAATGGAACACTGGGGCATAGCACATGTTTATTCATCAAAGAACAATACTATAATTACTGTTACTGATCTCACTGGAGCCGAAACCATAGCCAAGTGTTCTGGCGGTATGGTAGTGGACAGCGACAGAAAAGAGGGCAGCCCGTACGCCGCGATGATGGCTGCTCAGAGGGTTGCGGAGATATGCAAAAGCAAGGGAATTGTAGGCCTTCATATTTATGTGCGGGCTCCTGGAGGACATAAGAGCAAGATACCTGGCCAGGGGGCTCAGGCAGCGATAAGAGCTCTCGCCAGAAGCGGTTTAAGGATAGGTAGAATTGAAGATGTAACTCCAATACCACATGACACCACCAGAAAACCAGGGGGTAAGAGAGGTAGAAGATTATGAAGATAGAGATACTGGAGTCAAAAGGCAATACGATGAGGTTTATACTAAGCAACGCGCCTCTATCACTTGCTAATGCACTAAGAAAAACCCTTTTAACTGAAATTCCTTGTTTAGCTATCCACGAAGTAGACATATTTGAAAACAGCTCTGTGGTCTTTGACGAGTACATTGCTCATAGGTTGGGGCAGATACCACTAATAACTCCAAAAACATATATACAAAGCCCGAGAGAGGTTATTTTTTCTTTGGAGGCAGAAGGCCCGAAAATGGTTTACACGAAGGACTTAAAAAGCTCTGACCCAAAGGTGAAGCCAGTTTATGACAACATGCCTCTTATCCAGTTAGGCAGGGGGCAGAGAATCCGTTTGGAAGCAAAAGCAGTAATAGGTAGAGCAAAAGACCATGCAAAATGGCAGGCATGCATTGTTCATTATATAATGAAACCAGAAATAAAGATAAGGCAGAGCAAGATAAAAGACCCTAAGATCTGTGCACAAGCTTGCCCGAGAAAAATATTGAAAGTGTCAAAGGGCAAATTAGAGGTGACTGATGAAACAAAGTGCATCTCCTGCATGGAGTGCGTAAAAGCTTGTGGAGAGGATGCTATAGAGGTAAAGCACAGCAACAAGGACTTCATATTCACTGTTGAATCGTTTGGGAATATGAAGGTAAAAGAGCTGCTCAATGAAGCATTCAATGTGCTGAGCCAAAAGCTTGATGACTTCAGCAAAGAATTAAAGTCATGCGGGGATGCCGGAGCCAGGTCAAACGGGCAAGGTTGAGGGCCTTGTGGCTTAGTGCCTGCGCGCGTTCAAATCGCGTTCCCCGCATCAACTTTGGTGGTATGAAATGAAAAGAGGTACGACAAATCCGATCAAGAAAGCGCTTATAGTTGAACTGGAAAGGAGCAAAAGACCTGTATGGAAGGTCATAGCTGAAAAGCTGAGAAAACCTAGGAGAAAATCCATAAAAGTAAATCTATGGAAAGTAAATAAGCTTACATCAGATGGAGACACAGTGATAATACCTGGAAAGGTGTTAGGAATGGGAGAGGTAGAACACAACGTTACAGTTGCTGCATTTTCCTTCTCAGAGTCAGCCAGAAAAAAATTAGGCAAAAAGGCAATAACAATAGCCGAATTGCTTAAGAAAAATCCGGAGGGAAAGAACATTAAAATAATACAGTGATGCTCATGAAAGTAATTGATGCTGAAAACGCCGTGCTTGGAAGATTATCCACATATGTTGCTAAAGAAGTGCTGAAAGGAGAGGAGATAAGAATAGTAAATGCTGAGAAAGCGATAGTAACAGGCACAGACAAGAAGAGCATTTTGGAAAGGTATAAACACAAGATGAATCTGAGAAATATCGCCAACCCGAGAAAAAGCCCTAAATTCTCAAGAAGGCCGGACATATTGGTAAGAAAAACTGTATGGGGAATGCTCCCTCACAATAAAAGAGGCAGAGAAGCCTACAAAAGAGTGAAAGTTTACTTAAAAGTGCCAAAAGAATTGGAGAAAAGTGAAAAGAAAAAGATTGCACAGTTTAAAGAGAAAGAAAGAAAGGTAAGAAAAATGACTGTTCTTGAAATTTGCAAGGAACTTGGATGGAGGCCTGCATAATGCCAAAGAAGATGAAAGTTGTAATCACAAAAGGAAGGAAAAAGATGGCGATGGCAAGAGCCAGGGTAAAGAAAGGCTTGAGTTCAATAAAAATAAATGGTAAGTCCTTGGATGTTATAGAACCAAAACTAGCAAGGCTTGTCATAGAAGAGCCATTGATAATTGCAAAAGAGCTTCTTGGAGAAAAGGTCTTAGACTCGCTGGACATAGATGTTAATGTGAGTGGTGGAGGGGTAATGGGCCAAGCATATGCAGTTAGGACTGCCATAGGAAAGGCCTTAGTCCAGTGGACAGGCAGCGAAGATTTAAAGAAAAAATATTTAGAATATGACAGAACGCTTATAATTGATGATGTTCGTGTAAAAGAACCAAAGAAGTACCTTAGGAAAGGTGCTAGGGCAAAACCAACCAAATCATATAGGTGAGAACATGTTAATACCAATACGTTGCTTTTCGTGTGGAAGACCGATTGCCCAACACTGGGAAGTATATAAAAGTAGGATTGAAAAGGGCGAAGATCCTGGCAAGGTACTTGATGACCTTGGAGTGCACAGTTACTGTTGTAGAAGGATGTTCATAGGACATAGAGATATAATGCCGAAGCTCCTAGATTATAGCATATAAGGGGCCATAGGGTAGCCTGGTCCATCCCCCCAGCTTGGGGTGCTGGTAACCCGAGTTCAAAAAGAGGGGCCCCACTCAGGAGAGAGGACCTCTCTTGAAAATCTCGGTGGCCCCATCACGTGATAACTTATGAAGATTGACAAGATAGAGCTTAAGCCTGCATACGACTCCAGAGGAAGACTTACTGTTGAGGCGGTCGTCTACTCTGGTAAAAAATCTGCTTCTGCAAAAAGCCCGCACGGCACCAGCAGTGGCAGCTACGAAGTGGAACACCTCCCAGAAGGGGAAATAAGCATAGCAGAGGCAAAGCGAGCTTTACTTCCACAATTACTGAACAGAGAATTCCAAAAGCAGAGCGATATTGACGAAGCAATGAAGAAAATTGATGGGAGCCAGAACTTGTCTAGGTTTGGAGGTGCAGTCATACTAGCTATCTCCCTCGCTGCAGCAAAGTTGGCAGCAAAATTGGAAAAAAAGCAGTTGTTTGAGTACCTCAGTGACTCTGAGCAATATGCGATGCCATACCCTCTTGGCAAGTGTATAGGTGGTGGGGTTCATGGCAGAAAAAATTCTCCAGAGATACAGGAATTTCTCGTGCTGCCTCTTGGAGCAAAGAACATAAGGGAAGCTATAAGTATCAACAATGACGTTCATAAGAAGACGCTTGAAGAGATATTGAAAAGGTATCCAAAATTTGACAAAAAGCTTGATTTTGAGGGTGGTTGGAATCCCCCCATTAGCAATGAAGAGGCCCTTGATGTACTAACAGCCGCTGTTGAGCAGATTTCGGATGAAAGAAATGCGGACATTAGAATTGGCATTGATATGGCAGCTAGTGAATATTTCAATGGCAGGTATTATGTATACAAAAGAGAGAAACAAGAATTTAATAAAAAGGAGCAGTTTGAGTATGTAAGCAAGCTGATAAAGGATTACAAGCTGTTTTATGTTGAGGACCCTTTTGAGGAGAATGACTTCAAAAATCATGCAAAACTGTCAAGGAAATTTAGAAATACTTTAATAGTGGGAGATGACCTGTTTACAACAAACAGCAAGAGATTAAGAGAAGGCATAAAGGAAAAGGCTTGCAATGGCATCATAATAAAACCAAACCAAATAGGCACTGTTACTGACACATACAAAACAGTTAAACTGGCAAAAAAACATTCATATGTTCCTGTCATATCACATAGGTCTGGTGAAACCGATGATGCTAGTATATCTCACATGGCAGTTGCTTGGAATATCCCAATAATCAAAATAGGGATTTTAGGAAGAGAAAGGATTGTCAAATTAAAAGAATTGGTGGAGATTGATAGATACCTTAAAAAGGTGGGGATGAATAATATTTACTTAAAAAATTGAAGGCCCCTCTTGCTTTTTGAAGGGGTAGAGAGGTGAAAAATATGGTTGAAAAAAACGAAGAACTCTTGGTGCCGGTAGAAAAGTACCTGGAAACAGGTGCACATATTGGCAGCAAATATCGCTCTGGTGATATGAAGAAGTTTATTTACAAGTGCAGAAACGACGGTCTCTGTGTGCTGGACATAACAACACTTGACAGAAGGATAAGAATAGCTGCTAATTTCATATCTCAGTACCCGCCAGAGAAGGTCTTGGTTGTTGCTGGGAGAACCTATGCACAGAAACCTGCCAAAAAGTTCTCAGAGCTTGTTGGCACGAAATGTGTTGTAGGGAGGTTTGTTCCAGGAACATTAACAAACCCAAACAACGAAAATTTTATTGAACCAGAGCTTGTTTTCGTTGGAGACCCTCCAGTAGACAGGCAGGCAATAAAAGAAGCAGTCAAAGCAAGAGTGCCCGTAATAAGCCTATGTGATACAAGCAACAGCTTAAAAAACATAGATCTGGTAATTCCAATGAACAATAAAGGAAAGAAAGCACTGGCTTTAGTTTATTGGTTGCTTGCCAGAGAGGTTTTGCTAAAAAGAGGGAATATAAAAAGCTATAAAGAGTTTAATTATAAGATAGAGGACTTTATGTCTGGATATGAGGATAGAGGTGAGAAGAAGGTCAGAGGGCGTAGAAAATGAAACGCTTTCCAGCTGTAGCAGGCCAGTTTTATCCCCATGATGCTGCTGAGCTGGAGGCTTTTGTAAGGAAAGTGATGGAGCAGGCGTTTGTAGAAGCACGGGAGAGACCAGTAGCTCTTATATCTCCACATGCAGGTTATATCTACTCTGGACAGACTGCAGCATATTCATATAAATTGCTCTCTGCGTTTGATTTTAAAAACGCCATAATTATATCCCCAAACCATACAGGGCTTGGAGTTCCTGTTTCTATATTTCCAGAGGGAGAGTGGATAACCCCCTTGGGAAGCCTGAAGGTAAATGAGGAGATAGCAAAGAAAATCGCTTCCTCATTTAAGGCAGATGTGGAAGCACACCTTATGGAGCATGCCGTTGAGGTTCAGCTTCCATTCCTGCAGGCCATCAGGAAAGATGTAAAAATAGTCCCAATTACAGTAATGGACCAATCTCTTGATACAATGAAAGAATTGGGAAAAGTGCTTGCCAGTTGCCTAAACCCGAAAACAGATATTGTGATAGCAAGCACTGACTTCTCGCATTATATCCCTGATGATGAGGCCAGAGAAAGGGACTCAAAAGCAATATCAGCGATAGAGAGGCTTGATGAAGACTTACTCTATGAATACCTGAAAAAATATGATATTTCTATGTGTGGCTATGGTGGCGTTGCAGCAGCAATGCTTTATGCAAAGGAGAAGAACGCCAAAAAGGCCAAGTTGCTTTATTACGACACATCTGCAACTGCTTCGGGGGATAAATCAGCTGTTGTGGGATACGCTGCCATGTATATGTATTAGAAGAGCTATGGCTAAAAAGGGATGTAAAATGAAGGACATAATATTAAAGCACGCACTAAGAAATGCCGTGCTGCACGGGGGTAAGGCCAATGTCAACGCTGTTCTCAATAAGGTCTTGGGAGAGCTTGAAAAAAAAGACATAGCACAGGTAGGCAAGCAAGTGAAAAAGGTTGTTGAAGAAGTAAACAGAATGTCTGTTAAAGAGCAAAGGGAAAAACTTTTGGAGATGTGGCCCAATGCTCTTGAGAAGAAGGTTGAGGATAAGAAAGCTTTGAAACCGCTCCCAGGAGACACGAGCCATGTTGTGCTCAGGATAGCTCCAAATCCAAACGCTCCTCTTCATCTCGGAGCATCAAGGGGCGTAGTGATAAATGGAGAATATGCAAAGCTTTACAATGGGAAATTTATCTTAAGGCTTGATGACACAGACCCCTCTATAAAAAAACCGCTGCCTGAAGCATATGAATGGATTCCAGAAGATGTCAGGTGGCTCGGCTATAACGATTTTGAACTTGTTATAGCAAGCGATAGGATGGAGATATATTATGAATATGCAGAGAAGCTTATTGATATTGGGGGAGCATATACCTGTACCTGCCCAAGAGAGCGCTTTGCTGAGTATAAGAGAAAAGGCATTGAATGCCCTTGCAGAAAGAAAGAAAAAGAGCAGGTAATAAAAGAATGGAAAGACATGCTTGCAGGGAAATATAAAGAAGGGGAGATTGTGCTAAGAGTAAAAACAGACATGAAGCATAAAAATCCAGGCCTGCGGGATTGGGTTGCATTTAGAATAAAGAAAGGTGAACATCCGAGGCAGGGAAACAAGTACATTGTGTGGCCTATGCTTGATTTTCAGTCAGCGATAGATGACCACTTACTAGGAATAAGCCATATCATAAGGGGAAAGGACCTAATGCACTCAACATTTAAGCAGAAATTGCTCTATGAAAAATTTGGATGGACGTATCCGACAACCTTGTATTGGGGAAGAGTCAAGATTCACGAATTCGGCAAAGTCTCTAGTTCTGAAATAAGAAAAGGCATTGAAGAGGGAAAATATAGTGGCTGGGATGACCCACGCTTGCCCACATTGAGAGCGCTAAGAAAGAGAGGCATAAAAGCAGAGGCCATAAGGGAATTCTGGCTTGATATAGGTCTCAGCGAGAGGGACATATCAGCGTCAATGCAGATACTTGAAGCTATAAACCGAAAATATAATAAATGAATATGTAGAGAATATATGCAAAGCTCATTCTTATGAATGAGAATATGCCAATGAAACGGAGGTGTATTCGACATGACGGCAGTATATGTTAAGTTTGAAGTTCCAAAAGAGATGCAAAATAAAGTTTACGAGGCTGTTGAAAAAGCACGAGATACGGGAAAAATAAGAAAAGGTGTCAATGAAACTACAAAAGCGATTGAAAGAGGCACAGCTAAATTAGTTGTCATAGCTGGTGATGTTGAACCACCAGAGATTGTTGCACATCTGCCTCTGCTTAGTGAGGAAAAAAAGGTTGATTACATCTATGTTGACAGTAAGAAGGAGTTAGGCATGGCCTGCGGCCTTCCTGTTGCCACATCTGCAATGGCGATTGTTGAGGCAGGGGATGCAAAAGAACTAATTAAAGAGATAAACAAATTTCTGAGCAGCGTGAGAAAACAGGGTGAGAAGAGTGGAGAATGAGGGCGTTGCCGCGCAAGTTGTTGAGATAATAGGAAAAACAGGAGTATATGGAGAGATACATCAGGTAATGGTTAAACTTTTGGAGGGCAGAGACAAGGGAAGAATTATGAGAAGGAATGTAAAAGGTTCTGTTAGGGTTGGTGATGTCCTAATATTACTTAACCCAGAAACAGAAGCAAAACCAATAAAGGCGAGGTAATCACATGGTCAAGTGTAGCTTTTGTGGAAAGGAGATTCCAAAAGGTACTGGAAAGATATACGTTCTAAAAGATGGAACTGCATATTATTATTGTTCTTCGAAATGCGAAAGGAATCACTTGAAATTGAAAAGAAAACCTGCGAAAACGACATGGGTAAAGAAAGCTAAAAAGGAGGGCAAAGAGTGATTGAAAGAACCTTCGTGCTCATAAAACCAGACGCAGTGCAAAGAGGAATTGTTGGCCAAATAATAGAGCGCTTTGAAAGGGTTGGTTTAAGGATAGCTGCCCTAAAACTTGTATGGCCTACAAAAGAGATAGTTGATGAACACTATCCAAATGTAGAACAGTGGTTGAGAAGCGTTGGTGAAAAAGCATTAAAAGGTTACGAAAAACAGGGAAAGAAAGTTGAAGAAGACCCAATAGAAATAGGTAAGAGGGTTAAGAGGATGCTTTTGGATTACTTGACATCTGGACCTGTTATTGCAATGGTGCTTGAAGGAAATCACGCTGTAAAGCTTGTAAGGAAGATAGTTGGCCCAACAGAGCCTCTTGAGGCTCCTCCTGGCACAATAAGAGGAGATTTTACAAAGGACAGTTACGTCAGTGCTGACACGCTTGGCCGTTCTGTGAGGAATATTATTCATGCGTCTGACTCAAGGAAAGAGGCAGAAAGAGAGATAAGAATTTGGTTTTCAGAGAGCGAGATAATAGATTATGAAAGACCAGATATTTACGTCATACTCGGCAAAGATTATAAAAAGTTGAAAAAAGAATAGAATATTAGTAAAAAGGCCCTCGGCCAAAACTGAGGGAACTAATTTTTCCCTCTCAAACAGGTGTAGATATGCCTATAAGAAGCCCAATAATATGTGTCTTGGGACATGTAGACCATGGAAAAACCATGATATTGGATAGGATTAGAGGCACTGCCATAACTGCAAAAGAGGCAGGAGGCATAACCCAGCACGTGGGGGCTTCGTTTATACCAAAGGCTGTTATTGAAAGTAAGTGCAAGGACCTATTAGAACAGTATAAGTTCAAGCTGAGAATACCTGGCCTGCTTTTTATAGACACGCCGGGCCATGAAGCTTTTACCACATTAAGGAAAAGAGGCGGAAGCATTGCAGATTTGGCTGTTTTGGTCATAGACATAAGCCAAGGCATACAACCTCAAACAATAGAAAGCATAGATATCCTCCGTTCCTATAAGACTCCCTTTGTAGTCGCTGCCAATAAGATTGACTTAATAGATGGATGGGAAGCCCACGAAAATGCCTGCTTTATGAAAAGTTTCCAAAAGCAAAGGGATTTTGTGAAGGAAAACCTTGACAAAAAGATTTACGAAATAATCGGGCAGCTTGGAGAAAGGAATTTTGACTCAGAGAGGTTTGACAGGGTGAAGGATGTCACGAAGGAGGTGCTCATAATCCCAGTAAGTGCGAAGACAGGTGAAGGTATAAAAGAGCTGTTGATGTTCCTGGCTGCCTTGTCTCAAAAATTCATAAAAGACAGATTAGAGATATCACCTGAATCTGCCGCAAAAGGCACTGTTCTTGAGATAAAGGAAGTGAAAGGCCTTGGAACAACAGCTGATGCTATAATATACGATGGGTGCATAAGGGAAGGAGACACGGTGGCCATGGCCTCGATTGATGATGTCGTGATCACAAAGATAAGGGCATTGCTTGAACCAGCACCCCTTGAAGAAATAAGAGACAGTAGCAGAAAATTTAAGCGTGTGGCAATGGTTGTGGCTGCTGCGGGTGTTAAGATTGCTGCGCCAAATCTTGAAAAGGTGGTTGCAGGCAGTCCTTTAAGAGTCGTAAAGGAGAATATAGATGAGATTGTTGACGAAATAAGAAAGGAGATTTCTTCAGTGATTGTGAATGAGGAGGGCGAGGGAGTAATTGCAAGAGCAGATACACTAGGCAGCCTGGAGGCCATGATAAATCTGTTTTCAAAGGAAGGAATCCCCATATCAAGTGCCAATATAGGAATGCTCACTAAACTTGACTTAACGAAGGCAGAAACGATGAGGCAAAAAAACAGATACTTGGGTGTCCTTTTTGCTTTTAACGTGGCTGTACCCCGTGAGATAGAAGAAGAGGCAAAAAAACAGGGCATTAAAATCTTCTGCTCTGATGTTATTTATAAATTAATAGAGGACTATAAAGAGTGGTTGAAAGAGGAGAGAGAGAAAGAAAAGATGGAGAGACTAAAAAAATATATACTGCCTGCGAAGATTAAAGTATTGCCTGGCTTTATATTCAGAGCAAGTAAGCCAGCTATTGTCGGTATCGAAGTGCTTGAAGGCACGATAAGGCCCCAGTATCCCCTCATGAACGCAGAGGGAAAGGAGATAGGAGTTATACGGGCAATCCAGGAAAAAAATCAGAGCATAAGCATGGCTGAGAAAGGAGATAAAGTAGCAGTATCTATTGACGGTGCTGTTGTAGGCAGAAATCTTTATGAAAATGATGTTCTTTTCACGTCTGTCCCGGTAAAACAGCTCTATGAGCTGAGGGATAAGATAGGAAACAAAGATCTTATTGACGAAATAATCAGAATTCAAGAGGTGAAGAAACGATGAAAGTAGTGATAGCAGACCCCAAAAGTGGAAAATCTTATCAAATTGAGATCGATGAAAACAAGGCAAAGCCAATATATGGTATGAAAATAGGCGACGAATTAGATGGGGCTTTACTGGGCCTCACAGGATACAAACTGGAAATAACAGGAGGCAGTGACAAAGATGGCTTTCCAATGAGGAGAGGATTTCATGGCAGTGGAAGAAAGAGCTTGCTTATATCAGCAGGGCCGGGTATTAGAGCCAAAGGTAAAAAATTAAAGAAGACCGTGAGGGGAGAAAAGGTAGCAGAAGACATTGCTCAATTGAATGTCAAGGTAAAGACATATGGAAGCAAAGATATAAAAGAGCTGCTTGGCATAGAAGAGAAAAAGGAGAGTAAAGAATGAAAGCTGTTCAATCTGAAATAAATATAGGTGTCGTTGGGCACGTGGACCACGGAAAAACTAGCTTAGTCAAGAGCATAACTGGCGAGTGGGCAGATAGACATAGCGAGGAAATAAAAAGAGGCATTACCATACGCCTTGGTTATGCAGATGCAGACATCTATGAATGCAAAGTCAAAGGCAAAAAACAGTATATTCTTAGCAATAAATGTCCTGATGGAAGCAAAGCCACATTTGTCAGGCGGATAAGCTTTGTTGATTGCCCTGGTCATGAAAATCTGATGTCTGTAACACTGTCTGGCGCTTCTCTCATGGATGCAGCAATACTTGTTATAGCAGCGAACGAGGAATGTCCAAGGCCCCAAACACAGGAGCACTTGTCTGCTCTGGAGATAGCAGGAATAAAGCACATTATAGTAGTCCAAAACAAAATAGACCTGGTTGATAAAAAAGAAGCCATGCAGAATTACAGGCAAATAAAGCAATTCGTGAAGGGCACAATAGCAGAAAACGCAGCAATAATTCCTGTGAGTGCAAATTACAATGTCAACATAGATGCAGTTATTGACGCAATTCAAAGGTATTTTCCAACACCAAAGAGAGACGCAAGTAAAGCGCTTAGAATGTACGTGGCAAGGTCTTTTGACGTTAACAGGCCAAAATCAAACATAGAAGAGCTAGTCGGTGGCGTGCTCGGAGGAACAATAGCGCAAGGGGTGCTGAAAATTGGTGATGAAATAGAAATAAAGCCAGGCATAAAGCTTGGTGATGAATACAAAGCATTAAAAACAAAGGTTGTCAGCTTGTCTGCAAGCAAAGGAAAACTGACAGAGGCCAAGCCAGGAGGCCTTATAGGAGTGGCCACTACATTGGACCCAGCTCTAACAAAGAGTGACAACCTAGTTGGCAATGTTGTTGGCAAAATAGGAGAACTGCCAGATGTCTTATATGACATAAATGTGGAGGTTCATTTCCTTGATAGGGTTGTTGAGAAGATTGAAAAGAAAATTGAAGAGAACGAAGTGGTCGTGGTAAATGCCGGAACCACCACAACAGTTGGCACTGTGCTGCAGAAAAAAGGGAATGAAGCGAGAATAAGGCTGAAAAAGCCGCTGTGCATTGAAAAGGGGCATAAGGTTGCCATATCTCAGCGTTTCCGAAACAGATGGTCGTTAACAAGCTATGGAGTAATAAAATGAAGGTAATATTAGATAGTAATTGTTTAATGATGCTAACAGAATTCAAAATAAATATATATGATGAAATAAAAAAACTAATACCAGATGCAGAATTTATCACATCCGCTGAAGTTGTTGCTGAGCTGGAAAAGATAAATAACTTGCACGCCAAAGTGGCTCTTAGCTCCATTTCATCAGAAGAAGTGCGCATAGAAAAAATGGGAAGACCTGTTGATGATGCTCTAATAAAATACGCAAAGGAAAACAACGCTGTGCTTTGCAGCAATGATAAAGAGCTGAGAAGGAAAGCTCTTAAAAGAGGTGTGCCTGTTATATTTATGAGAGCAAAGAAAAAATTGGATATAATAAGACCCTAACGGAGGTTTATAGTATGTACCAGATAGTAACTATTAAAGACACCATAAGAATTCCTCCAAAGCTGTTTTCAGATTCTTTGGAGAAGTCCGCCCTTGAAGCGTTAAAGCAGCAGTATGAAGGGAAGATTGACAAAGACCTGGGGGTTGTTATCTCTGTCATGAACCCAAGAGAAATAAGTGATGGAATAATAATCCCTGGTGATGAGGCTGCTTATCACCACCTTGTATTTGATGCATTGGTATTCACACCCGAAATGCATGAGGTGATCAGGGGAAAGGTTATAGACATAACTGAATTCGGAGCATTTGTAAGGTTTGGGCCAATAGAGGGCCTGACACATATAAGCCAGATAACAGATGACTTCATGAGCTACAACGAGAAAAATGCGGTTCTCGCAGGTAAGGAAAGCAGGAGAGTATTAAAAAAGGAGGATGTAGTAACGGCCAGAATAATTGCTATAAGTCTCAAGAATACTGTGGCTGACAGCAAAATAAACCTCACGATGAGACAAAAGGGTCTTGGAAAAGAGGAGTGGCTTGAAGAAAAGAAAAAGGGAAAGAAAGCCGGAAAGTAGAGGGTGTTGTTGTGGTGGAGAAAGCGTGTAAAAACTGTGGAATGATAGTAGAGGGAGACATTTGTCCTGTTTGCAAAAGCTCTGAGCTAACAAGCAACTGGAAAGGTCTTATTATTGTTTTCAATCCTGAAAAATCAGAGATAGCTAAAAAGCTGGAAATAAAAGTTCCTGGAAAATACGCTCTGAAAATAGGAAAATAGAGGTGTCTTAAAATGGATATTGAAGTTATTGAAGAGAGAAAAAACCCGCTTTTGGAAAGAAAAGAACTAGAGATATTAGCCAAGGCCTTTAGCAGTACCCCCTCCAGAAAAGAGCTTATTGATTTAATCAGTGCAAAGTTGGGAATTGGCAAAGATTTAGTTGTCATAAGAAAGATAGAGCAGGGCTTTGGAATGCAGAAGGCGAGAGTGGTTGCAAGGGTTTACGACAATCCAGACGCATTAAGGAGATATGAGGCCGAGCACATAATAAAGAGAGGCCAGAAAGAAGAGAAGAAGGAGGTTGAGGAAGGTGGCAAAGGAGAAGAAAGTAAAGAAGAGCCCGCTTAAATCCACTGCGTATAAAATAGAGAATGGCAAGTTAGTCAGAACTAAACTGTCCTGCCCAAAGTGTGGCAGTGCTGTATTTCTGGCAGAGCATAAGGATAGATACCACTGTGGAAGATGTGGTTACTCAAGGTGGAAAAAATAATGAACCTGTCCTTAATCCTGTATTCTCTTATGGTTTTAATTGTCCTGCATAGTATTGGCAGGCAAAAAAGCATCAACTCCTACTTGAAAAAAATGGGTTTTGCTGGCACAAAGTTAGTAAGAGAGATCAAATACACGGTTCTGCTACTTTTCCTGATGTTTACTGTGACAATCATAACAGGTATAATACTGTTTAATTTTGGCTTTTCGTCTGATATGAATAAGGTTCAGACATATATAACCGCCTTTAACCTGATTGATGTGCTTGTGGTTATGGGTGTTGCTTCTTTTGTTGAGGAAATCTTTTTTAGAGGTTTTCTGCAAAGAAAGACAAATATACTTGTAGCAAGCTTCATATTTGCCTATTTTCATATAGTATATTCATCTTTTTCAGAGCTCATTATGGCTTTTTTTCTGGGATTAATACTCGGCTGGGGCTTTGAGAAGAGCAAAAACCTGTTTTCTCCTATATTGGCACATTACCTTTATAACCTGATAACTGTGGCTATAATGTTCGCGGGGGTTTCCTCATGAGGGTCATGGGGATAGAGAGCACTGCACATACTTTTGGCGTGGGCATTGTAGAAAACGGCAAAATAATAGCTAACGAAAGGGACATGTACTTGTCTGAGAAGGGCGGCATAGTTCCTACAGAGGCAGCAGAACACCACCGCAAGCTTGCGAATGAAGTAATGCGAAGGGCTTTGTCAAGGGCAGGCCTATCATTGGAGGACATAGACCTTGTAGGCTTATCTGTTGGTCCTGGATTGCCCCCCTGCCTGAAAGCTGGTCTGGACTTTGCCAAATCCATTTCTGACAGCATAGTAGAGGTTAATCACTGTGTAGCGCACATAGAAATAGGCAGGTTCGTTGGAAAGCTAAAAGACCCCTTAACTGTATACGTGAGTGGAGGAAACACACAGATAATAGCGTATGCAGGCGGAAGGTATAGAATATTCGGAGAAACGCTAGATATAGGTCTTGGGAACGCTTATGACAAATTTGCCCGCAGCATTGGTCTCCCAATGCCAGGGGGGCCGAAAGTAGAGGAGCTTGCTAAAAAAGGAAAATATAAAGAGCTGCCGTATACTGTTAAGGGAATGTCACTTGTTTACGCTGGCCTTGTTACAGCTGCTGAAAAGCTCGCCAAGAGATATAGGATAGAAGATGCTTGCTATTCATTTCAGGAAACGGCCCTTTCGATGCTGGCAGAAGTGAGTGAGAGAGCGCTTGCACATACTAAAAAAAGAGAGTTGCTTTTGACAGGAGGAGTAGCTGCAAACAAGAGGCTCAGAGAGATTATGAAAGCAGTTGCCGAGGAACATGGGGCTTCGTTTTATGTGCCTGATAGAGAGTATTGTGGGGACAACGGGGCAATGATAGCTATAACAGCTTCTTTAATAGGTAAGGCAAAAAAGTCCGAAGATGTTGATATAAAGCCCAACTGGAGAGCTGACGATGTAGAGGTTTTATGGATAAAAAAATAAAGGGTGAGCCTTCTGCGGAGGACGGCTCACGCCCAAATAGACCTGCCTGCGACATCTATTTTCAATGAAGTGAAACCTTTTCTAACGAAAGCATAGGATACTGAAGAACCTTTTAAAGCCTCTACAATGTCCTTAAGCGTCATGTCCTTTATATCTGCCATAACACCACCTTTCTCTTTAAGAAATAGCGTTTATATAGGGATTATGAGAAGCGCTGTCGCATGTCAGGTAATCAAAGCCCTTTAAAGAAAATACGTGTGGATTTCCCTTTGAAGCCTTCTCCAGTGGGTCTTAACTCAAATATGCCCTTCTTCTGAAGTTTCTTTAATAACCTCTCAACAGTTCTCTGGCTCTTACTTCCTCCTGCATTTACGTAAATCTCGTATATATTCCCAGATATCTCTCCTGAGTGTTTTCTTACGATCTCCACCAATAGTCTTTCATCTTCGCTCAGTTCTGATATATCTCTTTTTTGGAAGTGCTTTAACTTTTCAGCGGCCTTTTCGCAGTGCCTTCTCTCAACACGCCTTGAGGCCTCCTGTTCTGCTATGAGGCCACTCTCCTTCAGCAGAAAAATGCCAACCCTTAAATCTGAAAGCTCTGCTGTCTTCTCAACAACGAGGTCAATGGCCTCATCAGTCCAGACACCCTCATAAAAAGCGTACTTTATTCTTTCTCTTATTATATCCATTATCTCCTCCTTGCTGTATGCTTCAAAATGCATTTCTTCTGGTATCATCCTGCTTCTTATCCTAGAGTCAAGTCTCGAAAGCCAGTAGCTGTCATTTGTTATAAGTATCACGCTTCTCTTTGGAAAGTCTTCAAGGATATAGTACAAAAAATCATAGTCTGCTGCCTTGTCAATCTCATCAAATACAAAAACACATGCGTCTTTAGTAATCTTTTTTATCTTCCTAAGCAGGTCTTCTGATGAAAGATTCATTGTGAACTTAAAACCCAATTGCTCTGCCATTTCTGTCAGTATCTTATGAGATGAGCTTGTTTTCCAGCAGTTAACGTAAACGTGAGGCAAGTCATAAGATTCCTCCAAATCCTGTAGCACTCTTTTAACGCAGGCTGTTTTCCCAACGCCCGGCCCACCAGTTATAAGAAGATTCCTGCCATTATATCCTTTCAATAGAGGAGCTATGCAATCAGCTATGTATTTTTGCTGCTCTTCCCTATGAGGCAAAAGTTTTGGTACAAAATCAGGGTCAAGACTCTCTATATTGGAAAAGATGCTCTCTTCACTGAGCAAAGGTCTATCAAAAAGGCCCATATTAGTATTGTATTGAAAATATGCTAAAAAGCTAACGCTTTTTAGACATACTGTTATCCTGTTGAAATATGCTAAAAAGCTAACGCTTTTGAGCTTATCGTAATCACACCAAGATGCGTGGTTTTTTGAACTCTATGTCTGAGACCATAAGATAGGATAGGAACAGATAGACTATGGCAAGCAACAGATTTGCAATGAAACCGCTACAATAATAAACGATGATGAAAACAGACATAGAAGCAAAAAATGCAGCAACTGGAACTGCCAAACCAATGTAAACGCCTTTCTTATGTGGATAATCTCTCTCAAATAGCTTCATTATGTCAAACCTGGCTAACCTCAATATGCCTGCTGTCAAAAATACAAAGGCAACAATTAAGCGTATAAATATGTGAAGCGAAGAAAAAAGATAAAAGAAAAAGGCAGGTGCCACAGCGAAAGAGACAACATCAGACAGTGAATCCAAATCAACACCAAACCTTGAACTCTGTTTCATATACCTGGCTAATTTTCCGTCAAGAGAGTCGAAGAAAATGGCCAATATCACAAGAACAAAGCTGTAAGTAAATATTCCTTTAAACGCAAAGAAAATAGCAGAAAAACCGAAACATGCATTGATTATACTAAAAACATCTGCTAATTTTAAGAAATGATATATCTTATATGAATACATAATCACACCTTATCGCGTAGGAAGCGTAAAGCTGAAACAGCTGCTTTAGCTCCATCACCAACAGCTTGTGCTATTTGCAATATGCCTCCTGTGCAGTCACCAGCAGCAAAAACGCCATCAACATTCGTTGCGCAGTTCTTGTCCACCTTTATGAAATTACCGTCTAAGTCCAATGACAGGTCAAGGGCCATATTTATCGAAGCTGCCTGCCCTGTTGCTATGAACAGCCCATCTACCTCTTCCTCACCATCTTCTGTGATTACATGTGTCAGCATTGGCTGCCCCTTCAAGGCAGTTATCCTCTTTTTCTCAACCTCAATGTTGTGCTTGTGGAGCTTGCCAAGAAGGTTCTTGTCTATCTCTATTTCCAAGCCGTTGCTGTATATCTTTACATTAGGAGTATAGTGCAACAGCTCTAGAGCCTCTGATGCTGCATGGTTTCCATTTCCAACTACGATTACCTTTTTGTCTCTGAAAAAATAACCATCACAGGCAGCACATGAAGAAAGACCCTTACCCTTGTATTTGTCCTCATCCTTCACCACCCGCCTTCTCTTTGGAAGACCTACTGCAATTATAAGCGCCTTTGATACAAAGTGCTTGCCAGAAGCAGTCTCAACATCAAAAGGGCCTTTACCAGACACCCTGATTACCTCATCTTCCAAGAATTCTGTGTCAAATTTCCTGGCATGCGCATATGCCTTGTCTATAAATTCCCTACCCGTTATTGAGGCAAAGCCCAAATAGTTTTCTACAACGTAATCTCCATATATCCTTGACTTCTTTGGAAAACCTATTAGCAGAGACCTGTATTTAGACCTGCCAACGTAAACAGCGGCCGACAGAGCTGCTGGGCCTCCACCTATGATAATGATATCATAATTATTTTCCATGCGAGCCACCTACTAATTTGAAGAAGGCCTGTTTTAAGTTTCTTGCTTTTGCTTTTCTCATAATTTGTTTGCTGTTTCCCACTGCTACAATCTCTCCTTTATCTATAAACAAGATTTTATCACAAAGCTGTGCAGCTTCGCCTATGATATGCGTTGAAAAAATCACTGTTTTTCCCTGGGCCTTCAAACTTTTAACGATTTCTAACATTTTCTTTGAGAGAAGAGGGTCCAAACCAGTTGTCAGCTCATCAAATATCACAAGCTCTGGGTTGTGAATAAGCGTGTTGGCTATGGCCACTCTTCGCCTCTGCCCCTTGCTCATATTCCTTATAAGCTTTTTGCTGTTTTCCAACTCAACAAGGTTTAGCACTCTTTTTATCATGTTATCGTTTGCTTTTATGTCATATAACTCTGCTGTAAACTTCAAGTGTTCGTAAGCTGTCATATCACCGTATAAAAAATCTTCCTCTGGCAGGTACCCGACTAATCTCTTTACCTCTATGTTGTTTTCAACAGTATTCAAGCCGTTGACAAAACAAGAGCCAGAACTGGGATAGATAATGCCTGAGATTATTTTCAGCGTGGTTGTCTTTCCAGCCCCATTCGGCCCTATTATCCCTAGAATCTCATTTTGCCTGACATCAAAACTAACAGAGCGTAGAGCATAAAAAGAATCATACTTTTTGCTTACTTTACGCAGAGAAACAAATGAAGGCAGTGCAACAACCATGTTAATATAATGAATTGTTGTTATATAAAAACATATGAATGTCGTGATAAGCCTGGCCAAGTATGAAATAAAACAATACCTCAGGGCAAGGTCTGATTTTCTGTTAATTGCAATTCTTGTTGCTGGGGCATTTATAGCCCTGTTTTTACCAATGAGGGAGGCAAGCGAGCTGCCGAGCAGCATCTCTATGTATAAGATAGGACACTGGCAGGAGCATCCCATAATAGACATTGCAAAGAAATCTAGTGTTTTAAGTTTTGAGAAATTCAACGGCTTTGACAAAATGTACTCTGCATTGGCAGAAGGTCGCTTAGATGCTACGATTGAGATAAACGGAGGCAATACTCTTATTGTATACACTCATAAGTTGAAATCAAAGAATGCAGCAGGTAGGCTTGAGCAGACGCTCAAATCAGTAATGCCTGTTTACCTTGCAGAAGAAGCACAGAGGATGCCGAAATATAGGGGCATAATATTTCCCATAGCATTGAGAATCGTTGAGGAAAGAATAGATTACTCTAAGACACTGCAGAGAAGCTTTCAGAAACCCAGAGAAGAACTGCAAAAGGAAGCGAGCGAGAAAAAAATAGAGGCAAAATCATATGAGGAAAAGGTCGAATTGAAAAACGTAAATAAAAGCAAGGCAAGAGAAAGTGAGATTGCAACCAAAACAATTGCAGAAGAGCAGAACTATATTTTACCCTCACAGATAGAGATTGCCTTTCCTTTTATGGATACTCTTAGGAATATCCTTATTATAGGACCTGCTGTGATGTTTTCAATGCTTCTAACATTGAGCTTGATGGGAGAAAAAATGACTAAATCCCTTCACAATCTTTTTGAGGCCCCGCTAAAACGCTGGCAGATTTTGCTCGGCAAATCTTTGCCTTATCTGCTTCTAATGCTTGCGATGAGCCTTCTTTATTCTTTTATCTATGCCAGCGGTGTGGATGCTATGAAAATTTTCTTTATAATCTCCTCAATATCCTTGCTCTCCTTTTCCCTATCTGTATTTACTGCGATTATATCTCGCAATTACAGGGACATTACGTCTATAGGCAGCTTCTCAGTTTTTCTGTTTCTCTTTTTGCTTGTGATACCTGGTGTCTTCACAGGCATAAACGCACTTGCTTATATCTCACCCTTAAACAACATCACAAATATAGAAAATGGCGCTCCTGTTGGTATCATAGACATATGTCTTTCACTTCTCCCATATCTGATGATGTCTCTGGCTCTGGTTTTCGCCTCTTACGTCTTATTTGACGAAGAGAACATATTATACCCAAAGCGATTGAAGGCAATATTAAGAACATTTTTTGACAGGGTCTGGCATGATTTCGGAGAGAGAACATGGCTGTACTTATTTACAATGGTTCTCTTCTCTGTTCCCATTGTTTTCATTATAGAAAACCTTATGGCTTATTTGCTGTTGCCGATTAGCATCGTTTTTCCTGTTTTTTTAATACTGTGCTTTGCATTAATAGAGGAAATTATAAAGACGCTTCCAATCTATTTCTTTAAGAATAAAAACAAGGTGGGGATATTAACATATTCTCTGTCAGTTGGCCTTGCTTTCTTCATTGGAGAAAAAGCGATGAATTTGTATCTTATAACAAAGGTTTATAGTCTCTTCGCCAATGTCTTTTCCTTTTTTATAATTAAAAATCTGCTTACTACATGTGCTGTTCACATTCTTGGTGCTTTTATAGTTATATCCTGCTTTAAGCTGCTAAAAAAGAACTGGTCTTTCATCCTTGGGATAGCCCTGTCATCTGGATTACATGCAATATATAACATTATGATAAGTATGGGTGTCTTTATATGATTCCAATAACGAAAAGGGAGCTGAAAGCAATAAGCAGGGAAAAAAGCTTTATACTGCTGATTGTGATAGAATTGCTTTTGCTTCTCTCATCTAACTTATTCAGTGTGGGTTATTTACTTATCTCTAGTCCTGAGGAAAAAACTGTTGATTTTTCATCGCTTGTCAGTGTTGCTGTTGTTAGCAGAACGCCTTTTCCCTTTCAGAAGGTCATGGAGAGGACTAGTCTTGCTCTAATATTTTACGATGACTTTGCGAGAGCTCATGGTGACTTTTTAAATGGAAAAATTGATGCTATATTGTTTGGAGATATCACATTGAGCAATAAGACAGACACACTAACGCTCTACTTGCCAAAAAATAATCCGAAAATCAACCTAATAAAGATGGAGATAAAAGACCTGCTCCAAAACCTAGAGGAGATTGTAAGGACTGATAAGAAAAAAGCCCTGTCTCCTGCATTGACCTTGGTAAACATTGAAAACAGTGTTCCTTTCAATCCCGCTTCAGAAGTATATTTCATATTTACGCTTCCCCTGCTTTTGTTCTTGCCTTCATTAATCTCAGGCAGCCTGATAATAGACAACATAACAGAGGAATTTGAAAAGAAAACAATAATTAACCTGAAAAAAGCCCCCTTGACAAATATGGAAATAGTATTACAGAAGCTTTTAGCGGTTGTGATAATAGCTCTGCTGCAGTGTATCGCCTGGCTTATAATCATCGGGGCCACACAAGTAAAGGTTGAAAACGTCTTTTGGATTGTCTTATTGTTCTCTCTTTACGCGCTCTTCTTCTGTGTGTTGGCTGCCTCAATAACTTTGAAATTAAAGTCTCAGAAGCTTTCTCAAACTATATTTACTGTGATCTCTCTATTTGCCTTAGCTACTTTTTCTCCAGTAATAAGCAAAATAAAACTCTTAGTAGACCTATCGCCTGCTCACTTGATGACAGCTCTCGCTACTGGCTGTAATCTAAATACAGTACTGCCAGGCTTCCTGCTATTATTCGTTTTGCTTTTTGCTTCCTCTTTTGCACTCCACTATTCAGTGAAAGAATTAGATAGGATATAAACTAAGGAAAACATAAGAAATAGCCCAAAAATAAAAGGCTATTGGTTTATGGGAATAACTTAACGTACTTTCCTAGATATGACGGTGGTGTCCTGAAAGGTATTGCTTCCAGAGCTCCCTGATTTGGCGTTAGTGTTACTGTAACATCTACTGATGGAGCTATGCCTGATGTCTTGTACCAGAACTCAACGATGTCATTCTGCTTCACTGATACTCTTGAAGAGTTAGACAGTGTTGCAGGCTGTCCCAAATAGAGCACTGAGTATGTCTTTCCAGTGACAGTAGATGCCTTAACTGAGTCAACTGTGTTATTGGTTGACATATTGTAGTAGAGACCACTTGACTGTTCATCTTTAGTGAAGAATTCCATCAATGTAAAGTTAAGGTTCACTTCTGTGCTTCCTGGTGCCAGTCTCGCGACAATCCTCAGGTAATCTATCTCAGTTGGACTGTCTGCATTGTCTGTAACACCTGTTATTCCTGTTATCCTCAGCTTAGTTGAAACCTCTCCTGTTGATTCCTTTCCTGTTTGCAGTGCCTGTCCTTCTAGTGAGCCTACTGTTTGCAGCAATACCATAGCTGCCACAGCTGCCACTAGAATCATGGCAATGAATATTATCAGGACTCCTATTCCTGATATAGCTCTCTTCATCTTTCATTCACCTCTGATTAGCTGTATGCTTATAAAAAAAGAACACCTTTTTAAAGCTTACCTTTAAATGTTCTGTAAACTTGTTGTTGGCATAACATATGGCATTATCCGAAGTTGGGTGTAAGCCCAATTTGGACGAAGGCAACTTGTTGCTGAAGTCGTTTAATGCCTGTTATATTCTCTGAGCGTAAGCGAGGACGAGGAAAGCGAAGCTTTCCGAAGAGTTTGCCCCCGAGCGTTTTTTAAAATAAGAAGTGCCAGCCTAAATATTTAAAAATTAAGGATCTCAACCAAAAGTATTATTAAACAGTTGGAAACCAGTTTCACATACATAATAGTTAAGGTGTTTCATTTAATGGATAAGCAGAGCCACTAGAAGTGACTACTAAATGAAGGAGGTAAAAGAAAATGAAGGGTGAAATGAGAAACAGGTTGGCTCTGCTTAGCGTCCTCCTAGTAGGGGGGTTGTTAATGGCAGGTATAGGAACAGCTATGGGAGCAGGGGGTCTGCTGAAATTTGCTGGAAAGCAAGTCAGCGCAGTGGCAATGAACGACCAGTTAAAGATATATGAAGATGGCAAATTGGTAGAGGAAATTACATTGCCAAAAGGAGAATATAGTATAGAAACATCAGGACATAAAATAGTATTTCGAAAGATGACTAAAGAAGAGATTGCAAAAGCGCAGGCAGAACACGAAAAGGAGATGGAGAAGTGGATTGAAATAGTCAATAAAGACAGCAGAATACAGGAATTAACCAATGGAAAAAGCGTACAGTCTAAAGAGGTAGTCAGTGCAATAACAGGCAATGGAGATGAAATAATCCTAATGGTAAAAGTTGAAGGCAGATACTACAAGATTGCAATAGATCTGAACAGCGAAACAGTGAAATCAATGGAGGAGAAAAGCTCTGCTGTGATGGAAAACTGTTATGGGTCAGATGGACCAACAGATTGTAGCGAATTGCCAGCAACAGCAAGATATTGGAGCAGGGTGCATAAATAAGCACCCTTCCTTTTATTTTAGGAGGAATAGAAAATGAAAAGCAAAAAAATTCACGGAAGAACGGTATTCATGGCAGCTCTATTTGTGGCTTCAGTATTCGTGCTTGGAATAAAATTGCTGAATCCTACCCCAGTACAGATTTTTATAGAAGGTCAGAATACAGCAATTACCCAAATTCCAGGATTTTTCACATTTTTGGATGTGATAATTCTAATTGTGGCATCAATCACTCTTGCCATTAGCGGAATGTATTTGTTATTCTTTGATTCAGTTGAAAAACCTGCTGGTGGATTGGTACTTGAGGAAAGAAAAAAGAGATGGGAACAAATAGTAAAAACATTGAAATCTGATGAGCAGAAAATTTATAAGGCAATAATTGGTTCAGACGGAATTATAGAACAAAGTGAACTTCCAGAAAAAACAGGACTTTCGAAGGCAAGTGTTAGCAGGGCTTTAGATTTATTGGAAAGCAGAGGTTTGGTTGAAAAAAGGAGAAGGGGAATGGGGAATATTGTTTTGCTGAAATAATTGGGTAAAAACCGAACAAATCGAAAGTATTTTAAAGAATATATAGGGTAATTAATTTATGATGAAAACTAAAAACCGGAAACAAATTATAGTTTTGGTTGGTGGCATTTTGGTAGGCATTGTTACAGGCACAATAATAACTGCACACCATTTTGGACAGATGGGGGGAAGAGCTTTCCCTGAATTTATTTTTTGTGGAACTTCCGGTATTTTAATTGCGAGCATAATTAAATATTTAGTTGACAAACGTAAAGGAATAAATACCACCACTTCTAAGCTTATACTTGCAGTTAGTCTCTGTATAATAGTTGGTTTGTTGATTGGTGCGGGTATTGGCTATCATTATTTTTTCAAGCTAGAGGCTACTCCAAGTAATGGGCAATCTACAAAAATAGAACCAACTAAAGAAATGGTTGAAAAGATAGTCTTTTACGAAAAGGGTAAACAAGAAATTATAGACCTGAAATCTGAAGATGGAAAAGAAATAGCAAGTTTGCTTACTCGCAAACTTCATGAATTAAATCTACAAGCAACATGTGTTTTTAGCGAGGAAGATATTCAGGAAATAAAGCAAAAAGACAGAGTTGCAGAGTTAATTTTCAAGAAACCTGTAGATATTACAATTTCTCAATGGACTGAGCCAGAAGAAAGGTACCATATTCCTGTTGATGAAAAGGGGTACAGAATTTTGGAGAATGTCAAAATTGCTATATTTATTTTGGAAGATAATCAAGAAAGAGGATTAGAAGCACATATCTTAGTCGGTCATAGAGTTGAGGGAAGAACAGGCTATAGTTGCTGGGCAATAAATATCAAAGAAGAAGGAAAACCAGAATTAGATAAAAGTTGGATTGATAGGATAAACCGGTTAATAAATAAGGCGGGCGCTTCCAACATCTTTTAGCGAGGGGGCAAATTGAATATAACGAGTATTAAGCGAGATTTTTATTCGCATAATCCCTTAAATTGGAGTTAAAGCGAAAAAAGCTAAGGAGGTATTCTTATCAAACAGGCAAAGCTTATATCTCGGTTGTGAAAAGGTAAAACACCAGCAGAAGCCGTCGGACTTGATTTAGGATTGAAGCATAAGTGGCATAATTAATTGAATTGGCAACAATTTATCAGGTAAAAGGTTAACACTTCTTTTTTGATTTCTTACTCAGATTAATTTTTTAATGAATTTACCAACAATAAGTTTACAGAAGCCCTTTAAATGTAAAATTAAAACAAAATAAAAAGAGGTTTTGATTTAAGGGAACAGTGACACATACTTTCCTTCAAAGGAAGCGGGTGTCCTGAAAGGTATTGACTCTGGCACTCCCTGGCTTGGTGTCAATGTAACCTTCACTGATGTGCTTGGGTCTATGCCTGATGTCTTATACCAGAACTCAACCATCTCGTTCTTCTTTACTGAGACCCTTGATGAATTTGATAGAGTTACTGATTTTCCTAGATACAATACAGAGTAGCTCTTTCCTGTTATTGTAGCATTCCTAACTGCTATGATTGAGTTATTAGTTGACATATTGTATGAGATCCCTGAGGACTGCTCGTCTTTTGTGAGGAACTCCATTAAGGTGTAATTCAGATTGACCTCGTCGCTCCCTGGTGCCAGTCTGCCAACGATTCTCAAATAGCTTATTTTTGTTGGATTTGCTGCATTGTCTGTAACACCTGTTATCGCTGTTATTCTTAATTTTGAGGAAACCTCTGATGTTGATTCCTTTCCTGTTTGCAGTGCCTGTCCTTCTAGTGAGCCTACTGTTTGCAGCAATACCATAGCTGCCACAGCTGCCACTAGAATCATGGCAATGAATATTATCAGGACCCCTATTCCCGATATAGCTCTCTTCATCTTTCATTCACCTCACTACAGAAGTTAATAGCATAATTGAGGCAGCATTAATAAATCTTTCGCTGGAAAACAGACATTTCAGGCAAATCTTTTTATAGTCTTTTGCCCTCTTTACAACAGTGGAATTTTTATAAAAAAATAGCTTGGCTTCTTCACAAATTTCTGTTGCTTAATCAAAAACATTATAAAGCTCTAATGCCTTTTTTCACGCAGTGGAGAAATCCACAGAGAGATAAGTGACCTATATGAAGTGCATAAAGTGATAAAAAAGGCGGGGAAGCAGGCTCACCCAGCCAAAGGGGTCATTTGTGTGGCTTCCCTGTCCTATCTCTTTAACTCTCATGGGGGCAAATAATTTACTTTTTGTGGGGCCAGTGTTTTTCTGTAACTGCTCAGTATGACATTTGTTAGAGAATTCTTTACATGAGGAATGCTGAAAAGATTTTGTATAAAATGTTGGTATGTCGTTGTGCTTCTTGTCATGACCACTGCCAAAAGATTGAAATTGTATGAGATAGATGTTAGGTTGTGAATCTCTGGCCTTTTAGTTAACTCTTCTACAACCTTCTCTTCAAAACCCGGCTCTACAGAGATAAAAGTAACTGTGTTAAAATTTGTTCCAAGGATCTCGTAATACTCTTGATTAATTAAAACTGTCTTCTTAAGTATGGCTCTTTCCTTCCACAACCTGTTCCATCTTGAAGAGACAGTATTTCTATGCAATGACAGTTTCTCTGATATCTGTTTTATTGTCATCGGCGGGTTCTCCATTTTCTCTTTGATAATAAAGTGGTCTTTCTCATCAAGTTCTATTGTCTGCATATCTCCTTCTGACATGCAAATGCCGTGCATCTTATGGGTATCATAAGCAAAGATAGAGACAATGGTTGACGCTATGTCCTTTGTCAATTCGCCAAGCCAATTGACAAAATTACGCAAAGCTACAGACGAAGGAAAAAAAGCCTGTATTAAAACGTCATAATCTCCGCTTATAAAAAACGCAGCTGTAACAAAAGGGTTTTTCATAAGCTCATTTACAAGTAAGTCCAATGCCTGTGGGGTTATCATTTTCATAAGGAAATAAACTACATCGTGATAGCCAAGTTTAAATGGGTTTAATCTATAGGTGTATCCCTGTATTATGCCCTCTCTTTCGTATCTTCGGATTTTATATTGCACGATTGCAGGAGACATCCTCAATTCTTTTGCTATCTGCCTGTCTGGCCTTCTCCCGTTGTACATGAGATATCTCAGCAGTTTTACGTCATTTTCTTTTAACTCCATATAACCAGTTAAATTATAATTGAACAAAAATTTAAAGTTGATTTCGTTAATTGTCAAAAAATTTTGATATAATAACATTAAACGCACATATTTTTACTTTGTTAATTATGCATATTCTTAGAAGCTATTTTATTGTTTGATTGCTTTTTTATTAGTGGAGGTGATCAAAAGCCAAAAGGTGGATGGCATGAGGGTTGATTTATTACTGAAAATGATGGGTGCTTTTGGCTCCTTCATGAGCTTTTACAGCGCCCTGCGCAAACACGTGCCCTATGCCGACATCGCCTTGATGGCTCTTATATCTGCTCTCCTTATATCACTTGGCAGGGAGGTGTCAAAAAGGAGAGCTGAAAACAAAGTTAGGATATCAATACCAGTTAGCGAAATGGAGAAAGGGATAATAATAAGGGATGGATATGCAAGTAGAGGCTGACGACGGCTGAAAGGGGCCGAAAAGTGATTTCAGTAGAAGAATTCTTTCTCCACGATTTTGATCTTCGGGTCAAGCTTCGCGCCTTTTATAAAACCATACCAATAGACTACAATGCCGCTACCAAAGAGCTCCAAGTATGGCTTAAACTGCTTTTTAAAGTCTCTTTTCATTTCCTGTTCATCGCCAAAACTTGCTTTGCTCTCTATCCAGTGATATGACCTATTGCCTATTTTAAGTGTCTTTTTCAGCAAAAAGTCAGGGGTCTTACCACTAATGCCGTTTTTCCTGTTAATCTCCTTATTCTCGTACTCTGTTACAAATGGAATTCCCCGCTTTTCCAACCATTTTTTTATTTCATTTTCAGCAGCCTTGCCGTTCTTATTCTGGATTTCAGCAGCCCATGGTGAATAGACAAAATCTTCCTTAATGACCTCCCTTATCTCCTTCCTTAAGCGCTTTTCCTCTATGCTGTCTGGATTCAAAAGCATCCTGTTTATTTCTTTCTTATTGAAGCCCATCTCAGACAATATAAACTTGGCCAGTATTACAGGTGAGAAATTTGTTGACTCAGCCATGGACAGTATTGAAGAACCATTCCTCCACTCCTTGAGATAATATTTGGCTTTTGGCTTGACTTTATAGTAATCCCTCATAACCTTCCTGACTATCTTCCTTCCCAAGATGTTGAACAACATGTCTCTGGGCAGACCCATCCTAGCGCTAAGCAAATCAATGTCTTCCTTCCTGTTTAGGCGTTCGTATATGAAGTCAAACTCCTCTTTTTCTAATATCATGAGAATCCTTAATAATTTGACAAAGCATATATTAAAACATGTCTAAGGTTATGGGCATAGACCTGGCAGGCCTGGAGAAGAATGACACAGGCATATGTTCTCTTATTTTTTCAGAAGACAAGGAGATTGCAAAGGTTGTTAAGGTAAAAAAGGTAAAAACAGACGCGCAGATATTAAGTGAGATAGAAAAGGAAATGCCCTTGGTTGTAGCTATTGACGCTCCACTGTCACTACCAAAAAGAGGGATGATGCGGAGCTGTGATAAAGAATTACAGCAGTATGGAGCGATATCTCCATTGCTTGGAGGCATGAAAGCACTAACTGAAAGGGCAATTGAGTTGAAAAGGATTATATCTGAGTCCTACGAAGTTATCGAGGTTAATGCTAGAATTGGGGCGAAGATGCTTGGTTACTATAATAAAGACACATCTGTGCAACAAAAAGCACTTATAGAGATGGGCATAGAAGGAGACATTAAGGAAAGAATTCTAAGCGAAGATGAAATAGATGCGATAAGTGCTGCCATAATAGCGTACCTCTATGTCAATGGAAAATGTATGGCCATTGGAGGGGAAGATGGATATACAATAGTGCCGAAGTTGTAGGTGCTTTAATGAAAATGATATACAAAGGTGCAGAGGCAGAATTATATAAATCAGAGTATCTCGGAATGCCAGTTGTGCTAAAAAGAAGGGTTAAAAAAAGGTACAGGATAGAGGAACTTGACAGTAAAATAAGGGCATCAAGGACAAAGAGGGAAGTTGTGAATCTCATAAAGGCAAAGAAGGCTGTTAACACTCCTTATGTATATGACGTTAACATGAAGGCAATGGAAATAAGCATGCAATTCATTGAAGGGCCCAAATTAAAGGAGATTATTGAAGAAAAAGAGGAGTTGTCTGCTGAGCTGGGAAAACAAGTAAGAGCTATGCATGACATAAATATGATTCACGGTGACTTAACAACGTCTAATGTGATAGTCAGTGGTGGTAAACTTTACTTTATTGATTTCGGCTTAGCTTTCTTTAGTGATAAGACAGAGGACAAGGCAGTGGATTTGCAAGTATTCAGAGACGTATTAAAAAGCAGCCATCACCGCGTCTGGAAGAAGCTTTGGGCTGCTTTTTGCGGTGGCTACGCTGATGAAAGAGTTCTTGAGAAGCTGAAAGAGATTGACAATCGGGCAAGATATAGATAAGCTTAAATATAAGCTGTTTCAGAAATATTACGCTGTTCACACTAATTGTGTGAAACGCACTTATGAGGGGATGTCTGAACAGCGTCCGCCTGTCGTGCGTGTGATTACATGGCGAGGATGCATGCTAGGAAAAAAGGAAAGAGTGGCTCCACTCATCCTGCTGTAAAGCAAGTCCCTCGATGGGTGAAGCATTCTAAGGAAGATGTAATTGAACTAGTTGTTAAGCTGAGGAAAGAAGGAAAAAGCACAAGCATGATAGGCCAGATTCTCCGCGATGTTTATGGAATACCCAGCGTGAAGGCCCTAGTCGGAAAGAGCATAAAGCAGATATTAGTTGAAAAAGGCCTGTATCCAGAATATCCTGAAGACCTAATGAACCTGATGAGAAAGGCTGTAAAGCTTAACAAGCATCTCAGCAACCATAAGATGGACATACACAATAAACGCGCTTTGCGGTTGATTGAATCAAAGATAAGAAGGCTTGTCAAATATTACAAGAGAAGCGGTGTACTGCCGAAAGATTGGTATTACTCAGCGGAAAAGGCAGCTCTTATAATAAAAGAGTGATACTATGGTAACTATAAAGAAGAGAAAAACTCAAGACACATGGAAGAAAAAGAAGTGGTATACAGTAGTGGCTCCAAAAATATTTGATGAGGTAGAAGTTGGGACTACTGTGGCCGATGCTGACAAAAAGGTTCTTGGCAGGAGTATATTTGTTCCCTTGTACAACATAAGTAAAAAAGCAGAGCATCAATTCGTTAAGCTCAAACTTAAGATAAAGGAAATAAAAGGAATGACTGCCCACACAGAACTGGTGGGCTTTCAACTGAGCAATGATTACATACGAAGGGATATAAGGCGTAGAAGAAGCATGATAAGAGCTATAATAACATTTATCCTGAAAGATGGCAAGAAAGTAAGAGTAACTGCTTATGCGTTTACATATCACAAGATAAAAACAAGCCAGAAGGATGCTATCAGAAAAATTATGATTGACGCTATAATAGAAAAAGCCAGGGGGAAGAGTTTTGAAACTTTTGTTAAGGATTGTGCTTACGGGCATTACAATAAAGATATAATGAAAGCTATAAAGGTCATTTGCCCTATAAGGAAAGTTGAAATAGGCAAATGCAAGCTTGTATAGGTTATGTCCTATGATAAATATATTTTACATCCTGCCTTTTTTTATAGCTCTTTTGGCATATGAAGGAAAGGCGCTGACAGTATTGGGAGGCATAACAGGCATTCTTCTTGCATATGTTGTGTTAATATTGAGGGATGAAAAATGGTTTTTGATTCTATTTTTCTTCTTTGTTATTGCAAGTATTGCTACAAGGTACAAGGAAGACAAAAAGAGCAAGTATGAGATAGTTAAGAAAATAAGAGGACCTGAGCATATATTGGCTAATGGAGGCGTTGCACTCATAGCAACTGTTATTGGCAACCCTTTTCTTTTTATAGGTAGCTTGTCAACATCTCTTGCTGACACAATGTCCTCTGAGATAGGGATGCTTTCTAAGAAGAAGCCAGTTATGATAACGACATTTAAAAAAACCAGAACAGGTGTGAATGGGGGAATAACGAGGTTGGGAAATACAGTTGCTTTATTGAGTGCTTTCTCGCTTGGGCTCCTGTCATTGATTATAGTGCCACATTACTCTGTTGTCTTAATATCCACTGTCTCTGGGTTTTTAGGTATGCTAATAGACTCTGTTATTGGGGCAGTCTGGGAGAACAGGAACATTATAGGGAATAATGCCACGAACTTCATTGCCTCACTTTCTGGTGGCTTGATAGCTTGCATCCTATCCTATTTTATTTGAGCTATGTTTTATCTTAGTAATGGATAGCGTGCTTGCCTTCATAGCAAATAGCTTTATCTTTATTCTTCCTGCTTACATAGCTAATGCAAGCCCAATCTTATTTGGGAACAGATGGCCTATTGACAGAGGTAAAAAATGGTTTGATGGAAGACCAATATTGGGAAAAGGCAAGACATGGGCAGGTCTGATTTCAGGGCTTTCTCTCGGAACCCTCACAGGTCTTGTGGTGGCTTATGTATTATTCCCTAACCAATTGCTTTCAAAAGCATACTTAGCTTTCATGATGTCTCTTGGCGCGCTGATATTTGACATGATTACCAGCTTTGTCAAGAGACGTTTGGGATATAAAAGAGGAGAGCTGTTTCCTTTCTTTGACCAGGCAGACTTTGTATTGGGTGCTTTTGCTTTTACGTTTTTCATAGAATTTCCTGGTTTGGACACCTTTCTTTTTCTTATAGTAATAACACCTGCCATACACCTAAGCACAAACTTTATCGCGTATAAACTTGGCTTAAAATCTGTTCCATGGTAGAGTAAGACATAAAAACAAGAAAGCCACAAAAACCTTAAGACAAAGTCCCGTGGTCTAGTGGCCAAGGATCCTGGCCCTTGGAGCCAGGGGCGGCGGTTCGAATCCGCCCGGGACTATTTAAGCCGCGTGCGGCTTGCGGACATGGGATCTTCGATTGTCCGTTGCGCCGGACCAACGCATGGGATCTTCGATCCCATATGATGTGATTGGCTTTGAAAAAACATAGCCGCGCAAGGTTTGCGGATTTAAAAAATACCCTCTCCAAATGGGTTTATAATCTTAAAACCAAAATTATCAATCTGTATTGAAAACTGCCTGTTTACTATTTCCGTTGCCGTCATCTTTTTGATGAACATAGTTGGGTTTATGTTGCCGTCAGATTCAACATATTTCAGTTCTATAACGCCATCCGCTATGTACTCCTCTGGATTTGTTTTATCACTTTCTTTTTCTGAAACAAAAAGCACGGTGCAGTTCTTGCCTTTTAGGGACTTAATCAGATAATACATAAGGGTTCTGTACTGGCCTTCATTCTGCATTGAAGAAGCGATAGGGGCTATGCTGTCTACCACTATTCGTTTTGCTTTCATAGAGTCTATGATTTTATAAAGTCGCAAGACAACATCAGCGTGAAACGTGCTCAGGTCAAACTTAGTGAATTCCATGGGATCAAAAGAGCTAAACAGCAATTTGCCCTCATTTTCGAGAGATTGAATATCCCACGAGAATTTCTCAGCATACCACTCAACATCAGTGGCATAACCTTCTATCTGCATCATAAAGCCTGCTTCTCCCTTTCTAGCTCCTTCGTAAAGAAACTGTAAAGCAAACACAGTTTTGCCTATGCCAGGAGGGCCTGTGATAACTATGCCTGAAGGGTGCGGAAAGCCTCCCTCAAGCACTTCATCCAAACCAGTTATGCCAGTGCTTATTCTTTCCATCGCAGCTATAACACAAAAAGATTATTTAAACATTAGTCAATAATTCTGTTTACTATTTCTGCGTAGGCAGGCCTTGCTATGAAGACTCCTATAAGCATTCCCAAAATAGTGGTTATAGCAAAGCCTTTCAGTGTTCCCATGCCAACAACAAGTAATGGCAACATAGCAAAGATTGTTGTCGTAGCTGCCATGAAGATTATGGAGAACGCCTTCTTTATTCGCGTTATTAAACTCAGTTCTACTTCCTTCTCCTTTCTCAATGCTTCATCTGTTATAACGATTTGGTGGTCGACGCCCGTGCCTATGGCTGCTATGATACCTGCTACAGCAGGAAGGTCTATTTGCCAACCTATCAGAGCTGCAACAGCTAAGAGTATTATCAGTTCGGAGAAGCTTGTCATAGCTATTGAGAGCGCTATCTTTATCTTTCTGTATCTAATAAGCAAGACGGTGGCTACCACCATAAGCGCTGCTAATCCAGCAAGCACGCTGTAAGAGATGAAACGCTCGCTCAAGATTGGGGAGATTGTAGAAACACTGCCTATACTGACAGAAACAGGCAACCTGCCCGACTTCAATAATATGGCTACATGGCTTAACTCTTCTGCTGCTTTTTCCTTTGTGGCTGCATAGCCAGTTATGCTTGGGTTTGTTATTGGCTTGCCAGAAGTCACTCCAGGAGTAAGGTGAACTATGTTTTCAATGTTTATGGCGTCCTTTAGCCAGTAATCACTCCTCTTTGGAATCTCTTTTACATTAGCAGCAGAGCCGTTTAATGCTTTCAGAAAATATGAATCATAAGCTCCTTCTGGAACAATTACATTTTTTCCTCTTATCTTTTCTAATAGCTCCTCTGTTATCTGGTCAGCAACTGCAAGGTCAATGCCTGAGTTTTTCAGCAAGTCGTCTGCTTTTATCTTATTGGGTGAATCAATGAAATCATCTGGGATCTCTCTTTCATCTTCATATAACTTTGGAGGCATCACGATTATCGCGTTTTCCGGCCTGTCTATAAACATGTAAACCTGTTCCTTACAGGAGCGAGAATTTGGCAAGGGCGTGCACTCTCCTTCAACAGCCTTAGCAAATTCTTCTGCTGCCTTGTTCGAAACCAAAAAAGGAACTGTCCATGTATACCCATTGCCTGAGGGATATGCTCCATAACCTTTTTGAGGGTCTGTTATAACTGAAATGATGTCTTCTCCTCTTAGCACAACCTTCCCGTTATAAAGCGTCTCAAATTTTCCCTGCTCGCCGAGCAATGCCTGTATCCTGTTTATTTCCTTTGGGTCGCTGGTTTTTGTTATCTCAACAACCACAAATTGCTTGCCCCAGGGCTTAACAGCCAACTGTTTTAGCCCATAGTTATTGAGCCTGCTCTGGAGAACATTAACAACTGTTTGCATTTCAGAGCTGCTTAAAGGCCTGTCTAGATTTATCTGTATCAAGCTGCCTCCGCTAAAATCCATGCCCAATTGAACAGGCCTTATCATCAATGTGAAAAAAGAAAGCAGCAGTGCTATGAGAAATATTCTAACCCTCCAGCTTTTCATTATTTCACTCATAGCCTTCCCTTCTTCTTCAGCTTTCTTTCCGCTGCCCAAAGCACTAAGCTAACGTTAGTTATCCACGTGGAAATTAAGTCTGCAAAGAGACCTACAAGAAGTATCATAGAAATGTTAGACAAAACCTCAATACCAACAGCAGTAGAGATAAGGTAAAGAGAGCTTACAGCTCCTATGGTCGTGCCTGTCATTGTGATGCCTGTCTTAAAAGCGCTTTTGGCCCTTTCATATATTGTTCCTGTCTTCCTTTTAAGTATCCTGTCAGTAAGCATTATATCGGAATCAACAGAATAACCTATAAGCATGAGAAGTGGTGCTATCGTCACAAGAGATAGTGGCATGTCCATAAAAGCTATGAAAGCTGCTGCGATAAGCACATCAAAAAATGCAGCTTGTATGACAGCCAGAGAAACGATTGCCTCTCGGAAAAATAAAAAAACCAAGACAATGATAAAGATAAAGGCAAGAATTATAGCGTTCTTGGCCTGTTCCCAGAACAAGGCCCCTAAAGATGGACCAACATCTCTTATGGAAAAATCAGAGATTGGTGTCCCTGTTTTCTCTGAGATAAATGCAATAAGGCTATTCTTAAATTTTTCGTTGGCGTTTGAAAAGTATGTAGCTGCCACTTCGCTGGAATTGCCGCTAACATTCAGCTCCCCTGTAAAAGCTTTGCATATTTGGATGGTAGTGGCAAAATCTCCCCTGTTAAAAGCGTCTCTGGCAGCAATTAGTGAGCGTTCGCCTGCAAACTGGATGTAAATGCCTCTTGCCAATTGAGAACCTGTTTGCCTGACATCCAGCTCAACAAGGTTATAACTATTTAGAATTTCTCTTTTTAGTTTGTTTACGTCTATATCTTTGGATATGGGGGCTGTTATTAGGGTCCCGCCACTGAACTCAATGCCTGTTTTTATATGAAACACGTAAAAGAATGAGATGATTGTCAAGATAATTGGGATTATTAGCAATTTTTTATAATGTTTCCATTCATAAATATTTGGAATGTCCATATTTACCCCGTGATTAAAATGAAAGCATTGCTCATACACAGTTCTGGCAAGAAGCTCCTCCTAGACCTTTCCATGCAAGAGGAATTCCATACTGAGTTCGGGGTTATTAGAGTGAGTGATGTTAAAAAAGCTTTTGGAAAAACAGTTAAATCGCATCTTGGAGAGGTATTTTTAGTGCTTGAACCAAGCGTGCAGGATTTGGTAGAGGGCATGGAGATGTTTTCAAGGCCAATATACCCTTATGACGCTGCTGTCATTTGCGCAATGCTTGACATAAGGGCAGGCAGCAAGGTGCTGGAAGTTGGAACAGGTAGCGGTGGGCTAACACTATTTATGGCCAGGCTGAATGCAGAGGTAAGAAGCTATGAAAGAGAAAAAAAGGCTTATGAAAAGGCTGTTAAAAACCTTAATGGCTTCAAAAACGTTGACCTGATTTTTGGAGAGCCGTGGAAAGACAAGGGCAGTTATGATGCCATAGTGCTTGACATGCAAAAGCCATATGAGGCAATCCCAAAATTAAAAAGCAAGCTTAAAGTTGGTGGCTTTATAGGGGTGTACACTCCAATAATAGATGATATAAAGCAGGTATGGAGAAGCTTGGAAGAAAATGGCTTTTCAGATATTCATTCTATAAAATTAGGCTTTGAAGAGATAATAGTAAAAAAGTACGCGAGAGTAAAAGGTTTTTTCGGTTATCCTGGCTTTTTCATATGGGGCAGAAAGGTCAAGGATGCCATCTAGGTTTGACAGCCACGCCAAAGTTGAAGTCAAGCATCTCCTTTGCTGACATCTTTGCTTCTCCGCTGCAAAGTAGGTTGTCTTCTTCATCAACGACCAAGACAACCTGGCCAGGAACTATCTCTGGGTCACAGGCCTTGACAAACTTGGCAAAGACATTCCTTCCAGAAGAGGCAAATTCCCTGACACTGTTGTCAACAACAACCCTAAATGCCTTCTTTCTTTTTGTTTTATCATGGAGTGTAAGAGCTGCCTCATGTAGGTACAACAGATAAGAACTTGCGTCAAAACTGGCTAATGTTTTATCTCCTTTGTGAACAGACCTCATGCGCTTTGTTAATTTGGAGCGCCTTATTTTTACATTTTTGCTAAAGACATTGCAGCCAAACCAATACTCGCTTATGGCTTTAAGTTTTTCATAGTCATCATCTGATTTCTTGAGCTTTATCTCATGCTCTGAGACAGTTTGATTGAATGGAAAACAGTCCAAAACTTTTATTGGAACCTTTCCATAAGGAGGAAAATCCATTTTCTTCCCTTTTACTTTCTTAATTCTTCTAATTGCTCTCTTTACAGCTGGCTGTTTTCTCGAATAGGGGGATAAAATAAAAATGTGTTTTTTAACTATGGGGTCTTGTGATTCAAGAAGTTTTGTATACTTCAACACTCTTTTGAAGGCTTTCAGCAGTGATGGGTGCGCCCTTGCCCTCACCTCCAGTAATTCCCACAAAGTTCCCTCATTTATTGCCTCTTTTATCCTTTCTATCTCTTCTAAGATGACATTGAGGTTGTGTTCTGCCAGTAATTTCTCTTTTTGAGGATGATTAAGGATATCTGAAACAGTGTTTCCTCTGCACACTGAGCAAGAGCAAGGTAGGTGCTTCATTTCTTTTAAATTAGATGTTCCCATCTCTGTAATATACCTATTGTCTCTTGCATAGAGAGCGTATGATGCAGAATCAAAAAGGTCAACACCAATTGCTGCTGCAAAAGAAAAAAAGACAGGGTGTCCTGCCCCAAAAAGGTGAAGCAACCTATCTGAAGGCATATTTGCCCTTGCAGCTGCTATGGCGTCTATGACTTTGTCATAATGATAATCTTTAAGCAAGGGAACCATGCTTCCAAGAGCGTGGATATCATAGTCAAGTGATGATGCTTTGGTGGAGCTTTCTTTAACAAGCCTCGGAAACACGCTTCCCTGTATAGGGGCAACACGTAAGATGTTTTTCCTAAAGAGTTTAGCTCCCTCTCTTAAACGTTCTAATGTCTTATGAACATTTTGTTTTATTGTGGCATAATCTTTTGATGCAGTAGGTATGTCTAAGACAGTCCCTATGTCAACAGCTATTGCCTGTTGGAAGGCAATTATTTCCTCATTGCTTACATCGATGTCTCCGTATTCCATAAGTTGATAAGCTCCGCTGTCTGTCATTATTGTTTTGTTAAAAGAAAGAAAATCATGTACTCCTCTTGCGGTTACATCGTCGTAATGTTGCTTCCACAGGATATAGGCATTCGTAATTACTGCATCTACATTCATCTGTGAAGGAGGTATTAATATTTTGTTTGGGTTTATCACTGGCAATACTGTAGGAGTCTCTACCTTCCCATGTGCTGTCTCAAAAACATTGATTCTAGCAGCCAAATCGTGTGCTCTTACTTGAAGGCGCACCTAATCACCGTTATTTTGGAACGTATTTCTTCCTGAGCTTCTCTATCGCCCTTTCTCTTGCTCCTTTTTTACGTTCACTGTGCTTTTTCTCAATGTGCTTCACCACGTGTTCACTTTCTTGTTTCTGTTTTGTAATAGCGGGTTTTCTCTCTACTTTTGCTTCCACTGCTTTTTTGCCTCTAGCTACAGATATTACGGTGCTCACAAGAATTATTAGTAAAATAATAAACAACATAAACCAGAATAACACAACTGTAATGTTTCCTCTAGGCTCTTCTCCACTATATAAGGACTCTAACTTAGCACTTACTCTCTCAGCGTCTTTTGTCATGCCCAGCTCTGCAAATTTTCCGTGGGCAATCTCATAAAAGTTAGAGGCATCTGTCCTGATGCCTGATTCCGCGAATAGGTCTCCTGCTTCCTCAGCTAAAACAGCGCCCTCATTATCATCAAGCAAAGATATGGCCTGATTGTAATAATCCGATGCTAATTGATATGCCTCTATTTTTAAGTAATTCCTTGCTCCTAACTTTAATGCATTCACCTTCAATGTCAGGTCACCACCTGGCTGCAAACTCTTAGCAGCTGAGACATAGTTCAAAGCAGCAAGGCCATAATAGACATTTGCACTTGTGCTTTTTCCCTCCCTCTCAAAACAATTGGCGGCGTGTTCGTATTCTTGTGCGGCTGCGTAAGATGCTGCATACATGTCTGTGCTTGAGGCGTTTTCAAGAAAAGCTTTTGCTCTGCCCACATAAATATCACATTGGGCAAGAGAAACAGATAAGACAATCAAAATAAGAAAAGCTGTCTTTAAGTAATTTAATTGCATGTTAATATAGAGAACAAACTAATATTTATTATTGGCTTAAACAGGAAGTTGTATGGAAGGTCTTAGGGAAGCCAAGTTGGTGATCCTATCATAGATTATGGGAATAAGAAATGGTGGCTAGAATAAATTGATAGTCTTTAGTGCATTCAGAAGTATTAGAAGGTAACACGTTATGTTGGGCCTTATTTGAATTAAAACTCCAACCTAGGTAACTTTATCTTAAAAGGATCAGAGGTCCTTTTAGTTGATTTCTTTTTTCTTGTTCGCTTGGTCCTCTTACCATAGGTCCCTGCTAATTTCTTTTTTAACGTCTCCAAACTGTCGGTGCCTTGTAATTTATTACATCTATAACATAGACAGGCTGAATTGGCCAAGGTTGTTGCACCACCCTTAGAGTAAGCTTTTATATGACCAACTTGCATTTCATCGTAATCAATTTTTTTTCCGCAGGCCTCGCATCGGCCCTTTGCTCTACGGTAAAGAATTTGCCTATCTCTTATTCCTAAAGTTCTTTTACGTTTTTTAGGGGAGCCCCAGAGCATAGCATCGAAAGATTCCATACCTACATTAATTCTTCTTGTCATATAAATTACCTTATCGCTTATCTTATGGGGGTATTTTTTATTTAAAGTTTTCTTAACTTCCAAAGGTAGAGGTCGCGTGTGAGGTTATCTAACCGTCAAAAAGCTGACTAAATATGGCTTCTGTTCTTATCGATAAGATTGTGGGTTCCAAAACAGGAATCTTTTTATTTAGGTTCTACTTCTTTTAGCTTATGAAATTAAGTAAGGTATTTGATGAATGCATTGCTTCGTTCGCAAAGCCACGGGAAACAGCAAAAAGGCTGGCAAAAGCAGAATTTGCAGATGGAGTTAAAGCTGTCATACTGGGAAGCTTAGTAGCTGCAGCAATTCTTGCTTTGCTGTCCCTAACAGTGATAAGCTTTTTCAGCAGCGCTATACTGGGCATGCCTCTAATTGGAGCTGGCGCAAACCAGTTTCTGCTGATGTTTGGAGGCCTTGCAGCGCTTGGTCTATTCATAGTAATGCCAGTGATGACAATAATCTTATGGGTGATCTACACACTTATCGTGTGGGTTGTCGCAAAGATACTCGGAGGAAAGGGAGAGTACAGCACTTTTGCAGCAGCATGGGCGTTTCCAACAGCAGTGTTGATAGCGTTATCTTGGGTTCCAGTAGTGAACCTTATTCTGTTAATATACGCTATATACCTGCTGTATGTCTTCCTGCAACCAACCATGAAGATGGATTCAGATAAAGCGGCGCTGACAGTGATATTAACAATAATAGTCTGGATAGTACTAGCAGTAATAACAGGCAGTGGCTTTGTTATAGGAGCAATGCCTTAAAAGAAGAAAATCACTTGGACGACATCCTTTTCTTTATTTTATTAATGTTAGCCATAAGCTTCTCCCTGTCTTCTCTTGTCATAGATTGAAGAATTTCTGGCCTTTCCCCTATCATTTTCTCTATGTTCTCTAACATTACAGCTGTAAGCTTATCTGCCTCGTCTATAACTTGCTGTGCATCTGATATAAGTTTTTTGCTTTCTTCTATCTCCCTCTTTAACTTTTCTGCTTTGTCTTCCATAATTGTTTTAAGCTCTGTCTTTATAAAAGCTTTATTAATGCTGCCTTTCAAAACAAAGTTATGGAAAAAGAGGTTCTCCTAGATAAAGCCTTTAAAGAAGCTGCGAAAAAAGCAAAAGCGGTCAAAAGTTCTGAAAAGAGAGAAAAGCACATAAAGGCCGATCTTTCCCGACTTGACATTAGCAGTTCAATCATAACTTCTTATCTGAATTCTTTAATCAAGGCATATAAAGAGATAAGAAAGCTTGACAGGTTTAGCAAGGAACTACTTAAAACAGACGTGGATTACGAGAAAGTAAAGCTAGAGTATAGGGGTGTTAAGGCAAGCTTGAGGATAATTAAGAGATTAACCGTGAATTACAGGATGAGAATAAAGTACAGCGATGACAGGAGGGAATCAAACAAACTGAGAAAAGAGTTTTACGGTAGGCTTGCTTCAGTAGTCAAGAGATTGAAATATGAAGAATTGGAACGCTTTATTAAGGGAAGAAGAAAGCTTCCCCACATAAGGAAGGATGTTGACACCATAATAATTGCTGGCGCACCAAACGTGGGCAAATCCCTAATTCTTAAGCAGTTAAGTGGAAGTAGAGTACAGGTAAATGAATACCCGTTTACAACAAAGAAGATTTTGATAGGATATATGAGAAAAGGTTATGAAGACATTCAACTTATTGATACTCCTGGCTTACTTGACAGACCTATGGAAAAAAGAAACAAAATAGAAAAAAAAGCCATACTTGCCCTAAAATTTTTGTCAAAGGATGTGGTCTTTGTTATCGACTACTCAGAAAGTTGCGGTTACAGTGTAGAGCAGCAGTTAAAATTACTGGATGAAATCAAAAAGCTATTTAAGGCGAGGGTTTTGCTTGTAGCAACCCATAGGGATTTAAAGCACAAGAAAGTCAAAGTAGATATAGAAATCAATGCAAAAGATAAGAAAGACATAGAAAAATTGAAAAAACAGATATTACTTTATTTTTATGGGTGGGATAGAAATTAAGGAGAGGATATTATGGTAGATGTGGCAAAGGAGATAAGAGATGTAAAAGCGCTAATGTTGCCAATTACAGAAGACAACACAGTGCCAAAGAATATTAGAAGGGTTGTTTCTGAGGCCTCTGATAAGCTATCAGAAGACAGTGATGACATAAGCGTCAACATAGCTACAGCAATATACATGCTTGATGAGATTTCAAATGACATAAATATGCCATCACATACGAGAACCCAGATTTGGAATATAATCTCTAATCTGGAAAAACTAAAAGACGATTTAGAAAAAAAGTGAGCTCATGGATGTTGAAGAAAGATTAAAGCTTATATCTAAGCTCCCTGTGGAAGAAGTGATAACTGTAAGTGAGCTCAGGGAATTGCTGGAAAGGAAAGACAAGGTTATCGCTTATGACGGCTTTGAGCCTTCAGGCATGGCTCACCTAGCCGCAGGTTTAATGAGGGCTCAGAAAATAATGGACTTACAGCAAGCAGGCATAAAATTTAAGATACTAATTGCTGATTGGCATGCGTGGATAAACAATAAGATGGGTGGCGACTTGGAGAAAATAAGAAAAGCAGGGGAATATTTGATAAAAGTGTGGGAATCCTTAGGTGTTGACAGAAAAAAAGTTGAGCTCGTTTGGGCCAGCCAACTTGTCGATGACTCTGATTATTGGAAGACAGTTATAGAGGTTGGAAAGCACAGCACATTAAAAAGAATGATGAGGGCTATCACAATAATGGGAAGAAAAGAGGGAGAATTAAGCGATGCTGCTCAACTGTTTTATCCAGCAATGCAGGTGGCTGATATATTCCACCTTAATGTAGACATATGCCAACTCGGTATGGACCAGCGAAAGGCAAATATGTTGGCAAGGGAGGTAGGACCAAAAATCGGCTTCTGGAAACCAGTTGTGGTCAGCCACCATTTGATTATGGGCCTTCAAGGGCCTTCAAGGATGGATATGGACTTAAAGATGAGCAAGAGCAAACCTGATTCTGCTATATTTGTTCATGACAGTCCTGATGAAATACGAGCAAAACTGAGGAAGGCGCACTGTCCTGAGAAGGAAGTAAAAAACAATCCGATAATGGAGTACTTCAAATACATCATCTTCAGGGGAGATGAAAAAGAGATAAAAATAGAGAGACCTGATAAGTTTGGCGGTGAAATAACTGTTAGCAGTTATGAAGAGTTAGAGGGTTTGTATAAGCAAGGCAAAATTCACCCTCTTGACCTGAAAAACAGCCTAGCTGAGATTCTTATAAAGATGTTAGAACCATGCCGAAAGAGAATAAAAGAAAGCGATTTGGCTGTTTTTAAAAGTGCTTAACAAAAAATTTTTATTATATGTTCTGCAGAATATACCTTGCGTAGTGAAGGGTTCTTTGTCTAAGAAGAGCTCCAAGTAAGCCCCTATAAGGTGAGATGCTTGGAAGCTGAGGATATTGTTAAAGAATTAGAAGAAAAAGGTTTTCTTATAAGCCCCAGAACGTTAAAGCTGATTCTAAATGCCGAAAACCCCAGAGAGGTGGCTGACAAATTAATAGAGCAGGCCGACGGCTTTGTGATAGACGTAGCTGAGTTAGAGAGCTTGGAAAAAACGAAGGTGGAGAGCAAAAAGGAGGTAATTGTGGAGAAAACACTGTTCCACGCAATTGCAAAGGATATAGAGGCAGATATCAAGCTAATTGAAAAAGAGGTTCAGACAGGAGAGGGGACTGTTGAGGATTTTGTCCAATATTTCAGAAACAGGTATGAAAAAATATCTGCGATGCTGAGAAAAAGAGCTGTGCCTATAACCCGGCTTTTAGATGTAAGAGAAAAAAGTAATGGGAAGGTCAGGGTTATAGGGATGTTATCTGAGAAAAGACTAACAAAGAACGGGCACGTATTTATCAGGCTGGAAGATTTGGTAACAAGCATAAACGCTCTTGTCCCTGCAAACAACAGGGAATTGATAGCAAAAGCAGAGAGGCTTATGCTTGATGAAGTCGCTGCTTTTGATGGAAGAATGAGCAATGGTCTTTTCATAATAAATGAAATAATAGAGCCAGATATTGAAAGCATGAGAACTGTAAAGACTATTGATGATGACATCATATTTGCTATGCTATCTGATTTGCATATAGGAAGCAAGCTTTTCATGAAAGACAACTTTGGCCATATGCTAAATTGGTTGAAAGGAAGAGTGGGAAGCGAGAAAGACAAACAAATTGCTTCAAGAGTCAAATACATAACTATTGCTGGAGACATATGCGATGGGATTGGCATATACCCTGGGCAAGAAAACGAATTGGAGATAACTGATATATACAAACAGTATGAAGTGCTTGAACAGTATCTCGTTGAGGAAATTCCAGAATATATCCACGTTGTGTTAATCCCAGGCAACCATGACGCTGTTAGGAATGCAGATCCACAACCCAAGTTGCCAAAAGAATTGGTTCCGAGATTATACGAAGCTGAGAACGTACACCTTCTTGGCAGCCCAGGATGGGCAGAGCTACACGGCTTCAAGCTTTTACTGTATCACGGCACTTCCCTGGCTGATTTCGTTTCTCAACTGCCCCATGTAACTTTTGAAAAGCCAGAGTTGTTTATGGAAGAGGCCTTAAAGAAAAGGCATGTTCACCCATATTTTGGGGGAAAGCCTGTAATTCCTCAGAATGAGGATATAATGGTAATAGAGGAGACGCCAGACATATTTCACACAGGAGAGGCACATCACAATGCCTACTGTGTTTACAGGGGCACAGTTTGTATTTCTTCTGGGACTTGGCAAGAGACAACAGAATATCAAACAAAACAAGGGCACAAAGCTACGCCTGCCATACTTCCCATATTTGAGGCCAAAACAGGCAGAATAAAATCCATCCACTTTGATAGGGAATTTAGCGTGGAGGTAGTAAAGTGAATCCTGAAAAATACTTTGAAAATTTACTTGGCTCTGTAAAGCAGCTGTATGAGATAGGAGAAAAAGCAAGAAGCAGGGGTTTAGACCCTGAAATGCATGTGGAGATACCTCCTGCAGAAGACCTCGCAGCAAGGGTTGAGGGCTTAGTAGGCCCAGAACACGTTGCTGAAAGAATTAGAGAGCTGGAAAAGGACCTTGATAGATACGAGACAGCTCTCAAGATAATAGATGAGATTATTGAGGGAAAGTTTGGCTCTTTTCCTTCAAGGGAAGAACTAGCTTACCAGTGCATCAGGACTTCTCTTGCTATACTTACAGAATCGGTCACTGCTGCCAGCACTGAAGGCATTGCAGGAGTAAAAATAAGAAAAAATCCCGATGGTTCTGAATATATCTCTTTAATGGCAGCTGGGCCTATAAGAAGCGCTGGAGGAACTGCAGCTGGTTTAAGTGCTATGCTTGCTGATTACACAGCTAAAAGGATGGGACTGCAAAATTATAGGCCAACAGAGAGTGAGATTGAAAGGTATGTAGAGGAGATAAACATATACCACAACTCTATTGCCAGATTGCAATACAAACCATCAGACGATGAAGTTAGATACATAGTCAAAAACTGCCCCATCTGCGTTGACGGAGACCCAACAAGTATGCTGGAGGTTTCCGTATACAAAAACCTTCCACGCATTGACACAAATAGGATAAGAGGAGGCATGTGCCTCATCATAGGAGAAGGCATAGCTCAGAAAGCTGCTAAATTGCTGAAGCTGTCAAAAAAATATGGTTTTGGCTGGGACTGGCTTGAGGGTTTGGTGAAAGCTCCCAAAAAGTCGGCTGACGAAGATAAAAGCAAGCCTATAGACAAGTACCTATCAGATATTGTTGGTGGACGCCCGATATTTGCATATCCTTCAACTGTTGGTGGCTTCAGGTTAAGGTATGGAAAAGCCAGAAACAATGGTATTATGGCCAAATGTGTCCACCCAGCCACCATGGAAATACTTGATGAGTTTCCAGTCATAGGAACACAATTAAAAATAGAAAGACCTGGCAAAGGAACTGCTCTTTCAGTGTGTGACAGTATTGAAGGGCCAGTGGTGAGACTCAAAACTGGCGATGTCATTGCTGTGAACAGCCTGGATATGGCCAAGAGATTAAAAGAGGATATTGAAGAAATACTGTTTTTAGGAGACATGCTTGTTACATATGGTGACTTTAGAAAGAGCAATCACTCGCTACTGCCTTCTGGAAATTGTGAGGAATGGTGGGAGCAAGAGCTTGAGGCAAAGGGAATTAAATTAAAGGATAAGATTACTGCTAAGAAAGCTGTTGATTTAAGTAAAAAATATGGAGTGCCATTGCACCCGAAATACACGTATATATACGAAGCGCTTAGCAAAGAAGAGCTCATTGATTTGGTCAGATATTTGAAAGAGATGGAAGCTGAAGAAATGGAGGGCTTGGAAGGATTAAGGATAAAGAGGCTTGTTGGACCTTTGAAAAAAGAAAAGAGGCTTCTTGAAAAAATCTGCATACCGCACAAAGTTAGAAACAACATGGTAATAATAGAGGAGGCAGACGCAATATTGGAGACCTTGTGTGGGGAGAAATCGGAAAAAATTAGTGAAATAGCTGAGAGCTGTGATAGCAGCATAGAATTAGTGAAGCAAATAAGCAATGTTCCGATAATAGCAAAAGCACCTACCTTCATAGGGGCCAGGATGGGCAGACCTGAAAAAGCAAAACCAAGATTAATGAGCCCACCACCACATGTCCTTTTTCCAATTGCTAACCACGGGGGAAAGGTTAGAGATATCACCAAAGCCATAGATAGAGGAAAGATATCTGTGGAAATGCTGAATACATACTGTCCGAAATGCAACAAACCGATTGTTGGTTATAAGTGTCCTGATTGCGGCTCAAGGGCAGTAATAAAACACATATGCCCACAATGTGGTGAAGAAACAGAAGCATTCTGTAAAAGGTGTAGAGTGCCTGCTGTGCCATATAGCAGAAAGATTATAGACATTGGGGAGGAATTTGAGAGGATTAAAGAACACCTGAAAGAGGAAATACCAGACACCATCAAAGGAGTTATAGGCACTGTAAATAGGGACAAATATTACGAAGCGCTTGGGAAAGGAGTGTTAAGAGCAAAACACTCTGTTTATGTCTTTAAAGATGGTACGATTCGCTTTGACGCTACTGATATGCCCTTAACTCACTTCAAACCCTCTGAAGTTCACCTGTCAATTGAAAAATTGAAAGAAATAGGTTATACTCATGATTACAAAGGCAATGAATTGAAAGATGAAAACCAAATCATAGAGTTAGCTGTGCAGGATGTTATAATTCCAATAAGCGCAGCAGAATACTTGCTAAAAGCAAGTAAGTTTGTGGATGACCTCTTGGAAAAGTTTTACGGCTTGCCTCGCTATTATAATTGCGAAAAGATTGAAGACCTCGCTGGTCATCTGATTATAGGTTTGGCTCCGCACATTAGTGTTGGTGTGTTGGGAAGAATAGCTGGTTTTACGAAGGCAAGGGTTTGCTATGCGCACCCTTACTGGCATACTGCAAAAAGAAGAAACAGTGATGGCGATGAAGACACGATAATGCTAGCCCTTGATGCGTTCCTAAATTTCTCAAAGAGGTATTTGCCTTCAAGTAGGGGCGGAAGCATGGACGCCCCATTGGTATTAACCACAAAGCTGAATCCTGTAGAGGTTGATGACGAGGTCTTTGAGATGGAGCTTGTAAATAAATATCCTTTGGACTTCTATTATGCTACGCTGAAAAGGATGAGTCCCTATGACATAAAGATAGAGATAGTAAAAGACAGGTTGGAGACAGAAAAGCAGTACTCTGGTTTCGGCTTCACGCATGATTGTAAGTCAATAGAAGAAGGCCCGACAGTGACAATGTATACACAGTTGAAAACAATGACTGAGAAGGTGGAGAAAGAATTGAAGCTCGCAAAGAAGATAACGGCAGTTGATGAGAAAGATGTGGCAATGAGAGTGCTGAACTTTCACTTTCTCAGAGATATCTATGGAAATCTTAGGGCCTTTGGCCAGCAGACATTTAGGTGTGTCAAATGCAATACGAAGTACAGGCGAGTGCCACTGGTAGGGAAATGCACTAAATGTGGTGGAAAGCTTTTATTGACTGTTAATAAAGGAGGGATTGAGAAGTACCTCAGATTGTCGCAGGAAATGGCAAAAGAATACGGCTTAGGGGACTATGTTGAGCAGAGATTAAAGCTTGTAGAAAAAGACATAGAAAGCATATTTCCAAAAGAAAAAACCACACAGCAGACACTTGCCAGTTATATATAAATTAATACAAGTATAAGAAGAGCGATCGCAATTAAGGTGTATATGCCAGACCTTGTATGAAAAAGCCAGTAGAGCAATCCTGCTTCAGAGGCCTTTTCACCTGCTTTTGAGCTTGCCTTACTCGCTAATTTCAGGCTTGCCTTGGTGCTTTTACCTAATAGAGAGACAGTTTTCTTGCTAAGCGTCAGCCAGCCTTCTGGCTTTTTCATTAGCTTTAGAGTATCTGCTGTAATCTCAAGCCATGTCTTCTCCTTCTCAGGAACTTCTGATATGTTGAGAACCTGCCCAGAGACAGCGTCCACATTTATCCTTTGTATGCCTTTTGGCAAAGTCACGAAAACGCGCCATATTGGCCAATATAGCAACCTGAACCCTGACACTGCGACAGAATCCTTTCCCACATTAAACTGAGCAGCTAGCTTTATTTTACAGGTCTCCTTTAACTCATCTTTAGTCAAAGAAGCCTTCTCAAGCTCATAGTCAAAATCATGGGATATCTCTTTTTCATACTCTACCGGTCTCTCCTTCAAGATGTGAGAGAAAACTGGCTCTAACTCAGCAGTGACAGCATTTATGGCCATAGTGCCTGAAAAGCCTTTAGAAAATGTCTGGCCTTCCACATCTTGTTCAACCAATAGATCATAGTTAAATATGTAGATTGGGCTGTAAAGCAATTTAAAGCTCAGGAGCTCAAATTTTTTCCAGTTCTTTTCTCTAAGTATCTCTTCTATCAATGTTATGATGTCCTGGACACCCAAACTTAGTTTTAAGGCTGGGTGTTCTAGTATCTTGCTTGCCATCCAATCACTTTAGAGTCACTCTTTTACCACTTTGACCCTTGCAGGAGTGACCAGTACCTTATACTCTGTGACTCTGGCAATGTCACCGTTTATCTCGTGCACCATGCCTTTTATCTCAGAAACTGCCTGCCTCAGCTTTATTGTGTTTTTCTTGTAAAGAGGCTGGATATTTAGTATGACCATATTTCCTTTCTTAACTTCATTGTTCACTGCTTCTACGTCAGAGATGTCTTCCAATGTCATGGGCTTTACCCACATGTCCGCATGCTCTTCCAGCATATCGTCAGCATCAAGACCAAGGGTGTCAAGGTATTCTTCTATGTCTATCTCCTTGCTGCCTTTTTTAACCTTCCCAAATATTCCCATCTCTTTACCTCCTGAACTTTATTATTATTAACACAAACAAATATAATAATACCTAACTATAATTTAAGCTTATCATTGCGGGTGCTTTGATGGAGGATATATTTGAAAAGGAGATAAAAAAGTACACAGTATTTAAAAATAAGGATGTATTGAGTCCTCATTATTTGCCAGACAAGTTGCCCCACAGAGAAAAGCAGATAGATAAAATAATGAAGACACTAGCTCCTATTTTAAAAAACAGCAGAGCACACAACCTCTTCATTTATGGCAAAACGGGTGTTGGGAAGACAGCATCTGTAAAACACGTTTTGAAGAATATGGAAACTGTGAAGGAGAAGTATAATGTTAATGTGAGAGGGGTCATAATTAATTGTGTTAAGTCTAACTCAAAATACCAAATCATGCTTTCAATAGCAGAACGCTGTTATCCCAACGAGAATTTCAGTGGTTATTCTTTTGCGCCAATAGTTGATAAAGTGATGTCTTTCATGGAAAAAAACAACTTACATTTAATTGTAGTATTGGACGAAATAGACAAAGTGAAGACAGAGCTGGATGAATTGATATATACTCTAACCAGGATCAACGATGATCTGAGAAGAGGCAGTCTTACTTTAATAGGTATTAGCAACAGAGCAACCTTCAAGGAAGCGCTTGACCCCAGGAGCAAGAGCAGTCTGTGTGAAGAGGAGTTGGTTTTTCCACCCTATGACGCAGAGCAACTTGAAGAGATTTTGAGGGAGAGAGTGGTTGATGGATATAAAAAAGGCAGTGTTGATGCTTCTGCTATACGCCTGGCTGCTGCCCTCGCTGCTCAGGAATCAGGAGACGCCAGATACGCCTTGAAATTGATAACAAAAGCAGGTGAGATAGCAGATGATGAGGGAAGCAAAAGAGTAACAGACAGGCATGTGGAGAAAGCGAGGAAAAAGGCAGAAGAGGAGATAATATATGAAATAATAAATACGCTGCCTGAGCACCAAAAGATAGTCCTGTATGCCGTTGCGCTTCTCAGCAAAAGCAAATCATACTATAAGACATTGGCGGATGGAAGTGATAAGGAAAGAATCCTATTTACTGGAGAGATATATGATGAATATAAAAGATTATGCAAGCAGAGGGGTAGAAAGGCAAGGAGCTCTAGATGGTGCAAGCAATATATAAATGACCTAGAAATGCTTGGGCTTTTGACTACATCCATATCTGGTAAAGGTGTTAGGGGAACTACCACCTTGGTAAAGCTGGATTTCCCGCCAGAGAACATAGAAAGAATTCTGAAAAGGGAGTTGGGTTAATGCCTCTAAATTATGCACTTAGCTGGCTATTGAATTTTATAATAATGGCAGTAATCGCTGCAATCGTTGACAAGGCGTATGAAAATAAGATAGAAGAGCACCAGTTATTGGGTGCTTTCATACTTTTTGCCATGCCTACGCTGATTGAGTTGGCCTCTTTTATAATTAGAGGCAGACCATCGCTTTTTTGATTTACTTGGCCCATGAGAGCAAAGTGTTCAGGGCTCTAAGCCTTCTTGAAAATTTCCTTCTCTCCTCGCGAAGCTGTTTTATTCTCGCATCTATGGCTTCTATATTATTCCTGATGCTTTTTTCAGCGTTCTCTCTTACAGATGACCTTCTCTTGCCTATGATAGATGTCCTTGCTTCTTTTAGCCTCTCTCTGTATTCTGCATTGTTGACAAACATCTTTATCATTTTTCTCCACTTTTTATCGCGCATAAGTGTTATGGGAGGGTCAACAATGTCAACACTTTTCCTGTACTCTTTGTCTAAGTTTATTTTCAAGATGTGTTGCCAGTAGAGTGGGTCTATAAATCTTGAGGCGTTTGTAAAAAAGTTATTTGTTATAAATGACCTTCGCTTTCTCTCAAAGAATCGGAGCTGTTTGTCTATATACGTCCTTTTTTTCTTTATCTCTTCAATTTGGTATAAAATGCGCCTCTTGTTTGGATAGATGAGCTCTGTGTTGTCCTGACCGTTTAATTTCAAAACACCGCCCATCTCTAAATAAGTAGTAATGGCTTTATCTAAATCCTGATTTCTCTTACGCCACTCCTCTGCTACATATTTTTTATATTCAGAGGCACTACCTATAATACGCATTGACAAAAGGAAGGGATTGAGAAATTAAAAAGATTGTGGTGATAGTATGATACCTACGCTGAACCCCAGGCAGATGGAAAGGCTAATGAAACAAATGGGCATAAAAAATGAGAACATAAGTGCTAAGAGAGTTGTAATAGAAACAGATAGCGGGAAATTAATTATAGAAAACCCGCAGGTCATGAAAGTAATGATGGCCGGTAATGAAAGTTTCCAGATAAGCGGTGAAGTGAGAGAAGAGAAAGAAGAGAACAATGATGTAAAGATAATCATGGAGAAGACAGGCAAAAGCAGAGAAGAGGCAGAAAAAGCATTAGAGGAATGTGGTGGAGACATCGCTGAGGCCATTTTGAGATTGTCTAGTTAGTCCTGTAATTCACTATCCTGCCGTAAACAATGTTGAAGTAAATGTTTTTATTGAACGTATTGCCAGGAATAGCTGTAAATGGCAGTGACATCGTCATGGTCTCGCTTGGGACCTTATATCTAATGCCATTTAGAGTAACATAAGAGGGGAGTAGCACTTCCCCTATAGAATATTCGTTTAAAATTTTTATCTCATTTCTTTCAGCAAAGGACTCAAAGTGCTGCTTTATCCTCATTAATGTCTCATGAGAGATGCTGTTATTGCTTGAGTTCATGGGGGCTGTGAATGTTATTGAAAATGCGGTCCTATTCGCAGTTGGAGGTATTATGTCCAATGCTATGCCAAAGGAGTCATTAAAGCGCAAGGCATTGTAAAAATCATCTTCTGATATATTCAGCGAAGCGTCATATGAGCCGATTATAGTTGCGTTTGTAATTTGCTTCAAAGTAACGTTGAGAATCTTTGCGCTTTCATTGCCTGCAGAAGCAAGAGACACAGGCAGTCCAAGATAGGGCTTTAAATTTATAAGGTCTGTATCATAACATAGTGATTGTACGCCAATCAGCTTGTAATTAACTGTTGTTGTCATTATATTGTCACAAAACAGCTGGACTGTGTCGTTCTTCCTTTTAGAATACAGCAGTATCGCAGCAATTGTTTCGTTGCTGCTTTTTACTGTCTTGCTGCCTTCTTTTGTTCTTGCCTTGAATTTGTCTGGCAGTTTCACTTTGCCAAGCATAATTGGGAGGTTTGACTGCCTCCAGTCAATGTAATCACTTAAATCATATGCAAGTAGAAAACCTAAGCGTAGTGTGTTTGTTTTGCTGTCTATAGGAACCTCAACCTTATACTGATAACCAGGACCATATGGATTGAGCGTCATAGACAATGAGGCGTTTGTAGATGTACTGTTGGCTATCCTCTCTTGAATGATGTTTTTATTTCCCAAAGTAGACACAAAGGTAAAAGCAAGGCTGTCTCCAGTATCAACAACAGAGGCATTTATGTAGGCAGACATCTTGTAAAATTCCGGGCTTTTTTCCTTTTTTGGCTCATAGTTTATGACTTCCTCTCCCCTGTGGGATAGCAGGTAGGTTAAAGGGCCTGCTGACAGCACAAGCACTGCCACGACTAAAAGTATTATAAGCTGTTTGTTCATATTTAATCAACTCCAAGAGGTGAATATATTATGAGTGAAATTATTAAAGTAAGTTACACTGGCAAGGTAAAGGATACTGGTCAGGTCTTCGACACCACTTATGAAGATATTGCCAAGGAACATGGCATATACACTGATAAATTTGTCTACGGTCCAGTGCCTGTAATATTAGGCACGGGAAGCATTATAAAAGGATTGGAAGAGGAGCTTTCTAAGATGAAGGTTGGTGAGAGTAAAACAATCACTGTAAAGCCTGAAAAAGGCTTTGGGGAAAGAGACCCAAAGTTGCTTAAGCTAGTGCCTATGAAGGTCTTCAAAGACAGTGGGTTTGAGCCGAGACCAGGCCTTGTTGTTTCTCTGGAGGACGGCCTAAAAGGAAGGATTGTCAGTGTGTCAGGTGGAAGGGTGCAAATAGACTTTAACCACGAATTGGCGGGAAAGACCTTAGAATATGAGGTCAAACTTGAAGCCAGGGCTGAGACAGATGAAGAAAGAATGCAGATGATAGCTGAGATGGTATTTCCTAAGCATAAATTAAAGCTAAGAAAAGAAGAGGATGAGATAACAGTAGAGATCCCAGAGGAGGCTTCAAAGCTTAAGGAGCTCGAAGTCAGAAAGAAAACCCTGATTGAGCTACTAAAAAACTACGCAGGGGCAAAGAAGGTCAAGGTTGTAGAGGAATACTGAACATAAGCTTTAAATATGAATTAACTCACTAAATAAGCGAATAACCCTTATTTTAGAGTATAAACAGGAGTTAATTGAATGGCATATGAGGACCTACCTAAAAAAGGCACAACAACTGTTGGTTTGCTTTGCTCTGATGGAGTGATATTGGCCAGTGAAAAAAGAGCGACTATGGGCAATCTTATTGCCAATAAAGAAATAGACAAGGTCTTACAGATAGCAGATCACATAGGTATCACAATAGCTGGCCTTGTTGGTGATGCTCAAGTAATTCAGAGAATTATGAAAGCACAGATTGCATTGTATGAGGTGCAGAGAGATAGAAGGATAAGTGTTCAGGCCGCTGGTACGCTGCTGGCGAACATCCTTCAAGAAAATAAATATTTTCCATACTGGTTGCAGATAATTCTTGGTGGTTATGATAGCTCCCCTAGGTTATATTCACTGGACATGAGTGGCTCACTCATAGAAGAAAAGAGCGTATCTACTGGCTCGGGCTCACCAGTTGCATATGGTGTATTGGAAGCCAGATACAAAGAAGGAAAAACAGTGAAGGAAAACATTCCCATTGCAGTTGAGGCTTTAAGCGCTGCTATGGAAAGAGATGCATTTTCAGGCAATGGCATAAACATGGCAGTAATAGACAGCAAAGGATTCAGAAAGTTAAGCGATGAGGAAGTAAAAGCTCTCTTAAAATAAAAAGTCACGAAGGTGGCTCATTTTGGTAGATATAATTAAAGAAATTGATAAGCAAGTAAGGGAACTTCTGCCTCCTGAGAGCATGATAACTGCAGTAGAGGCAGAGGGACCAGAGATAGTGATATACACAAAAAACATAGCTCTATTTCTGGATGATGAATCCCTTATAAAAATGCTGGCCTCAAAGCTGAAAAAAAGGTTCATAGTGAGAAGCGATAGCTCTCTTCTTGAAGACCCTGAAAAAGCTGAAAAAAAGATAAGAGAGATTATCTCGGAAGATGCAGGGCTTGAAAGAATTGTGTTTAACCCAACATTTAACGAGGTCATAATAGAAGCAGGGAAGCTCGGTCTTGTCATTGGGCGCGGAGGAGAGACTCTCAAGAAAATCGTAAAAGAAACAAAATGGGTGCCAAGGTTATTGAGAGTGCCAAGCATGGAATCAAGCATAATGAAAGGCATAAGAGATATAATGATAAAGGAAAGTCAAGACATAAAAAAGAATCTCAAAAAAACAGGCAAAAGAATCTACAGAATTCCTAGCAAATCAACAGACTGGATAAGAATAACAGCTTTGGGGGGTTGCAGGGAGGTAGGTAGGTCAGCTCATTTGCTTGAAACGCCAGAAACAAAAATCCTGATTGACTGTGGCCTAAATGTTGCTAGCAGTAATCCAGAACTGGCTTTCCCATATCTAGACAGCATAAACTTTTCTCTTGATGAACTGGACGCTGTTATAATATCTCATGCTCATTTGGACCACTCAGGATTCCTTCCATACCTTTACAATTACGGGTATAAGGGACCTGTATACTGTACGCCCCCCACAAGAGACCTGATGGCCTTGCTGCAAAAGGACTACATTAAGGTAATTGCAAAAAACGCTAAAGATGCCCCGTATGGTGAGAAACACATAAAAGAAGAAATAAAGCACACAATCACGAGAGAGTATGGAGAGGTCACTGATATAGCGCCTGATGTGAGGTTGACATTCCACAATGCAGGACACATCCTTGGTTCTGCAATGGTTCACTTACACATAGGGGAGGGAGCCCATAATCTTGTTTATACAGGCGATATAAAGTTTGGATATACTGAGCTTTTCGACCCAGCGGAAGTAAGGTTCCCAAGGTTGGAGACTCTTATCATGGAAAGCACATATGGGGGTGTTAAGGACATTCAGCCTCCTCGTTACATCAGTGACAAAAAGCTTATAGAAACAATAAAGGAAACTATAAACAAGAATGGCATTGCACTGATTCCTGCTTTTGCCATAGGCAGGGCGCAGGAAGTGATGCTTGTCATAGAAAACTATGCCAGGCAGAAAGGCTGGGATATTCCAGTATACCTTGATGGTATGATAAAAGAAGCTTCTGCAATACATACAGCTTATCCAGAATATCTAAAAAGCTCTCTGCAAAGAAAAGTTTTGCACAACAACTCCCCTTTCAATTCAAACATCTTCCAGGAAGTAGATCCAAAACAAAGGGAAGTGATAATAGAGAGGGGAAGGGCTGTTGTGATATCACCTGCTGGTATGATGAACGGTGGCCCTGTCCTGGAATATTTCAAGGCACTGGCAGAGGATGAGAGAAATACATTGATATTTGTGGGCTATCAGGCAGAAGGGAGTTTAGGTAGAAAGATACAAAGGGGCGTTAAGGAAGTGGCTCTGGAAAACGACAAAAAAGTGGAGTCATATCAGATAAAGATGAATGTTAAGACCATAGAGGGCTATTCAGGGCATGCTGATTACAATCAGTTATTGGGCTTTTTCAAGAAACTTTCTCCGAAACCAGACAGGGTCCTACTTGTTCATGGTGAGGAAAGCAAATGTTTAAACCTAGCAAGAAACTTGTCATACAAATTCCGTGTTGAGGCTAATTGCCCAAGGAACCTTGACAGCACGAGACTGAAATGAAAAATATTAAATGCTTTAACAGTCAAAAGATAGCTGATAGCTATGTCTGGATTTAGGCATATAAAAGAAGTAATGAAAGACGAATATGTTGGTAAGAGTGTAAAGTTGAGGGGCTGGGTTTATAGGCAAAGGTCCTCTGCCAAAGTGGCATTTATAGTCCTTAGGGACGTTACTGGAATAATACAGTGCACTGTTAAAGCAGGACATCCTGATTTCAAGAAAGCTGTTGACACGAGTATAGAGTCAAGCGTTGAGTTGGAAGGCAAAATTGTAAAAGACGAAAGGGCGCCAGGGGGCTATGAGCTCGCTGTTGATAAGTACAAAATAGTCCACCTAGCAGAGCGCTTTCCTATTGTGAAGGACCAATCTGTTGAATTTCTTATGGATGTTAGACACCTTGCCTTGCGTTCTAGAAGACTGACTTCTATTTTAAAGATAAGGTCTACTGTGTTATATGCTCTCCATAATTACTTGCGCTCTGAGGGCTACTATGAGGTGGAAGCACCGATCATATCAGGAGCTTCAAGCGAAGGGGGGGCAGAGGTCTTTGAGCTTAATTATTTCGGGAAGAAGGCATACTTAACCCAGTCCTGGCAATTCTATGCTGAAAATATGATCCATGCTTTTGAAAAGGTGTATTGCATGGCTCCAAGTTTCAGGGCAGAGAAATCCCACACATACAGGCATTTAACAGAGTACTGGCACTGCGAGGTTGAAGCTGCATGGGCAGATATGGAAGAGATGATAAGAATCGCCGAGGGCTGTGTCGTGTCAGCTGCTAAAAGCATCCCTAAACAGAATGCTGATGATTTAGAAGTTCTTGGCATTGACAAAGGAAGATTTGAAAAGGTAAAAGCGCCGTTTCCAAGAATCACATACAAGGAAGCTGTTGATATATTAAACGAAAAGGGAGTGCCAATAAAGTATGGTTATGACTTTGGAGCAGAACATGAGAGAAAGCTAACTGAAGCTTATGACAGACCACTAATAGTAACCAATTATCCCTCTGAAATAATGGCGTTCTACAAGGCAGAGGACCCAGAACAGCCTGGCACGAGCAAAAACTTCAATGTACTTGCTCCAAAGGTAGGTGAGATAATAGATGGTTCAGAGCGAGAACCAGACATAAACAAGATATTGGCAAAGTTAAAAAAAGAAGGTAAAAACCTGGAGGCAGTTGATTGGTATCTGGATGGCAGGAGATATGGAAGCGTTCCGCATTCTGGCTTTGGCCTTGGTGTTGAAAGATTGATTCAATGGCTTCTAAATCTTGACCATATAAGAGATACGATTGCCTTTCCTAGGTTCATAAACAGATTTACTCCTTGAGTAGGTATCCTGAAAAGTCAACTTCGTCACTTTTTCTTTTGCCTGACAGTATCTTCAAGATTTCCTCAACGGCAGATTCTGGAGACAGATTACTCACATCTATCTCATAAACCCTGGAATCACCATAATTTTCAACTGCTTTTATAGAACAGTAATCAAGCGCCTCTGCTTCCAGGTTCTCCCTGATTTTATCCTCGGAATAAGCTCTTTTCTTAAGCCTCTCTTCTAAAATTTCTGGTCTGCAACGCAAAACAATTACAATGGCGTCTGACAATTTGAACTCGCAAAGCAAGTGGGATTCAAGAATAACGTTGTTGAGCTTGTTCAATTCCTTCTTTAACTCGTTCATCTTAACAATCAGTTCACCATCCACAATCTTTGAATATATGTGTTTTTTCTTTACAAAATCAGAAACGTGAATGACCTTCATCTTCAAGCGCTCTGCAAGCAACTTTGCAATTGTCGTTTTTCCAGTCCCAACAGAACCTGTTATAACAATCTTGTTATACATCTATTCGTCCTCTATCTCGTCATTTATATCAAAAGCAGGGGATGCAACGACAAGTATACGTGCTTCTCTCCCATTGCTAAAGGCTTTATGCTTTGTGCCTGGCTTTATTACAAGCAAATCGCCCTTATTGAGTATTTCTTTTTTCTTATTGTCAAGAAGCACGGTTATGCTTCCATCAAGAACGTAATAGGCCTCTGTTGTTCTGTTGTGGTGGTGGTTTTTAGTTTCACCAGATATGTCTACCACTGAGATGTTAAAATCAGGATGGTCTTCTTTTGTCGTTAATTCTTTTATCATACCGCAGATTATGGGGCGTTCCCTAACTTCGCTTCCCCTTACCACAGTATACAAAATAACACCTGTTTTATTTGAAATCATTTTTATTAATTATGGTGTTCTTATTATATATTTATGTTTGAGGGAGTAAGATGAAAGCTGTAATCCTTGCTGCTGGAAAAGGAATTAGAATGCTGCCTCTGACAAAAGAAAGGCCAAAGCACCTTATAGAAGTGGCAGGCAAACCTTTTCTGCATTACGTTATAAATGCTGTACATAAAGCAGGCATTAGCGACATAGGTATAGTAACACATTACAAAGAGGAGATGATAGCTGATTTTATTAAAGAGGAAAACATAGACGCTGAATTGATACACCAAGAAAACACAAATGGTACAGGAGCTGCCATAATGTCTGCTAAGGACTTCACTGAAGGCAAAGATTTCATAGTGCTTATGGGAGATGGTCTGTACTCCTATTTGGACATAAAAAAGCTCAACAATGGTGATGCTTTTTGGTATTTGGCATGTAAGAAACATGAAAATCCAGAGAGATATGGTGTCATAGTGCTTGGAGACAATGGTTTTATAAGAAAAATCATTGAAAAGCCAAAAGAGCCGCCAAGCAAGCTGATAAACATTGGTTTGTATAAATTCAAGGCAGATGTTTATGAAAAGCTGGAGGCAGCCCCTATTTCTGAAAGAGGAGAGATAGAGGTTATTTATGCCCTCAACAAAGCTTGTGAGGAAAGGAAGCTCAAAGCCTTGATAACTGATTATTGGGCAGACCTGGGGCGCCCTGAGGATATCCCTATTGTTGAGCGCATAATAAAGGAAGGGCGATTTCCACTATAACAGCAGGTTTTTTATTTCTTCAAGTCTTAATGGAAGCATGGCTGAATTTGTTAAGACATGCAGGTACTGCTTTCTTGAAAAAGGTATAACGGTTCCTCTAATAAAAAATGATAAAGGAGAGTGGGTCTGCCCAAATAACCCAAATCACAAGTATGTAGAAGACATAGAGATAGCATAGGAGGGATCGCATTGTCTATAAGCTTAAGCAAGGTCGAGAAAGAGCTATTTTTAGATATAATGCTTCCAGAACTTAAGAAAAGGGCTTCAGAAGAGGCCAAAGGGCGACTGCTTTATGCTTTAAAAACAGGAAAGTTAAGTGACAATGACTTAGCAACTGTATTTCCAGAGGACTATTATGCCTTTGTGGATTTTTTAAAGAGGAAATCCCGTTTTAGCTTTCTGAGGAACAGGTTTTATGTCTATGAATACTTTTTTAAAGTCCACAATGCGCACAGCAAAAGCAAGGTGCTACCTGCCAAGGTGGTGGGATTCAAAGCTGAGATAAAAAAAGGAAAGCAAGTGATGAAGGCAAAGATTAAATATTATGATGGGAGCTTGGAGGAAGGTGCCTTAGATGTCTTTGAGAACATAACTGTGGATGACATAAACCTCCAAAAGTATGTGCTTGTCCATAACAAGACTGTCTGCAAAGTGATAAATAATAAAGAATACAGTAATATCATAAGCAAATATTTTAGGTGATCTTATGGCATGGGTGATAAAACATGATGTGGATGCCTGTATAGGTTGTGGTGCCTGTGTGGCTATATGCCCTGACAACTGGGAGATGGAAGGAGGAAAATCAAGGCCTATAAAAACCGAAGTAGAGGATATTGGGTGCAATAAAGAGGCTGCTGATGCTTGCCCTGTGCAATGTATTCATATAGAGGAGAAGAAATAATGCATGAGATAGCTATAGCTAAGAAGATAGTCGAGGACTTGTCAGCGTATAAGAACATAAAGGCAGTTACAATAGAGCTTGGCGAGTTGGCCCCCATAACAGCTGAAGAGCTGGAAGATGCTTTATCTGCTTTGGCCAATTGGAAGCTGAAAATTATTAAAAAAGAGTCTATAGTGGAATGTGAATGTGGATATAAGGGAAGGGCCAAGATAAGGGAAAGGAAGCATGATATAGTAATATATGAATGTCCAAACTGCGGTAAAATACCTGAGATCATTCAGGGTGGAGACATAGTAATAAAGCAAGTTGAGATTGAAGATTGACATGAAACTCCTTGTCTTTGGCAACAAATACCTAAAAGAAGACTCCATGGCAATCGCTGTGGCAGAGGAATTGGAGAAAAATATTGACATAGAGTACTGTGAGGATCCATGGCAGCTCCTAAACCATGAAGGTGAGCTTTTCCTGCTGGATGTTGCTTCCAACATAAACAACGTGCGCAGAATAGAAGATGTCTCTGAGCTTGATGTAGGGAAGAGTGTCTCATTGCACGACCTAGATTTATCATATTTTTTAAAGCTTATGAAAGCAATTGGAAAAGAGCTTAAGATAACAGTAATCGCAGTACCTCCCCAAGGTAATGCTAAGAAATTGGCAGATAAGGTTATGAAATTACTGCCAGACCAACTTTAAAAAGTGGGCACTGCAGGAGATGCAAGGGTCGTAGGCCCTTATCATTTTTTCAAGCTCAAGTTTTATTTTCTCTTCTTTCATGTGAAGTATCTCTGGAAGATATGCCTTTATATCTAGTTCCAAGCTGTGTAGGTTCTGTACTGTTGGAGTTATAATCCTCGCCCTCTCAACTCTTCTCCCATTTATTGCATAATCATGTATTAAAACCCCTCTTGGTGCTTCTGTTATTGCTATTCCGCGTCCCTCTCTTCTTTCCGGCTTTTTTATCTCCTCTTCTCTGCCATCTACTTGTTCAAGCAATTCAATGCATTTATCTATTAGATGAACGTTTTCAACGGCCTGGGCCACATTGTTCATATATGGTGAGTCTGAAGGAATTGTGTGTTTTAACTGTGAAAGCAGTGCTTTTGCCTCCTTAGAGATTTTGTCTCTGTTTATAGTAAGTCTGGCCAAAGCTCCAACCATATATGGCTTTTGCCTGAAAAACGCTTTCTTAGCTGTAGAGTCCCTGACTAGTGCTTCACTTATGTAGTCCTCATATTCATGGACCTCAAAGCTTTGTCCCTCGCTTGACACGACATTGCCTCTCAAAAAAGGATATGACTTCCCATCGTGTAAGGCAAGATACAACCTATCCCTTGCAAAATTAGGATAGTTAAGACTGTCAAAAAGCTCTGCCATCCAGATTGCAGTTTCACGCGCTTTTTCCAGAGAAGAGATTAGGTGTTTTGCCTCTTTTCTTGTTGGAAATCTGCTCATACCTCCAACGCGAGGGGTTAGGGTATGGATTGCTCTGCCACCTATGGTCCTGCATATGTTGTCTGAAAGCATTTTTATTTCCAAGGCTTTTTTGATGTAGTCAGGCTGTTTTTTGGCCATTGCTATAGCACTTTCAAAGCCGAAATAATCAGGCAGCACGAAGAAAAGCAAGTGCAAAGCGTGGCTCTGTATAACAGATGCAAGTACTATTATCTCTCTCAGGTTCCACACATAATCGCTAACTTCTATCCCCAAAGCCCTTTCAATGGCTTTCAAACCAGTGATTTGGTGTATCTGGCTGCAGAAGCCACATATACGGGAAACGATATCAGGAACGCTTTCTGGCTCATTATCTAAAACAATCCCTTCAAAGAACCTTGCTCCTTCCGTAACCTTCATTTTGACATCTTTCACTTCTCCTTTGTCTACTTTAATGTAAAGAGCGGCATGGCCCTCTATCTTAGCTATGTGGTCCAAATTAATAATTCTCCCCATATTCTATCACTCTCTTTACTTTTTTTGAGTTGCTCATATAAACACTTAAGATGTCTTCTATTTGCCCTATCGAATAGCCCATCTCAGTTAATTTCTTCAAGAGCTGTTTCACATTTCCCTCGTTCAGAAAACCCCTGCAACCGTAGCAACCACGTCCTGCACTTATGCAAATGGCATTGCAGCCTTTGTGTGTTATTGGCCCAAGGCAAAGTATGCCTTTTTCCAACAAGCATTCATGACCTAAGGCCCTACATTCCACACAGACAGGTTCCTCATTTATGTTCTTTGGTTTTTGACCAACCATCAATTTCTTTAACAGCTTGACTATATCTTCTGCAACAGGTGGGCATCCCCATATCTCATAGTCCACCTTAACATGCCTTCCTATGCCTGAGACCTCTGTTGCGTCTTTTATGAAGCCAGGAGGATAAACAGCATGCACAACCTTGTCTTGAGGCATAAAGTTCTTCACTGCTTGGACGCCCCCATGCGTTGCGCAGGTTCCAAGTGCTATAAGAATCTTTGACTTTTTCCTTATTTGCTTTATTTTCTTAATGTCTCTCTTATTTACAACTGAACCTTCCACTATGCTTATGTCAAAGGGCCCTCTCTTGTTTTTATCCTTGAGCAGAGGAAAATGACTTATCTCTATATATCGTTCCAGCTGCAACAACTGTTTAAAAGCTTGCAATAGCACCACTTGACAACCATCACAAGAGGTTAGCGAGAACACAGCTAACTTTAATCTTTTCATTGTCAGTCCTCCAAATCTTTGGCTATGCTGTATGGAAACACAGGCCCATCTTTGCATATAAATACGTTACGAACCATGCAATGCCCGCACTTTCCTATGCCACAGTGCATTAAGCGTTCAAGTGAAACGAAAATCCTCGACTCATTAAGGCCTTTGTTAAGCATCTTCTCTGCAGCGAACTTAATCATAACTGGTGGACCGCATATTATTGCAAAGCTCTTCGGCTCAAAGCTGATATTATCTAGCATCGTTGTTACTACGCCTACATGCCCCTTCCAAGTCTTATCCCCTCTGTCAACACTCACATATAGCTCAACATCCTTTTCCCAGTTCTTAAAGTATCTCTTAAATATCAGCTGCTTCGGACTTCTGAATCCAAAGAAAACCTTCACATTGCCGTACCTGTTCCTGTTTTTTATTATGTACTCAAGGGCAGCCTTAACAGGCACTATGCCTGTGCCACCTGCTATAAGACATACGTCATTGCCTTCCATTTCCTTCATTGGAAAACCATTGCCATAGGGGCCTCTAACCCATATTTTATCTCCTTTTTTTAAAGATGCAAGTGTATTTGTAACATTCCCCACAGACCTGATAAGCAGTTCAACATAATCCTCGCTGAAAGAAGCAAAGCCAAAAGGGGCCTCTCCTATCAATGGATATGACGCTTCAAGTATCTGTCCTGGCTTGTGTTTAGGATTCCACTTGATCTTGTAAGATACAGTGTCATCAGTCTCCCTATGTCTTTCTATTATCTCAACTGCTTTTGGAACATATGGGTTCATTCCTCTCCCAACCTATTCACTATATCAAAAATATTGATATTGACAGGACAGGTATCTATACACCTGCCGCAACCAATACACATCCTCAGACCATACTGTTTAATTGACCAGTACAGCTTATGATAAGCGAAATGCCTCAACTTCTTATATGTCTCTTTTCTGAATGTCATGCCTCCAGCCACTTCAGTGAAGTCTTTTAATTGGCAGGATGCCCATCTCCTTTTCCTATACCCTGTTTCTGGGTCCTGCACTTCATCCTCTATCGTGAAGCAGGTGCATGTTGGACATGCAATAGTGCACGCAGCGCAGGACAAACACTTTTCAGCTTCTGTCTTCCATAACTCGTCATGAAAATATTTTTCCATCTTAGCTAATTTTTCTTTTTTAAACGTTTTTGATTTGGGGTATTTGTGCTCGTCCCTGTCTGTCTCTTCAAATAGCTCGTTTATCAATTTTTTTCCCTCATCACTACCTACCCTGACAATGAAGCCATCGTCTACAGGAGTAAGAAGAAGGTCATAGCCTGATTCCACCTTGTATGTCCCAAAGCTTTCACAATAGCAGTTTTCGCCTGCCTTTTCACACTCGATAGCAATTATTATAGTGTTCTTTCTTCTCGATTCATAAAAACTATCTACATAATTGCCAGATAAAAATACCCTGTCCATCACTGCAATGCCGTGGACATCGCATGGTCTGACGCCAAATAAAACCCTCTTCGTTTTATTTAGTAGGGGCTTTGCAGAGAATTCTCCGTCCCTCTTCGAAAACAGAAGGAGGTTTTCCTCATAAGGTAAAAGGAATTTCTTTGGTGGATATAGTGTATTCACATAATCCAAATGAAACTCATCTTCTGACTCCAAAACCTTATAATCGTAGTGGTTTTTCTCTTTAACGGGAGCTATCACTATGTGCTCTTTTATTAAGGTTTTGAGGAAGGCTTTCAGGTCTCTTAATAAGTAAGGCATCTCTATAATAACTTATTGGCTCTATAAATAGCTTTATCTTTTTCTTAATCCATAATATAAGACATGAGACATGAACTGATGTTATTGCTCGTAATTATATTGCTCAGCTCTGCTTGTATAGTGGAAAACCAACCACCAGCAGAAAAAACATTTGAAATAAATGAAACAAGCAAAAACGAAAGTTTTGATCCGCTAAAAATTGTGATTAATGAAAGTGAAATAGAAGCATACGAACTGAACCTAGACCTGTGTTTATCAGAAATGAACGCAAGCTATCTGCTGCCAGAACGCATAGCTAATATTCCAAGAGCTTTGCATCCAGACTATAAAGTAGCAATCCTAAGGGTGCTGAATTTCAGCAGGAGAGGAGTAAATGTGAGTGAGAGGGCATTCTCTGTGTATGGGGTAAAGTTAAATGGCCAGATCAGGAATTTTATAGAGGTAGTGGTGGAAGATTATGTTGGGGAAAGTGATTACAAAAAAGAAGTGGAAAATCTTCTGAAAGACATTTCTGCAAAGGGCTATAAAGAAACAGAATTGGGTCATTTGAAGGTCCTCTATAAAATAGGCAGTTCAGAACACCTAAGACACCGCTTCTATGTGTTAATACCAAAAGGCAGAAGAACCATAGAAGTGAACATGGGGAGAGATATAGCAAATGAGGATGCCATGAAACTGTTAAAATCCTTCTTATACCACAAATGTCTCAATCAATAGAGCGCAATATCATCTTCATCTCTTCATCCTTCTTTTGTTTGGGCTTCCTCAAAATTAGCACAGCTGAACCAACGAGCAAAATAGGGATTAAGATGTACTCTGTTTTAATCTGGGGCATTGTTGGTTTTTCATCTATGTCTCTAAGTAGGTTTGCAACCTTTGTGTAATAACCGCTTTCGAAAAGCTTTGCTGCTTTTTTTACTTTTGCCAATAGGACACTGTCGTCTGGTCTTTCCTGTAGAGCGGATGTCGCTTGTTTTAGGTAAGCTATGGCTTTGCTTCTCGCTTGTCTTATGTTTTCGTTTACGTCTTTCACGAAGTTTTGCATTTCGTAATTTTCAGCAATCAGTCCTTCCTTACCGTATTTGTCTATAAGGCTGCTGAGGTTCATCCTTTCTAGGTCTCTGATGAAATTACGGTGTTTTTGGTAGTTCTGCATCACGCTGTCATTAGCAGAGCTGTTGAATGCCTTTTGGTAGTCAGAAATTAAGCGTTCTAAATGCCTGTAAATGCTGTTGTTTTTTATTTTCATCAGAGCCAGGTCTTCAGTTGTCAGCAGCTTATGCCTCAAAGCAGAGAGGTCAACACTACCCTGCTTGAGCCAGCTCTGCTTTGTTTCCTCATAGCTTTTCACAAGCTCATCGCAGTCAACAAAGTCACAGATATCTGCAATCCTGTTGTGAATAGCGTCAAAAGCATTTATGTAATCAAGATAGCTACTAATATTGGTGCTGAAGCTTATGTTCTGGCTGTAATTGCTTTCAGCATGGCTACCATTGTCTTGAAGGTTGTAATAAGTTAAGTTATATCTGGACTTGTTATTATAGCAACTAATCTTAAGCTTCTTCTCGTATGTGTAGATATGCCCTCCTGCCAGCTGAGGTACTGTGAATGTAATTTTGTCTAGGTGCAGGAGCTTTGCAATATCTGGAGGCAGCTGCTTTGTAATCAAAGCTGGGCCTAAATACACCTTGAGAGGGTTTTTGAAAGACATAAGCAAGATAGCTTTACCGTCACAGCTTTTCGGTATTAATAATTTTATTTTCAAATTATCTGAAACAAAAGCAGGAGTAAGCGAAGAAATCTGCGAAAGCATGTCGCTTATCATGCGGTTGTATGAAAGCACCAGCTCGCCCAAATGGGTTCTAGGTTCAAGAGAGCTAAGCCTTTCATATTCTGTTTTCTTATCCCTGAGATATGAAGCGTCTAAGATAAAGCCCTGTTCTGTGAGTATTGAAATGGCATCCAGATAAGCATCTGCCTCTTGCCTTAATGCCTCAACGATGCCTAGATAAGCGTCTGTTTTGTATGTTAGTTGCTCCTCCAAGTCAGCCAATTCATCAGCCAAATTTTTATATCTCCTTGCGTCATTGAGCTTCTTTAAATTTTCAAAGCTTTTTCTCTCTTCGCTAACATCTACAGAGATGGATTCAAGAGAATTAAGCAATGCTTCTATGTGTCTCTTTTTCTCGCTTATTAGCTTGTACAGTGCTTCGTCAAAGTTCCCTTCGATGTTTTCCATATATTTTATCCCATTTATGTAAAGCTTAATGGCATAAGCTAAATTAGCTCCAGAAGCCTTATCTCCGTAAGAAGCTGCTTCGCCATAAAGACCTGATGAAAGCAAACCTTTGCTGAGCAAGCGGGACATAATTTCAGAGTACTTGCTCTTAAGCTCATTTTTAATGAAAGAGAGATAGTCCACACTTGAATTGTAGCAGGATTCCAACTGCTTCAGGTCTGACAGGCTTCGCCTCAGCACTATAATCCTGTTTGCCAGGTAATCATCGCTGTTTTTTGGAAAACGCTTTTCTATGTTGTTGTAAGTAAAGTCCAAATCTGTTATGCCGTCGCTGAGGCGGCTTTTTATCTCATCTATTGGGGGATTGCAGCTGTAATTGCTATGAAATTCGGACAAATCCACGTAATTGCCTATATCGCTTACTGTCTCTTCATCTAGGTAATTTAGACCAAGTGATTCAGCTGTCTTCTCTTTCTTGAACTTGTCTAGATAAAGCTTGACGTTATGCTTTAAGATATAGTATTCGTCTTTCATATCCTGCTCTGAATTAAGGGCAGCCACATGTAGGTTGTAAACCTTTTTGGCAATGCTGTCTGTGTTATAGCCTGCAAGGTCATTAAAGCGTTTTGCTATGGGTTCGTTGGCATCTGTGCTTTTGCATAAATAACATGCAATGAATATTCTCTCATCTGCTGAGGCCTTACTGCAATCGTAATTGCAATATTCGCTGTTGTGGAGTATGTCATATATCCTTTCATAGGTGGCAGAAGCAAAGCCAGAGTAAGAGGGAAGGTCTGCTCCTAAGCTGTCCAGTTTTTCCATATCTTTTATTAGTTCTATCCTTGCAACAGCCATAAGGTTCTCAAGCCCGGATCTCAACTCAGTGAACATATCCGCATACTGCAGTATTTCATAAGTGAGGGCTCCTTTGTTTAAAACTGGAACACCTTTAACAATGTCATAGATGCTGCCTCTTTTATGTAGCTTCAGCTCAATTGCCTTGCTAATTACATCAGAAAGGGACTGCTTAAATTCTGTGCTAGCTTCTCTAAAGTCATAAAACACAAGTTCAGAAGAATAGCTCTCTGGCACATCAAGGCTGTGTGCAAGCGCTTCTAATTGGTATAAAGTGGATGGAGTGTAGGGAAGATTGGTCCCCCATAAGGGAGGTGACATAGATATGATTACTAAGATGGCCTCTATCATGCTCGTTGAAACTAGGGCAGACATGCAATCTAAGAACATTCTGCAATTCTTGGCTTAATAAATCATAACTGATGCCTCTGGGTTAAAGGGAGTTAAACAGAAAGCACTTAAATACAGAAGTACAGAAAGATATTATGTTTTCACTAGAAGACGGGGACTTCCTTGTGAAAAGTGCAAGAAAGACCATTGAAGAGTATTTGAAAACAGGCAAGGTTCCTGAAATAGACCATAACAAAAGATATGACAAAAAACAGGGCGTTTTTGTAACCATAGAGAGTTTTCCAGAGAAAAGGCTGAGAGGTTGCATAGGTTATCCCTATCCCGTAATGCCTCTTTTCAAAGCAATGCAGGATGCTGCTGTTAGTGCTGCTTCTTTTGACCCTCGCTTTACGCCATTGCAAAGCAATGACTTGGATAAGGTAGTCATAGAATTGAGCATACTGACAGAGCCAGAACTGTTGCAGGTAAAGAGGCCTGATGATTATTTGTCTCGAATAGAAATAGGAAAGCACGGGCTTATTGTAAAAAGAGGCCCTTTCTCAGGCCTTCTGCTGCCACAAGTGGCTGTTGAGCAGAAATGGAATGCTAGGCAGTTCTTAGAAAACAGCTGTTGGAAGGCCAGCTTGCCTCAGGATATGTGGATGGACCCAAACACAGAAGTCTACCGCTTCGAAGCTCAGATATTTGCAGAAGAAAAGCCAAACGGCAGGGTTGTTGAAAAGACTCTCTTCACGTCACAGAAGCGTAACTAATAACACTTAGATATATTCTATCTCTGGATATAAAGGAAAGTCCTCACATAGCTCCTTTACTTCCTCTCTTACCTTCTTTTTTATGCTCTCATCATTTGGGTGCTCCAAGACTTTTACTATCATATCTGCTATCTGCCTCATCTCTGACTCTTTCATACCTCTGCTTGTCAAGGCAGGTGTACCTATACGTATGCCGCTGGGGTCAAATGGCTTCCTGCTGTCAAATGGAATCATGTTTTTATTTACTGTTATTCCAACCTCATCCAATACAGTCTCAGCTTCCTTTCCTGTGAGCCCTTTTGGCGTTACATCTGCAAGTATAAGGTGCGTGTCTGTTCCTCCTGTTACCAAATCTAGGCCCTGTGAGATTAACTCCTCTGCCATTGCCTTTGCATTTTTTACTATCTGCCTTGCATAATCTTTGAATTCTGGCTGCATGGCCAAGTGGAAGCATACTGCTTTTGCTGCTATTATGTGGTCCAAAGGCCCTCCCTGCATCATTGGAAAGACAGCCCTGTCAATTGCCTTTGCGTATTCCTCCTTGCAGAGTATCAAACCTCCTCTGGGTCCTCTCAATGTCTTTTGCGTTGTGGAGGTAACTACATCTGCATGGGGAAAAGGATGCTGATGAACTCCTCCGACAATTAGGCCAGCAATATGGGCTATGTCGGCCATGAGCAAGCAGCCAAATTCATCACATATCTCTCTTGCCTGTTTAAAGTCATATTCTCTTGGGTATGCTGTTGCTCCCATCACCATTAACTTTGCTTTATGCTCTTTCATCAATTTTCTTATCTGCTCAAAGTCAATGAGCTGGTCCTCTTTTCTCACGCCGTATTGCACAGCTTTGTATATCTTCCCGGAAAAATTTACAGGGTGGCCGTGGCTGAGATGACCCCCGTGGGCAAGGGACATGCCAATGAACGTGTCGCCAGGCTCAAGTAGGGCGAAATAAGCTGCCATGTTTGCCTGAGAGCCTGAGTGGGGCTGCACATTTGCGTGCTCTGCATTGAAAAGTTTTTTAGCCCTGTCGATTGCAAGTTGCTCGGATAAGTCAATAAATTGGTTGCCTCCATAATATCTTTTGAAAGGATAGCCTTCTGAGTACTTATTTGTCATAACACTGCCAGCTGCCTCCAACACCGCCTCATATGTAAAATTCTCAGAACCTATCAGCTCCAATGTATTTCTTTGCCTTTCCAGCTCTTTTTGCATTATGTCAGCCATTTCAGGGTCTGCCTTTCTCAAAAACTCCATCATGCTTACCAGCCTCCAATGATTTTAAAATCTTCTCACAAAGGCCGCAGTTGGCCATTTCAGGACAATCACCATAGATAACGCCTTGCGGGTAAGAATACTTGCTTGCTATGGGAGAGGTTTTTCTCAATATGGCAGCTATCTTATTTGCTATGGCTCTTATCTCCCACTGCGCTTCAATACACGTCCTCTTTCCTATTGCATGCATTGCGTTCCATCCATTTATATGTACTAGGTCGTATAAGAGCAGACTGTGTGGCACTAGACCTATTGCTTCTTTCCTTTCAATGCCTGCTTCTGTGAGCTCTTTGTATAACTGCATCATCTCATCCTTTATCCTCTCAAATTCAGACAGGAAATCAGATGACTTTACAGAAGGAGGTATAATGTGCTTGTTTCTTTTAGCTGCGTCATATATTGACTCTACGGACTGATCCCAGGTCCTTTGCCTAGTTGCTTGGTGGTATGTAGCTATGGACATTGGCACCAGAAAAGCTGAAAACTTTCCGTTATGGACGTGTTTAAGTGCAGACAAGTCTGATTCGTTTCTCTGTCTAACAGCCCTGTCAACAACCTCTTCAGCTATTTCGTGTTCTACGTATATTGGCTCTCTGACCTCTCCATATTTGCTGATAATCTCATTTACCGTTTGGTTTTGCGATGAGTAGAGCACTGGTGATGGGTAGAATGCAAGTGTCTCATAATTCCAGCCCCACTTTGTAAAGAGGTTTGGAGCCCTCTGCTTTGCCTTTTTAATTATGTCTTCAACCACATCAACAACTGCTGAAGGTGTCTCTCCCTGCTCATTAAGTGTCAGTAGGTGTATCAATTCCCTTGCATCTCCCCCTGTTTGGATATTGGTTCTAGTATAAAGTGGCAGTATATATCTTGCGTCTTCGTTTGGGATGCCTTTTTTTGACATCTTTTCATACAAGTTAAAAGCTTCACTTAGCGTTTTCTTTACTTTCTCAAAAAAATCAGACTTTCTTATCTGCTTTGGCAGATAAAAGCCCCTATCTGCAGATGCCCTTCTCAATGACTGTTGCAGGTGAGCGAGGTATTGGGGCAGGCATAGTTGCAGTGTAGCGGCTCTTGTTAGGTTCTCTATGGAGAATATGAAATAGTTTTGGTCTATTACGCTTCCGTGTCCTCTTCCTGCGCTGTTCTTTAGCACTGCAACCTTTTTCTTTTCAAGGGCTTCTGGGCTTTTTTCATTTAGGTCTTTTATTAAAAGATGGTATGAGGACTCCTCTTTAAAGCAAGCCATGGCTCCGTAGACGGAGAGCTCTTCTGGCCCTATCCTGCTGTCATCTGGATTCACTGTTACTGCAAGCAGCCTTACCTCTGCAGCCTTGGATACATCCATGATATCATAGAAGTTATGCCAAGCATTCTATTTATCTCTTTTCTCAAGCAAAACGACTCTTGACGCCTCTTGCTCGTCTTTATATTCGTAAAGGCTGCTGTGTTTCAGTATTTGCTGGGCAAATGCCTTGACCTCATGGTGTCTTGGCATATTTGATATTGAAAGTCTCTGCCTTGAACCACCTATAAACATGTATGCTTTAACCTCAACATATGTGGAAGCTGTCTCATCCAGGATTTTGGCATATTGCTCTGGATTGACATCATTTAAGCCTTTTACCATTGTAATCCTAACAACCGTGTTGTTCTTCTTTTCTTTGAGCATGGACAGTGATTGCATTATTGAGTCCCAGGCCTTATCAACCAAAGGCCTGTCTATCTTTTTGTGCAATTCCCTATTTGGGGCATCTAAGGAGATATAGAGGTTTGTTGGCTCTATCTTATCTATCATTTCTGGAGCTAAACCATTGGACACCACGAATGTACTAAAACCGTGTCTCTTGTAAACACCTATCAGCTCTGGCAGATATGGATATAGGGTGGGCTCTCCTGTCAAAGAGATGGCAACCTGGTTTGGGTTCATGGCCTCCTCGTATTTTTGTATGTCTATTTGTTCTGGGATACCTCCCAAACCAGACAGCAATTTCCTCTGTGCCTTGATTGACTCCTCATATATGTGCTCTGGTTCGTCCCATTCTTTCGGCAGCACATCAGGAGACGGACCGTATGTCCTCCAACAGAAAACACATCTTTGTTGGCAGTATATACAGGGCGTCATCTGAAGACAGCGGTGGGATTGTATTCCATAAAATTTCTGTTTATAGCAAACACCCTGGTTTTTTATTGACTTCTTTGTCCAAGTGCAGAGCTTTGCAGCTGAATGTTCCCTTTTTCCAAAGACATTATAGTGCTGCTTTCTCAAAATCTGGACATATGCAGAAGACATAGCCTAATTTTAGGAAACCAAAAGTTTTAAATATAGATGCTGGATTATTATATCATTCAAAACGCAATCAAAAACTTTTTAAATGCGGGATTGCTAACAGGAATAGGAGTGAAGAGATATGGCATCAAAGAAATTTGCAATTGCCAAGCAATTGGGAGGAAAAAGGGTTATTACTAATAAAGGAGAGGAAATAGGAAGGCTTAGCGACATGCTTATAGAAGAGAAAAGTGGAAAGATAGATGCCCTGCTTATAGAGCCCAACAGAGAATCAAAGCTAGCGAGGAATCTTGCCACCCATGACAAATTGGCAATAGTGCCGTATAAATCAGTGTTTGCTGTGAGCGATGTTATTGTTGTTGATGAGAGCTTGCTAGCTTAAATCAATTATTATCTTGCTGCCTTCTTTTCTCGCTTTTGCTGGCAATTCTCTCTTTTCATTGAATGCTTTGATAACTTCCAATACCTTGTCATAGTTCTTCTTTAACAGCTCTGCCTTCTTTTGGTTGTCATTTATTTCTTTCTTGAACTTTTCCAGCGAAAGCAACTGCTTTTCCAGCCTGAGCTTCAGTTTCATAAGTTTTTGGCTTTCTTTCTTCTCCACCCGCCTGTAAATCTCATCTATGGCTTCATTCATTGACTTGAACTTGGCCTGTATTTCTCCTCCTGAAACAAGTGGAAAAGGCCTCAGCTCCCCATCTTGCAGGACAACCTCTTTTTTTCTTTCAGTTAAGGCCTTTATTGCTTTTAATAGCATAGAGAGTTCAAGCTCTGTTACTCCTTCCTTGTGCTTGTCAATACCAGCTAGGTGGCATATCTCTTCTGCATAGGCTCCCCCTATTTTCAGTCCTTTAACAAGACTTCTAATCACATCTTTTTCAGTGAGTATCTTTGAAAGACTTTTTTCATTGACGTCAAATGGATTTAATGCCTTTGATTTCGGGTATTCATACAGGACAGCTCTCTCTATTTGCCTGTCTTTCCACTTTTCTTTTCTAAAGCTGAAAATGATTTTGTAATCAGCATCTGTCAGTATCATATTGCCATGGGAAAAGAATTCAAGTATTAACCTTCTGTCTCCAAAGTCAAGTGAAACAACCCTGTCAAAGTCGTACTGTTCTATAGATTTCAGTGTCTTTGAAGAAAGGTGCTTTCTCAAAAGCATAGCAAGGTTGCTGGCTCTCTGGGGTGCTTTTATCTTATATGAGGTGATATTCAAATTTTTGCCTATTTCGACAATTAGCTCTTTCTTTCCTTCCTTTGTGTTGAACGAGAATTTGAAGAGCTCTTTTCCCAGCTGTTGGACCTTCTGTAGCTGCGAGCCTTCAATCTCTTCTTTGATTTCCTTGATCGTCTCTCTAAGCGCGAATGATGATAAGGCTTGGCTTTCCACAGTGAATCCCTCTTAAATATGTATAGATATAGCAAGGCAGTCATTGCTCCAACGACATGTATCAAGGCAGAGCTTGGCGAGCTGCTTTCCCTTTGCTTGCCCTGTTCAACATTTTCTTTTGTGTTTATTACTTTATTTAACTTTGTGATTATCCTGCTTTCCTCTTCTTTTACCTCTTCACTCTGCCTGACTATCTCCTCTTCTCTTGTGCTTATATTGGCTATCTCTTGCCTGTATTCCTCTTCGCTTATCTCTCCCTGCCTGAAGCGCTCCTCATAGCTTAATTTCTCTGAGGAGAGTCTTGACAACTCCTCCTCTAATATTGCCTTCTTGTTTGACACATTCTCCAACATCCTTGAGCTTAGGAATTCCTCTGAAGCCAAGCTTCCCCTGTAAAGGTCCACCATCATGGAAAGTAAGGGAATAGCTACAAAAGAGGAGAGAATCAAAGCTGCTGCTGTGTAGAAAAACGCCTTTTTAGCGTCCACTATGAAGGCAGCCATCAGCAGCCCAGCAATAGAGGCAGAAGCGCCAACCAAGATGGTGTTTGGATTCAATAATGCAAATGTGATTGCTGCTGTAGCTCCAGACAAGATGTAGATAGATAAATAGTCGCTGAAACTTAGCTTTTTCTCAGCTATGACTCCAACAGCTATTAAGAGAATGAGGTTGGCAATTAGGTGGGATGGGCCAACATGCACAAACGTATATGTCAGTATTGAAAGAGGGTTTTCAATTGAAAAGCCGAAGTTTCTCAAGGTTGCTTCTGGAATGTAGAGCAGTGAGGAGGAAAATAGGAAGTAAAAAAATAGAATAAAGCTGGCAACGATTAGAGTATATCTCAATCTATCACCTTATAACAACTCCTTTGCTGCAAGCATAGCTATCTTTGGGGCTTTTGATATGATTTTAATGAAGGTTTTTGCCTTCCTGCCGTCTGCTATGTCAAGTAATAATTCTGGAGTTACCATATCTGCCAGTTTCTCTAAATCGCTGTCTGAGAGCTTTTCAAAAAAGCGCCTGACTTTAAGTACCTGCAAAAGTTGCTTTCCCCTTTTTTCCATCCACTCATCGTAAAACTGCTTTAAAAATTTCTCTGACACATCTCCTGCGTCTATTGCTTTTTTCGCTGTTCTCGCTGCTATTATGCCTGCTTCCATGCTTGTTCCCATGCCACCGCCGTGTATTGGATTTACCATGTGCGCTGCGTCTCCGATAACCATTAAGCCAGACATATATGGTTTGCTTAAAGGAGCTCCCACAGGAATGCAGCCCCCATTCATCTCTACTATCGCTGCTTCTCCGAACATCTCTGGATGCCCCTCTATGAAAGCATCTAAAAACTCCTTAGCTGTCTTTTCATGCTGCCCTATGATACCTATGCCAACGTTTGCTATGTCGTCCCCTTTTGGGAATATCCAAACATAGCCTCTTGGAGCTATCTCGTTTCCGAAGTAAAGGTGTATCATATCTGGATGCTCAAATTTTATATTGACCATCTCGTACTGGAAGCCAGAATCCACTTCATGAGCATTGTTTACTGTATTTATACCAGCAGACCTAGCTGTCTGGGATTCAACGCCATCTGCTGCTATTACCACCTTTGCCTCAACATCAAATGAGCCATAAGGCGTCCTCACCCTAACACCTTTAACGATGTCTCCTTCTTTTATTACTTCATAGACGGTGCTTTTGACAAATATCCGCGCTCCTGCCCTGCCAGCATCTATTGCCATTTGCTTGTCAAAGACCTTCCTGTCTATTATCCACCCCTTGTTTTCTGTTGGTATAACAATCTTCTTTCCAGAAGGGGAGTAAACAACTGCACCGTGCATCTCCTGTTTGGCCCATGACCTGTCTAATTTTATGTCATTTATTCTCATCCAAGCTTCTCCAAGACCTTCTCCACATCTAACAGGAGCTCCAACCTCCTGTCTTTTTTCAAACACCACTGTCTTAAGTCCCAAAGAAGCGGCTTCCCTAGCAGCTCTGCTGCCTCCAGGGCCTGCTCCTACGACAACAACATCAACCTGCTCAGGAATCTGCATTTTCACCACCTTTTATCACTTTTATTGCCCCAACAGGGCAGAATCTCTCACATATGCCGCAATTTATGCATTTTTTAGCATCACAGTCTATCCGTGTTTCCAGTAAAGTTAGTGCGTTCACAGGACATACGGAAACGCAACCGCCACAGTATATACACTTTTCTCTGTCCACTTTAATCATAGACTCACCTCTAACAAGCTCTCAAGGTATTGTCTCAGGTCCTCCAAGCTCTCTATAAACTTCCCTACATTTTTGTTCTTTTGCTTTTTGGACCTCAAAGCCCTAAGAAATGGGACAACATGTTCATCATGTATGCTTTCAAGGAAACTGTAAAAGATTTGGCTGAGCTTTGCATCTGTTGAGTAATAATATTTCCTATCTCCGCTTTTTCTCTCTTTTCTTATTAGCCTCAACCTGCTCAATTCATCCAAAGCAATTGAGATGGCTGGGATGCTATATCCTGTTTTTTCAGCAATCTCTTCTTGAGAGAGCGCCTTATCAGAAATGAGCAATGTGCCGAAAACCCTGCCGTGCAAGGCGCTCATGCCCCTTGCTTTGAAGAGAAGCTCGAAATTGTCTAATAAGTCCTCCATAAATACTTTAGGATTTTTTAAATTTATAAACTTTATTAATCTTCCTTGTATTCTATGTCATTAAACTCATAGACTACTTTTGAAATCTTCTTTCCTTCGTGCTCATACCTTGAAAGTATCTCTTGCCTTGCGCCTGTGTACTGATGGAAGTCATGCTTCCTATTTGGGTCCAAAAGCACGTATTTGCTTGGTAGCGCCAAAAGCACAAGAGGCCTGTCAGAGCCGTCCTCCATGGAGCATATCAAAACCCTGGCATCTGCACCAAGCCCTCTGAAAGCAGAGCAAAGCAGGATTGCTTTGTCCTCGTAATCTGCGAAGCCTTTCTCAAGCATCTCGTCCTTGTCCATCCAAAAGTTAACATCTATTGAAGGAACGCTCATAATTCTTTCAGATATGCTGTCATAAAGCAGGGAGCAGGCCTTTTCCAAATCCCTTTCAGGATCGTATGAAGGTATAGATGAGCTTATCTCGTCTAATAGCTCTTTCAATTTTTCAGAATCTGGGCTTACTCTTTTTTTCAAGTCCTGTATTGTTTGGGCTTCATTTTCCTCTATATATTCCCTATATCTGTCAACGACCGCTTCATAGAGGCGTATCTTGCCATAATATTCTTCTATTTTCTTTTTCAATTTCTCTATTCTCTCCTCAAGCCACCGTAAATAATCCTCATTGCTCATTTCTTCCTGCATAGAATCAACTATGGGTTTATTAAATAGTGTGGAGTGATATTTTTAAGCTTTTATCAGCAAGTAGAGGTTGAAGAGGGCCACTATCATAAAAAGCGTCTGAAACATCACATGAAGAGGTATGGCCAATGCCAGAAGCAAAATAATGATTCTCCCTGTTGAAAGGCCATTGTCCCTTACCACGATATTTGAGGCTGCGTTTTCTTTGTTTGATTGGTTGCAAACCGCGGCAAAAATAGGCAAGTTAATCATAACGGTGAAGGCACCCAGAAGAAAGGAGATAAGTGAAAACACTGTGGTGTCAGAAGCCACAGTTGCCATAAGCCACATAGTAAAACTGCCGATGCTGCCTATTTTCACAAATGTCCTTCCCCCAAACCTGTCTCTCAAGCGACCGAGAATTATAAACAAGAATGCATAGCCAAGGCCCAATATTGTTGAGGTGAAACCTACAAAAAAGTAATCGGGCCTATTAAGGTATATGAAAACAGGCCAAAGCATTAGGGCTATGTTGTTTGCGCCCTGGACTATGAAAAGAGAGTAGTAATGGCTTTCATCCGAGCTGAGCAGGCTTTTAAGTTTGTGCTTAATAGGAACTCTCGTGTCTCTCGTGAGAAACAGAGGCATGGCTGAGGCCAAAACTATTAAAATCGCAGCAGATAACAGGGTAGGATAACCAAAATAGACAATCACAGCTGCTGCTATAGAAGGAGCAGCTATGCTAAATAACTGAGGTATGGCCACTAAATATCCTATTTCAACGCCTCTCTTTTCCTTGTGCCCATATATGGCAAAATTTATGTTTAGAGGCACCCAATAGAGAGATTGGGCTAGTCCCAATATAACAGCAAGCACAACAAAAGGGATGTTGATGTACTCAAGTGAAAAGGTCAAAGACAGAAAAAGCACTTGCAAGAGTATTGAAAGCAATATATTGTGCTTTTCCCCTATGTAATAGCCAATTACAGCAGCTATTGGGTTAAATACTAGCATTGAAAAATAGACGATTAACAAAAAGGTTAGCACATCTGGAATTGCAAAGCCTATGTCCAAAAGGTATATTGGGATAAAAATACCTATCAAACTCAGACCAAATTGCTTTATTGCCCTGTGTATGTATATCTCCTGCAATTCCTCCTTCAACCTAAAACTGTGGAGGATATTTATGTGAGAATGCATAGTTATGTGAAATCAAAACTTATATAAAAAGTAGATTTGCAGCTAATTTTATATTGTGGTGTGGGTTGAGAAAAAACATTGCCGGTGTCGGAAAATTTATAAGCGCAAAAAGAAGCAAAGTCTAATATGATGACGCCAACACCTATTGCAAATGGGAAAAATGTTTCTCTACTTGGGCGGCTTTCTTGTTGTTGGCTTTATTGCTAGCTTAATTGATGCCAATGTTTTACATTCCTATGTTTTGTAACTCTCTTTGAAATAAAACGCAAAAGCCAGGAGGTGAAAAAAGTGAGGATAAAGCAAACAAAAGGTGACTACCGGTGCAGTTGAAAGCTTAATTGGTAAAACGCCTTTAATTAGTGTAAATGGGATACTGGCAAAATTGGAAACAGTAAATCCCACAGGAAGCATAAAGGATAGAATGGCATGGTATATGGTAAGGAAGGCAGAGGAAAGAAAGGAGCTAAAACCAGGAATGGAGATAATTGAAGCTACGAGCGGTAATACGGGGATTGCCTTTGCGATGGTTTCCAGTGTCAAAGGATATAGGTTTACGGCAGTAATGCCAGAGTCAATGAGCATTGAGAGAAGGAAGATGATGAGGCTGTTTGGTGCGGAAATTATCTTAACGCCGGGGGAAGAAGACATGGCTGGAGCGGTCAGAAGATATGAAAAGATAGTCAAAAGAAAGAAAGAGGTTTGGCTGCCCAGGCAATTCGAGAACCCAGACAACGTTAGAGCACATGAATTTGGCATTGGAAAAGAGATAGTTAATGAGACCAAGGCCAAGGTTGATGCGTTTGTTGCAGGTGTTGGAACTGGTGGAACGTTGATAGGTGTAGCAAAAGCTTTGAAGAAGGTAAATCCAGATGTCAAAATAATTGCTGTAGAACCAGAAGAATCTGCAGTTCTGTCAGGAAAGGGCTCTGGGCTTCATAAAATACAGGGGATAGGCGAGGGCTTTATTCCAAAATTAGTTAAGGAAAACATTGCTTTGATTGATGAAGTGATCACAATAAAAAGCAGGGATGCCATTAACGCAAGCAGGAAATTGGCCAAGGCATATGGTTTATTGGTTGGCATAAGTTCTGGGGCAAATTTCTTAGCAGCCATGCAGCTGAAGAGAAAGTATCAAAAAGTTATTACAGTATTTCCTGATAGAGGGGAGAGGTACTTAAGTGTATTAGAGGTATGAAACAGGCAAAAAAACAACCAGATATAACTTACGGCGACTTTACAGCAAAAGTAATAAAAATGCCATTGTTGATAAAAATCTCGGTGATTTTATGACTGATATGTTAGTAGTACAGAGTAAAGTTAGGGAATTGGTCAAAAAACACGGTGCGAATATGGCCGGTGATTTTCCTGATGCTTTGAGCAAGTCTGTTGAAGAGCTTGTTAACAAAGCAATTGCAAGGGCCAAAGCAAATGGAAGAAAAACCGTAAGGGCGACAGACCTCTGAGCCCTTTCCTCTATTTTTTTAATCTTCTTTTTTCACAATTACAAGATGGTAGATTTTAAAGGCCTTGAAGAAGCTGCTAGCTTTGTTAAAGCTGGAAATAGATTTACAGTGATAGGGCACTATGATGCTGATGGCATAACTGCTTCTGCAATAGCTGGCCAGATGCTGAAGAGAATGAAAAAGCGCTTTGACATAGTGACAACAAAGCAATTGGATGAAGAAAGGCTAAAACGCTTGAAGAAGCTTGAAGGAGACCTTATTTTTGTTGATATAGGCTCTGGGACAATCTCTGATCTAGAAGAGCTGCTTCCAGATAAAAATATATGTGTAATAGACCACCACAAGCCGGAAAAGAGGCAAAGCAACTTTATTGTTTTCAATCCACACTTGTTTGGTTATGATGGCAGCAATGACGTTTCCGGAGCAGGCATGACATATTTTGTGGCAAGAGAGGTAGATGAGAGAAACAAGGACCTGTCAAAAATAGCTATTGTTGGGGCTGTGGGGGACATGCAGGATTCAAAAGGCAGATTGCTGTCTTTGAACAGAGAGATACTGGCTGATGGTGAAAGTGTTTCCGAGATAGAGAGCAAAATAGATATACGCCTTTTCGGCAGGCAATCAAGACCCCTTGTCAAATTTCTTTCATATAGCAGTGACCCTTTCCTTCCTGGTCTTACTGCTGATGACGAGGCCTGTAAGCGCTTCATAAAATCACTGGGAATACCTCTTTACAGAGACAATAAGTGGTTGCACTATGTTGATTTGAGTGATGATGAAAAGAGAAGGTTTATATCTGCCCTATATGTTTATGGGAGGAAAAACGGAGTTCCTGACGCTGTTTTAAAAACACTTGTTGGAGAGGTCTATGAGTTGGTAAAAGAAAAAGAGAGAACAGAGCTAAGAGACGCCAAGGAATTCGCCACTTTACTAAATGCCTGTGGCAGGCATGATAAGGCCATGCTTGGTGTTGAAATCTGTATGGGAGACAGGGGCGAAGCATATAGGAAAGCAAGCAATCTGTTGCAGAGACATAGGAAAATGTTAAGAGATGGTATTGAGTGGGTGCAAAAGCACGGTGTTAAGGAAATGAAATACATATATGTCATAGATGCAAGCTATGTGATAAAAGACACATTGATAGGGGTCATATCTGGCATGCTGTATGGTGCAAGTGTCGTGAGAAGAGACAAGCCAGTAATAGGTATTTCTGTTGATAATGAAGGGGTCATGAAGATTTCTTCAAGAGCCAACTGGGAGCTTGTAAGAAAAGGTTTGGACCTTGGAAAGGTGATGAGAGAGGCAGCTGAATCTGTTGGTGGGACTGGAGGAGGGCACAATATTGCTGCTGGAGCAAGCATAAGGCCAGAGAAGAAGGAGCAGTTTTTGAAGAAAGCGAATGAGCTTGTCAGGGAACAACTTTTCAGATAAGCTCGTAATCATAGCCAAGTGCCTCAATCATTCTCTTAACATCTGCTTTCTTCTTTGTTCCCTTGCTGTCAATAAAAGCTTTTTTTGCTGTTGACTTTTTGAACATTTGCTCTAGGTTTCTTCTGTCAAGGAAGTCCTGACTATATTTCGGGCAGATGTGGCCAAATGCCTTCTCCTTCTCAAGCTCTGAAAAAACAGAAGCATAGTGGTTTCCACCTATGCCTATGACGTGCTCTGCTTTGTCATTTCTTTTCAAGCCTTTCAGTATGCAGCTTACGAGAAAGTCAGCTGCTTCCTTATCCAGCCATTGTTCCATTGTGCTTCCCAGTTCAACAAAGGTTAGAGGTGTCTTGATGGATGTGGGTCCGTGGTGTGTTACTTCCAAAGAAACACGGTATCCTTCGGGATAATTGTTTAGCATTTCCAAATATATTCTCCTTGTCACATCAGGTTCTGTGAAACAGAGTTCTCTTGACCTGCCGCCATATCTTTCGTCTGCTTCTCCGAACACACCAGTGTGGTGCACTGTGAGCGTTGCTATGCCTGATTCTGCTTTATGCCTTGAAGCAAAAATAAGGTGTTCTGCTCCGAGTTCATCCAAACTATTGTTGGCGAAAATAATGTCTTCTCTTATGCGCACGAGGATTACTTCTCCTTTTTTGTATATTGGCATTCTCTGCCACTCTATGCTTGTTTCTTTAAATCCCTTTTCCAGGAATCTCTCAAACATGTTCATGCTGGCCCTGTCCTGAAGGGAAAAGACAATTGCGAACATAAGTCTTTTTTATATTAGCTTCTTAAAAAGCGTTGTAGAAAGATTTAAAATATTTGCAATATAATAGATATGTGGTGGCAATGAAGAAGAACTCGTTGTTAAAGAGGATGGAGCGCGCCAAAATAGAAGGAGACAGAAGCAGGTATAAGGCACTGAGGACAGAGTTTGATGCTCTTCTCCCAGGGCAAAAACACCTGGATGAATACACCAAGATCCCTATAAAGAGGGCTGAGAGTTACCTTAAACAAAAAAGAAAAATTGAGGAAAAGGAAAGAGAGCTAATTTTTAAAAGATTGATAGCCCAGGCAGTGATGAAGGGCAAGATTAGAAGGAAACCACTGGGTGAGGGAGCTAATTATCGTGTCTTTTCTGTTATGGGGTTGTATGGAGGCAAAGGGGTCGTGGTTAAGGTAAAGGAAGACAAAAGAGAAATAAATTGGAGAAAGAAGATGCCATTTACTGAGGTTGTTGAAGAAGCAAAAGAGGCTGCTAAGTCTCACAAGGCCTTGGAAAATAATTTTGGCGAGATTGTGCCACGGCTTTATGGTGTTCAGATGATGTTGCCAAAAGAGTCCAAAAGCGGGGGCAGAAAGGCTTTGATGGGGCCTAGAGAAGTGTACGTCTTTGAGAGAGTGGAGCCTCTCACGAAGATGATATTTGAAAGAAAACACGACATCATTTATTTTAAAGGTGTGGAATTTCCAAAATATAGGGAACTGAAAAAGCTTGCACCAAAAATGGTTAGGGACTTGCGAAAGATGGCAGAAAAAGGTTTTTCAATAGATGCAAATCTCCTGAACTTTGGTATACGAAAAAAGGATGGAAGAGTGGTGTATCTTGACACCTTGCATACAGTACATGAGCAGAAGGCCTTCTCAAACGCATTGAGGCAGCTCCTTCACGATATAAAAAGCCACTACTCTGAAGAACAATACTTGAGAATAAGGAGAGATGTGTTTAATGAGGTTGAAAAAATGATAAAAGAAGAAAAGAACGAGAAAAAGAAAAGGTGGTTGAGGCAAGAATATCTTAGGACGTTAAAGCTCATTGGTGTGAAGAATGAAAAACATTAGGAAGCGCGTTAAGAGGAGCTATGTTGAGGAATTGAAAAAGTTGAAAGAAAGAGGGAAGGCCAAACAGTATTTCAGACTAAGGGAGGAAATGGACAAAATCTTTCCCCAGAAGCATTTGGATGAATATGTTGAAATCCCAATAAAGAAAATGTCAAAAGAGTACTTTGAAGTAAAGAGGAAGGAGAGACAAAAGGAAAAGGAGCTGAAAAGGATAAGGAACTTTGTTGAAGCGATAACAGGCGGCAAGATTAGAAAAGAACCAATAGGTAGGGGCAGCGTTTTTATCGTTAAGCGTGTTAAGGAATTGTATCACGGTGATGCAATTGTTGTAAAAATAAGGGACTTGGGCATTGAAAAGTCTCCAAAAATTGAATTCTTTTCAGATGATGTTTTCAAGAAAGCCAGTGAATTTGCAAAGCAGGAAATAAAGGCACATAAGGAATATGAAAAGATATTGGGGGATAGAGTAGCCAGGAGATATATGACCCAGATCATACTGCCAAAAGAAAGCAAGAGGCGAGGGGCCAAGATATTTATAGCTCCAAGAGAAGTTCATGTTTTTGAGAGGGTAAAACCGCTGATAGCAGAGAGGTTTAAAGAGGTAAACGGGAACTGGATAAGAGATGGTAGAGAGAAAATAGATGTTAAAACCCTTGAGAAGCTGGTTCCTGAGATAGTCAAAATAAATTACGAACTAGCCAAACACGGTCTTTTAGCTGATGCCCATTTAAGTAATTACGGTCTGCGCCTGGACAGCAAAAAGCTTGTGCTTCTCGACACTGCCCATATAGGGAAAAATGAGCATGCTCTAACCACCTCAACTGTATTGCTATTGTCAAGTATTTTCCTCGAGTATGACAAAAAGACAGCTGTAAAAATGAGAAAAAAAGCTTTAAAAGAATTAAAAAAATTAATTGAGAACGAAAAGGATGCAAAGCTGAAGGAGAAGTTTAAGGAGGAAATGAAGATGTGGAAGAACAAAGTTAAGGTTTAGCCTGCTTCCAGTACTGCTTCGTCTTGAAAAAATTCCTCTGCTCTTCCAAGATGTTCTTAAAGAAACTGTAGTCGTCCCTGTGTAGGTTCCCGAGTATGCGCTTGGCTGATTTTGGTCCTATGCCTCTTGCTGAAAGTGCTTGCACTGCCCTCTTCCCGTACGCGTTTATAATATTTGCTGTCTCCATGAGGGCTTTCAAAAATTTGCTTTCCTCTCTGTTAAGTGCTTTTTTCTGCCTCAATTTCATTAGTATTGATGCGTCATCTTTTTTCACGAGTGCTACCATTGTTGAAGCGCAGCTTGGACATTTGACCTCATCTGGCAGCTCCGATATCCTCCTGTAAAAGATTTTGCCGCAGTATGTGCAGTATAGTTTCACTACTTTGTTATTTACCCTTTTCATAAGCAAATTAACAAGCTGTGCTTCTGGCACTTGTGGGTTCATGAGTTCTGAGAGATGCATTATTTTCTCAAAGGCATTCCTGGCAAATGGAGATGCCTTTCCTTTATATGGCCTTATTTTTATCCTGCCTTTTGCTATGTCATTCAACACGTCCTCCGTTCTGTCTATATCAAACTTCTCTGTTGCTATTTCATTAAACGTCTCCTCAACTATAGGAGAGTCAATAACGGCGTCTATGATTTTGGCAATTCCCACCCTCTTGTAAGACACCTCCTTTCTAAGCAAACCAAAGCGCTTTGCAACGTGAATGAATTTGCTCTTGAAAAGAGAGCTCCTGATAGTGCCTTGCATAAGCACTGAGCGCAACGCTGCCTTTTCTTCAAGAAACTTTTTCACTAGCTCTGGTCTTGCCTCATCGGGAAATTCAAAAACTATCCTGTATGGGTCTGATTTCATACGCACGCTTTGGCCAAGATAAGCGGTGATTAGAGTGGCCAAGTACTTTCCCAATGTCTCGTTTACCTTGCTTCCAAAGAAGGCTGAAAGAATAACATAGTTCTTTTCAGACTCTATTGAAATCTCGTTTTCATCTATCTTGTGTTCCTTCTCCTGTTTTTTTAAGAAGGCAGCTAGGCTTTTGTTTTCCTCTGCGAATTTTCCCTCCCTCAGCGCTTTTCCAAAGGCCCTTGCAAGCTCAAATGAGACAGGTATCTGTTCTCCCTCCCAAGCAGGTATAGATGCTGAGAGGTCTGTCTTCTGTTCAACCAGAACCTCTTTTTCTGTTATATCTAAAACTCTCCAAGCCTGTCCCTTTGAAATGAAAACTGCATTTCTCTCAAGCTCTGAAGCAACAAAGCCCTCGTCAAGCGTTGAAATTGTTTTGTTTGTGTTTACGTCCTTCACGAAAAATTTTTGTTCGTCTGCTATCGTTGACAAATTAGTGTAATAATACAATCTGGCTGCCCTCCTTTTTCCAAAATGCTTTTCATCAAGCCATATTAGTCTTTCCTTTTCCAGCTGTTTAAGAACTGATATGAAACTGTCATAATCCAAGTTTTCGTATACTGGCAATCTTTTCACCAGTTGAAATGCTTCCATTATATCAACTGGAGATTCCTCAAGAGAAAGACCAACCATCTCGTGTGCAAGAACATCTAATGCTGATCCCCATCTTAATGTTTTTTCTATCCTGCCTTGCTTCGCCATCTCTGCTATAAGGCGTGACTCAACATAGTCTTCAATGTCTGTTGATAGTATTATGCCTTTGCTTGTCCTATCTATGCTATGTCCGCTTCTTCCTATTCTCTGTATTGCCCTCTTAACCTGTCTTGGGCTGCCATATTGAACAACGACATCTATTCTGCCAATGTCTATGCCTAGTTCTAAACTGCTTGTTGATATAAGCGCTTTTATCTCTCCTTGTTTGAAGCGCTTTTCTGTAATAACCCTAACATCTTTTGAAAGCGAGGAGTGATGAACATCAACAGAATCCCTGCTTACATAGCTTGCCAAGCGTGATGACAACATTTCAGCTGTCGAGCGCGTATTAACAAAAATAAGCACAGCCCTATGTTTTTCCATAATTTCTCTTAATCTTCTCAACTTTGCAACGACTGTTGCTTTTGTATTTATCCTCTCTGCATCAACAAAGTCCTGTCTAACAGGCTGTGGCAGTTCTACATCAATCTTCATTTGTCTGCTTTCCTCTGCCTTGCAAATCTCGCAGTGTCTACCAGGGCATATGAACTTTGCTATGTATTCAGGGTCGCCCACAGTTGCACTGAGAGCAATCCTTTGAAACTCGCCTGCTTTTCTGCTCAGCCTTTCCAGTTCCAATGCTAACTGAACTCCTCTTTTGCTTTCCGCAAGCTCGTGAATCTCATCTATAATAACATATTTTACGCCTGTCAATTTTTTAGACATCTTCGGAGCGCAGAGCATGGCATTAAGTGATTCAGGTGTTGTTATAAGCAAGCGTGGTGGCTGTTTCAATTGCTTGCTCCTGCCAGAAGCAGGTGTGTCCCCATGCCTGACAGCAACTGAAATGCCTGTTTCTTCTGCCCACCATGTTAGTCTTGACAATATGTCCCTGTTCAGTGCCCTCAAAGGCGTTATATACAAAGCTTCAACACTGTTTTCTCTTTCTTTTTCCAAAAGCTTGTGAAGCACGGGCAATAGCGCTGCTTCTGTTTTTCCAGTGCCTGTTGCTGCTATCCCAAGAGCGTGTTTGCCTTCCAAAAGAACTGGGATCATCTTTCGCTGTATTTCTGTTTCAGAAAATCCTTTCTTTTTTATTGCCTTCCTCACTGTTTCACACAGCAGATTAAATGACATAAATAAATTGGAAAAAAACAGTATAATAAGGGTGTTGCTATGAGGAGAAGAGCAAAAAGACATATGTTGTGGCATTGGCTTTGGATTAACGCAGTCTTCGCCTTGGCCTTTGTCTTGCTCCCATACCCAACCGCTGTTGCTTTTGCATATACGGCAGTAATGTTTGGGATTACCTGGTGGCTCATAGGTGAAAGAAAGTGATAAAGAGATTGGCAAGAGCTCTGGAAAAGGAGTATGAGGCGAGAGAGAAAGCCCTGAAAATTCAGAGGAAAGCGCTTGCCCTCTGCAGAGAAGCGATAAATGAGCTACATATAGGAAAGAAGAGCGAGAAGGAGAGGAGGATTAGATCACACATTAAGCAAATAGAGAGGATATTGTCGAAATATCCATGCCAAAAAGAGGCAGCGCTTGGCATTGTTTATCAGGAATATGCAGAGTATTTAATACTTAAATCAATACTTGAAAAGAAAAGAGTGAAGATAGGTTTGCCTGCAAAGTACGTCTTGATGGGTTTTGGAGATGCTGTTGGAGAGGTGAAAAGACGAGTCATAGTGTTGTTGTCTGAAGGCCGTTTAGAGGAAGCGCAAAAAATTTACGAATCCCTAAAGCAAGCTTCTGCTGACTTTCTTTCCATAGCGCTGCCGAACTCGATAATACCTACCCTAAAGAAAAAGCAGGATATTTGCAGGTACGCTTTAAAAGATATTGCAGAGGCTATTTTTTACGCTAAAAGCAGAAAATAAGAACTTAGCGGCCTCTGCTCCTGTTTTCTTTTTGCCCCTGTTTTTTCTGAATTAATTTTTTCTGTCGTGAGAGATTTCTGAGAAATATAAACAACGATTTATCTTTAATAATATATCTAATCTAATGTACTTTATTTAATAATATGTTTATAAAGTATTCTTTTAAATAGATATTTTATAAAATAATTAATTTAATGTATACAATGTAGTTTCGGATGCTGCAATCGGTAGCTTTTTTTATCTAAATGTCTTTACTCTATTGATGCTGAAGCTAAAGTTGAGATTGAAACCAATAAGGATAATAATAAAGCAAAGGCAGCCTGCGATTTTGGATATTTGTATAAAGAACGCTGGGGAGCTTTCAGCCCTTGTCTCTCTAAAAGCAAAGCTCTCGCAACAACTGTCTTTTGACAGAGGGGGGCTCATAAGGGAAGAGAGAAGAAGAATAGGATATATAAAGCCAGGTATGGAAAAACACGTGCCTCTAAATGTCTTTGCGAGACCCACTGCAGAAGAGGGCTTTGGAGAGATAATGGTTGCTGCTTTTGAGCACGAGGATGACAGATACGATAAGGTAAAGGAAACTGTTTCAGCTAAAACGGAGTTGAGATTGCTGTGAAAAAAGTGTTCCTCTGCCCGCGCTGTGGCTCCAGGAATATTGATTACGCTAGCATCTCATCTGCTTCTCAAACATTCCTCGGTCTGGGCCTTCCAGAGCTCTTTTACTGCAAAGATTGTGGCTATCTTGGTCCTCTAGTAATTGAAATAGACAGCAAGGGGGAAAGACATTACAAGCAGTTTGTGAAAAGAAGAAAAAAACCCAGTGAGAATGAAATTAAAAGCAGAGGAAAGCACTCTGTTATAAGGCCAGTCTTTCTAGCAGTGCTGCTCTTTTTCTTTGTTAGTGCGGTCTTTTTTATGCTATCTCCTACGAGCCAAGGTCTGGCTGTTTCAAGCGTCGTAGATAATAAAGCAAATATAGTGGTTGGTGTTGAGAATGTCAGCAAAAGAGTTCCTGCCTTAAAAGAGAGCACACTTGCTTTTAATGCCTCTGGCGGAAAAGTATATGTGAGAATCATTGATCAAGGAGATATGAAAGTCATAAAAGCAAGCGCTTTTAACATTGTGAAAAAGACAGATGTTGTAATATCAGATGAGAATAAGAAATTTATGGGGGTTATCACCTTAAACCCCCCTTCGCTTTTGGAGAGAAGCACAGGTGTCTCCTCTGTTACAGGCCTCTTTTACCACCTCTTTCTCATGTTTTTTGTTCTTGCCCTAATTGCTCTGATGATATACAGCCACTGGCAGAGGTTAAGGTCTTTCATATACTAATTAGTAAAAATTCGGCGAAACAATGTTTTTTGCTGCTTTTTTGTTCAAAAGGTGTTTTTTTCGCTATTTTTTACTGCTTGAGCCCCCACATCAGCGGAGTATTTAAATACTTTTACTATTTGGTGTAAATAAGGACACGTAAAATGTGGGGTTTCGCTTCATTTAAATAGTTCTTTTACTTAATAGTACAAATATGAGATTTCACCACCAGAGGATTTCTGGGTCTATGGACTTAGAGGAATTGCTGAGAACAATATATCCAAAACAGGGCAAATATAGGTTCGCAGCAGCATCGCTCATAAAAGCTGCTGGCTCTGAAGAGAGAGGTCTTGATGCTCATGGCCTGAACAAGCTCTGCGTTGAGAGAGGCATTTCAAGAGCCACAATGCAGAAGGTTTTTGTTCACCTGAGAGCCCTGGGCATGATAGAGAGAAGAAATGCCAGGTATTATGTGATAAAGGATTTTGCTTCTGCCCTGCGGAGGATGGGAGACGCGTGGAAGAGGATAGTAAATGAAAAGAGATTTGATTTTGACGAGTCAAAAATCAAGATAAGCATCTAATTTTTTGAGGTTTTCCTTTAGCAAATCGTCTTCTTCTTTTTGTTTCTTCACCTTTTTCTTCGGCTTTTTTGCTGAGCGCTCTAGTTTTTTAATGAAAAGGTAGGCATCTTTGCCTTTTCCGTAAAGGTCTTTTATCTCATCGTAAACCTTGTAGCCTTTTTTCTTAAAGAAAGGTATTAGCTTGTCTCCTTTTGGCAAAAATATACTCATCTGTTTGGCTTCTGCAAAGCGCTCTGCGTGCTCCAGCAAGGCGTCTTTGAGGTTTTTGGCCCTTGATCGCTTATCATAGCAAAAGAGGTCTATGCTCGCCTCCTCTCCCTTTGGCCTGACAACAATAAAGCCAAGAAGCTTTGTGCCTGAATCAGCAACTAGGAGCAACCTCTCGTTGTTTACTATCCACTCTGTGAAAGGATAAGAAGAGAAAGCCCTACCTGTACTCGGTTTTGATGACCTGTAAAGCTTTGAGAGCTTGTTCAAGTCAGCCAGTTCCATCCACCTGATTTCAAACATCTGATGCACCACCTACTTTTTCTGCCCTTTTCCTTTTTCTATGCGCTCTATCCTGCGCAGTATGTTTTCAAAATCGTGAGCCAGATCTTCACCGTTTGCTGTTAGCCTTATTATCTTTATTCTTCCCTGCCCTTCTGTTGTTACAAGGCCTGCATTCTCTAAGGTATTGACTATATTTACTATGTGTGGGTACGTGCAGTCGATTTCTTTGGCCAGCATTGATGCATACCAAATTCTGTCCTTTTTTGCCAAAGAAGCTAGGGCATACACTGGTTTTCTGTTGAAGAAAAACCCCTCTAACATAGGTCCACCTGTAAACTATATTATATAGTACACAAAAAACATATTTAAAACTTTCTACTGTAAAGGATAAAATTGAAAAGATATTACGTATAAAATAGTGTATGAGATATAAAATTTAAAATATAAAATATTTTAACTATGATTCTGAAATTTTTGTGTGAGAGTTTCCAAGGAGAAAATTTTTGAAAATTTTTGGGAAAAGTGAGAGCTAAAGGATAGGGTGAGAGGTGGAAGAAATCTGCGAGAAGAGAGGGCCAGGGCTTTTGGAATGTTTTGTGAGGGTTCTCGATTCCTGCAAGGGTGTGTGTTTATTCTATTTTTTCCTTGCTCCTATTTGTGAGACCTTTGCGTCTGTATCGTGTGCTGGCTGTTGAAAACTGCTGAAAACTGTCTTTATTCTTTTTCCATCTTTCTCTTTTTCGTGTATTTTAGCGTGTAATGTGGCGTGTATTGCCGTGTAAAATAGCGTGTATTTCACAAAAAAAGCGTGTAAAAATCAAAAGGTATTTATATGAAGAAAGAAATAAAATCATTAGCTGTCTAAATATGTCTGTCGTGTAATCAGTGTGTAAAAAAGCGTGTGGTGCCGTGTAATGAAAACAGAGGGTATCGAAAAGCAGATCAATGACAAGATCGAGAGCTGGAGAAAGGAACAGGGTTGGGCCTGTTCTGATCCTTTCATCCATAGCACAGATGTAAGACTCTTTACTGGTTTTGAAGACATATTGGAAAAGATTTACATGTTTATAGAAATGGGGCAGAATTATGCTGTTTTGTATGGGGATTATGGCTTCGGAAAAACAATGATATTAAAAAAGATATGCCACGACCTATTGTGGAAATACAACATAGTCTACTTTGAGGAACCAGTATCAAGAGATGAAATTTACAAAGAACTGTTGAAAAACTGTAGTTTAGGCTTTTTCTCTAGATTGCTTGGAAAAAAGCCAGGAATAAAAGACTATGAAAAACTCGGAAACTGTATTGAAAAAAGAACTGTTCTTGTTTTTGATGAGGCACATTCTTTGAATGAGGCTGCTTTTTCTTACCTGCGCAGCTTGTCTGAAAACAGCAACAAATTTTCTATAATATTTGCTGGTAAGCCTGAAATCATCTCTATGGAATCTGAGAAGAGGTTGCCTCAATATCTCATAGACAGGTTAAAACTTAGTTTGCCGCTGCGTGTAATGACTGACAGCGAAGCAGTTGAGCTCATAAAGAAGAGGGTTCGCTTTTTGGCAGACTCAGAAAATTACCTGTTTGATGATGATGCAATAAAATATTTGGCCCATAAGTCAAAGTACGTACCAAGAGAAATTTTGGAAAATGCCAGCTCATTTGTTGAGTATGCTATTGAAAGAGGCATACACAGGATAGATGTAGAGCTTATAGAGAGGAAATTTACTTACGTAACGAGAAAGCAGGAGGAAGTTAGCCAGACGTATTTAACATTGGTGCAAGAAGCAAAAGCAGAGGTCTTAGATAGAAACACGTTCTTAAAAGAACTTTCGCCTTTGCAGAGGAGAATTGTGGAGGCTCTCTTCAAACACGGGAAGATGAGCACGCCGATGTTAGCAGAGTTATTAGGAGAAGACAGCGCTACGATAAGGCATATGATGCACAGGTTGCAGGGAAAATATGATGAACTTAGGCTACGGCCGCGTATTGCTCATTTATATCCGTTGGTCATAGCTGAATCTGTTAAGGGTGTGCGGGGCAATGTCTTTTCCCTGACGCACCAAGCAAGGAAGGTTCTGTCAACAGATTGATTTAAATAAGTCTTGCGGAGGTGTTTAAATGCAGTTGGGGGATTTGATAACTGTTGAGGAGCTCATGAAAACGCTCTCAAAGTACCCAGACCTAAATTTTCGTTTGGAGAGAAAAGAAGAAGTCAGGCTTTCCCTTGATGTTCAGGACAGGTTTGTTAGCTTATATTAGATTGGAATGTCTGGGTTGGAGGGGCCAGTTCCAGTATTCGCCTAGCATTCGTTCTGGTATCATCCGCCTTAATAATGTCTTTTCTTGCTTTGTTCATAGAAGCGAAAAGCATTTAAAGGTATATTGATTTACAAAAGATGAGGTGTAGTGATGGCTATTAGGATATCAAAACTCTACGGTCTTGACATATATACAGACGGTGGGCGATATATAGGGAAGGTCCATGATATCATTTTAAATTTAGAAGAAGGTTCTGTTGTAAGGATAACTACAGAGCCTCTTAGAATGGTCCAGACAGAGCACGCAAAAAAGCTTCTACAGGAAAAGACTGTTTTGTATAAAAATGTAAAATCAGTAGGGGATATCGTAATTGTGGGAAAAAGAGAGGTTCAGAAACCAAGAAAGGAAGAGAAAAAAGTAAAGAAAGGTTTTATGTCTAGATACTCTAAATAATTAATATCTAAACAATTAACATATGTGCAATATTTTTACAATTTTTATTCAACACAGTGGTTAAAAGAAACTCTCACCAAAAGGTTTTTTAACTTCCATAAAATATGATAGTTATATGGTTAGTTATAATCTATATGAGGCAGAAAAGATAGTCTTAGATTTTCTGCGCTTTCCGATCCCAAGAACAGCCAGCCAAATAGCAAAACAGCTGAGAAAAGAGCTTCCCTCATTTTACCAGAAAACAGGTATATATAGGACAGTGAAGCCATTAAGAGAAAACACATTAAAACCACTGTTGGAAAGAGGCCTAATTTTGCGATATGCCGTTGGAGAACCGTTTTGGAAGAGGGCAAGGGCTGTTTTGAGACAACACAACCTCAGAGTGGGGGGAAGAAAATCGAGGAAAGTTTCTGAGCTATATCAAATAAACTTCCTCTACCTTGGAAGGTCTCCTATGATATATAGCCTTCCTACTTTTCCAGACATAAATTTGGATTTAGTTGTTTTATTTTTCAATTTCGCCTCTCTAATTTCAAGAGAAACATACACATGGGATATTCTGAACCTCTATCTCTGTTATTCTGATGAAAAAATGAGAGATGAGATACGACTAAAAATTCACCAGCTCAATTTCTCAGAAAGGGAAGTAAACATACTTGAAAAGGCTCTTGATTATTACCTTGAGTTTGCGGGCTTTTTCTCCAAATTTCCATTCAAAGCAAACCTCGATAAAGCATTGTCTTTATTGGAAGAAATTTAAATCCCGTTTAAGACACTAGCTGAGAATATTGTCTGGGAATACTGGAACTAAGGGGGTGCTCTGTAGTAGCGGGGGCTGGATTTGAACCAGCGACCTTCGGGTTATGAGCCCGACGGGCACTCCTGGCTGCCCTACCCCGCTATGCGAGATGCCCGAAAATCAGCAATAACATTGATGTATATATCATTTATATAACTAACCTTTTAAAAAGCGAAGACCTTATTCTAAGTGGATGATGATAAAATTAAATCTGATTTAATGATGAGTGGTAGGCGGTCTGACATTGCAAAAATTTTTAAATATCTTCTACCAAAAAATAAGTGATTGAAATGGCTCTTGGAAGCAAAGGAAGAAAAGCGCTTGAAAGGGCACGGAAAAAAGCAGATTTGATAGAAGGAAAAAAAGCCTTGGGCCCTCTCTCTGTTGAAGCATTAAAGAAAGCTAAAAGGCCTTTTCAGGAATTAAAGCTTCAAAAAAAGCCACCTCAACCCAGGCCAAGCCCAGAGGAAATAAAGAGGATGCAAGAGGAAAAGCGTTTTAACGAGGCCTGGAAAATCTTGAAATCATTACAAAAGGGGGCAGAGCGCTTTTCAAAGGAGGAAGAAGGAGATATAATTGAGAGGATGCACAAGAAAACAGGCCTTTCAAGAAGATACCTTCGTTTGTTAGTAACGCTTAACCCAGAGCTGTTCACAGAGAGGAAGGTAAAAAAAGCAATAAAACCTTTCCCAATAAAAGAGTCAGAGCTTGCTAAGATGGACGCAGAGGAAGTCAAAACATTTCTCAGAAGAAGGAACGCGGTCTTTGACGAGAGGGGATTTCCCATTATGAAGAGGATTAACGGCAGGCTCTGTGTTCTTGTTAAGGGAAAGAAAAAGACATATTGGAGGCCATTTGAATAGGTGTTTAAATGCCAAAGAAAACCAGCAGCAGACCTGTAAAAGAGAGCTTTGAGAAATTAAAAAAGGAAGAAAGCAAAGAACCAGATCTCAGAAAGCTCGCTAGTGCATTTAGGGAAAAGCACGGTGGAAGGCCTGTTGAGAACCTAGACGAGTTAATAAAGGAACAGTTACTGCTGGAAAGAGCAAGAGAAGAGGAAGCTTATTTTAAATCAATGCTGAGGAAGGAATTAGAGGAGATCCCTGAAGCAAAGCCAATAGAGGAAGCGGTGAAGCCAATAAAAGGGAAGTTAGACAAAAAGACAGGCATCGCAGTCGTCGCCAAGCTGGGAAGCGTTCCAATATATGTGAAGCGCGTTGGAGGGGAATCCACATATTTCATAGCTCTGCGTGGTGGAGGCATATTAATACTCCCAAAAGAGAAGGTCTTAAAGGCTCTGAAAAAAGCCAGTAAGGAGAAATAACTGCTTTTAACTTCCAAGCGTTGCACAAATTTTTAAAGCTCACCCCAAGACAAGAAAATTATGGCCAAACACAACCTTATTTTTCTCTTTATATTTATTTTTATAATTCTCCTGTTTTCAAACACCCTTTTTGCTTTCAGCTGGTGCTCTGGCCCATGTAATTACAGGCAGGACTGCAGGATTGAGCTGGTTGCCAATCAAAGCAATGCAAGCATTGCAGTCATGCATTTGAAATTGGACAAAATATATGAAAGGTGCGGAGGCATAGGAAAGGCAAAAATGTCATCCATTGTTGTCGTTTTTCAGAACAAGACAGGCACATATCCTGTCCAATATAATTTTACTGGCTTTATTGATGATGCTTTCATTGTTTTCAACAGCAGTTATGGAAAGACAGGCAAACAATCCAAATACTTTCTCTACTTCGGTGCAGAGGCAGCGAGGCAGAACAGGTCTTTGAAGGGCGCCGTAAGAAAAGCTATTGGAAGGCCAAGCATAACAGGATACAGAAGAGAATGGGTCAATCACTGTTTTGTTCTAAGTCCATCATGTTCAGTGGATGGGGACATAGGTACACGTTGCAGCCTTGGCCATTATGGGGGCACAACAGCATTTATCAACTATGCCTGGCCTCTTCCGAAAAACACGAGCAAGACCCTAATAGAGCTCTGGCTGGGTGCCTGTCTTGATGATAGGGTTTATATAGGATTCAACAAGCAAACGCAGGCCTTCAGAGGAAGCAACAACTATCAGGGTTATATGTCTCTTTCAATATGCAACAGCAGTAGCTGTGACATCAAAGCTTCAAACCAGAGCAGCATGTCAATATCTGACTCTAAATACAATGACTGCTATTCATCTATTTACGAGATTTCATATACTAGAGAATATATAAACTACAATTACACTGCTCGCTTGGGGAAAGCAGAAGGCGAGGCAAAACCAAAAATAGAAAAGAGGCTTTACTTCTTTAACCTAAACAACAACGAGAGCAACAACAGCTTTCTCATGCAAATAAGCAACCCATACAATAAAACAATATGGAATATCAACATATCATCAATCACTGCTTGCCGGCTTTATCCAAACCAAAGCAACATAGCTGAGTTAAAAGCCAATAACACAGCCAAATTAAAGATCTCGGGAAGAAAGCAATATCTGTCTCAAATCTGTTCTTTTCCAATATCCCACACATTTACCTACGATAACAAAACAGCAAAGAACGTTTCTCTTCTAAGGAATTTTACCGCACATTTCTTTGCAGCCAATATCTCAAAAACAGTTTACCAATTGCACAATTATCCGCGACCTGCAAAGCTGAATGCATCAACAGTTTACAAGCTAAACATAAAAAGCCCATTTGCCAGCGAAAAAACAGCGATTATAAGCGAGATAGATAATGTAACAAAAATAGAGTGCCTAAACATCGACAGCTGTTATTACCAGAGCAACAGGGAAAAGGTGATTAACGGCACTGTTGAGAAAAACAACTTTACCTTTTCCATACCAAGCGCTTATAGGGGCGCACCGGCATTTATAGAAGCACCATTCAGGGTCAAAACAAAGTCATGGCCTCTTAGCATATTTTTGAAGTACAACATTACAAAGCACAGCTTTTGCTACAGCAACAGGAGCTGTGAAATCACTTACAATATCACCTTGATCTCAAAACTGCCCTATCTTCTTACCTACTTTATCCATAATGACAGGGAACTGAAAGGATGGAGTACGGACGTCTTGGCTTTGAAAAATGTCTCAATACTTGACAGTTATAGGGGCATATACTCCATTACAAACAGAAGCAGGGCCTCAATAGGCATACGCTTGCTGAAAGGAAGAGCCAACTTTTCAATAAGTATGGAAAACGAAAGCAGATATGCATTTATTGATACGGAGAAAAAACAGGCAAACTTTTCAAAACACCTTCTGATAAACAACAGCGAAAACTGTTCTTTAGAAAACATAAGCTTAAACTTCAGCTACGCTGCCCTATCTCTGTCCAGACCCTTACAAGTGAATATGGGCAAGAACAGCAGTAAAGAATTGACGGCTTTTTTCAACGGCAGTGTTAATATATCAATTAATGAAACAAAAGCCTCAAAGGGCTTTTTTGGGACTTCCAACAGGGTTTTTCTTATCTCTCTTCCCTTGAGATTAAAAAATACAAGCATATCCTTCACCAAAGGAGATTGGAAGGATTATGTTATCTACAGTAGCAGAGCGGTAAATAACAGTTGCCCCAGCAATTTCTTTAGCTGGAAGGCTATAGAAAGCAAAGAAAAGGAAGGCAGGATTTTAGTTGAGAACCAAACCGTTTACAACAGCTGCTATTTAATTTCTTATATAAGAAACGAGAGAAAAACAAGAAGCAGTAGCTCTGGGGGCAGCAGTTTTTTCTGGAGAAAAACCCTAAAAAGCAATACAGTGAATGTGTCTAAAGAAAACACAAGTGCTAACACAACTGTCTCTTATCCGATAACAGTGAAGAATGTAACTGAAAGCAAAGCAAATAACCCAAAGCAAGAAAGCGTAAAAACAGCAAGCAGGAATATGTCTGAGACTGAAAACAACAAGGTGCAGCTAATAACAAAAATCGTGGAGATACCTGCTTCAGGCATAATTGAGACAGGCACGTTAAAATTCACGAATCCCTCCTTAAACTGTTATTACTCCCTTGACAATGGGCCTTGGCTGAGAGCAAAGACAATAAAATTAGAAGACGGCCCACACAGCTTGGTTGTTAAGTGTAAATATGGAAATATTACGCTCAGGAAGAAATTTAACTTTCTTTCAAAATCAAAGATGACAGCAAGAGTTATTAAAGCAGCTGCTTTTGACCTCAAATATCTCTTTTTGTTGCTGGCAATTCCTTTATTATATCTGCTGAAAAAACGTTTTACTACTCGCAGCCCTTTCTAAGAGGCACAAAGACACAGGGAAAGTTCAAATCCTTTTCAATGATGCTCCCTTTTCTCTTCTCATACATAACAAGCCTTTGGCTGAAGTAGGCAGAGCCAAGGGGAAGCACCAACCTCCCCCCTTCCTTTAATTGTTCTAAGAGCGGCTTGGTAGTTTTAGGCCAAGCACAGCTTACTACTATTTTATCATACGGCGCGTAGTCAGGAAGGCCTTCAGAGCCATCTTTGTATATGACCTTGACATTTTTGTATTTACTTAACAGCTGCCTTGCTTTCTCATAAAGCTCTCTTATTCTTTCTATAGTATATATCTTTCCCCTCCTGTTTATCTCCGCTATAAGTGCAGCTTGATAACCTGTTCCAGTGCCTATCTCTAAGACTTTATCCCCGTCCTTTATGGCAAGTGATTCCAACATAAAGGCAATCGTTAATGGTTGTGATACCGTCTGTCTCTTTCCTATAGGAATGGGCATGTCTGCATATGCATGTGCCTTGTTTTTTTCTTCGACAAAATCCTCTCTTCTTACATGCAGGAAGGCGTCTATTAGGGCTTTTGACTTCAAATAACCCCTGTCAATCAAACTTTTGACAAGTTCCACTCTTTTCTCTTCAAAGCTTTCCATCACAAAATTTATATATCTATAAGCTTATAAAATAATCACTTTAGTAACTTTAATAATTTTTAAAGTAATTAAAGTCGGTGTTCTTATGGTTTCAGCACAAAGCAGGCAGATGGAGGTGCAATTAAAGTCCTATATTAAAAAAATCCTTGAAAGGAAGGGCTTTGACAGATTGTCTTCAATTATCTTTGCTGAGTTGTGGTTAGAGCCAAAGGAGATAAGCATGGAAGAGCTTGCAGATAGGGTCGGTTACAGCCTTTCATCTATATCTCTGAAAATGAAGGAATTAAGACGCTTTTGGTTTCTAAAAATTTTTAAGAAAAAAGGCTCGAGAAAGACTTATATTTACCTTGAGAAAAACATATTGAAGGCAGCGCTTGAGAAGATAAAAAGGGATTACGAATGGGAGGACGCTTTATTTAGGGAAAAGATAACGCCCTTGGTGAAGGAATACAAGAAAAAAGCGAAGAGCAAGGAAGAGAAAGCAAAGCTTAGGATACTTGAGAACTCAATTAAAAACCATAAGGCAGTGAAAAGGATTGTAAATTACATTTCTAAGTGTATCGGAGGGTGATGTTATGAAAATAAAATTTACCTTGATTTCCCTGTTGCTTTTGAGCAGCCTTGCTTTTGCTAGCAATTGGACATCAGATAATCAGGGTTTTTATGTTATGACAAGCCAAACCTATCCTTCACCTGTTGAGATAGGGGATGAAAACGTCTTACTTCAAATAACATTCAAAAGAAGCGAAGGCAAATCACTAAAGGACATTCACGTTAGGGCTCATTTCGATTATCCGCTTATTCCAATCAAAGACGAGGTAAGTATAGAACACATCTCATCTACATCACACGTTAACGCGCTTTTTTCCTTCAGCGTTGATGAAAAAGCAGAGCAAGGGGTGTACCGCGTTCCAATAAGCTTAACATATACAGATGAAGATAGTGGCCTCACAAACACCATAAAACGCCTTGTTTTTGTGGAAATCTCAAGCCAAGCCCGCTTGGAAATAAAGAACATCTCATTCCAACCAGAGGAACTTTCTGTTGGCTCTGACTTTGTTATGACTGTGGAGCTTGAGAACACAGGTCATATGCCTGCTTCAGATATAGAGGCAAATCTCATTTTCACAGGCAGTAGCCAACCTGTTGTAGAATTTTACCCGAGCCTGCCTTTAAAGAAGAACATAATAGACGCGGATTCCATATCAAAAATCCAATTCAAAGGGAGAATAACCCCATACTCTTCAACAGGGGCATTTCCAGCTAGGATAACAATAACATACAATAACAAGAGCCTTAACTACGACTTTATGTTTCCTATTTCGTCTGGTTCTGAAATGGACATTTCAAATGTCTCTGCATTGGTTGAGCCAGGCAAGGACGGAAGCATCTCTTTCACCATATTTAATCGAGGAGCAGTAAGCTATAAGGACATCAAGATTTCGCTGAGCCAAGTAAGCTCTCTTGCAATAATGGATAATAGCATCTATGTGGATGACTTGCCGGCACACGGCTCAGAGTTTGTAAGCATAGCTGTTTCAGCAAGCAGGGAACTTAGTGAAGGAGTTTATCCAATTACAGTGACATTGCAATCTCCCCAGGGCACATCTTCTGAGGCAATAAGTGTTATTGTAAGGGGAAAACCAGAGCTAAAAGCAGCAGGCATATCTACAGATGTAGACAGTATTTACACAGGGCAGATGCTGTCTCTGAGCACCCAATTTGAGAACATAGGCACAAGCGACGCCAGGTCAGTAAAAGTAAGCATAGTGAATAACACGTTCATAGATGGTATAACTGAGTCATATGTAGGGAGCGTTGAGGTGGATGATACAGGCACAGCTGTATTTGACATATTATTTAAGAGGGCAGGGAAGCAGAAACTGACGCTATCTATAAGCTATACAGACAATGCAGGCAACACATATGAGGACATGATGTGCTTTGACGTCTATGTCCATCCAGCACCAATGGACTTGACCTTTGTCTACGTCTTGCTAATCTTAGCAGGCCTTTACCTCTTCTGGAGAAGGAGAATAAAGGTCAAAGAGCAGCTGAAGAAGGTGGTTTGAAGCATGCTTCGCTTCGCCTTCAAAAACCTTTTGCTGAAAAAATCAAGGACATTCCTAGCTATCTTAGGTCTTACCATTGCTATAACAGGGGTTATAAGTCTTATAGGCATATCAGACGGCATAAGACACAGGATAACAGAAAGCACATCCAAGATAGAAGGGATCATTGTAACAGAAAAGGACGCTACGCTTATCGGCAAATTAGATGCCTCTTATGAGGAAAAGCTCTGGCATTTTTCAGAGGTAAAGGCAGTTGTTCCTGTTGTAGAAGCTTTGGCCACCAGCATAGACGGTGAGAAACCAAAAGGAACAGGCGTTGCTGGTGCAATGGTTTCTGTTCTTGGCATGGACCCTGTTAAAAAAGAGATGCTGTCAAATAAAGGTTTGGACGCAGAGTACTTGATAAAGGGCAGGTCTATAAAAGGGAGTGATAAGGGCCGGGTTGTAGTTTTAGGTTCTAAGCTTGCCGACGATTACGACAAGAATGTGGGTTCAAAGATAGACATAAATGGCGAGACATATCGTGTTGTAGGCATTTTTGAAACAGGTTCTGACATGCTTGACAACATGGTTGTTACCACTCTTGAACAAGCCCAGAAGATAATGGGCTTTTCCTCAGACACAGTTTCTGAGTTCATAGTTGAGACAAGGGACCCGTCTCAGGCCTCAAAGCTAGCAAAGAAGATAAACTTTAGATACAGTGACCTGGACGCAAAAACATCCTCAGAGTGGGCTGAAGAGTTTTCGTCAATGTTAGAGCAAGTAAATGTCTTCTTTATGCTCATTTCATCCATAGCAGTGCTAGTTGGTGCAATAGGGATACTTAACACAATGTTAATGAGCGTTATTGAAAGGTACAAAGAGTTTGGGATACTGCGGGCTTTGGGCTGGACAAGGGGCGACCTTACAAAATTAATAATTTATGAGTCATTTGTCTTAGGTCTATCTGGAGGTTCGCTGGGCGCTCTTTTAGGTTACCTCACTGTTTACATCATAAATGTTTCAGATTTCATCCCATTCCATCCAATTGCAACACCCTCTCTTATCTTTTCAGCATTTATGCTTTCAATTATATTGAGCATTTTAGGAGGCCTCTATCCTGCTTGGAGGGTTTCCAAATTAGACCCTGTGGAGGCGATAAGATTTGAGTGATGTGGTATTGGAGGCAAGACACGTGTCGAAATACTACAAATTAGGGACTGAGACAATAAAGGCAGTGGACAATGTGTCCTTGAAGCTTCGCAGAGGTGACTTTGTTTTTATCGTGGGGCCAAGCGGCAGCGGAAAAACAACACTTTTAGACATGTTCGGCGCTTTGAGCCATCCGAGCAAGGGAGAGATAATAATACATGGAAAGAAACTTAAGGAATTCAACGACTTTCAGTTGTCTATGTTTAGGAGAAAGCACATAGGTTTTATATTCCAAACATTTAACCTCATACCTACGCTGAATGCTCTTGAAAACGTGCTGGTGCCTCTTGTTCCGCAAGGATACAGTAAAGAGGATGTTAAGAGAGCAAGAGACTTGCTTGTTGAGGTTGGGCTTTCTCATAGGATAATGAACAGGCCAAATCAACTCAGTGGAGGGGAGAGGCAGAGGGTTGCCCTTGCTAGAGCTTTCATAAACCAACCAAAAATCATATTGGCAGATGAACCAACAGGAAATCTAGACTCCAAAAAAGGCTGGGAGATATTCCAGTACCTGAGAAAGTTAAACAAGGAAAAGGGAGTCACATTCTTAATCGTAACTCACGACATAGAATACATCAAAAAAGGCGACACTGTCTATAAGATGAAAGACGGAAAACTCAGCCGTAAATCCACTTTAACCTAGCTTTCTCTAATATCTCATTTATCTGGCCTCTACTGTATTCCTCTTCCTTCAACTTCTTTATAATCTCAGAAATATCAACATTCTTCTTAAATTGATTTACCACCATATTCACAACATCCTCACTTATCTCCTTTTTTCTTGCTCTTTCATCAACCTTATCACTCAAGACATTAACATCTCCCCTTAACCTAATGAGTTCACTGTTTTCTATGCTCTGCCCGCTTTCCAGCTTTTCAGAGAGCTTTGATATTTGGCTGTTTATTTCATCTATTTTTGACATCAAATCTCCATACTCCTCCTTTTTACCTTCTATCTGCTTTGCGACCCTTTTCATATCCTCTTTTAACATATTTATTAGCTCTTTAGCATCTCTTATGCTCCTCTCCTGGTTTTCTATGCTCCTGTTCAGCTCTTCGCTAAGCTTTTTTATGTTGACCCTCAAATCACTGACATCTTTTATCTTTGCCTTGTCCTCAACATCTTTCGCAATTGCTTCTACAGCTGTCTTAAGGTTGTTGATCTCATCCTCCTCAACCTTCTTTCCTTCTTTCATCTTCTCAGATAATTCAGTTATCTTTGCTCTCAAGCCCTCCATCCTGTTTTCAATCTGCTTTCTAAATTCCTCCGTCTCTCCCTTTATCTGCTCTTCAATGTTGCTCATATCGCTGTTTAGGGATGAAATTATTTCAGAAACACGCTTTACCGAATCCTCGTTCCTTTGCATCTGCTCCTCAATCTTTTCAAACTTGTTTTTTGTTTCCGCCTTTATCTCTTCAATGCTTTTCCTTATTTCCTCTCTTTCCTTTATCTCTTCAACTTCCATATCTCTAATCTTCTTTGACAGCTCTTCAAGCTTTTTCTTCAGCGATTCTATGCGCTCTGTTTCAACCGTTTCGCCACTCTCAATCCTCTTTGACAGCTCAGCGGCCTTTTCTTTTATTGAGGAGAGCTCCTGGCTTATGGAGGAATATGCCTTCTTGGTGCCACTTAAATCTCCCTCTAATGTTGTAATCGTGCTCTCCAGCTGAGATATAAGGTTCTTGACGTCAAGCAAGCTGGCCTTGTCTTCATCCATTTTGCGCTGTAGTTCTGATAACTTGTTCGCAAATTCAGCATTGCTCTCTTTTATTTTTCCCAAAATAGTTTCCTTTAACTCGCTCTCTCCCTTTTCTATTATTTCAACCTCCTTCCTTACATTCTCCAAGCTGTCCCTCAATGTATCAATGTCTTTTCTGTCCAGTTGTTTTTCCTTTTCTAACTTGTCTATATTCTTTTTAAGTTGGTTCTGGAAAGCAGTTATGCTCTGTTGGAGTGCTTTATACTTGTCGCCAAGCGTCTGCCTAAGTGAAGAGAGTTGCGCTTCTGTATCGTTCAGCATCTTTTTTACAGCGTCTACATCTGTTTCCTCTTTTTTCAGCTCCTCACTTAGTTTTCTTATATTTTCCTCAATCTTAGCATCAATCTTATCAATATTCTCTTTCATCTGCTTTGCTAGGCCAAGCTCTGTTTCCCTTAAGGCATCTATTGCCTCGCTCAGCGCTTTTGTTTTATTTTCAATAGAGTAAAGCTCAGCAGTACTTATCTCCTCATTTTCCTTTAACTTATTCTCAAGCTCTGAGAGTAAAGCAGCGATAGAAAGTATCTCAGACACAAGGTTTTTGTGTTTCTCCTCTTGGCTTCTCTCACTGCTTTCAAGCTCTGCTTTCATGCTTGAGAGTCTAACTTGCAGAGAATTGATAAGCTCTTTCAATAGCTCTGTATCCTTCTCCTCCTTCATAACTTCGCTTCTCAGCACCTCAAGGTGCTGCCTGAACTCAGACTCTGCCCTGTCAATTTTACCAAGCAGCTCTGTTTTCAGCTCCTTTCTCTCCTTTTCAGCTTCCATAATCTCTCTGTCTATCTCAGCAATCTCTTTTATTATGTCTTCACTGATGTCCATAAGCTCCTTCTTAACTCCCTCAACATCTTTTTCCTCTTTTGATTGCAGCTGTTTCTTCAGCTTTGAAATCCTTTTGCCTATCTCAGCAATCTCCTCAACTCTCTTGCTGTCTCTCAATTCTAATTTATCAAGAAGACCCTGCATTTCATCTAAATGCTCTATTATGTTTTCAACATCAAACCTTTCTTCATCAAGCTCACCGTGCAGTTCTTCTATGGCCAATGCCTGTTGCTTTATCCTATCTCTTATGTTAGGTATGTATTCAACAACAACTGTTTTCAGCAACCTGTCAAGAGCATCCATCTCTCTACCTAACACCTCAACGTCCTTCTTTTCAATCTTTTTGTTTTCTTCTATTGCCTTTTCAATCTTTCTGGATTCATCTGAGATTGCTTTTATCCTCTCAAAGACCTGTTTGTACTCATTTTTCACATTGTTCTCCAAAAAAGCAAAGTTGTTCTGAATGAATGAGATGTTTGCCCTCATTGACTCGATCAGCTGCCTTAAATCGTTGCTTGACATCTCTTCCTCCTTCTGAATCTCCTCTATCCTGCTTTTGAGCTCTTTTTCAGCTGTTGCAAATTTCTGCAGTATTGAGTCAGCAAACAGCTTTTCGTTGTCCTCTGCCTCTTTTATCCTCTCACTGAGCATCTGCATGCTCTGGTTTACATTTTTAATGTCTGCTTCTTCAATCTTTTCCTCGCTCTCAATCTTCTCTTTCAAGCGCTCTATGTTTGAAAGCAGTTCTTTTAAACGGGCGCTTGTTTCCTTATGCCTTTCTTTCAGTTCTTTCTCCTCATCTGAGAGAGCAGCCAATTTTGATTCTAGGTTTTTGTAAAGATTCTCTGAATTTGCCTTTAGGTTATCCAGCAGCAAGCTGAGTTTCTCAATAGACTTCTCCTCTTTTGTTTGTAAAGCTTCCAACTCCTTTTCCAAGCCACTTTGTACTGACTTAATATTATCAATCACCATTGCCTTTATTTCGGCTTCCGCAAGCTTTACCCTCTCTAGCTCACTAGAAAGCTTTTCATAGCTTGAATGCAACTTTTCAATGTCTTCCCTCTCCATTTTCTTCTCTTCTTCAATTTTTCTTTCTATCCTTCCGGTTTCGCTCTTCAGCAATTCCAAATGCTTCGCCAGGTCAAAATACCTCTCCTTGCTTTCACCAATGCTTTTTTCTACATCTGAGATGCCTTTGCGTATATTTTTGATTTCCTCTGCAAGTGCTTTTATGCTGTTGTCATCAAGAGCAATCTGCTTATCCAAATTCTCAAACTTAGCAGAAAGCCTTTCAATGCTCTCGTCCATTGCTTTTTGCAATTCTGCAATCTTTTCAGGAACTTCCTTTTCTTCTCTTGAAAACTCCTCTGAAAGCTCAGCTATCCTTTGCTTTAGCTCTTTAACTGAGCGGTCCTCTTTTGCTTTGACCTCCTCAAGCATTTTTTTAAGGTAATGCTCATGCCTTTCAACCAAGCTTATCCTTTCGGAAAGCTTTGCAAGACTATCACTTATATCTTCTAATGACTCCCTCTCCACTGCCTCATCAGAACTTAAACGCCTTTTTACCTCACTAATTTCAGAAAGCAGCTTTGAGAAATCAGCAACAAGTTTGCTATACGGGTCAACACCAGACCTAAGAGACTGCTCTATCATTGCGATGTCTCTTCTCAGCTCATCCAATTCTCCTTCATGGCCCGTGACTCCGCTTATCTTAAGTTCTATGTCTCTCAACCTTTTAGCAATTTCTTCACTGTCTCCTGCCATAGCAATCAGTTATGATTACGCTTAACTTATTAATAAAATATATCAGTCAAACAGTTAGAATTATATGCATTAACTGTATTTTTATCCTATATGAAATCAGCCCAGTCTTCCATAGAATATCTTATAATGTTTGCTTTTATTTTAGCAGTAATTGTTCCTATCTGGGTTTACGCTAATAACAACATAAACACTACGAACGAGCGCCTGCAAAAATCATACGCTGAGAATGCAGTTCAGAGGTTGGCAGCAGCTGCAGACATGGTTTATGTGCAAGGCCATCCAGCTAGAATGACCATTAGGATAAGGATTCCAGAAGCAGTTGAGAACGCCAGCATAAAGCAACATGAGATTTCGATCAGAGTGTCAAGCAGAGGGGGACCATCTGATATTTACTATACAACAGTTGCTCCTCTGAATGGCTCCCTGCCAAGCAGCCCTGGTTTTTACTTCATCACTCTGAGAGCCATGGAAGAAGGTTATGTAAATATAAGCTTTGGTGGTTAAGTGAAGGCACAGGTTTCAATAGAGCTCTTATCTCTCCTCGCTGTTGCACTGCTGCTTTTGATATTGTTTAACATATGGACATACAGATTTCAGAGCAGCACGGAAAGAGACAGCACATATTTTGACGCTGAAAGGGTGTGCAGTTTGTTGGCCAATGAGATTAACACAGCAGCTTCCATAGGTGATGGCTACAAGAAACATTTTTCTCTGCCTTCAAAACTGATAAATTATGTTGACTACAATATTTCAGTGCTGCCCAGTGGAAAGCTGGTGGTAGTAAGCTGGCATGGAAGAGAGACCTGGTGCGACATAATAAGTAGCAACATTTCAATTAATACATTGAATAAAGGTGGAAATATTATAGAGAATAAGAAAGGGGAGATTATAATTGGCTAAGGGGCAGTTGTTTAGCATAGATTTTATAAGTGGCACCGTGATTTTCATACTGTCTTTTATGATGCTCCTTACCCTTATGGATACAGCCAATACGCAATTGCGTGAGACAGAGGACTTCCAACAAATGCAGTCAATAGCATTAGCCATATCTGACATGCTTATTAAGAGTCCTGGCAACCCAGAGAACTGGGACTCTTCAAATGTTAAGGCAGTTGGTTTTGCAGACAGCCCCCATGTGCTGAATGAGAGCAAGATATTGTCTTTCTACTCAATGAGCCGGCAGGAAGCAGCCATTGCTCTTGGTCTGACAGGATATAACTTCAACATTTCATTTATTGACAGGAACAAGCAGATAATCACGTATAAAGGCAAAACACTGAGCATTGGCTATGTACCACATTATGAGAGCAATCTTGTCGTTTCCCAGCGTGTGGCAGTGCTGAAAAACAGCACACAACAGCTGCCTGTTATAATGAGGGTGATGCTTTGGCAATGAGAGGGATTATGTTTACAGTGGACGCAGCAATCGCGTTGGTACTCGTACTGTCAGCCCTTGGCCTGTTCACGCTGCTCAGCTTTGAAACAAGCTCAGAAGAGCTAACATACCAGCAGCTTCACTTTGATGCTCAGGACATTATCCAAGTTATGTCTGTGTTAAAGGTTTCTGATGTGTTGGATACGGCAGTTATTTCAGACCTTTTCAATACAGGTAGGTTAATAGAAGCCCATAAAAACAAGAGTGTTATGGATGTGATAGCAGAGTTCTGGTCTGGAAACACGTCAAAAAATAAAAGCATAGCTAAAAATATCACAAAAGAGCTGTTCTCAAGCTTTGTTCCAGACAATCTTGATTGGGCCTTTCTCATAGACAAGGATGTGCTTTTTAACTCATCCCGGATGCCAGACAGCGGTGACATGGTTGTAAGCAGGCGCTTTGCCTCTGGCTTTATGGAAAGCAGGCCAACCACAGGTTGTTATGCAAGGGCAAGTGTGCAAGCAGTTAAAGGGAAACAGGATTCTTCATATGCTTTCTTTGGAGGCTTCGTTGGCCAAGGCAATATAACTGCTGTTATAAGAGACATTCCAGGAGATGCCAATGTTTCTGAGATCTATATGGAAATGAACATACCCAGCAATTTCACACTTTACTTAAACGACTTTAACTGTGGTAGCTTCATAACAAGAGGGGCTGGTATGAACGTCTCAAACTTCTCAATTACGAAAAGCTCAAATCCATCCTGTATAAATGCGATAAGGAAAGGTGGGATAAACATATTTTACATAAACTTCAGCAGCAACAACATAACAAAACATTATATCGGTGGCGGTTTCATAAGAGTGTCTTACTCTACAAAGCGATTGATAAACCCAGCACCAAACATAAGCAAATATTATTTTCCAGGCATTAATGGCCTCATCAACCTTTATTCCTCATTCTATGTTCCAGGTGACATACAGTCAATGAACATTCACTTGGAGTTTTTCAACAATTACACCACTTATTTGAGAATTGCTGGTCAGCAAGTGATGTCAACTAGCGGGAGCAAGGCAACGCAAAATGTGAACATATCAAACACAGTGCTAAGCTCTCTGCTTAACTATTCTGAGTTAAGCTCCAAAACCATTCCAATAAGGATGGGCATCGTGGCAATAGGAGAGGCAGGCACAGGCGATTCGGATGTTGTTCTGATAACAGACCTATCTGGAAGCATGAATTGGTGCATAGACAGCAATAGCCACTGCTCCTCTCCAAACAGGCGCATTGACCTTGCTAAGGATCTGGATAAGCAATTTGTTAATATTATTTTAAGCACTCCTGGAAACAGGGTTGCACTTGTAACGTATAGCAACAACGCTTACAAAAGGACTAATCTAACAGATAACGAGACATACCTCAACAACACGATTGATTCTTTCTCTGCCTCTGGAGCAACTTGCATTGCCTGTGCCATAAGAGAGGCGAGAATGATACTCCAAAACGAAAGCAACTCGTCAAGGCAGAAATTCATAGTCGTAATGAGCGATGGCCTAGCAAATATGAGAGTAGATACGAGCAGGATTAACAGAACCACCTGTTGCACATATGGTTATTGGTGGTTTCCCTCATATTACTGTCCCTCTCCCTTCTGCGGAAGAAATTTTGTAAGTCGCTGTGGAGATGCATACGACAGCACAGCGTCCCAGCAAGCAATAAATGATGCATGCTATGCACACTCTGTAACAAATGCAACGATATATTCTGTTGGCTTCGGCCCAATTCAATCATGCTATGAGGGAAATTACACATTGACGCAGATAGCAGAGTGCGGGAACGGCTCTTTCTTTGCAAGCGACAATGCGACAGAGCTGGAGGAGATTTACCAACTCTTGGCTAATACTATATTATATCAATCTTATAAGAAACAGATAACAGAGGTAACAGGCAACATATCCACCTGGCTTTCAAATAATTCATACATAGAATTTTCATATGCTCCTGAAAGCCAAATAGCTGCATATGGCGAAGTGTCCTTTGCCCAGGAGTCTAAAAGGTTTGCTTCCTGCAATAGCTCTCTTTTCATTCCAGCAGGCATAAAGGTAAGCGATTTGAAAGCCTTAACCTACTCAGCTGCATATTGGGCAGACAAATTAATTCTAAATAATAAAAACCATTCTGATTTTAGTGTTTACAACTTGGCAGATTACGGTCCTTCGTACTCCTATCTAGGAGACCCATATGTAATACATGTGCCAGACACAGTAACTAACCAAAACGACTCAAACAACTTTTCATTAAGGCTTGGAGTCTCGCCCAGCAATTCATCAGACAACTGCTCTGGCAAGGACAAGTTTGTTTATATCGTGAGGTTGTCTGCTATTGCCTCATCGCAAGGTCTTTTCCCAGACTGCTTTGGATATAATGTTAGTGTTTATTATGACACAGACCACGATGGCGTAGCAGATGGTTCCCTTTATGTTCCCATAGGCGAGGACTTGCCTGGTTTTGTCAGGACTCCTGTGGATGTAGAGGATTTAAACACATCAGGCAATGGCATAGCAAACGCGTTTGCAAGCCTATTAGAGCAGTTAAACTACTTTGTTTCAGGCAGCAACTCAGGGCCTGCAGGCTCTCAAAACAACCCAATTGACATTGAGATAACACCAGAGGTCAAGTTCTCTGTAAATGTTGTTGGCGGTGTTCCATATATGTGGGGACCTGCTAAATTAGAAGTGGTGATATGGAGAAAGCAGTAGTATTTACCTTGTCAATAAGCTTTGTAATAATAACGATTATCTCATTTATAATTGCCTATCTCTTGATAACACAGACACACAACCAGACAGTATTAAATAAAATAGAGTCAGATATGCTTCGTTACTATGTGGATTCTATAGACCTTGACCTACCTAGAGCATTAAACATTATAGGAAAACGCTCCTTAGCAGTTGCCGCCATTCATGTTGCAGTAAATGGCACAGCACTTGATGATGCTAAGAGAAGAGTAGAAGAGTTGATGATAAACCACACCCTATATGGGGAAGATGCTCCGCTAATGGAAAATGAATCTTTACTTGAATGGGCGCGAAGGGTTTCAAATATAGGCAAAAGCTATGGTTTCAACACAAGCATTGACATCTTAAGCCTCTCTGTAAAACCCTTTGATTCTTTTAATTCAATTATGCTGGCCAATATCTCAATATTTATTACAAACAGAGACCAATCGATAAACATCTCACGAAACTATTCAGAGAAGGTATTGACTTCGTATCTAGGCATAGACGACCCATTATATAATCTTATGACAAATGGCTTGGTTACAAGGAAAATAATGAGATATAACAAGACAATAGACTCTGTGGCTGATGTGGATGATGCGATAGACAACAAGTGGTACATGAACAGCAGTGAAGGGCCAAGCTTCTTTGACAGGTTGGAAGGGAGATTGAGGTTATCAGACAGATACAAGACAATGTCTGATAGGCAGATAGCTTTGGAAACATTTGTTGACCTGCAGGAATTAAGCAGTAAGGGAATAACAGTAAAAACAAATCAAAGCTGCGTTGATTATTTGTATTTTAACTCAAGCAAGATCAATGGAAAAGCGCTAAGCGGCTCATCGCACCCTTGGTTCAAGATAGATGACTACCATGCTTCCGTTTACAATGTGACTTCAGACCTCATAGGCTAAAAGAATCTTTATTAATGTTTACTGTATTATATGATTGGTGAGAGCATGCCAGAAGAACTAATAAAAGAAACAGACAAGGCACTGCATACAGGGATTGATAGGTTATTAGCAAAGGTCTACGCAAACAAATCAGTGAAGATAAAGGACATAGTAAAAGAACTTCAGATCCCAGATGAAAAAGCAGAGGAGTGGGCAAACATCTTGGCCGATCATGAACTCATCGATATAAAATACAGCCCAATTTCAGGTATGGTTTTAGAATCCAAACCAGGAAAGGCATATGACCCAAAGAGAGGGGTTTATGACCTGCCCAAAAAAGAGGAATGAAATATGAAGGTAATGAACTCTTACAGCCTAGAAAAAGACAATGTTGTAGGCAATGTAAGAATTTACAAAAAAGAGTCAGATTATGTTCCGACGTATGAACTGCAAATTCCAGAATTGGAAGCAGCAACAGAAGCCATGTTAGACCATATAAGGCAGCAACTAGTCAAACATGTTAAGGTAAAGATAACAGAAATGTTAAATCCAGATTCCATGGAGGACATAAAAAGAAGGTTTCTTCAAAAAGCGAGCGAACTCATAAAATTAGAATTTCCAAGTATGTCTGAGGACACCCAAAAGTCATTAGCAGGCAGGTTGGTCCACGAGATGCTGGGACTGGGGGCAATCGAATTGCTGCTGGCAGATGACGACTTAGAGGAAATCGTGATAAACAATTCAAAGGAGCCTGTTTGGGTTTACCACAAGAGCATAGGTTGGCTGAAGACAAATATAATGATACCAAGTGAAGACCAGATATACAATTATGCTGCACTGATAGGCAGGAGAGTGGGCAGGCAGATAACAAATCTAATGCCTCTTATGGATGCCCACCTCTTGACAGGCGATAGGGTAAATGCAGTTCTGTTTCCTATTGCAAGCAAGGGAAATAACATAACGCTCAGGCGTTTTGCCAGGAACCCATGGACTATAGTGAATTTCATAAGCCCAGAGATTCACACGTTGAGTAAGGAAATCGCAGCAGTAGTTTGGCTCGCTATGGAAAACGAGCTTAACATGATTGTGGCAGGTGGTACTGCTTCTGGCAAGACCAGTTTTCTCAATGCAATAATGCCTTTCATACCTCCAAATCAGAGAGTTATATCTATTGAGGACACAAGGGAGTTAATGTTGCCTAAGTTTATGCACTGGATACCTTTGACTACAAGAGAGCCAAACCCAGAAGGGAAAGGAGAAGTTAGTATGCTAGACCTCATGGTTAACTCTTTGAGGATGAGGCCTGATAGAATTGTACTCGGAGAGATAAGGAGGCAGAGAGAAGCAGAGGTTTTATTTGAGGCCATGCACACAGGACACAGTGTCTACGCAACCCTACACGCAGATAATGCAGAGCAGGTTAGAAGAAGGCTTATCTCCCCTCCAATAGAGCTGCCTGAATCAATGCTGGAAGCCCTACACTTAGTAGTTGTCCAGTTTAGACATAGGGCAAGAGGAATAAGGAGGACATTTGAACTTGCAGAAGTAGTGCCAAAGGAAAGCGAAAGAGGTTTTAGGGTTGATATTAACGTGTTATACCGCTGGAACCCAAAGAAAGACAGCTTTGACAAGGTCATAAAGTCAGACAGCCTATTTGACAGGAGTGAGAAGACAAGGCTGTTTGATGAAATAAGTATGAGAACTGGAAAGAAAGCCAAGGAAATAGAAGAGGATCTGAAAGAAAAGCAGGTAATTTTGCAATATATGCTGGACAATAAAATAAACCATGTGGATGCTGTTGGCAAAATGATAGCAGAGGTTTACAGAGATAAGGACTATGTTCTGGAAGCCATAAAGAAAAAGAAGAAGCCAGAAGACATTATAGGAAAAGAATTTACAAGGCGATAATGTGAATAAAATACCGTTCAGCCCACTGCCTCCAGCTGCAATGGATAAAATATCAAACAATTTCATAGCTCTAGGAGAGCTTTTCAGCAGGATGATGCCATCACTCAGAGAGCAACTCTACCAAGCAGAGATGGAAATCTCAAGCAAAAAATATGTCGCAATTGCAATAGTTACTGCCCTTTTTTACGCAATTTTGATCTTCTTTGTTTTGATAATGCTTTCCATCATACTTCAGATGGATTTTATTCCTATTGCTTTGATGCTTTCCATAGTCTTCTATGCCTTTATGTTTTTTTCAGTGCTTTCATACCCACGAATTATAACAATGCGCAGAATGCGCAAGCTTGAGACAAACCTTGTCCCTGCTTTGAGGCACCTGCTGATAGAAGTAAAGTCAGGCGTTCCCCTATTTCAAGCAATGATGGGCGTCACTAAAGGGTATGGGGAGGTTTCTGAGGAATTTTCCAAGATTGTCACAGACATTAACACAGGAAAGTCAGAGACAGAAGCAATAAATGACGCTGCAAGAAGAAATGCATCGTTCAAGTTCAGAAGGTCATTGTGGCAAATAACCAATGCGCTTAAATCTGGCAGTGATATAGGAGATGCTTTACAGGCAATAATAGAGGACCTGAGCAGGGAACAAGTGTCTGCCATAAAGAAATACGGGCAGGAATTGAATCCATGGACTATGATATATATGGTGGCAGCAGTTATCATTCCCTCTTTAGGGCTGACTTTTTTAGTGGTTATTTCTTCCTTTACAGGTGCTATGATGCCTCCAATCATATTTCCACTGATACTATTTGGGCTTATCCTATTTCAGCTCTTTTTCATGAATTTTGTAAAAAGTAGGAGACCTGCAATATGAAGTTTTTCGTAAAGATTTCGTCAATACTTCCAAACAGGATAATAAGAGCTTATGAACAAATGCTTATATATGCAGGCATGGGAGATGTCTCTCCGCGTGCTTTTGCGGGATATTCAATAGTGCTAGCCTTTTTCATATCTCTTTTCGTTTCTTTTTCTTCTAAACTCTTGTTTTCAATAGACAATACTCTTACTATTATCTTTGCAGTCTCTCTGTTTTTTATGATGTTCGCTTTGTCATATGTCTATCTATCTGTGGTGGCGGACAACAGGGCAAAGGCAATAGAAAAGGTCCTGCCAGATGCCTTGCAGTTGGTTGCTGCCAACATTCAAGCAGGAATGACCATAGACAATGCGTTGTGGCTATGTGCAAAACCTGAGTTTGGCGAGTTTGAGGATGAAGTGCAGAAAATGGCAGCGCAGACACTTGCTGGAAAAACGCTGATAGATGCCTTAAAAGACCTCTCAAAAAGGGTGAAATCAGTAGTCTTACACAGGGCTGTTATGCTGTTAATTCAAGGCATTCAGTTAGGGGGGGAATTGGCCCATCTTTTAATTCAGATTGCTGCGGATATCAGGACAACACAAGCGTTGCAAAATGAGATAAGAGCAGCGACGGCAATGTATTCTCTCTTCATCCTTTTTGCAAGCGTTTTCGCAGCTCCAGCCCTTTTTGCTGTTTCAACCTTTTATGTTGAAACCACAAATGTTCTCTGGTCAGGCAAGATTGGGCAGGTTTCCCCTACTGGTGGAGCTGGTTTGAATGTTATAAGTATAAAAGGCTCTATGATAAGCACAGAGGACGTAAAGCTCTTTGCCATTGTTGCTATTATCATAACAACGGTTTTTGCTTCTTTAATAATGGGGCTGATAACAAGCGGCCAGATGAAGAGAGGTTTAAAATATACTCCTTTCTTTGTTTTGGGTGGTTTGGGTATCCACTTTGTGACATATAGCATTATAAAGTCAATGTTTGGTGCTTTAATATAGTAAGCTTTTTATACCTGTAATATTTAATCTGCTTATAAAAATGATGTTTAAGAGGTGAAACATGATGAGGAAAGGTCAAACAGCACTTGAATATTTGATTACATACGGATGGGCCATCTTGGTCATCCTTGTAGTACTGGCAGTGCTTTGGTACTATGGAATTTTCAACCCAAGCAGATGGGCTGGCGAGCAGGTCGGTTCATTTACAGCTTTTAATGTAATGGACCACAAATTTACAAGCACAGAATTGCAGTTGAGACTAGCAAATAAGTTAGGCCAGAACATCAGGATAACCGCAGTTGGCGTTAAGAAGAGCGGAGACACAGCATACAACCTGAACACATCAACAACGTTGGCAAGCCCTGTTGATCTCAATGCAAACTCAGAAGCAACAGTAACAGTACCATTGAACACAAGCAGTCTTGGAGCAAGTACTGGAGACATAGTTTCTCTGGACGTGTCAATAATTTACGACAACTTACAGAGTGGCCTAACAGGCAAAATAGACACAACAACAATGAACCTGAAGGTAGCTTAAACTGCCTTCTTAACCCTTTTATTTCGTTTTCCACTGATTTCTTTTAGAAAACTCTCTATTTCTTTTATTCTCTGCTTTATGCTCTTTATTTCTGCTTTATTGTCTTCTTGCAACATGACTGCCCCACACTGCGGACATTTAAAATCATACTCAAGCGCTAGTTCAAAAGGCAACCTTTCACAACCGTTCTTGCATTTAAAGAAAACATAATCCTGCTCGTATTTTAGCTTTTCCTTTAAAGAAGACAGCTCTTCCTCATATCTCTCTTTCAGCAACTCTATTATCCTGCTTTTTTCAAGAAACCACGTGTAAGTGTACCAGTTGCTTGTTTGAGCCTTTTCCTTTGAGTACCTTATTATCCCAGAGTAATGCAACCTATTGAGCGTTGCTCTGAGCACATTTACCTTTATGCCTGTTTCAGCGCTTAGCTCTTCATCCGTACAGCCTCTGCTGCAAGCGCTTAAAACCCTAACAACATTATAACCCTCTTCACCTGCTTTTTCCCGTATAAAATCAGCAAGAAGAGGGCTATTAATTCTCAGCGTCACCATTGCTATAATTATGACTGCTTAGATTTATAACGATTTACCTCTACAACTTTCTTGCCCTTTTCCTGAGGGATGACTTTTATTTTTGCGTTTTCAAAATCTTTGTTTAGCTCGTCACCTTTAAATAGCTTGTCTAGGAACACTGCTAATGCCGCGACTTCTGAGTGTGGCTGCTTTCCTATTGCAATGTTGTAGTCAGCCATTTTGTATAATTCAGCAGGCACCTTTTCCCCTCCTATAACTATAACTTTATCTCCTCTGATCTCTCTTATGTTGTTTATAACAGCATCAACAGGAAGCCCATACATAGTTAAGTGGATTATCTTGCCTTCAAAAGAGCTTAGGAATTTTTTCCATTGTTTCTCATAAAATACTTTAAAATTGCCTCCCCACCTGTCTGCAACATCTTTGACGCTCTCCATCATTTTTTTGTCATAATCTCCTGTGTAAATTATGGCATCTGCCCCAAAAGCCCTTGCAACCAGACCGCAATGTGTAGATATTCTCAAATCCCTGCCCTTTCTGTGCCCAAGCCTCAAAACATAAATCATGGCTATATATTGGTACAATTGAAATAAAACATTAACGAATTGACACCAGAAGTATTTTATTTAACTATTGCTTCTATTTTTCTGTCATAAGGAAGCAGCAGGTGGAACTGTGAAAAGGAGACAGACTTTGCTATTGTTATTTTTATTGCTTAGTCCTGCCCTGTCAATTTATTACCCAGGGCTCTCTTTTAATGAATCCATAGACAACATAATATATGCTAATGATGGCACGGTTTTCATCTCAGCACACGGCAACGTCACTGTATACAATCCAAATCCCGTTGATGACCTCTATGCCTCTGGGATCATATTCAAAGAAGACAATATAACTGTGATGAATGCCTCTGGCATATATCTGCCACCCCCTTTTATGCTGGGCAATGTCAAGGCAGCAAATTCAAGCAACACAGCATACAGATTGCAGAGCAAAGGCTTTTCAAAAGCAGACGTCAAATTGCCCTTGAGCATAAAACAGTTCTTTTACAAAGGCCCACAACCTGTTGCTTTTTCAAATAACGTATTAAATGTTAGTTTCTCGCCAGGAGATCCAATTACATTGGGTCTGAACATTACAAACAAGCTAGACGAGGACGTAAATATAAGCGTGTTCAGAAACCTGCTGTCTTTCATAAACCCGCAAAGCATGACCTTCTCTGGCTGTTCTGGAGCTGCTGTTAATTTCACAGCAGGGGCTCAGTATCTGAAGATTGAACACTGCCTCTTAAATAAGTCTGACACGATGACTCTTGTAATTAACGGAAACATAAGGGATGAAAAAACAAACATACCCCCACCATACCATATAGAGAAGACAGGCAATATACTTATAAGGATAAATAACCAGAGCAGCGTTTCAAATTACAGCATATTTAGACAGCTTATGATTAATGCAACAGCAAGTGCTAGCGCAAGTTCAAGCCTAGACAAGCTTTACATACCAAAAGCAGAAAGAGACCGTTGCTACCCTCTGAACAACATGTCATATGAACTTGCTGTTAATGTGTCCACAGACAGCGACTTCAATTTCTTCGTGCGCAACTTTTCCATTTTGAGAAGCAACTATTCCGAGATAAACATCAGCGCCAACATAAACAATGCCCATGAAATATACTCTGCACCAATACACCACATTATGAACAGCAGCAGCCCTCTAAGAGTGTCTCCAATAAACGACAGCTTTTGTGCAGATGAAAATAGTGTTTTATCTACTTATTGGCTCAAGGTTGATTACTCTGTGATATTCAACAACTCAGTTCCACCTGCTGAAGCGAATTTTGTAGACATAGAAGTGGATGGGGGCATGATACAAATCTCAGGCATCTATACGCCCCCTCCACCAGCCACAGGTCCTGGCTTTGGAGCCACACCTGCAGAAGCACCAAAGAATGTAACAAAGGAAGAAGCGAGAAAGTATATCATAATAACAAAAGAGGTATCAAAGCAGCACGTCAATTATGGGGATGTGATAACCGTAACAATTAAAGTTCAGAGCATAGCCAGCTTCAATATACGAGATTTAACATTGGTTGACTTGCTGCCCAAAGGATTCACTGTAGTGGACAATGGAGGGGCTTCTGTAACTGAAGAAGAACCCTATTTGCTTAGGTGGAATATAAACTTAATAAGACCAGGCGAAATCCTTGTCTTTACTTACAAGGCAAAGTCAGAGGATGCTGAGCCAGGATATTACCCATTCAATGACTTATACATCTCATCCGAACTGACTGGTGTTGTTGGAGCGTATTCAACAGAACCAATCATACAAGAACCAGGCATAGGCATACCACGGCAGTATACTATACTTCTTGTAAAAAAGCTGGAATGGCTTGGAGATGACCTTTACAAAGTTACTATTTCAATAACAAATGCAGGAGACAAAAGCACGCCTCCTCTTATAATAAGAGACACTGTTATAGAAAAGAGGGTAAAGCCTCCCAGCTCAATCCTTTTTGGAAGGGAGGAGGTTAGCTATGCATTTACAAAGAAAACATGGAAGATTCCTTCAATAGAACCAAAACAAGACTACTCATTCACCTATTTTGAGGAAGGGCCAGTCAGCAAAACAGGTCTGCCAGACGTTTACGGTGCTGACCCATCAAAGATATACAAGACAATGGTTGTTGTGCCAATAATAAGTGAAGAACACATATTCAGTGGCACAGTTAGGATAGAGCAATTCAGCTTTGGGCTTTTGGTGATTTTAGGCATTATCATATTAATCAAACGCAAGAGGAAGAAGAAGGAGTGGTATGAAGAGAAGTTATTTGCTGCTAAGGTAGGAAAGCTACGCCAGATTGAGAGATATCTGAACCCACTTAAGAAGGTGTGAGTTTGAAAAAAATAATCGTAGTGTTCGCCATAATAAGCCTCATCTTTCTAACACTGTTATGGGAAGAAAGTAGCATCTCAAAGGACAAATTGTTTGTTCAAAAAACTACAGCGCTGAACCCATCTGACTTCAGTGTGGAATGTTATAATAACAAGATTATACTGAGGCCTAAGAGAAGAGACCTAATACCAAAGACATTCCACCCAAGACAAGCTTTTATTAATTCAGAGTCAAGCTACAGCATGGCAAATGCAAGCATGGATAACAATGCAGTAAGGATTGATTTCTCTGCAAATGCATTGCAGCTGCAAAAAGGGAGTAAGGTAGATATCACTCTCTTCTCATTATCTGAAAAGATAAGAATAGAATCGGCCAGGTGTTGGACTTAATCATATAAGGAGAACCCTTTTAACAACAGCTGCCACAACAAAGAGAACAGTCATTAACATAAAGAGAGCTTCATGGACAGCAGAGCTAACAGCGCCCTGTACCATGTCTATAGTGGGAGTTATAGCTACTTGCCCATAACCTGTCACAGGGTCGATTCCCACGACAAAGAGGTCTCTTGTATAATACGTGCCAGTGCCTGTTGCGTTATATGTTATGTTTACATTACCACCATTTGGAATTGGATTAAGCTTCCACCAGTATGATACACCATCATACATAGTTCCCGATATACTCTGGTTGCCTGTGTAGTTCAGAGGGTGCTGTATGCTCTCATTCAAAGCATCGTATGGGAATACCCTTATCTTTGAAACCTGCACAGTAAAGTTCTGAGGTATTAAGTCATATACGTACAGGGTTGGAGTGTATTGATTTCCTATGTTAGACACTGTTATATTTATGTTCCACAAGTTGTTGCTTAATGACTTTACAACCTTCCTTACCCTGACCAGATAACCTCTTAACAAGTATATCTTCTCATATATGGTGTAATTGCTGTCAAAGTGATACGAGCTCCTGTTCTTCCTGAAGTTCCTGAATACAGCATCTGAGAGCGTGTAATTGGCTCTGCCCCAGTATATTGGCACAACACCTCTGTTATATGTTCTGTTCTCAGACCAAGGCGTTACCTTCCACCTATCTGGCGTTATTATTGGCGTACCCGTGCCTGTTTTATTTGTGCTGTTTACCCATTGCCTTGGCTTCAGCTTAGATATGTTTATAGGATATGTCTTAACAAGTGGAGTCGTGTTATCCTTTGGGTCTAGAGAAACGTTATTTGGGTTATGGCTTCCAGAAATCCAGATGGTCATAGACGTTACATTTATCATAACGCCTGGGTCAGCAGTTGACACATTTGACTTGAAGGCAAGGTCTCCACTGAAGTTCTCAAAGTCTCCTCTTTTCTTCTCAACGTAGACATGGCTCTTCACGCCTTTAACCAAGACATTATTTAGAGAGATATTGCTGCTCACATTCAGGGTTTTGAAACCTATGGTCATATTCTGCCAATCAACAAGAATTGGCGTTTGAGTATCTGGGTCTATGTTTACCTGGGTTCTTACATAGAAATTGCAACTTATATTATTCCCAGGAGGAGACACGCTTAATGGATTGTCTGAGTTGCACCAGTGAAGTATGTTGTATGGGAAATTTGTCCTGTTCTGGCTTGACCTCTCAGAACTGTTGTACCAATAGGTATGCTGCCATGTTATTATTGGCTCTATGGCATTGCTTTGGTTTATGTAAAGCTCGGTGACATTGCTGATTCCTATGTTGGTGAAGTTAATCCTTATGTCAAGGTCAGTGGTTGTATTCGTTAAAATTCTTGTCTGGTATATGGGGCTTGGGCCAGCAAGAGTGCCATTCTCAAAATATTCAACAGTGATGTTCAGCGGGGGCTTTGGCAGGTTTTTCTTTGTGTAATACTCTAATGTTACGCTTGAGCCGTTTTGAAGCTCGTTTATGTGAACAAGATATATGCCATTTCCTAATGTTTTTACTAGAACGCCCGAAGGGATATTTGTCCAGTTAAGGCCACCGCTTCTGTTAACGCCAAAATTTATGTCAGTCATAACTGTTCTGTTCGCATAGTTGCTTACAATTATCTCTCCATTAATTTTACTTACATTTACAGGCAACACCATTGAATCTCCAAGAGAATAAGCGTACTTTGAGGCATTGAATGTCAATGTAATGTACTCCCTTATCTCAAAGTTCAATGTGTCAACAGCAAGAACGCTGGGCAGAGCAAGAAGAATGAATAAAAATACAACTGTAAGCATTGTTTTTCGCATCTTTTCAACCCCACTGAACGTTCCAATAAACTTAAACCCCTTTATATTTATATTCTTAACTATTTGCAATTATGTTGGCTTTTCATAATACAAGCTGCCCAGCATAGAGTAAAGCACCATATTATTGCCTAAACTGTCTTGGCAGATGTCTGGATCTCTGCCAAAGGCAATGAAATCAGGGGAATTCCAATTGCTTGAGCTAACAATGTAAACCCTTCTATTGTTCCTATATACAAGGTAATGGGTGCCAGAAGCAGTTGTAAGCACTCTAACTTGCTTGCCTTCAAAGAGCCTCTCAGTGTTCGTCCAGCTTTCTCCGTCATCCGAGGACACCTTATGCCAGATGTATGACTGATTTTCATAGAATACATGTAGGTTGCCTGAAGCATCTCTGCTGATCGCAGGATGTCTTCCATAGCCAATAAAAACAGATTTATTCCACCGTATAAGCGAGAGGTTAAGAGGGCCTTTTGACCTAAGGAAGTATAGCTTATTACCAGTTGCCTCCAGCACGAGGGCCATACTGTTGGGCATGGCAATACAATCAAGGAACCTAACAGCAGAGAGGTTGCTGGCTACAACCCTTTTCTGCTTAAAGCTGTCGTTATTGTATGCCATGTAAGGCATGCTCCTGTTCAGGTAAAACAGCCATATGGAAGTATCTGGATTCTCCAGAGCACATGGGAATGTCCTGTGCATCTTTTTGTATTGGAAGAGCCTTTCAGCTCTAGACCAGGTATTGCCATTATCGCTGCTGTTCAATGCATACACTTGCATGCCATCAAGAAAACTGTGGAAAACACTCAATACATTATTCGAATCCTTCATTATGCTTGGTTGCGAGGCTCCAAAGTTTCTCCTTCCAGCTATTGAAAACTGCGTACCTAAACTTAGGTTTACATAGAAATGCGAGCTTGTGCTGTTTTCATTTCCATACCAGTCGCTAACTGAAGCTGTCACATTATGCCAGCCTCCCTCGAATTCCCAAGGGCTTGAAGCAATGATCCTATAACCTCCAGCAATTGGCATGCTTTCTATTATGCCCAATCTCTTCCACCTCAATGCTCCTGAGCTGTTTATCAGGACAGAGAGACTGTCTGGCTTTACTCCTGAAACCAGGTCAATTGCCTTTACTGTTACATTTACCCAGCTGTTGTTCCACTTTCCGCCTTTTGAAGGCCTTTCTATAACTATTATTGGGGCTTTTGCATCAAACCAATTTCTTACACTTATGCTATTTGCCCTTGACTTCCACTCATAGTCATCTGCCTTGCATGTTATGTTCCAGTTGTAATCTTTCTCTTCTGGGAAAACATAATACGCTGTGTAAATACCCAAGCTTTTATTGTATCTCATCTCTCTCTTCCTTATGATGGAGCTGTCATTAACAAAAAGCTCACAAGGCACTTTCTTCTGAAGCTCTCCGTCAGATATGTTAAATGGATACTGCCATCTCGTTTGTAAAGGACTTGCCACATGAAACTCGTCGTTGTTATTGACAAGAGGTCTTTCCCCTCCATAGTAAACAATCACTGGGTGCTTGGCAGTTACATGGCCTTTGATATATGAAGCACCTGAGCCATCCTGGATCCTGTAAGCTTCCCACGCCTTCATGTTGCTGTGGCTGACTTGGTTAGGAGAATTGCCATTGTCATGATATACAATATTTGTGTTGTTCATGAGAGATAGGACACTAATATTTATAGGCATAAAACCAGAACCATTAAAGTAAAAGCTCACATTGTAACCAATAGAGACATGTCTTGCTCCAAGTGCAGAGGCATATTCACTTTGGTCATTCAACGTTCCCCAACTAACGCTTATATCATCATCAGCAGAAACCTCAAGCAAGGTGTTGGCAGAGGAACCAGCGTTTACAAATATCAGCTTTTTATCAGCAGGAATGCTGCGCGTCCTGCTTCCCCCTCCCCAGTTTACAGTAACAGATGTCCCTACTTTTCCAAAGACCTGTGTTATCCTGGTTGAAGCAGTTCCATATGGGAACAAATAATATGTCGCATTTTTTCCCAGGGGCGTATAGCCAACATCTCTTGCTGTAAACGAATCGCTCTCTCCTGTAATAATCCATATGTTTTTATCTGCTTCAACCTTGGCAACTTTTCCAGCAGCCAAGTCATAGTATGGCACAGAGCTGCCAGGATTTATTGAGCTGATCTGCCTTGTTGCCAAAATCTGCCCTGTTGAGAAGTCTCTTATGTTGACGTTTACTGGAGGATTTTCGTATGTCATGAACCACAGCCTTGTGCCTAAAGAATCATGGTTGCTTGAAAGTATGTAGAATGTTTTGGCATAATAGCTGTGGTTGGCATGAACTGTAGCTCCTACAGAATACACTGCCCCCTCTAGGTCATTTAAATTTGTGTCCCATCTTGAAACCATGCCTGCATATATAAAAACAGGATACGTTGAGTGAATTATATAGTTGTCAGGTGCCATGTTTGTATTGTAATACCTCCATGTAGCTGCTTTGTTATAGAAGCAGGTGCTGTGAGCTGTTTCTCCGTCGTCATTTAGGTCTTCAAGGCAAATTGAGTTGTTATCATGTAAGGAAACAAAGTCTATTGTATTTGCCACTCTAACAAAATAGTGATATATGTAAAAATCTCCAAAATCTGGTTTTTCTTTGCTCCCACTCTCATTCGTATCAAAGTAAACATAGAACTTTGTTGTGCTTTTGTTACTTATGTTCAAGTCAAACGTTATTGTAACATATGGTCTCTCCTCACTGTAAGTGGTGTTCCATGTTATGAGATATGGGTGGCCTTTCTTTTGAGCGATTCCGTCTTCAGTTACAACCCTTATTGAATTTCTGTCAATACTGCGATGTGATAGGTAACCATAAGATGAGAAATTGATTTTTACTGTAATTGGCTCATTTAACCTGGCAAGGTTTTTCCTCTCATCGATGCTGAATTTAATTCTGTAGGCCCAGGACTTATTCCACCAGTTAGTATAGCTACTGTTTATCAGCTCGTTGCTCACATTCGTGTAATTTGCGTAAAAAGCCACTGACCTGTTCGGATACGCTTTGCCAACAGTAAATGGCTTCGGGTATTCTGTTTGGTCCCACGCGTCAAAGTTGGCGAGCTTGAAAGCCTCAACCCGTTTTGTGATGTTATTATTTTTCTCATTTGGCTCGCTTTTCTCATCAGCAGGGTCTGCTGACAGCAAGACACTGTGCTTTCCCAAACTAGGATACCAGAAGAAATACGTTGTGTTATGTGAAGAAGCAGAAATGTTCAGCCTTGTGCTGTTGTGGTAATTTCCATCTATGTAAATACTTATGTTTGTGTAAGGGGACTTTTTTGAACCCAAGTTGAACACAACGACCTTTATCAAGGTCCTATTTCCCCCATACAGTTTGCTTGGAATAAAAGTAATGTTTTCATCTCTTAATTCCAGCTCAGGGTAATTGCCTATGAACACTTGGTCAAAAGATGTCTTTGAATCATAGTTCATAGCAGAACAGCTGACATTCCACAGTATCACACCTTCACTGCTAAAGCTTCTGTTAAACTCATACAAGGCAGAGCTTACATTGTACCTCATAGGTCTTGACTGCCAGCCCCCGCTAATGTTGAAAGATATATTGCAGTGTGCATCACTTGCCAATGACTTGTTTATTGGATATCCTGACTTGTTTGTGTAGTTAGAATAGAAATGTGCCTGCTCTCCTGTTAATATAACGTTAGAACCTCCCTTGGCATCTGTTGAATCCCAGATCTGCTGTTTGCTTTCATACCTGACCTCTAAAAGCCTTGTAATGTTGTTGTTGTCTTCCAAGCTTTCTGTTATTTCGTTCTTTGGGTCCACAGACAGATTGACAACATATTTTCCAACCTTAGTTGCTGTCCAGAAGAAGACAGTGTGATTCCTTCCATGGCCAGAAATGTTCAGCCTTGTGCTATTTACATATGTCGTGTTTATCCAGAGTGTTACATTGACATAGACCGCTCTTTCACTACCGCTGTTGTTTACAGTTATGTTAAAGTAAATTTTCTGAAATTTCCTACCTACATCTGAAAAGGCAACAGAGCTGTTGCTGATATTGAGGTCAGGAGACGAGGAGATATGCACAGTGTCCGCATCTCTCTTGTCTTCGTAGTAATCAAGTGAGCAGCTTACATTCCAGTTAAAGTCTCCTGGATTCTCAAAGCTTCTAGCATACTCATAAAGTTTCTTGCTGGCATTGTACCTCATGTTTTTCCATCCTGTCCAGCCTCCAGAAACATTGAAGTTTACATAACAATGGCTTAAACTCTCTTCACCATATATGTCTTTGCTTAATTCATGCCTTCTAGGCGTTACATTAAACACACCAAGCTCTGTGATTTCTGTGTCGTTCCAGTAGACAGTATCATTCTTTAACGTGACATTGATAAGTATCGAACCAGGGTCTTCATTTTCCGGGATCTTTATCCTCAAATACCCGTAATCACATTTAGTGCCTGATGAACACGGAGCCACACAGCCACCAACCCATTCATGCTCGTGTTGAGGTGTCTCTGGCCCTAGAAGATAATCACAACCATCTCTGCAGTCAGTCAGAGTCCATGAGCTTCCATCGTCGCTGTATGCCTGGTCATCGTTGTCTGAGTCCTGACTGTCGTAGTTCAAATAATCTCCCTCTATCTTTGACTCATTGGCAAAATAACTGAAGAAATAGCCCCTTATTCCAGAAGGAGCGTTAGCAGTTCCGGCCGCCCCCCAATCAATAGTTATGTACCAATAGCCTCCTGATTTGTATGGTTTAAATCTGTTATATCTCACACCCGCTCTGTCATAGTCGTCCTCATTGTTCAATCCATACCAGTTCAGAGCAGGGAATGTTTTTCTAGCTTCACCAGCGTTCAGGTTGTCATAGTAAATGTAAAACGACTTTGATGACGAGGCAGTTATATTAACAGGAAATGAGAGCCAAACATCGTTGTTACTGCACCTTCCTATTTTTCTTGGCAGCTCTCTTCCAGCTTCTATATCGTAAACTCTGACATCTTTGCAATCTTCCCTTATGTGTGATGATGGGTCAAAGTGCAGATAAAGCACATCGTTAACCCTTGTTATTCCTTCACTTTCGGTTACCGTTATCTTTCTTCTTCTTTTCCAAGAAGTGTCCCACCAGCCAATAGGTAAGGCAGGGTCTGAGGCATTTGAGTAATTAGCGTAAAAAGTCACCTGCTGGCCTTCATACTTCGCTCCAGTGCTGTATTTTTCTCCAGAGTCCGTTTCGTCCCAAATTTTCAAGTAAGTTGTATATGAGACGTTAACTGCTTTTGAAGCGTTATTATTATTTTCCTTTGCCTCCCCTATCTTGTCTAAGGAGTCAACAGATACGCGTAAGGTTCTCGGTCCTCCCATCGCAGGTGTCCAGTTGATGTAAACTTTAACAGAGCTTCCACCAGCTATGTTCGTGTATGTGCTATTTATATATCTATTTCCATCCCAAAGCGAGATGTTAACATTGTTTCCCTGTAAGCTTCCGTTATTGAAAACAGAGATGTTAACTCTAGCTTTGTTTCCCTGTCTGAGTGCAGTTGGCACAGAGATGTTTTCAGAGCATATAACAAAATCAGGCGCTGCTCCTACGTCTATACTGTCATTGGCCTCCAAATGGCTTGAATAATCTCCCCCACAACTTACATTCCAGTAGAAATGCCCCTCTTTGGGAAAGGACATAATATATTCTGAAAGCCCCTTTGATTCATTGTACCACATATGATACCAAGGACTTTGCGTGCCACTGTAATTGAAAGTCACATTACAGTCCCTGTACGTTTCAACATTGCCATAGTCAACAGCCAGCTCATACCTTTTAGGAGTCACATTGTAAAACCTGCCTGTGCTTATTACAGTGTCATTCCAATAATCGTTGTCTGCTTTTGTGATTACATAGATAAGCACACTGCCCGGGTCATAGTCGGGAGGTATTGTGAGCGTTATATTTCCGTAATCACACCTCGTTCCACTGCCACAAGGGGCTCTTATTGCGCAGCTCCACTCTTGCTTATGTGAAACAGTTGAGCTTCCAATCCAGTAATCGCAAGAGCCATAGCAATCTGTATGAGTCCATGAGACACCATCTTCTGAGTACTGCACATCATCCTGTGCATTCTCCTGACTCCAATAGTTTAGCTTTCTTACCGTCATATTTTCGTCATTAACGTATTTGCTTGTAAAGTAAGCTCTTATTCCGCTGGGAGATGCAGAAGTTCCAGCTGCCCCCCAGTCAATAGCTATGGTCCAGTTACCATTGTCCTTATATGGTTTCATCCTGTCAAACCTTACACCTGACCTTGCATAGTAATTCTCGCTGTTGCGCCCATACCAGTTCACATTTGGAAACCGTGTTCTTGGACTTCCAGCTTTTGGGTTGTTGTAATATACAAAAAATGTCTTGTTTTTGTTGGCAGAGATATTTACAGGGAAGGAAAATTCCACATAATTATCAGAACAGTTTCCTATTTTTCTTGGAAATTCATGACCAGAAGCATTGACAACCCTGACATCGTTGCAATCTGCTCTTACTTTGCCACCTGGATTAAAAGAAACATAGACCACATCATTGGTTCTGGAAACACCATAGCTCTCTGATATGTTAAACATCAACCTATTAGCCCATGACTCATTCCACCAAGAATAAATGGGGTTAGCAGTAAACGTATAATTAGCGTAGAACCTTACATTTTCATTTGGAATTTTACTGCCTGTAGTATATGGCTTTGGTGTATCTGTTTCATCCCAAATGTCAAGGGAATCTGAAAAGACAGAATGACTTAACAGTATTAATAATAAGAATATTATTACAGCATTTCTCTTCATTTACCTGCCCCTATATTTCTTTTTTCTTGGCCTTCAGTGTTTTTAAGTCATAATCAGTATGTAAGAATTCAATAAACTTCTCCTTAATGCCTTTCTTCCTTTCCTCTTTCTTCTCTGCTTTCTCTTCGGCTTTTTTCACAGGGCTTCCTTTTATGGTTTCAAGAGCCTCTATTTTTTTCATAACAGCTTCGCTTTTTCTACGCTTCATCATGCCAAAGAGTCCTCTGAAGTCTCCTATTATGTCTCCTTTTAATGTGTGCTTTATCTTCTTGAAGAATTTCAGCTCCTCCCTCTTTTCAACCTTTTTCACTTTCTCACTTGGCATTTTCTTTGCCGCTTTTTTCATCTTCAAGCTTATGCCGATTATATCCTGAGTTAGCTCTCTTAGGGCAACTGAAGATGGTGCCTCTGGGTCAAAGATAACCACAGGTGTTCTATGAGCAATTGCTTCCTGTAATACCCTGTCTTCAGGGATTATTCCCAGTATTCTCTCTTCTGTGATGTTTTCCACTTCTTCTGGTAGGAGTTCATATTCGTACTCTCCAACCCTATTTATTACCACTCCCAAAACATTTTTCTTGAAGGCTTTAGCAAGCCTGGCGCATCTCAATGCCTCAACAACAGCAGGAAGCTCTGGGTTAGTGACAATCAAGATGTCATCGCTGTTTTCTATTGTAAGTATCGTTTCCTTACCCAAGCCATCAGGACCATCAAGTATGATAAGGTCTGATTCTTTCCTAAGCCTTCTTACAACCTTCATCAGCTCTTCCGGGTCTATGTCTTTTAGGTCTTTTAGCACCATAGAAAAGGAGACGATGGTTAGCCCAGATGGGTGTTCTATCAGAACATCCCTGATTTTCATCTTCCTTTTCAGCACCTTGTCAATCGTGTGCTCAGCAGGCACAAGACCTAAATGCAAACCTGCTGTCGGAGAGGTAAAATTTGTTTCAACGAGAATATTGTCATATTTATTTTGCTGCAGTAGTGCAGACATGTTAACAGCTATTGTGGTCTTCCCAACACCTCCCTTTCCTGATATAATGCCTATAACCCTGGCCATAACAGCACCACTCAACAGTAATAAACATAACAGGAATTTATATAAATAGGTAGTGCCTAAGAATTACTGGTTCAATATATTGAGTGAAGACTATGAAAAGAGCCATATCTGGAATTGGTGTGCTTATAATTTTTATAGCTTTGATTCTCGTAGCTGCTGTGGCAGCCATGGTTTTGCTCCAAACAGTTAGCAGCTTGGAAGGTCAAGCATTGGCAACTGGGAAGGAAACCAAAGGAGAGGTATCCACAAAACTTAGGATACAGTCAGTCATAGGGAAGACAGACAATGCAGAGAACCCCACGAAGGTGGTCTATCTCAGAATTACTGCTAAATTAGCCCCTGGTTCCTCTGATATCATACTGAATCACACGATATTTAGATATGCAACAGAGAATGAGGTGATTGCAGGAGCTGCATATAATACAACACCTCCTGGGGAGAACTCCCCAGAAGGGGCATATAAATCAACAAACAACATAACATATTCTGCTGTTTTCTTGAATTATCCCCCTGACATGTCCCAGAATTTGAAGACAGCTGTTAAGGAAGGAGACATTGTTGAATTCTGGTATAAACCAACAAACCTCAGAGCAGACACAAATGTTGAAATCTCATTTATTCTGGGAAGCGGAGCAACAGAGACAGTTTACTTCAGGACTCCTTCTGTGCTAAGGGGACAGTATATGAGCCTCTTCCCGTAAAGCACAACAAATCTTTAAATACTTAATCCTTTTAATACTCTTAGCTAATAGTATAAATGAGGTAATGGAATGAGACTGCAGAACAAGAAAGTGCAAAATTTGGACGAATTGCTAAAATCAACAGTAGGCGAATACGAAGAAAGTCCTGAAGAGGAAAAGCCAGAAACAGAGGATATAGAAGGGGAAATAGAGGAAACAGAGGATGAGGAAGCAGAGAAGAAAGAGGAGAAAGAAGAGAAAAAGGAAGAAAAAGCAAAGGTAGATGTAATAAAGCCAGAAGAAAAGAAGACAGAAGTGGTTGCCCCAGTGACCTCTGTAGCTATAAAACAACTGGAAGCGCGCCTTACGGAATTGGAAGGCGCGATAAATATGATAAAAAACACCAATAAGGTAACTGCTCAGCGCCTGGAAAACGTGGAAAAGAACATAGAAGACCTGCTTTCAATATATGAGCTGGTTACTAATCAGATAAATCCATTTATTGACGAACAGATAAAACAAGAAAAGCTGCCTCGTGAGGAGAAAGCAGAGAAGAAGACGGAGGAGGCACCAATTAAGAAGAAAGCTCCAAAAGAAGAAGTAAAAACAATAGAGAAAGTTGGGGGTAAGAAGGTCTTATTAGATAGCCTAGACCTCTCAAAGGCAGAGACAGTTGCGGATGTTATAGAGTGGCTTAAATTTCTTATATCAAAGGTGGGACATCAGGGCTTGGAAAGAGTGTTGGATTATTATGTGGTTGTTGGTTGGATATCAGAAGATGTGAAGCAGCAGTTAATAACATACAGCAAAGGAATTCGTGTCCCAGATGAACCTGTTTATGACACAGAGGTCTCAATGCCCAAACTGGATGCAAAAGACCATGAGGAATCACTGAGGTATATAGGCAAGATAAAAGGGTTTGTAATATAGGTGTTTAAATGGGTTTTAGCACAGTTGCTGCACAAGCAATATTTTTCATAGTTGTAATCTTAGCAGCTGTTTCTTTATCTGCTGTTTTTATATCCTATATGGATGCAACAACCGCTGCAACAGGCCTGCGTTCTAGGACTCTTATAAAACAGATGAGCACGGACATTGTTGTGACAGATGTCGTTGCCAATGCCACTAACTTTACTGTTTCTCTTAGAAATGTTGGTGACACAATCCTTGTTCCGAACCTGACAGATGTGTTTATAAGTGGAGCATATGTCAGTAGGAGCAATAGGACCGTTTATGTTGAGGCTTCAACAGATACAAGGAATTCTGGTTTATGGGACCCCTATGAGAGGCTTATCATAAAGGGATGGACTTTGGGGAATCACAGGCTCACAGTAGGCCAGACATATGAGATGAAGGTAGAGGAAGAGCACGGCATTTCTGCCACATATGAGTTTGTGCCTAGCGATGGACCTATATAGGAGAGGTCTATATGGATGCTATCGGTATAGAGCAAATAAAAAATAAAGAGAGACCTCCAGAAGTCCTATCGTTTACTATAAGAAGGGATGAGTTCTGCAGGAAGCTTGGAGGTGGCTTGCCAAGAGGAAGCATCACATTGCTTGAAGGAGAAGACGGAACTGGAAAGAGCTTGATATCACAAAGAATATTGTATGGGCTCTTAGAAAACGGTTTTACTGTAACATACATAAGTACTGACCTCTCAACAAAGGACTTCATACAACAAATGCAGTCATTGAATTATGATATCGTTAAATATCTGCTAAACAAGCAACTCCTTTTTATCCCTGTGTTTCCGATAACCAAAAAGCTTAGAAGCAAACCAAAAAACCTTATAGAAAGAATGATGAGCGCACCACACCTTTTTGAAAACCAAGTGATAATAATAGACTGCTTGACTGTTATGCTGGAAAATGGGAAGATGGATGGGGAAACTAAATTTAAATTTTCTAATTTTCTCAAAAAGCTTACAGGCATAGACAAGACCCTACTGATAACACTCATACCTGGCTCTACAGCCGAGGATGTGCACCAATTCTTAACAAGCCTTTGCGATAATATTTTAGTGCTAAAAAGCAAGATATTGGGAACTGACTTGAAGAATTACATCACTGTAATCAAATGGAAGAGAACAAAGGGAGAGGTAAACAAAATAATAGGTTTCAAAGTTGAGCCCAATATTGGATTTGTGTTGGATATCTCATCATTCGCTGGTTGAGGTGCTTTTATGAAGACAGGCAGGGAAGGGAATGCAGTAATGCTGGTTATTATTCTGATGCTGGCATTTGCGATGTTGGCTGCATATATATTTACATCAAATGTGTCAGAGGCTTCATACTCTGAAAAAATTATTTCTTCAAACAACTCAAGTGCCCTGTCTTCTGGCTTCCTTAACAAAAGCAAGGAGAAAATTATTACTGAAGGACCAAAATAGCAAACTTTATTTAAACCCAATACCTTTTATCTCTGTATGAAAAAGATGCCTAAGCAGAAGGTGCAACAGCTTATAAGAGATAACCCTCATTTGGCAGAAGCTCTTAAAAAAATAAAAAAAGAATTTGGAAAACTACCTGTATTTTACGAAGAGCTTTCTCTTGATATGCTAGGGCAAAGAGAGTATAACATTATATACCCTGTTTCTTCAGTTCTTTTCGTTCACGCATACAAGCTTATAGGCGATGAGCCGAAGTATAATGTGATTGAACCTAAACTCACAGCACAGGAAGAGAAGTTGTATGAGTACATCCTTACTAAGATAACTCAAATAGCACCCAAATTCTATGATAAGAAAAAATCCCATTTCCAAAACCTGCTTACTATGGCAAAAGAAACAGTAAAGTTCCAAAAGCAGAGCGCTTTCCAAAATTTTATAGATAAGTACTTCACAGAGGAAACAAAACCAGTAATCAGCAAGAAAACATTTGACAAGATAATGTACTTTATAAAGAAGAATATTTTGGGTTACAGCATCATAGAGACATTATTTGATGACCCGTACATAGAAGACATATCAGGAGGCATGAGCGGTATTTTTATTGTCCACAAGATATTTGGCAACATAAAAACAGAGATTAGATTTGAAACAGAGGACGAATTGGATGAATACCTCTTTCTTTTAGGAGACAAAATGGACAAGAAGGTATCAATGGCAGAACCAATAATAGAGGGAGCCACACCTGATGGCTCCAGGATAGCAATTTTGTACGGAAAGGACGTGTCTAGAAGAGGCTCTTCATTTACCTTAAGAAAATTTGAAGAACATCCTCTCAGCATAATTGACTTGGTAAGAGAAAACACCATGAGTTCTGAGGAAGCAGCATACTTCTGGCTCTGCCTTGAGCATGGCATGAGCGGCTTTATTTGCGGAGAAACAGCGTGCGGAAAGACAACCACTTTAAGGGCCTTAACAGCCTTCATAAGACCCAATC
>QMVG01000002.1 GCA_003660975.1 Microcaldota archaeon
AATTTACTTCTTAAAAAGAAAATAAAAATATTTAGTCCAGAATTTTTTATTACAAGCTACAGAATAGAAACTGTTCAGGATTTTTTTAGAGAACTTGAAATACGTTCTACTTCAGAGAGTAATAGAAAAGATGTAGAAAATATGAAAGATCTTTTACCTAGTATAGCACAAGAAGAGAATATAGAAGCTAAAGAGTACAATCAATGGAAAATATCTGAAATAGGAATAGAAAAATTTAAGGAGATTATAAATAAAGTAAAAGATAAAGCGGCAGTATGGTTTGGATTTAAAGGAACAATAGATGCCGTGTTAAACAGAGTCGAGAAGGATAATGTAAAATTGCCTGATTATTATATAACATTAGAATGGTTATTAAAAAACTATATAGAAAATAAGAATGGAAAGAAATTGTGTATAATAGTCTCTTCTGATAGAGAAACTTTATCAAAAATAATTATTGAAGTTCTTGAAAATTCATTGAAAATTAGAAGAAAAGGGACAAGAACTCATGATGTATTATTTCTCATCGACGAAGCCCATGAGTTCTTACCTCAAAAAGGAAGTGGAAAAGAAAAAGAATGTGCCGATACAATAGAAAGATTAACAAGGATGGGAAGAAAGTATGGATTAGGTATTTGTATAGCATCCCAAAGAGTAGCATATTTAAATACAACAGCTATATCTAATTGTCATACAACTTTCATAGGGTCTCTTCCGAGAGATTACGATAGGGGTGCTGTAAAAAATGCATATGGTATTTCTGAAGATGTGCTTGCACAAGTAGTTACATTTCCACCTGGTCATTGGTATGTAGTCAGTAGCGGAGCAACAGGAATGAATAACGTTCCAATAAGACTTATCACAGAAAATAAAGAAAAAAGACTTGCAGAATTTTTTAGAGATAAAAATTTACTTTCTCCAGAAGCTGAGACATTTCTGAAAGAGAGAAAACTCATTAAAAGTGAGTAAAATGTCCAAGAAAGCTTTATTGATTATTTCATGTTCTAAAAATAAAAAGAAATTTGATAAGCCAATGCCGGCAATAATGGTTTATGATGGTCCTTTTTTCAGAATGTTAAGAAAATTGAATTTAAAAAAAATTGAAGTAGATATAATGATACTATCTGCTAAATATGGTCTTATAGACATCACTACCCCTATAAAATTTTATGAACAAAAAATGACGAAAAAAATAAGTCGAAAAATATCAAAAAAAATTAACTCTAAATTAATGAGGATAGTTAAAACTAAGCAATACAAAGAAATTTTTATAAGTATGGGGAAAACTTACTATACTATTTTTAATTTAGAAAAAATCAATACAACAAAAATAGTTTATGCGAAAGGAGGGATAGGCAAAAAACTTAAACAAACAAGAGAATGGTTATTAAATTACGAAAAAAAGAATTAAATCTCCAAGATATTTAAACTATTAATACTAATTTATACGTATGAATACGTCAAAAGAAAAGTTAACAATAACTATTGATAAAAGAGTGCTTAAAGAATCGAAACTTGTTTCTAAGAATAAAGGAATCCCTCTATCCAGAGTCATCGAAAACTTTTTGAGATTCTTTAGTAATCCTTGGGTGTATTGTTTTAAATGTGGAGAGAAATTTGATACTAATAAAGGAGAAGTCTGTCCAAAATGCGGGTGGATTATTTGTCCCAAATGCAAAGCCTGTAGATGTTCATTAGATGAAAAAACAGCTATACCAATTTTTTACATGAGAAAAGTTTATGAAGATTTACTTGGGGGGAGAGTGAAATAAAATGAGTTTTCCAATAGTATGGATATATTGGATAATAAGTTTAACAATTGTAACTTATGCAAGTGCCTATATTGTTAAAAGGTTCAAAGAACACGGATTTGCTGCATTAGTTGCGTTTTATACAATTTATTTAGGAGCCTCGCAAATATTAGCCGCAAGAATTGTTAAGTTTGATTTAGGTTTTTATAGTTTTTTCGCTCCCGCAGCTGTATTTATTTACCCGTTTATTGCCCAGGCAATTGATATGATTAACGAGGTTTATGGAAGAAAAAAAGCACACCTAGCGATAGGTATAGCTTTTGTCACGCAAGTTTTATTGGTTGTATTTATTCTTATGACAAATAGTCTTTCTCCAGCACCTTTCTTTAAATTTGAAGAAGCGTGGAAAAATATATTTAATTTAGGAATAAGGATTACCGCAGCAAGTTGGATTGCTTTTTTGGTATGTCAAAATTTGGACGCTTTTGTTTTTGCATGGTTAAAAAGAAAGTATGAAAGAAGAGTACTTTTGAGGAATGTGACAAGTGATATATTAGATTTAACTCTTGATAGCCTTATATTTGTGACAATTGCTTTCTACAGGGTAATGCCGATAGTACCACTCATAATCGGGCAAATAGTAAGCAAAAATATAATAGGATTTTTAGATACACCTTGGTTTGTTTGGTATAAAAAGATGTTAAAAAAGGATAAATGATGCCTAACCCCTCAAATCTAGTTGATGGTTCCATCAACTTTGTCAACTACTAGAAAATCAGCAATCTCTTCCGCATTGTGCTTCTCCAGAATGCTATAAAATTTGTCTTTGCCAAGCATCTCAAAACAAAATTCTATCGAAATGGGGAGCTTTTCTTTTATTATTTTCCTTGCGTATTTCGTATATGGTGGTGCTTCTTTGAGGACATCAATAATCCTTTCCAAGTACCAGGTTCCTGCCTCTTCATTGCTCCACTGTTTTTTTACCTGAATGTCTTTCACTCTTTCCACAGCTTCTCTGCCAACAGCATCTATCTTATCAGCATCATATACAATTTTATCTTCCAGTGTCTGTGGTATGCCTCCCCTCTTATCACTTCTTGAATGCCTTCTTATCGCATTGCATATCCTCTGCCTGAGCTCTGCACTATAACCTAATTCCGCCAGTATCTCATCTGCCTTCTCAGCGCTTTTTATTGCATGCTCTTTCGACTTTCCCTTTTCGTGAACTATGTCATGGAGAAGCAAAGCAGGCTCCAGTACTTCTAGGTTTGCCCCTTCTTTTTTCCCTATGTCTGTTCCTATTTGCCATACTCTTAGCATGTGGTCTAAGCCATGACCTCCTGTCCTATTTTTATCTTTTTTTAGAAATCTTTTGAGCTTTTCAAAAACAAGCTCTCCTTTTTCTGTTACAAAATGCATGACATCATCCACTTTATAGCCCAGGCAAGCCGCACGCAGGAAGCCGCACGCGGCTTAATGCTCCCGGGGGGATTTGAACCCCCGTCTTGGGAGTGAGAGTCCCAAATCCTTGGCCGCTAGACTACGGGAGCTACAATATAGTGAGAAGGCTGCCAAGCACTATAATTATAGCTGAAAAGAGCCTTATTTTAATTTTGCTTTCCCCCAGCATTTTACCTCCTAAAAGCACAGAAAATAAAGGAGAAGTGGAGGATATAATAGACACTTTTGACAGCATGCCAAAACGCAAAGCAAGGAATATAGACACGGTCGCTGTTGTGGTAAAAACACTTCTGACAAACACTGCAAACAAATTGCGCTTATTTCTGAGAAGCTTATTTAAGTGGGAAAGGCTTTCTTTTTTACTCAATACGATTGCAAATGCAATCAGCATTCTAAAGAACATCACAGTTGTTGTAAAAAAGAGCGAATTTTCTCCAACATAGCTTTTTATCAGCAATTTTAATAAAGCAGCCAACAGGACGCTTCCTGCAAGGAGCAATAAGACCTTTTTTTGATGAATGATCGTTGTGAACCCTTTTTTTGACAGATATATACATGCCCCAAGTATCAAAAGAGCACCCAAAAAGCTTTGAACATTTAGATTTTCATTAAGCAGGAAGATACCTAAAAAGATGACAAGGGGGAGATCGAGCTGTAATAAAGAATTAACATATGATGCCTCTTCATATTTGGTTGCTATAACCCAAAGAAGGCCTGCTAAATACATGAGCACAGCGATTAGGAAAGAAACAGGGATTAGAGAGTAATCAATGTAAAAGCCCTCTATTGCAATAGTCATCAAAAACAGAAGAACCGTAGACAGCGTAAGAAAAGAAGCAGTAAAAGCATACGGGTCCAATCCCTTTCTCATAAGGTATCTGCTGGCAATGGGAGTTAAAGCCCACGAAAGAGAAAGCAAAATGCCAAAGAAAAACCACAACATTTGCACACCCTCATGTGATACGGATGCGCCAGCCGGGATTTGAACCCGGGTCGTTGGCTTGGAAGGCCAAAGTCCTACCAGGCTAGACTACTGGCGCTTATTTTGTTCTGTGACATCCGCAAGCCGCATGGCTTTGCTTCAAAGCTAATCACAGTATATGGGATCGAAGATCCCATGCGTTGGTCCGGCGCAACGGACAATCAAAGATCCCATGCGTTGGTCCGGCGCAACGGACAATGGGTCCGGGCGGATTTGAACCGCCGATCTTCGCCTTGTAAGGGCGACGTCCTAACCACTAGACCACGAACCCAATATATTAATCTTTACATTTTCTAAATATATTCCTATCTTTGCCCGGAGGAATTATGCCTCTGTGTAGACCTTAACAGGGCCATCATTTTTTATTCTTGTTTTTTTAACAGCTACCAAGTAGTCCACATTCTTCTTGTTCGCAATATCAACAAGCCTTTGAGTTACTATGCCATCAAATACAACTGCTTTGATATCTTCTCTCTTTTCCAATTCATCTGCTATGTTCCTTACCTCAGTTTCCAGCACTTTTTTGTCTTCTCTGTCTATGAAGAGGGCCTTCAGGCTTCCTTTTAGCGATTCTAGTTCCTTGCTGAAAGGCAATGTTTTGTTTCTCGCTTTGCTTTCCTTGTGGAAGCTTCTGTTCTGTCTCTCAAGTCCATGCGCCTCGCGACCCCTGTGATAGTGTCTTTGTTCCTTGCTGTGGTGAAAAACCCTGTCCATATACTGGTTGTATGGCATCTTGTTTCTGAGACATTTTAAAATCTCCTTCTTTGTGAGTTCCTCTACCTCTTTTCCATCAGGCGCCTTGGCCACGTAATCTATTTCGCATGATTCCTCCATTTGCTTCAATATTAAATCGCCGCCCCTATCACCATCCACAAAAGCGATGGCTGTTTTCTGCTTCGTTAGTTCAGCTACGCTATCTGGTATGTGCTTTCCTTGGACTGCTATGGCATTTTTTATATCTGCTTTCAGTAGGTTTATGACATCTGCCCTGCCCTCAACTATTATTATCTCATCACTGTCGAAAACATCTGGCCCGCAAGCAAGTTTTTCAGGTCCATATTCGCAAACCTCTGCAGTCTTAACGCTATCTCTTACCTTCTCGCTTATTTCTTTGCTCTCAGGCACAGTTTTCTGTATCATGTTTTTAAGTATTTCCTGTGCTCTCTCAATTACTTGCTCTCTTTTGTGGCTTCTAGTGTCCTCTATATTTATAATCTTGACTTTTGCTTCACACGGTCCTACCCTATCCACTGTCTCAAGTGCTGCTGCCAGTATGGCAGTTTCCACTCTATCTAAGGAACTAGGAACAGTTATTTTTCCAAACGACTTGCCGTTTTTCTTTGACATCTCAACATCAATCCTGCCAACCCTGCCGCTTTTCTGCAATTCCCTTAGGTCTAACTCTTCTCCCAGCAGACCCTCTGTTTGTCCAAAAATAGCTCCAACCACATCTGGTTTTTCAACTATGCCATCCATCTCTATTTGAGCGTGAATAACGTACTTTACCGTGTCTAAATAAGTTTTTCCCATGACCTTCACCTCTATATCTCTTTTTTATTTCATTGTAGCGAGGAACAATCTCCTCGATGTATTTTATTCCTGTCAGAAGCCGCAACTGGTGTCTATATGACGTATCCACGCTCTTTCCTTCGTCCTTGAATAATTCTTCAAGACGTTTTTTTATCTGTTCTCCTCTCCTGTCATAATCCGTTAATATGATTGGGTTATCAACACCAGCAGCGGTCAACTGCAGGCTTTTAGTTATGGTTTTTATATTCGTGATGCCGAAAGATTCAAGAGCCACTTTGTCTCTTTTTCCTTCAACAATCTTAACTCTTGAATCTTCCCTCATTTCCTGTATCCATCTCTCAAGCCTTTCAAACTTGTTCATAGGTTTAACCGTTTTTTTATCTCTCCTTTTTTAGCACGAATTAATAAAGTTTTCTTCGTGCTATGCTCTCCCTTGACTATCTCAACATCAGCCCCAATTATCTGCTTCAAATTGCTGAGCAATTCCCTGTTTGCTTTTCCCTTTAAAGGAGAAGCTTTTACTCTTATTTTCACCCTGTTCTGCCAAGGGTCCAAGCCCTCAATGCTGAATGCTTCTGAATGGGGCTTTATTTCTACATCCAGTAGACAGCCTTCTCTAATTTCTTTTATCATCTTATCACTTTATGGTTAAAAATAGGGCTTCATATTTTAGATGAATGAAGTGATGAGCATCAACCCTATTTTAACCATTTATGAATGGTGTGCTGTTGTATCCTCATCACCCTTCAGAGGATTTCACCCGCACACCGTTATTATTCTATTTTCTTGCTATATAAATCTTATCTTTTTTGATAATTTTTTGCAATAAGAGATATAAACTCCCTCAACAAGGTGTTTTTTTCACTTTTCTTCAGTTTTTCCTTGTCTCCTGTTATTCTCTTTGCATAGGCAGGGCTTCTGCCAAAACCATAAACAAGCACAGGTATTGCCCCATGCTTCTTCGCTTTTTCTCTCAACGTGTTCAAGCCATAAACATACAAGGAGTCTTTCTGCGTTTTTTTACATTGTATCAACAGTGTTTTGCCATTTTTTATGGCAATCAGGTCTGCAGGGCTCTTACTAGCTGGTAGACGAGTAACTATCCAACCAGCATTTTCTAAAAGCTTCTTGCTATTATACTCCAACTTATACCCTCTTCTGTAATTGACATTTACCATTAACTCACCAATTTCAAATGCCCTGTTATTCTGTCAATGGCCTCATCATCCCATGGACCAACACCCATGCAGGTTACAGTCCCAGGAGCTATCTGCGTTTTTCCTGCGTCAATAACAACCTGTTTTGGAATTCCCCTCAGCCTTTCTTTCATCTCAAAAAGCTCCTTTTCATCAGCCACATACAGCACTACTTTTTTTGCCCCTTCTCTTTCCCATTTCTTAACTCTTTTTTCATCTCTCTTTAAAGCCACTTTGTATGCAGCCAAGGAGGCATGGGCCACCTGAGCAGCCATTTTTCCTTTGGACATTTTCAGGTCTTTTCTCACCAATATAACCTGCTTCATTAAATCACTCCAGATCGCTGATTTTTCCAAGATATAAACCATCTAATAAATATAATTCTGCCTTATCTTCCTTTATCAATCTCTTTATAGGGCCTAGGAAACCTTCTCTAACGTCTGTTCCCCCCAATAGCGGATTAAATGCAGGCATTATTACTATTTCAGGTTTCCCCTTTTGCAACACCCAGACCCTACGGACAGTCCTTCCACCTAACTTGTCTTCAAAATGAAGCACTGGGTGGCTGTGAGCTAAGACCACTTTTTCGTAATTTTCAATTTTTTCAACCAAGCTGTGGCCGTGGATGAATAACGTGGCGTCTTTCTTGTAGCTCTTGACTACAGGCTGTTTAATGAAGTTCTCAATACCTCCATCATGATTTCCCTTTACGATGGTGAGCTTTGCGATCTCTGATAGATTGTTTAGAAAGAGGCGAATCTCTTCTTTCTCATAATCCTTTAAAGCAAATAACTTATCCTTCACATCACCCAGGATTAACAGCTCTTTGGCCCTATTCCTCTTAATAAGCTCTCTAATCTTTTCCAGCAAAAGCTCACTTTGCTCCGGGAGCTTAATGCCGTCCTTCTCCAAGCTCCTTTCAATACCTAAGTGTAGCTCTGCAATTACAAGCATTCTCCCAAACAGAAGAGCTGCCTCATTTTTTATGAATTTCATAATACTGTTTTACGCAAGATATTTTATATCAATTCCTACAAAATAAACACATGTCAAAGCTTTTGCTGTTCTTTTCGCTTTTATTCCTGCTAATCATTCTGGCAGGCTGTGGTAGGCAGGAAGCAGTGAATGAAAAAATAGAGTCTCTTATACCCCCTTCCTGGCATATCTCATACTACAAAGAAGCAGGTGAAGAACCATATGGTTGGACAGGTCATGGCAGTTGTGCATATGTGAGATTAGAGAACGAGAGCAACGCATACGTTGAGCTTTGGTTTTGCCCACCATCATGGCGCGCTGTAAAGGATGACCTTGTGCCATGGCCTATAAGCGCTGAAAAAGTAAAGCAAGGCAAGAATTATGATATATATCTCTACGCAGTGGACAAGCAAGTAGGTTTCATAAAAACCCTATTAGATGCATTCAAATAAGGAAAGCAGCTGTTTTTGCTATCATCCTGCTGATAGCGTTCATCTCATCCAGTCTCTGTATATAACTATAGCTTATTGCCATGGCCAACACTAAGAGAATAATAAGCACCACTAAAGCTATCAATATCATAAGGTTCAATTTGTTTTGTTTCATCATCAAATATTGTGAATAACCGAGCTTGTACTGACCTTCCTTATCACTCCAAACCATTATTACTTCTTTGTCTTTTTTTGCCATATGCCTCACCAAAACAAGGTATTTATATTTTGTAATAAAGCTTTTTTAATGCTTGTGGTTATGAAGGCAAAGCTTTAAAAAGCAGCTGTTTCACAAATATTACAGCTCTTTTTAGGCGATCCATATGCTGACACGTTTTGAGAAGGCAAGAGTAATTGGTGCCAGAGCCCTTCAGATAAGTATGGGAGCTCCAGTGCTTGTGAAGGTTCCCAAGGGCGTTAAGGACCCTCTGAAAGTAGTTTTGGCAGAGCTGAGAGCAGGTGCAATTCCACTGACTGTTGTAAGGAAATTGCCAAATGGCGACACAATAATGATAGACATCAAAGGTGAGGATTTTGGGGAAGCAGAGATCTAAGATAATTACACGTGCTGTAAGACAACTCTATGAGCATTTGCCAGATAAGTTTAAGGCTGATTTTGAGTACAATAAGAAGGTTATGAAAGAGATGAATATATTTAGTGAGTCAAAAGTTAAGAGAAATATAGCAGCAGGTTATATGGCAAGGCTCATTAAAAAGGGACCCTCAGTCAAGTAAAATTTTAGTAGCGCCATTTTCCTCCTTGTCTCTATCAAGCATATAGAGAGAAGCAGTCGCTGCTTCTTTTAACTCCTCTTCGTGAGTTATTACGAATATTTGTTCTACGAGACCAGAAAAGCCCTCTCTCAGCGTTTGGGCCAGTTCCCTTATTGCTTGTCTGTCGAGGTTATGCGTTGGTTCATCCAGCACTAACCAGGATAGATTTCCTGCCAGCACAGACGCAAGGGCAATTCTGAGGCAGAGGCAGGCAGTGGTCCTCTCCCCGCCACTACTTATTCCCTCCACGTTTATCCATTCTCCATTGCGTTCTAATTGCAGGATGTAATCCCCTGCATCATCTATGCCTAACCTAAGAGAAGTAAAATCAGCATATGGGTAAATCTTTTTCCAGAAGTGCTTTAATGCTTCATTCGTCTCATTGGTAAATTTCTCTCTTATGATGCCCTGTGTTTTTGACAGGACATTTGACAGGATATCAAATGATTCAATCATCTCATCAAGGAAACTCAACTCTTCCCTTCCTTTTTCAACTTCCTTCCTTATTTTCTCTAGCTCTTGGAGCATTTCCTTCCTGTCTTCTATTTGTTTGACGAGCGAGCTATTTTCTACATTCAGTGCAGTTAATTTTGTTTCCAGCTCCTTAATCTTGTTATATACCTCCTCTTCAACTTCCTTACTGTATTTCACTTTCTTTAATTCATCGTTGAGTTGCCTCAACTCATTTTCAGTTTTTATAAGCATTTTTTGATTTTCATAGAATTCCAGGGCTTTGACCAGGGATTCTCGCCTCTCTTTGAGTTCTTCAATACCCCTTCCTTTACTTATCACATTAAACTCTTGCTTTAATTTCTGAATCTCAGTTTCATAGCCACTCAATTCTTCCTCAGCCTCTGCCAATTGTTTTACAAGCAACTCTTTCTTGTCCTGCCTTCTTCTTTCCTGTTCCAAATCATTTACTTTCTTTTCTAAACTTTTTCTTTTGTCCTTAGCTACTTCAATCTTTACTTTTATTTCTTTTAGTCTACCTTCGTTTTCCTCAATTCTTTTTCTCTTTTCCTTTGCCAACTCGTTTGCTTTTTCAACACTTAGCTCAGCCCCACAAACAGGGCATTTTTCTTCGGCGTGCATTAGCTTTTGTATGTTTTCCTCTAATTCACTATTTTCCTTTGAAAGTAAAACATAGCTGCTCTCAAGTTCAGCGATTTCTTTTTCAACAACCGATATCTCCTTTTTGAGCTCTTCGAGTTCGGCATCCACATCTATGCTTGGAATCCTTTCTATCTCAGATTTGAGCTCAAACTTTTTAAGCTCGGCCTTTTTCCTAACTTCCATCTTACCCTTTAATTCTGCTTTCAATTCCTCTAACTGTTTTACCGCTTCCTCAACTTCCTGCACTTCTTTCCTTAACTCCTCTTCACTTTTTTCCGGTTTTTCCCTGAGCCTTTCTCTTATTGCTTCCAAAGCGCCTTGTTTGTTGGATATTGCGTCTTTTAACCTCTCATATAGCTCTCTATTCAAGCTTATCTCTTCTTGCTTCTTTTTGTGTTCATTTAACTTAAGCTGTAATTCAGAAATCTGCTTTTCATTTTGCTCGAAACGGTTTTTTAATTCCATTATTTCATTTTTGATTTTAGGAATTTTCTCTAAATCTTCACTGTATTTCTCTAGTTCTCTTCTGCTTTCCTTTTTTACCTTTAGATTTCTGATCAAAACATTTAGGTTTTTTCTTGCCACCTCAAATTTGTTTATGTTAAGCAATTCATCTATCTTTTCTCTGCGTTTGCCCTTTGGGATATCTAAAAAGTACTCTAAATTGTTCTGTTCAGAATACACTGCTTTAGTGAACATATCATAGCTCATTCCTAAAATTTTTACTATGTTTTCTGTCACTCTCTTTGTTTGCGGGGCCTCTATTATTGTACTTCCTTTTTTCAACTCACTGTATGTGTTTCCTTTTCCCCTCTCAATGATACGCTTTATTTGATACTCATCACCGTCTTTTTCAAAGAGAAGCAGCACTTTTGCCTTATTTTCCCCGTATCTGATAACATCGTCCAATTTCAACTTTTTCTGCTGTAAGCTTGGGTATGTTCCGTATAAGGCATAACACAGAGCATCCATTGCAGAACTTTTTCCAGCGCCCATTCTGCCTACTATCACATTTGTGCCTTTCTTAAAATCAAAAACAGTTCTTGCGTGTGAACGCCAATTTTCAAGTTCTAACCTTTTAATCATGAAAATAATTATGTATTAACTCTTTTACTAACCTTTTGCTTTGCTATCTGCTTGGCCAATCTTCTTTCAGATATCTCACCATAGAGCCACGATAGACCCGCGAGTATTAGAAAGAAAAATACGAAAAAGTTTGGATTCACCACAGTGCTTGCCTTTTCCATCAGAAATATCCAAAAAAGCAGTCCTAAAACATTTCCAACAGCGATGCTCTTATATGCTTGGTTCCTTGGCAGTTTAAAAGAGTAAGCGAAAACAGCTGCCCATAAAAAACCCATTGAGAAAGCCATGAAAACAGTTGCCACATTATGCCCCAGATAACCCCACTTTTTTTGAAAGACCTTGAGCAGCTGTTCAGGAGCCTTTTTTGCCTTCCTGAATTCTCTTTCCCCTATACTTGAAAACAGAGAAAGAATTTTGTTCTCTGCCTTTTTTACATAATCTACCTTGCTTAAGAATATGAAAAGCAACGGCAACGGAGCAGTGTAGCAAGTAAAGAGGAATGCAAAGGTGAGCTCCTTAGACCAAAATTGTATTGCATAGGGCACAGCTGTAGCAGGGCCCAATGTATAAGTTAGCAGGAACATGTAAAGCAAATTTATAGGCATAAGACTTTATTGTTGTTTTTACAATAAAAAGGCATGCGATTCATTGCAGATGCCATGCTCGGCAAGATGGGCAGATGGCTGAGAATGTTAGGTTATGACACAATAATATGCAACAACAAAATTTCTGATGATGAGATAGAGAGAATAGCCAAAAAGGAAGGGCGCATTATTTTGAGCAGGGATAAACATATACATGGATATTATGTGGAGAGCGATGACTTTAAGGAACAGCTGAGACAGGTGTTTAAGGAATTCAACCTTAAAGCAAGATTTCCAGAAGCTTCAAGGTGTAGTAATTGTAATGGTAGATTGATAAAAGTAAAAAGAGAAGAAGTGAATGTGCCTCCTTCTGTAAAGAGCGAGGTCTTTTTTCAATGTGAAAACTGTGGCCAAGTTTATTGGAAAGGCTCTCATTGGAAAAGAATAAAGGAAGTCATTGACTATATAAGCTCTTAGCTTATTAGCGTGACATCAAGGCTTTCCATTTCTCTTACTCCGGCAAGAGACCTTATCTTTTCCTCTGTTTCCTCCGGCTTATCTTTCTTGTCGTCAAAGAGGATGCCAACCTTTATCACTTCAAGGCCAAATGCAATTGGCTCTCTTTGCACGCTTTTTACTTTATCTATCTTACTTATTTCGTCCACAAGCTGCGCTAAATCTGCATTTTCTTCAGGATATATTCTATACACTGCCATTGCCATTCCCATAACAACACCTACGGACCAACAAAGCCACAAACAGGGCACGTGTACGGAACAACAGTTCTCTTACAGAGATCACACCTTACTATCTCTGCCTTGCCGCAGTTTGGACATTTGAACTTTACATAGTTGTCTGTAACTTCCCTGTTGCACGATGTACATCTTATCATAATTCCACCTCAAAAAGAAGCACTATTATTTCACATAGTCTTGTTTATAAACATTTTGGCACATAAACTTTACTATGCCCCTGTAGTTTAGCGGATAGAACGCAGGCTTGCGGAGCCTGTGACCCGAGTTCAAATCTCGGCAGGGGCGCTAACCTTTTCTGAAATAAAGTTCCATCATCTCCTTATGTTTTAAAACATCTTTTCCTGTTCTTATTTTTGCTTTTTTAGCAAGTTTTTGATAATGTGAAGGAACAACTATGCCTTCTTTTAATAATTGCCTTATAAATTCTTCTGCCTTCACAAATCTCCTTTTCCTCCAAGCGTAAACCCTGCTTCTGTAAAACCAAAAGTCTGGATTTTTTTCTATGAACGCCTTTGTGTTTTTTTCATCCCATATCTCAGGTCCTTTGTGCTTCACAACAGAACTCAACTCATCACTCAATAGTTCCATTAATATAACAGACTCCTTCTTTTCATCAGTCCAGTAAAAGCTCCTGTAAACCTCAAACTCATTATCCCTTAGTTGTTCTTTTAACATCTTTGCCATCTTTTCAAGCTGTGACCAAGCAATTTCAGGAACCACATCAGGATATGGCATTGATATACTTATCAATTTCCTTCCTTGAGCCTTCTTCTTCAAATCAATCTTCTCATGTTTCCCAAAAAACTGTTCTTCGCTTGGATTTTCAAGATAGCTTCTGCAAGCCCATATGAATTTGCTGAGACTTGTCCTATCAACAGCACTGGCGACATTTCTTTCAGGGTCAACAGGGTCTATCACTATTAAAGGTTCTATGAAGGACCTGGTGTTTTTTCCATGGCCTTCAATATCTATTACTGTCTTCCGCTCCCACCTAGCCGCATTTTTTAAGAGTTCTTCGAAGCTGCCATAGTGCAATATCAATAGTTCGCAAAGATAGCCAGAGAAGCCATGTGTTTTTTGGTCGGCCCCATAGCAATTTATATTTTTTAAAAACTGTTTTAACAGCAGGACCTCTCTTTTGTGTTTCTCTTTTAGCCTTTCCATCAGGTATTCATTGTGGAGAGGTGTCCTATCAACAGCACTTTTTATTTTCTGCCCGGGCTTTATCTTATAACAAGGCACGAGCTCCACATAGAAACCCTTTACTTTTCCCTTAACATATGGATGCTCAGCATAGTGTGTTTCTGTCTTCTTAAAAACCTTTTTTCCCAAATCCTTTATTTTTTTGTCAAGCATCTCTTTTGGCATGTTTGACGGGAAAAATACGAAAATGTCAATGTCTTTTATAGGTTTTAAAGCAGTCCCTCTGGCCACGCTGCCTACAAGCACAGCTTCGTAGTTCTCCTTGTTCAGCTTCTCAATGATTTTTTTAGCAACTGCCCTGGCCTTCTCGATTTCCTTCTCAGAAGGTTCTATCTTTTTGATTACCTCTTCAAGCTGCATTAATAATTTATACTTCTGCTTACTATTTAACCTTATGGAGCTACTTGAAGAGAGAAAGAATGCGAGAATATATCGTTCATCTCCTTGGCACATCTATGAGCTAAAGTTTCCTGACCTGAACAAAGACGAAAAGGAATTTGTCGAGCTGTTCAGCAGAGCCTTGCTGAAAAAATACTCTGCAAGGGAACTTGAAATACTTTTCATAAAGGACAAAGAAGAGGAAGCCTTTGTGAATAGGATATATGAACTACTGTCTCAAATAGGTGACACAAGCATACAAAAGCTCAGCGATGAAAAGGAAGAGGAGATAAGACAGAAAATAAGCCGTTTTGTAAAACAAAACATCAGCAATTTAGAACATCCATATGAGCTGTCTGATCTGTTATTTCACGAAATTGTAGGTCTCAGCAGAATTGATTACCTCCTAGAAGATGATACTCTTGAGGAGATTATGATAAATTCCCATAAAAAACCTGTTTTTGTTTATGATAAAAAATATGGTCTATGTAAAACCAACATCCTTTTTGATTCAGCAGAAGAGCTGCTCGCTTTGGTGGAACGCATTGCCTCATACGTGAATAAAGATTTGAATAAAGATAAGCCACTTCTTGATGCCAGATTGCCTGATGGCTCTAGGGTGAATGCCACGATTGCACCTGCATCTCCTATGGGAGCCACACTTACTATCAGGAAGTTTGGGAGAAGTTCTCTGAGCATTACTCAGCTTATTAAAAATAAAACCATAAGTCCTGTTGCAGCTGCTTTTCTTTGGATGGCAGTTGAGGGTCTATCTATATGTCCTCTTAATATGCTAATTGCAGGAGGCACGAGTAGCGGCAAGACAACCACCTTAAACGCCCTAACAGTTTTCATTCCAGAGAAAGAAAGAATAATAAGCATTGAAGACACACTGGAATTGAACTTACATGATAGGGAAAATTGGGTCCAGTTAGAGGCAAGATACGGTCCTTATGAAAAAGAGCTCAGCTTAAATGATTTATTAAAAAACGCCTTAAGGATGAGAGCTGACAGAATCATAGTAGGAGAGGTTAGAGGGGAGGAAGCAGAAACTATGTTCACTGCGATGGACATAGGTCAACAAGGTATGATGGGAACCATGCACGCTAACAGCGCCAAGGAGGCTATAATAAGGCTGCAATCTCCTCCAATGGCTGTGCCTAAAGCAATGTTCTCCTTATTGGACCTCATTGTAATGCAGCATAGAATGAAGCTTCCAGGACAAGGGGTGGTTAGAAGGCTTACTGAAATTTGTGAGGTAAGTTTGATGGATGAGCAGGTGCTTCTCAATAACCTCTTCTCCTTTGACCGTCAAGATTTCTCTTTAAAGAGAACGTCAATACCCTCACAGTCTGTTGAGAAGTGGGCCACTTTGACTGGAAAAACTAAGGCAGATATTAGCAAGGAGATAAGCAACAGAGCCCGTCTCTTAAATAGCATGGCTGAAAAAGCTATTTTTGACTACCCTGCAATAAGGAAAGTAATTAATGCTTACCTATCAGATCCTTCAAGTGTTTCAGATTTAAATCCATCTTAAAATCAAAGCGCTTCTTTTCCGTTTTAGCGCTGCTCTCAATTTTTCTTTTTATTATGCCCTCTTTTATCATGAATTCCACACCTGATTTTATCAAATCTTCAGAGTATTTTGTCATCTCACTTATCGCTTTTATATTCACTAGGCCCTTATTTTCTTTTATTATTCTAAATAATTCGTCCAAGAAGCTGTCATTAAAGGCAGCATTATCTTTAAGCACCTCATATTCCCCGTTTATGTCTGCTTTGAGTGCTGGAATTTTCCGCTTTGCCATTTTGGTCACTGTTTTTGCTTTCGCTTGAATAAGCAAGACAACAATAATGGCAATAGCCAAGACCAGCGCTATGTAAAATATGGAATTACTTTCGCTTATACTCATTAAAAACGAGGTTGCCTCAAAATACGCCTTGTTTTTGTCTTCCATGGGATCTACTTTCACCAACCTCATCATCGGCTCTTCATATATCACTTGTGCTGATGCAGGTACCTTGCTAAATAATGGGTTTTTTATCCACTGCTCGTTGTTGTAGTATTCAACCCACGCATAATAACTTCCTCCTTTCTCAGCCACCACCACCTTGCAAGGCTCTGACAGCTTATCACAGGCAGTATCATAATACGCAGCAGCAGATATAAAATCATTCAATTCTCCATGAAGGTCAACACTGTGAACAATTCTGGAAGCGCCTATGTTCTCCAATCTATCTAAGATCATTTTATTTAACTCATCTATAGTGGCAACTGTTTCAACATCTCCCCTCGTTCTAAAGCTTTGCTGAGGCACATAAGCAGTCAGCTCTAAAGGAATATACAATTGTCTTTTTCTCTGTATGTTCATCGGATAATAAATAGTTCTTACTGTCATCTGAGCATTTGGCTGAAGCGCTGGGTTGCTTATGCTAACGATATGCCATGGAATCTCCTGAAAGTTTATTTTTTCAGTTTTTAGTGAAATGCCTGGAAAGACAACCCCCAGACTTGCCCCCTCGCCCTCTTTTGGCATAAAGAGCAAGTAATTCGCACCTTCTCTAAATTGGGAAGCATCAAATATAGTCATATTCTCCTTACTGCTAAAATTGAAGTTGAGCGTTATTGAGGCGCTCTCTCCCTTATTTTTTATCTTGACTACTGTTTCAATAAAAGCATTGTATATGTTTATCTCAATGCCTACATCAACATTGCTTATTTCATTGCTTATTTTTAGCCTGTAGCTATCCGCTGGGTTGAATTTGTTATCGCTTCCACCTGCCAATATCACAAATGAATTTCTTTCTATTGGCTGCCCGTTTACATATATCTGTGGCAGTAAAGTCACATAATACCTTTCAGAAATTATCGCTTTATCAGAGAGAAGCATTGGTAGCTCTATACTGTAGCTATCAGTGCTTATGAAATAGTAATTTTCGTAAGTATATGGGTTGCTTACGCAATACATAGCAGGCATTATAATCAAAAGCAACAGCAATCTTTTCATAGCTTCACCACGTGTAGTTTACTGTATATGGGGCCTCTTGTTGTTAGTTTGCTCTCATATAACACAAGGCCCTCTGCTGTGAATTCTCCCAAATCATTTAGGTTGAATACCTCTCTTATTTCCATTGGAGGTCTTTTTTTAACCCTTGCAAGTGTTATATGAGGTATAAACGCTTTGTCTTTTTTAATGCTTTTTAAAGGCTCTAAGGACATGACTTTTTTCTCTAATTCCATTAGCTTATCTGAAACTGCAGAAGCCCATATAACGTTAATTCTTTCTTTACTTGGAAATGCGGAGATATAGCTTACTCTTACCTTAAAGCTTCCAAAGCCTTCTAAACAATCTAAGGCATCTGCTATCTCATTTGCTTTCTCCTCTCTTATGTCTCCTAAAAACACGATGTTTATATGCAGGTTTTCTTTTTCAACACATTTTACATCAAAGCGTTTTAGAAAATTTAATGCTTTGACAATCTTTGGTAATGGAGGCACAGCAATTCCAATAAAGGCCCTCATTTGGCTTTCACCTTTACAAATTTCAATAACTCTGCCAGGGCAATGTCATCAGTTTCGTAAAATAAAGCCCCATCGCAGAGTTGCTGCAATCTCCTAACAACTGGAGGCTCTGCAGCTTTTGGTTTTATTTTTTCGCTTGACATCTCGATATCATACCTCTTGTTGTGTTCAGCGAAGTGTTCGTGAGCATCACTTCCCACAACTTCCCCTATCCTAAACTTCAGTCCACTTGCTCTCTCCTCTTCCCTTATCTTCCTTCTCGTGAATCTAAGTATTTTTTCCATAAGGTCAAGTTCCTTACTTGTAAATGTTTCGCTGCCACTTAATATCTTAACTGCCTGAGGAAGCCCTTCATAAGTAATTATATTGAAATAATTTTCAAGCTTGATATATGCTTCACCTTCATACTCCGCTGTAAGAACATTTAGAACATCATTTCCGGACAGCCTTCTCTCAATTATCTCATATTTCTTTTTGCACACATCGAAGGCCTTCTCTATGACATCTTCAAGTTTGTTATAAAACACTGTTTCATTTTTATTTTCATAAGCAATCTTCACGATGTTTATACTAACACTCTGCATCACACCTCCTCTCATGTTCATTGTAGGTAGAGTGTTTCCATAAACTAGATTGTCGCCTCTCGTTAGGTAAACTTCCTGTTTGGCTTCTTTCAATAAGCTTCGGCAGTCCTCGCCACAATAGGTAACATTGATGTCAGGGTATAGAAAGCTAACCTCTGGATACGATTTGTCTCTCATATACATCATCTCTCTGAGAAAAGCCCTGCTTTCATCTTCGTACTCTCCATAAGTGCCTTTGAACTCCCCGCCCTTAGAAACCGCTTTCTTGGAGGATAGCTCTTTTGGGATTTCAGAGTCCATATTTATTGTTATGGCTTTTTTGCCCATCAATTCATAATTTATTTCATAAAGGAATTTTTGGCAAAGCTGCCTGATGCTTTTCTTGCTCATTCTCCTTATGTATGGAGCAATGAAAACATTGAAGTGGTCAATGCTTATTCCTCCACTGACGAACTTTATACTTGCAAGAGCTGCCCTCACAACATGAGATATCGCCACCTCTGCACTTTTTGCAGGTTTTGTTTTTATTATACCTGGAAAGGCCAAACCATTCTTTAGAAAGACACGGATGTCATGCTCAAAACTTATTGGGCTGGTGATAAAGTCATGCAAGTCATGGATGTGAAGGTCTGCATTTAAGTGCATGTTGCTAATCTGCTGAGGCAGTATTCTAGTTAGTATGTATTCCTGCATGATGGCGTTTATGAAACTTTCCTTAAACAGGCGGGGCGATGACATTGATTTTTTTCTTATCATTTGGCTAATATCATATACAGGAAGCCCTATACGGGTGTACTTCAACTTTTCACTATCCATCCTTTTCTCAAGTAGTTTTGCGTTCACCATTTCTCTGATTAAGGGGGCGCTTATGTTTCTCAACTGCAGTTTTCTTATGTCATTTTCAACATTCTTGGCTATCTCTTCAGCCACAATCTTTGAAACCCTTGTTTCCTTTATTAGCGACTTGACTATTTTATCGCGCTCGAACGGTTCAATTATATTTTTTGATGTTCTCACATTTATGAAATGATAAGACTCGTATTGCTGAGCAGCATTGGGGTCGTGTTTCTTTAGCTCTTCAATTACCATTTTATCTATGGTGGCTTGTAGGAGCTTTCTTTTCATCTTATCTTTTAGAGCAATAGCGACTTGACCAGCGAGCCAGAAGTCAATGCCTGCTTTTATGCACCTTTGTATTATGATATTTGGGTTTATCCTTTCAACCATATGCCATTATTAGGATGTTTTTAGCATAAGTATATTATGGAAGAAATTGATGAGACCGATGAGAAGATTATAGAGATATTAAAAAAGGACTCAAGGACTGCATATACAGATATTTCGAAGAAGCTAGGCCTGTCTGACGTGGCTGTTAAGAAGAGAATTGACAAGCTAATTGAAAAAGGCATAATAAAGCACTTCTCAATCACCCTTGATTACGCAAAAATAGGAAAGCCCCTGAGGGCCTTTCTTCTTTTGAGGATGAAGCCCAGCTATACAGAGGACATAATAGAACACCTGGCAAAAATAGATGGAGTACTCAACGTTCTTCAAACTGTGGGGAGTTATGATTTTCTAGTGGAGCTTGTTTGTAGGGATATGGGTGAATTAAAAAGAATAGCAGAGGAGCAGATAGGCAATTTAGAGGGAATAAATGAGATAAGGACCTTAATAGGTGTTTGAGTGAAAATTGTTGCTGACTTAATGGAGAGTGAAGACCCAAAAAAGCTTTTAAGAGCTCTCAAAAAGCTCTTTCCAGATGCCAACTTTACAGTAGGCCCTTCATTTATAGAGGGAGAGTCAGATCTGGAAGAATTTTGGACATTGGTTGACAAAGCAAAAATAGGCCCCACAATCGAAGAACTGATAGATGCAAATGGCTTTGTAGACCTAAATAAGATAGCTGCCCTAGCAGGTAAAGTAGCAATTGACCAAGGCTCACCGATCGGCAAGATACGCGTCTTTTTTAGCAAATAATTAATAAATAAGCTTAGCCAAAATAATACTATGCTTAGAAAACTGCCAATTGCACTGCTTTTCATTTTAACAATCTCGCTAGCCAATATTTACATGCTTTATCCAAAGAGGATTACTTTTACTGAAGAGCGCTTAGACCTTGATGAGGGAGTTAGGTATCTTAAAGGCATAAACCTCGGTGATATGGCACCTGGTCAAACATTGAAAATCATAATTGACAGGAGAAGCAGCTCTGAAAGAAACCTACCTGGTGAGCAGTTTTTGTGGAATTATCTCGAAATTTCTTCTTACGAAGAGGGTTGGCAAGTGAGTTCATTTGAAACAGAGCCAACAATGTTGAGCATAAGCATAACCGCTCCAAAAACAGCGTCAGGCACCTCTTCATTTTACCTCATCGCCAAGAATATAGAGCAAGAAGAGGGTTTGAGGACACCTGAAAAGGTACTGCTGCAAGTGAACATAAAGCCAGATGTTTTTGACTACCTTGTAAGTGAAAATGAAACATATACAGCAGAGGCAGGCAGGTTGAATAACGTAACATTTAACATAAAGAGCAGGTCTATTGCTATGGATAGTCTGCTTTTGGAGGCACAGACTTTGCCAAATAAATGGACAAAAGCAGCGTATATGGATGTTGAACCTCTTGTTAACAACAAGGTAAGCTTGATGTTGGAGCCAATGGAGGAAGGTCTGTATCCTCTGACAGTGAAAGTGAGCAGAGCTTCAAATCCTGAAATAGTTGATTATTTCAACACGAGGTTAAGGGTGTATCCTACTATGGCTTCAAAGTTTAAGGCCTGTGCAGAAGGTTTTTCTATCACTAGCCTCGTTTTACAACCAATCTATTCCTTAATGGCGTTAATATCTTCACTTTAAGACAGGTGAGTTGGTGTATTCAAAGAACATATCTGAGTTATTGGCTAAGATAAATGCGAATTACGGTGATTTTATAAAAATAGAAAAATCTGGCAGGCATTATGAAGGCATTTTAATGCCTCCGCCAGAAATTGGTGACAGCGATGCAATCATCATAAAATTAAAAAACGGCTATAACATCGGTGTCTCTTATGATGCTTCTATGGCTGTATCTCTCATTGAAAAATCCAAGTGGAAGAAAAAAGAAACTAAGGTGAAGTTAAATTTTGACAAGAAAAAAAGCGATGTAGCGCTGATAAGCACAGGTGGGACCATAACATCCAAAGTAGACTATGAAACAGGAGGCGTTAGCTCTTTAATGAAAGCAGAGGAACTCATCTCTCTTGTGCCTGAAATTGTAGAGTGGGCGAATTTAGAGATAGTCACTCCCTTCAGCAGAATGAGTGAGTCGATAAGTCCGAAGGATTGGCAACAGCTGGCTAAGGCAACTTTTAAAGAACTCAAAAAAAGAGACGCCATTATAATAACCCACGGGACAGACACATTGCACTACACAGCAGCTGCCCTATCCTTTATGATAAGAAATCTAAACAAACCAATTATCTTAACAGCAGCCCAGAGGTCTTCTGATAGGGGAAGCACTGACGCTGCTTTGAACCTACTCTGTTCTTCTATAGCAGCCTCTAAGTTAGATATAGCAGAGGTGTCCATATGCATGCACGCAAATATTAGCGATGATTTCTGTTATCTACTTCGTGGCACAAAGGTAAGAAAAATGCACAGTAGTGCAAGGAATGCCTTTAGACCAATAAACACCTTGCCAATAGCAGAGGTATGGCCTGACGGCAAGATAAACATTTTGTCTGACTACAAAAAGAGCAGCGATTTAGAAGCCAAATTAGACAACAAATATGAAGAAAAAGTGGCGCTTGTAAAAATATATCCTGGCATAAATTCAGATGTTTTGGATTATTATATTGACAGAGGTTATAAAGGGCTAATTCTTGAGGCCTTTGGATTAGGGCATGTGCCTACTGAGACGAGAGAAAAAAAGCACTCACTTTACAATTCCATAAAAATGGCAATAGAAAGGGGAATATTTGTTGGCTTTGCTGCTCAGACCCTATATGGCTCGCTAAACCCATATGTTTACTCTAGCGGTAGGAAAATGTTGGATTTGGGCGTTGTCTACTTGAAAGACATGCTTCCAGAGGTAGCATTAGTGAAGCTGGGCTGGGTGTTAGCACACAGTAAAAACATTGAGGAAACAAAGGCTTTGATGCTCAAAAATATCGCTGGAGAATTTAATGATAAAATCACTGCAGAGCAGTTTCTGTATTGAGGGATTATATGATAATAGGTGTCGCAGGTTACGCTGCAAGTGGAAAGGACAGCATAGCGGATTACTTAGAGAAGAAATATGGCTTTAAGCACCTGGATTTTTTTAGAGATATTTTGCTTTCAATGTTGAGGGAGAGGGGTTTGAAAGAAGACAAAATGAATGCCTCTGTTTTGGGAAATGAGCTCAGGCAGAACTATGGAAGGGGCGCTTTGGCAAAGTTGATGGCTGAAAGACTGATTGAAAACACGGATTATGTTATCACTGGTTTTAGGAGCCCTGAGGAGGTTGAAGAAATCAGGAAGAAAGGGGAATTTCTCCTCTTGTGGGTATGGGCACCGTTAAAGAAAAGATTCAGTAGGAGAAGGGACATAGACCCCCAAAACATAGAGGAATTTAAAAGAAGAGATGAGCTGGATAAGGAAAAAGGCATGGATGAGGTTTTCAAAAGTGCAGACATTATAATAAACAATGAGGGCAGTATTGAGGAATTGCACCAGCTTATAGACAGCATTATGGAGAAATTAAGATGAAGATAATCATCGTGGTTGGTCTCGTAAGAAGCGGAAAGGACACGGTTTCTGAGTATATTTCAAGAGCTTATGGCTATCAATTATTGGTAGCAAGTGATGTTATCAGAGAGGAAGCCAAGAAGAGAGGAATAACACCAAGCAAAGAAAACCTTACAAAGCTTACAGAGGAATTATATGAGAATGGCTTTCAGGGCGAGATTGCAAGGCGTTTAATGAAGCGCTTTAGCTCGGACAGAGTCGTAATAAACGGCTTTAGGAGCCCTGTTCAAATAGACTTTCTTAGAAACGAATATAATGGAGATGTTTATGTTTTAGAAGTGTTCAGCCGCTCTGATCTGCGTTTCGCTAGGCGGGAAAATGACGATCCTCAAAATGAGGAAAAATTTTTTGAGAGAGACAAGATAGACATAGAAAAATTTGCCCTAAATAAAGTGCTTGAGATGGCTGATTACAGAGTAAACAATAATGGCAGCAAAGAGGAACTATATAAGCAGATAGATGAGTTTATGAAGGAGATTGAATGAATTACAAGAAACTGGGTTTAAAAGTTGGCCTGGAATTTCACCAAAGATTGGATACTCATAAGCTGTTTTGCAATTGCTCCTCTGTTATGGAGGACAGTCCTGTGATTTACACTGTTACGCGAAGGCTTAGGCCAGTAGCAGGAGAGCTTGGAGAATTAGACGAAGCAGCCCTTCAAGAGTTCAAGAGAGGAAAGGTTTTTGAATACGAGCTGAGAAAAGGAAGCTCTTGTTTGGTAGAACTTGATGAAGAGCCTCCACATGAAGTCAACAAGGATGCTTTGCATATAGCGTTAACTATATCTCTCATGCTGAACTGCAACATTGTTGATGAGATTCATTTCATGCGAAAAACAGTGATCGATGGGAGCAATACCTCTGGCTTCCAACGAACCGCAATGGTGGCGCACGGCGGTTTTTTGAAGACCCCTTATGGCAGGATACCAATAGAGGCAATCTTTTTGGAAGAGGAGTCGGCAGGCATAGTGGCCGAGACAGAAGAAAAAAAAGTTTACCGCTTGGACAGGCTTGGCATACCTTTAGTTGAAATAGCAACAGGCATCATAGAAAAAGAGCCAAAAGAGATAAAAGACATTGCCTTGCGTCTCGGCCGCCTTCTCAGGTTGACAGGAAGGGTACAGAGGGGCATAGGGAGCATAAGACAGGATGTAAACATTTCCATTGAGAAGGGCAACAGAGTGGAGATAAAGGGTTTACAGGAAGTAGAGCTTTTGGATAAGGCGATTGACTTAGAAATTAAAAGGCAGCTTTCGCTTTTAGAGATACAAAAAGAGCTAAAAAGAAGACAGCTGAAGCACGGCAATTATATCGTAAAGGATGTTACAGCTGCCTTTGAAGGCTGTGAGAACAATTTTATTAAGAAGGCCTTACAAAAAGGGCACAAAGTGTATGCCATGTATTTGCCTGGCTTTGAAGGAATTTTAGGAAAAGAGCTCACGCCCGGACGCAGGTTTGGCTCAGAGCTCGCAGACCACGCTAAGGGCTTTGGTCTTGGAGGAATAATCCACTCTGATGAAGACCTTGGAAAATATAAGCTTTCAGATGCATTTAATAAGATTAAGAGAAAAGGTGAAGCTGTTTTGATAGTTGTCGGAGAAGAGAGAAAAGCATTGTCTGCATTACAGGACATATCCAATAGAATAAAGCAAGCATTTGACGGTGTGCCTAAGGAAACAAGAAGGTTCCTTCCAGATGGCAATTCTGCTTTTATGAGAGTGCTGGCAGGCGCAAAGAGAATGTATCCTGAAACAGATGTGCCGACAGTCAAGGTCAATAGTAAGATGCTTTCCGATATCAAAAAACAGCTTCCTGAGGATTTGGACACTGTTTTGAAGAAATTGAGAAAAATGGGTTTGAGCGAAGAATTAGCAGAAAGGGTTGTTATTAGCAAGAGAGCCAAGCTTTTTTATAAACTCGTTGATATGGGGGTCAGCCCCACGCTTGCAGCTTCAACACTGGAGGATGAACTAATTTCAATAAGGAGAGAGGGGCTGGATATAGATAATATATCAGAGAAATCTATTGAGGATATTTTTGTAGATTACCTTAGAGGCAGGTTTTCGAAGGAAGCAATACCTAAAATACTGAGAAGCTTAGCGAAATCAACGGATAAAGATGTAGAAGCTGTCATCAAAAACTTAGGTATTGAAACCGTTCCTAAGGAAAAGATCGAAGAAGAGATAACGAGAATTATCAGAGAGGAAAATCTCAACTTGAGCGACAAAAGAAAGTCCTTCCGTGCTATAATGGGAGAACTTATGAAAAAATACAGGGGAAGAGTTGATGGGGGCCTCATGGCAGAACTTGTTAAGAAAAAATTGGGGTGAGAGTATGGTAACCATTCTTTGCAGTGCTTGTCTTTTAGGTGTTAACTGCAAATATAATGGAAAAGCAAGCCCTAACGAGAGGGTTTTGCAGCTAGGAAAGAAGTATAACCTAATTCCTGTTTGTCCAGAGCAATTGGGAGGTTTGCCCACCCCAAGAGTGCCTCAGGAAATTCAAGGCATGGATGGGGACGCAGTGCTAGATGGCAAATGCAAGGTAGTAAACAAAGAGGGCAAAGACGTTACAGAAAACTTCATTAGAGGAGCGCATGAAACACTAAAAATAGCCAAGCTTTTTAATGCCAAGCTTTTCATTGGGAAGCAAAGAAGCCCTTCCTGTGCATGCGGTGAAACATATGATGGTTCTTTTACTGGAAGGACAGTAAAGGGCGACGGTGTCACAACTGCCCTGCTGAAAAGAAACGGCATAAAATGTATGAGTCAAGAAGAGCTATAGTTTGCAGCCCTTATTTTCTCGAAACTTGAGAGAAGCTTAAATTTGGCTCCAGGCTGATTTTTTTCAATGTCTTCAAGCATTTGCATTATGTACCCTTCCATTTCAGTATTAACGCAGTTTTTCTTTCTTTTATATGTTATACCTTCTAATTCCGCATACAATTCGTTTTCCCTTGCATAAAACCTGCTGAGGACATTTTTATTTTCATACGCTTGGCCTGTGATAAATGCCTTGAGGTAATCCTTTAAGCTGCACTCAATGTTAGAGGCATCAAGCAGGATGCTGTTCTCTTCATTGCTCATTTTGTAGTAATACTTTTTAAGGTAATGTTTTACAATTGCATTCTCAAGGAAACTGTCTTCTTTAACATTTACTTTTGTTTTCTTATTTATGCCTCTTTTAGTTAATTCAAGCTTCAGCCTCTTTTCATATACTTTGATAAAGTGTTCCTTACACAGGTGTTGGCTCATATATGGCAGATATATAACTGCCTTTCTTGCACAGCGGGAGCAGTTCATAAAATCAACCAAAAAACACCACTCTTTTACTCAATAGCGTTGGCAGATTTAATTGCCTAAATGGCTTGCCTTTGCACTCTTCACTAATTGTCTTTTGCAATTCTTCCATAGCCATCTCTCTAACTTCTTTTCTTTCCCTTACTCTAACATTCAGCTTTCCTGATTTCACTTCTTTATCGCCCAGCACGGCAATGTAAGGTATCCACTCCTTTTCTGCCTTTCTTATCTTCTTGCTTAAACTATCAGCGCTGTCATCAATGTCCACCCTTACGTTTTTTAGTTGATTTGCAAAGTCAATAGCATTTTTTAAGTACTTATCAGACACAGGGATTATTCTTACTTGTGTTGGGGATAGCCATACAGGAAGCATAGGGCTTTTCCCTTCTCTCATCCTTCTGTACTCTCTCTCAAGCAATGCGTACATTATTCTCTCTATGGCCCCTGGCGAGAAGTGCATTATAATAGGCCTTTCTCTGTTCCCACTTTCATCTATAAAGTTTATATTATACGCCTCAGCGTTTTCAACATCAAACTGGTCTGTCGTTAGTGCAGCTGCTTTGTTGTTATTGTCCACAAAATTCCACTCATATTTTAAGACAAAATAGAAGAACCTTTCATCCCACATTTCCAAGAGGGCAGGTTTGCCCCACAATTTTACTAATTCATTAATGAAATCTTTATGCTCATTGTAGAATGATTTAGTTACTCTTATTCCCAGTTCAAAGTCTTCCTTGATATTAAATCCTATAGCTTGGTGGATTTTTTTTGCGACTTTGAATCTCGTAATCATCTCTTCCTTTGCTTGCTCGAAGTCACGGCAGAGGGCATGGCAGTCAGGCATAGTGAAAGCCCTAAGCCTTCTCAATCCAGCAATTTCTCCCCTTTGCTCTGCCCGATAGCACTTTGCCATTTCATACAGCCGCACAGGCAGTTGTTTGTAGCTTATTACAGCGTCTTTTGCTGTTAGAAACTGGCCAAAACAGGCAGCAAATCTTAAAAATAGTTTTTTATTTGGGCTATTCACGACATACTGCCTCGCTGGAAATCTGTTTAAGTATTTTTTAAGGCTTTCATGCTCGTAATCATACATTATAGGGGTCTCAAGTTCCATTGCACCATAAGACAGCATTTCCCTTGTTATGAGCTCCTCAAGAAGCGCCTTAATCAACCTGCCTTTTGGGTAAAATTTGAGATTTCCCGGGTCACTACCACCCTCATAATTTGCTATCTCCTGTTCTCTCATCAGTTTTACATGTGGTGGTTCCTTCTTTACCTCCCTTGATTTGGATATCTCATAAGCTGCAAATGCTTTTAGCCTTTCATAGCCAGTGAAATCAAAACCAGATATGTCTCCATTTTTTTTCTCTATCCTGTATAGGGCACCGTGAGTGTCAACGATATACCAATGGCTCTTGAGTTTCCTCTCAGCCACCAAGGCCTTGCTTTCTTCTTTAGCAGCCCTTATTTCACGGGACAGTTCACTTAGGGGATGGCCCTTTACTTTCACTGTAAAGCTCTTGTACCAGCCAAAAGGAGCTTTTTTAACATCACAGTTTTTCTTTATCTCCCTGTACAGCTTTTCAAGTATTTTTCCAGCATCTTCTAAATCAGCTAACTCTGAACTCAGGTGTGCCCAAGGATATATCATAACCTTTTTTGTTCCAACTTCTCTGCATATCTTCTCAATCTCTTCAGCAGCTTTTTTCACTTCAGCTTCGCCGTCATTTTTCTCAACGCTTGTTAGCACTAACAAACATTCTTCCATTCTATCTGTTTTTTCTTTTATTTGCTCGGGCTTTTTAACAGCTGGCTTTATAGCTTGAAATTCAACGAAGTCAGAATGCAGCATTATAATTCTCATATGAACACCAATGCTAGAATTAGTGATTTTGGAATTAAAATATTTATTATGGAAAACTCAGATAGATGGAGGCACAGCTGTTTCTTTCCACCTGTAATATAAGTCATCTTTTAATTTTTTGCCTGTTCTCGCTTCCCATTCCTTTGGACTTTCACCGTAATCAAGCTGCATCTTTATGGCGTACTCTTGCTGCAAGCCCCAGAAAGCACAGAATGGAACGATTCTGCCATCAGGCATGGCATAATGGATCACACACCTTTTGACACGCTCAATGTCATAATTGTACGGGTCCATGAAGTGCATATTTCCTATAAACATCATCTTATAGTGGAATTCGCCTAGAGAGTGGTAGTCTCTTTTTGCCAAAACCTCAAGTATTATTTTCTTTAAGTCAAATTCTTTAGGGGCTTTCTTGCTATCGATAATCTTATTCAATTCTATCAGTGCATTAGCCAAGAATTTCGCCTTTGTTATCTTTCCTCCTTTCTTTATCTTTTCACTCCATTCCTCTAAGAAGTTGAAGAATCTCTTTACATCCACAAACTTTGTTATAGGCACTAACTTGTTGTTTTCCTTATCTATGTAAACATAAGTAGCTCCTCCGCAGTGCGGGTGAGCTGTAAACTCAAGGTCCAACTCGCCGGTCCAAGCCTCGCTGAACTTGGAGACAGGCACTACAGAAGGAATAGGATAAAAGTCCTCCCCTGTTATTTGCCCATCGGTTTGCTCCTCTATCCATTTGTACAGGTCAGGTATGGTTACCCTTTCCCTGTTTCTTTGTTCTGCAGGCATGCTACCAACAAAAGATACTGGCTGGAAGTTTACGCCTCTAACTATATCGCTGTTTTCAGCAGCAAATCTTATGATGTCTCCTACCTCCTGGTCATTTACTCCCCTTATCAATGTAGGCACTAGGACAACTCCAAGCCCTACTTTCCTGCAATTTTCAATGGTTTTTTTGTTTTCCTCCAACCACGGATTGCTCTTCATCGTAACGCCATCAAAGGACATATACAATACATTGACACCTGCCTTTCTGACCTTCACACAAAGCTCTGGGTCTTCAGCAGTTTTTATACCGTTTGTGTTCAGCTGTATATGGGTGAAACCTTTCTCCTTCGCCATTTTTATTATATCAATTAAGTCGTCTCTAACAGTTGGCTCTCCCCCTGTTATTTGCAGAGCTTTCGCAGGGACAGGTCTTTCAGCCCTCAAAGCATCTAACATTTTTTCTATAACCTCTAATGGAGGATCAAAAACCTTCCCTACTCTTCCAACATTGGCAAAGCAATACCAGCATCTTAAATTGCATCTGTTAGTGACAAATATGTTAGCCAAACCTGTCGTAGATAAGTGAAGTTTACACAAGCCGCAGTCATGAGGGCAAACAGGGTTTTCCTTTGTTATTGCTGGGTTTTCAATGCCAGGGCCGTCTCTTAGGTATTTTGCAGCTTCGTGGTACAATTTGGCATCAGACCAATATGTTTCTTTAAAGTGGCCGTGTTCTGGGCAGGTCTTTTCCAGATATATTTTACCATCTTCCTCTATTATATCTGCTTTTAACACTTTGAAGCATACAGGACATATTGATTCTGTTTCCTTTATTTTCTTCGCAACCATAATATCCACTCTTCAATTCTCTCGCATAGTTTTTTAAATATATAAATATAAAACAATATTGTTGTTTAAAAGACAACATTTGAGATGGTCATATGTCTGATTTGGTTTCTAAGTTAAAAACACTTGGTTTTACAGATTACGAAGCAAAAGCATACATTGCTCTAGTTAGCTCTGGGGCTGCTTCTGTGACTGAGATAAGTCAAATATGCGATGTGCCTCGTTCCAACCTTTACTCTGTTTTGGAAAAATTAAATGAAAAAGGTTTTGTTGAAATTCAACGCGGAAGGCCTATAATGTTTCAAGCAGTGAAACCCTCAAAAGCGTTAAATGAGCAAGTAGACAAGCTGACAAAAAGCATAGAAAAAGCGAAGAAGGAGGCAATAAAGGAACTGGAAGCCATGATAAAGTCAACACAGAAGAACATAGAACCTGCACTGATATGGGCAGTTAAGGGCAGCTCTGCTGTTACAACCAGGTTAGCAGAGATGATAAAGCGCTCTAGAAAGGAGGTTCTGATAAATACCCCTTCTCTCTCATTGCTGAATGAGAATGTCGTAAAAGCAATAAAAGAAGCCTCTGAAAGAGGAGTGAAGATAAAAGTGGTCACTCAGTCAACAAGAGGAATAGAACTATTTAGAAAAATATGCATAGTGAGAAGCAGGGATAAGATATATGGTCTTGATGCTGTGGTTGATGAGAGGGAAGTACTTGTCGCTCCTGCTATGCCTGCAATTGCTGTTTGGGTAGATAACCCCACGATGGCTGCTCATGTGAAGGATTTTCTCAACCTTGTTTGGAAGGACTCAAACATAATAGGCAAGTAGTAAATTCTTATAAACGAGTAGTGATTTCTTAACAATATGGACTATTTGAAGAAGCTTGTAGACAGTGCTAAAGACACAGGAGTAAATCAAGCATCTACCAAAAAGACACTAGTAGCAAGCTATGGAGATGTCAAAATATATAAGATAGAGGGAGAAGCGCTTCTTCTTTATACTGTTCCGGTTGTGAAGCCTACAGGTCCTGAGAGAGAAATCATAGACACTTTGAAAGAAGCAGCAACACGTTTAATAAGCATAAGTCCTGAAGAGATAAGAGACCCAAAGCTCATGAGAGACATATACACACAGAGAGTGAAGGAGATTATCGAGTCAAGCCCAGAACTAGGCATACCAAAGACGCGATTTGACTTTTATGCTGAAATGGTCGTTAGGGAAATGATAGGATATGGTTATCTAGACCCCTTAATTCACGATGACAAGTTGGAGGAAATAATGGTTATAGGAGCGCAGAAACCTGTCTATGTCTTTCATAGGGATTATGACATGATGAAAACCAACATTGTTTTTAGCACTGACAGCGAGATATACAACTTAATTTCCAGGATTGCGATGGGAGTGGGAAGGCGAATTGACAAGCAAAACCCCATATTAGATGCCAGATTGCCTGATGGCTCTAGGGTGAATGCCACGATAAAGCCAATAAGCTTGAATGGCTCAACCATAACTATAAGGAAATTTAGAGAGGATCCGCTAACTGTAGTTGATTTGATAAATAATGGAACCATGGACTCCTATTTAGCTGCTTTTCTTTGGCTGGCAGTTGATGGTCTTTACAGTAAGCCTGCCAACATCCTCGTTTCAGGTGGCACAGGTAGTGGTAAAACAACCACCTTAAACGTACTGGCCAGTTTTATCCCAAGAGAGGAAAGGGTGGTGACGATAGAAGACACTGCTGAGCTAAAGCTTCCAATAGAGCACATAGTGAGGTTTGAGACGCGTCCTCCAGGGCTTGAAGGCACAGGCGAAATAAGTATGGATGCCCTTGTCAAAAATGCTTTAAGGATGAGGCCTGATAGGATCATAGTAGGCGAGATAAGGCACGCTGAGGCCTTCACGCTTTTCACAGCCATGAACACAGGACATCAGGGTTGCATGGGAACAGTGCACGCTAATGACGCTTCAGAAACGGTAATTAGGTTGACAAACCCACCAATGAGTGTTCCGAAGATTATGCTTACCGCGCTTGACTTGATAGTGGTTCAGAGCAGGATAAGAGACAGGAGAAAAGGCACAATAAGGAGAGTTACAGAACTTGCAGAGCTTACTGCTGTGTCCAATGAAGGCGACGTTCATTTACAAACGCTGTTTTCATGGGATCCTGTCTCAGATAGTATAAATCATATGAAAATCAACTCACACTATCTCAAAGAGCTATCCAGATATGCGGGTATGTCTGTTGATGACATTGAGCTTGAAATAGAGAAAAGGAAACAGGTTTTAGAAGAGCTTACATCCAAAGGGATTAGAGACCTTAAAACTGTGTCTACATATCTAAACCGTTTTGAGGTAAGTAATAAATGACAGAAATAAAGAAACTAAAAAAAATTTTGGAAGCCGAGGATAGGAAAGAGAAAGAGCAGTCGCCATACCTGAACAGACAGTTGCTTTCTAAGATAATAAAGAGGATGGAAAAAAAATATGAAAAGGAGGGACTTAGCACCCCTGATTATGCTGCAAGAGAAAAAAAAGCAGAAAAGCTTAAAGTAATCACAGGCTCTCCAAAGGAATTGCTCTTGTCAAAAAAGCCAATAGTAAGGTTTCTAATTAGCATATATATGTTATCTTCTCCAATCAGTTATTACCTTCTAACATTTCTTGAGAAAATTTTAGGCAAGAGCTTGGAAAAAGACCTTAAAGCTTCTGGCATGATGTATTCCCAGAAGCAATACCTTGCATTGACTATGTCGCTTGTGTTTATCCTGTGGGTTTCATTTTTAATCCCTCTGACAGCACTGACGCTGCTCTTTCATTTTTCTCTATTCTACCTGCTTCTTTCAGCCATTTTAATCCCTTTGCTTGCTTTTTCAATTGCATTTTTACTACCAAGCACAAGGGCCAGCAAAATAGCAAATGAGATTGACAAGGAGCTTCCATTTGCATTGAGACATATGAGCATACAAATACGGGCTGGAGTTGGAATATACAATTCCATGGAGTCAATAGCTGTGTCTGATTATGGCTATTTGTCAAAAGGTTTCAAATTCGTTCTCAGCAATATCCAAAAAGGCATGCCAACTGAAGAAGCTTTAGAGTCGTGGGCATATATGACACGGTCAGAAGCCCTTCAAAGGGTTATAAGCCACATAGTTAGAGCTCTAAGAACAGGCGGCAATCTCTCTGATATTATGCTAAGCATTTCAGAGGACATATCATTTGAAAGAAGAATGAAAATATCTGACTTTGCCGAGAAACTCAACCTCATGGCTCTTTTTTTGATGATGGTGGCCATAGTAGTACCTGTTATGGTAGGCATACTGACTGCCATTGCATCAATGCCCTCTCTTAGCTCTTATGTAAATGTCTTTTCTATATTCTCACTAACTTTTCTGCAGTTGCTGTATTTTCTGATAAGCCCAAGCCTTATATTGCTCTTCCTTTACTTCATAAAGATCTCAGATCCAGGTGCTTGAATGAAGGCATTAGAAAAGTATCAAGAAATAGCCCATTTCGCAGGGATTTCACAGCCCTGGCTTTTGTTGGGAGGAAGTATTTCAATAGGCGCAATACTGTTTTTCCTTTTGTTGTCCTATGACCCAATACTCTCAGTGCTTGTATTACTTATCTCCTTAGATGTATCTTTCGGCCTGCCTTTTTTGCTCGCAAGTAGGAAGGTTGAGAAGATTGAAGACAGCTTGCCAGATGTATTGCAGCACATAAGCACCACACTGAAAGCAGGCTCCACAATAGAGATGGCTCTAAAGGAGGTCTCCTTAGTTGACTATGGCCCAATAAGCCAAGAGATGAAACGGATGCTGGACGAAATAAACAAAGGCAAGACATTTGAAGAGGCCTTCAACGACTTTGCTGAAAGTTCTCACTCAAAACTTGTTAAGAAGATTGCAATCATAATCTCAGCCGCAAGGCGAAGCGGTGGGGCTCTATTACAGACTTTGAGCCTCACAGCAGAGGATATAAGAGCTGTTAACCGCTTGAGACGGGAGAGAAAAAGCAAAACACTTATGCAGTTCTTGTTTTTGATAGCAGCAAGCTCTATCGTAGCTCCTTTTATATTTGGCATAGTGCGGGCTGTTCTGTCAACACTTCTTTCAATAAGCCCTTTTACCAACACAGATACATTGCAAGCCTTTGATTTTACATTTAAGCTATTTCTGGTATTGCAAGGTACTCTTACAACTATTGGAGCTGTTATGGTGAAAGAAGGCAAATTAGAAAAAAGTGCGCTTTACATCCCATTTTCTCTCTTCTCTATTTACGTGATATACAGCCTCGTGTCTGTCCTCTTTATGTCTTTAATAGGTGTTTGATATGAAAGCCCAAACTGCTATGGAATACCTAGTCCTGACAGCTGTTGTGTTGACCATTGTAACTGTTGTAAGTTATATGATACTTACGGCATCAAAAGCAAGTGGTCAGACAGCCTCAGAGATGACCTGCAGGGCAACAGCCTCCTCATATAAGTTAGCTATAATGGCAGACCCAAATGCCTGCGATGCAGAATGCGAAAAGGCCTGCGAAAAAGCCTGCGTGGACAGCAATGGCTATGATGTAATTGGAGGCGAAAAAGGTTGCGGAACAGGTTGTCAGGCTTGCAAAAGCGGGACATTGCATTAATCTTTTTATAGAACAATGCTCTTATGTTCTCTGGTGTTATCATGAAGGCACAGGGCTCACTTGAATACCTAATCATATTAGCAGCTGTATTGGCAATAGGAGCTATAGTGGTTTTGTTTGTGACAGATGCTTTTAGCCAGACAAAAACAGCTGCGAGCGTTGAGAATTGTAGAAATGCACTTACAAAAGTATATCAAGAATACAAACTTCACGGGTCTGTTGCCAAAGACATTTCGGACAGCTGCTATGAAATCTGCAAGGATTTCGTTTATGCATCCTCACCAGCAACAGACTTTTGTGATGGGGAAGGTTTGACAGAAGACATAATAAACCACATAAGCCAATCCTAATCGTTAAATATTCTTTTTGATACTATTCTCCTATGTATGCTTTTCTAGCATTTGCACTGTTGCTTACAGCAAGCTATTTTGACTTAAAGGATAGGAGAATACCTCCCACGCTAAGCTACTCATTCATCTTGATTGGACTCACAGCCCACCTATTAGAAGGAATATCTCTCCAATATATCTATATCGTGTTTGCCTCTTTTTTCTTTGCCTACGCACTTTATAAGTTTGGGGTGTGGGCAGGGGGAGACTTCAAACTATTCGTGGCGCTTTCCCTCCTACTGCCCACATACAAATCTATTGACTTCTTTTCATTTTATGTGCTGTTTTTTGCTGTGCTTGCCGTTCTGCCTTTTCTACTTGTATTTTTTGCGTACAAGCTTTTTCTTTCGAAAGAGTTCAGGAGAGGGGCGAAGGCAAAAGCTAAATCATGGCTAAAGCGTTCACTTTTTATCGCTATAATCGCTACAGCCTCTTATGAACTTTCATCATTTTTCACATTGCCTCCTGAGTTATCTGTGCTCTTCTTTTTCATGCTTTTCTTGCTTAAGCAAAGTGGCTCTTTCATTGCTGTAGTTTTTCTATTAAACAGCATAATCAGAAATCCATCATATGTCTTAACAGTCATTTACTTGTTTTTAGTTTCCCTGCTTATTTCCATAGCTATCTACTCATTTAAGGTTTTGAGAAAAACTGTTCTCAGAAAAAAGCTGCCCATAGCCAAGATAAAGGAAGGCATGATACCTGCCCAGCACTTAATAAAGAAGGGAAAGAGGTATTATCTAAAAGAAGCAGAATGGCGCGACTTATTCCATAAAGATAATATCGTGATAGACTCTATGAAGGCCAGAGGGCTGAACAGGGATGAAATCCTATTGATTAAGAAATCAGGCATAAAAGAAATAGAAATAAAGAAGTCACTTCCTTTTGTCCCCTTCATGTGCCTGGGATTTGTTCTAGCTCTCCTTAGTTTATTTATATTTTGACTGCCTTATTCTATCATGGATGACAGGGCCCAGGTAAGCACGGAGTATCTAATAATACTCGCAGTGTCTTTGGTTCTAGCAGCAGTTGTGACTCTTTTAACAGTGAACCTCTTTAGCGTGAAGTCATCCGTGAAGGAATTGATAGAAATATACTACAAACGCGCCTTGCAACTGGTGACTTAAATGGATGATTGCGCACAGGTTTCAATAGAATATATGTTCACAGCAGCTATTTTTCTTATAATTGCAGCCATTCTATCTGTTTACGTAGAGAGGATATTTGCAATGAAAGACACGATTTTCAAGACAAACAGCATATATTCAAAATCACTCTCAAACCTATTAAAGTGATATTATGAAAGCTCAGCTGACATTGGAATACCTTATTATTTTTGTAATCTTACTGCTACTGTTTTCAAATGTTTCTATGGATTTAATGGGTTCTTCAATGAGCTCTGCCCTGCAGATACAGAAGCAACAGATAATGAAAGCAGCCAATCTCTCTTTAGAGTCAGCTGCATCCAAGCTTCAGTATCAGGGAGAAGGGGCCAGGATATTAGTAAAGATAAGAGCAGCACCTGATTGCAATTACATATTTGAGGAGAAAAGAGCATACGCTGAATGCAGGAGCGGAACTTATGATATAGGTCCAAATCCTTTACCAGCTGATTTGGTGTACTCTGAAAAGACAATAAAGGAGAATGAGTTGGATGTTGTTGAAATTAGTAAAGAGTAAGGGACAGCTTTCAATTGAACTTTTGTTTATCATTTCAATACTGATTCTCCTATGCTCATCCATAACACTGGACGCATTGGCCACTTCATCACGAATGTTTGACATATCACACGTTAAAGACGCTGTAAATACTTATCTTTACAAAAAAGGCATTGAAGACAAAGCATGCCTTTCAATGAGGCTTTCTGCGTTGTCAGTAAAGCAAAATACAGTTTACGTCAGGATAGATGGAGACAAAAGCTGCAAGCCTAGCTCTGATGAACTGCTTTATTTAATAAAAAAAGAAAACCCTTCTTTTGCGCTTTCCGTGGAGGTGATTTAATTGGAATGGACTAAAACTAATGTTATTATACTGCTTCAGTCAGCAGTCCTATTCGCTGTCATTCTCGCAGTAGTTGCGAGTTTTTTGTCAGAACCATTTTTACTGCTTCTGGACATGGTTAGCTTGATTATGCTTGGTTATGGCCTTTGCTTAGTATATAAAAATTGGAGAAAGGAGTTCAAAACATATGCATTGCTTTTCAGTGTTCTCTTTTTTATAACAGTAGCTTTCCCAATTTTGATAATATCCAAATTTATAAACAGTTTCAATACCTCTTTATTACTTCTCTTTTTGCTGCTTTTCTATTTTATCTTGAAGGCTTATTTGACACCAAAGCAGCTGGAAGGTATAGTAGTAATGGCAGACAAAGAGAGAGCAGTGGTGCATATAGATTACAATATCCTTTTGTCATTACCTGCAGGGGATTATGTTGTCAGAAATAATGGAGCCAAGAAGGGACATAAAGTTCTGCTGTCTTATAAAAAGAGCATATTCAGGACTGTAAAGCCAGAAGCCGTGATCAAGGTGATAAAATGAAGAAGGGCATGTTTAGCATAGATTTTATTATGGCCCTTGTGATAGTTAGCTTTGTAGTTTTCTTTATACAAGAGCATACATATAGGAGTTTGAGACACAGCGAAGAGTTTGGAAGATTGGAGCAGCTCTCAAGCATGACATCTTCTGTTGCATCTCAGCTAAATGCTTTTTATGCCCTATCACCAGAAAAGGGAGACTTCTTTAATTTATTACCCCCTAAAATAAGCAGTTTCAGCAGAACCCAGGATTGCACTGTCTTGAAATACGCTTCGTCTCTGACACTTAGTTGTGGAGATTCTTCCCTCTCCTTTCCACTTTGTTTTGACGATGCATCTTACGAGGTTGGTGAAAAGGCGGTTGAGAAGGTATGAAAGCACAGATATTTTCATTGGACGCCATGCTTGCCATTGTAGCTCTTACAGTTATCGTGGGCTATTTTTCGTGGTCCCTTGAGAATACATTACATAGCGCAGATATTTCGGAGTATGAGAGCTTGCAGCGTATGGCAGATGATTGGGCACAGCTGGCTGTTAAAAGAATCTTGGCGCAAAGAGACGAACCAAATAAGGTAGACAGCTCAAGGCTTAGTGATCTTGCAGCGCAGATGTCAGAACTGCTTGTTTCACCATATGACTTTGAGCTGCATCTTGGCAATTCTAAGCTGGGTGGGGACTGCAGTTCAAAGCAAAATGTGGTTTCTGTCAGGCGATTGGTTTATGACAAGGACTCAGCAGAAGGGAAAGTATTTGAATTGAGGTTATGTGTATGAAAGGCTTGCTCTTTAGCGTTGATTCGGTGTTGGCATTGTTGCTGTTGTTTGTAATTAGCTCAACATATCTTGTTATGCTGGAAGTGCAGGAAAAAAACAAAGACAACGTTTTGATGCTTAGCAGGTTGGCAAGAGACATAATAGACATAAGGTATTACCAGCCTTCATATTCGCCGCCAGACTGGCTAAAAGAGGAAAACTGCCAGCACAATGTGGTTTCTCTGGACTATTTTGTTTACGATAGCAGCTCTAATAAGGTAATTAAAAAAACTCAAAAGGTGTGCTTCAATGAATAGGGCCTTCGTTATCTCCTCATCTGTCTTCATTCTGCTGTTAGCCAGCTTATTTCTCATAAACTTTATTATGCTGACCTCTACATACCAGTCATCTGCTGATGAAAGGAAGCTGATGCTGGATTCCCTTTACAATGTTTTAACAGATGCAAAGCGCCTCTTATTCTACGCAGGAGAGAATGTGCTTGATGATGCTGTGGCGGACCATATAGGACACTGCCCTAAAGACGCGATTCTTGAGGCATGGGTAGATAACGCATTGCAAAACAGCATTGCAGAAATGAACAGCTTTTTGAGAGATAAAAACATAAGGCTTAGCTTATCCTATGACGGGCCCTTTGTCAGTAAAACTGGGCTGTGCTCTTATAAGGTGAGCTTAACAAATGTTAAAATTACTGCTGTTAAGCAGATGGGAGACATAACAGAAGCAAAGCTCAGCCACAGTTTGCCAGACATAAACAGGAATTATCCTTGACTAACCTATAACCGTTGGTAAATTCTTAAAAAAATAACGAAAAACAAACGTAGCATGCGGCTTTTAACAGGCGTTTATATGCTGACTGCATTGTTTTCCTTATCTCTTATCTACTTTTTCTCACCCCAGCTTTCATACAAGGCAGTTAGTGCTGAGGAGCTTTACAGCAACTGTGAAGGCAGCGTGCAGGCAACTGTTCTTCTTCAAGATGTCTTCATATCAAAAAATGGAAACCGAATAGGTATCGTGTCAGATAGCCCTCGCACTTTTGTGCTGCTCAATGATATTTACGCCACAAAAGGGGACCGCTTGCTGTTGAAAGCCAGAGCCTCTCGCTTTAGAAAGGCCTGTTGGCTTTTTCCTGAAAAGGTGAAATGGCTTGATTGACTTTGCTTTTTTCTTTCTCGGCATTTTTATTGGGATTTTAGTTGGCTTCATTCCAGGACTCCATGTGAATAGCATTCTGCCTTTTCTTTTTCTCACTTCAGGGTATCAAATGCACTGCCTTGTTATCCCTATGTCTGTTGCCTTTGTCTTTTCATCCTTCTTTCCAGCAGCACTTCTTGGGCTGCCTGACGAAGACAACGCATTATCTGTTTTGCCTGCTCACAGGTTGTTAGCAAGGGGAAAGGCATACACTGCGTTTAGGCTCTATTTTTTAGGCGCTCTGACCTCGTCTTTCTTTTCATTCATCTTTCTGGTTTTCTTTTTGATATTTCTGAAGGACTTCTATCAAGCGCTAAAGCCCATTATTCCTCTCATTTTGCTTTTCATACTTGTTGTTATGCTATTTTCTAACAAATACGCTTTCATAGTCATAGTGCTGTCTTCTGCACTAGGATATATGACAGTTAATTACAACACAATCCTTCCACTGCTTACAGGTTTCTTTGCAATGAGCAACCTTATCCTCTCACTGTTTTCCACGGGCAGACAGCCAACGCAAAGGCTGAAAAGTGAAATCTCAATAAGCAGGTTTGACATAATTCATAGCTCTCTTGTGGCTTCTGTTCTGGCCTCTTTCTTCTCCCTTATTCCGGCAATTTCTTCTGGCATATCTGCTACTGCTTCCAAGATTTTCGGGCGTTTCAATACAGAAGAGTTTCTAGTATTGATAGGCTCTACAAATATGGCATATATGGTTTTTTCATTTTTTACACTGTCTTTGCTGGGCATAAGCAGAAGCGGTTCTGCTGTTTTATTATCAAACGTAGAGAATGTTAGCGCTTTTTTTATGGCTGCTTTGGTACTCCTCTCCTCTTTGCTAAGTTTTCTGATATTGGAGTCCGTTTACAAAAGACTGCTGCCTTTGTACACAAAGCTTAAACAGAAAAGCATAAACATTGCAGCGGCGTTTGTACTACTTCTTATAGTCTTTTTAACTTCTTCTTACTTCGGCCTTCTCGTTTTCTTGGCATCTACCAGCATAGGCCTGCTCTCTAATGAATTAGGAGTGAAACGAATAAATTGCATGTCTGCCCTAATTTTTCCAACGGTGCTGTTGATATGGCAGTGAAAATAAAGAGAGAAGTGATTGGAAACTTATTGGAGCTATGCAGGGCTGCCTATCCCAACGAGGTAGGCGGTATGCTCCTAGGGAAGGAGATAATAGATGATTTTGTTTTAACACCAAGTGAATATGGACCCTCTTCAATAATAACGAGAATGCAGGACATGCCAATATACACTAACATCGCAGGCAGTTTTCATTCCCATCCAACAGGAGACAATAGGCCATCCAGGGCAGATTTAAACTTTTTCTCCAAGACAGGCAAATACCACCTTATAATTGCGTATCCATATACTTTAAATAAGGTGGCAGCTTATGATGTTAAGGGCAGAGCTGAAGAATTGGTGATAATATGAAGCAGATAATATATCTTCTCTTGGACGGTCTCGGTGATTATTCTTATGCAGAGTTAGGCATAAAAACACCCTTAGAATATGCTAACACTCCCTTCTTTGACTCTCTTGCCTCAGGAGGAAAAGAGGGGCTTATAGTACCAACAGGTCTTGGAAGGGAAATCTTGATGGAAAACGCCTCTCTCATGCTTTTCAGCGATCTTGGTTATGACTTGAGGACCTTTCCTCATGCAAGAGGCATTATTGAGGCTGTTGGCCATGGCTTTGATGTTAAAGATGGTGAGCTGTGGGCAAGAACTAATTTTGCTACTGTTGATGAGAATTGGGTATTGATAGACCTTAGGGCAGGTAGAATCTCCCAGACAGAGGAACTGGTAAAGGCAGTGAACGAAATCCAAATGGATGTGGAGTTTCATTTCTATGGCACTCAGGTATATAGGGGCCTCCTTGTTTTTAGGGATGACAAAGCGCTGTCTGATGAAATAACAGGCGTTGACCCGCACATGCCCGGGAAGAAAGTAATGATGGCAAAGGCTTTGAAGCCAGAAGCAAAGCGCTCAGCTGAACTGATAAATGATTTTATGAAAAAGGCTTATGAGGTGTTAAAGCAGCATCCAATTAACATTGAACGAAGAGAGATGGGCTTGCCTGAAGCCAACTTTATTCTGCCAAGGGGAATTGGTTCAAAACTTCCCCACTTACAGCCTTTTGAGGAAAGGCATAACTTAAAGGCGGTCTCAATTACTGGCATAAATGTCAATAAGGGCATATCTAAGTTATTGGGGATACCTATATGGGAAGTGCCTGAAGAAATAGGAGAAAAGGAATATGAAGTTAAAAGAGAGCCTATTCTAAAAGCCATTGACCAAGGCTATGATTTTATATCAGTACATGTGAAGCCAACAGATGACGCTGGTCACGATGGCGATGTGCATAAAAAGGTTAGGGAGATTGAAAGGGCAGACGCTTTCTTCTCTTCCTTAGAGCTTGATGATGTGCTGTGGGCGATATACGCAGACCACTGCACTCCTTGTTTCATAAAGGCACATTCTAATGACCTAATACCCTCTTTGATATCTTCTAAAAAAGCATCTGGGAGGCAGTTTGCCGAGAAATATTGTACTGATTATACAGTTCAAGCATACGATTTTATCAAACTCGCTTTAAAGGAAGCGCGTTAGACTGAGTAATAATATCTACCTGATTTTCTTTGTTCTATATCCTTCTGGGAGCCTTTTTTGTTTATCCTTGGCCTGCCAGTGCTCGGGTCTCTTCTGAATGTAATCTCCATCATCTTGAGGAAGTCATTCATGCCTTCTTCCATTGCTTTTGCTCTTTTCGCTCTTCCGTATCGCCCAGGCTTTCCCTCAAAATTTATAATCCTGTTTGAAACAGCATCTATGAAGATTATGTCATGGTCTATAACCATCGTCGCTTCTTCCTTCTTTTCACTTACCCTTTTTATCAGCTCTGCCAATCTCAGGCGTTGCTCTATATCTAGGAAGGCGCTAGGCTCGTCTAATAGACAAAGGTCTGCGCGCTTAGCCAGCGTTAAGGTTATTGCCAACCTTTGCAGTTCGCCTCCAGACAGGTTTTCCAATTCCTTCTCCATTAAATCTTCAACAGTGTTCCTCATCAAACTGTTGAACAGCTCCATGTCAATATCTTGATTTCTTATAAAGTCCATAACCTTCACGTGTCCGCTCGCTTTCACATACTGAGGCTTATACGCTATCCTTAATTTTAACCCTGGCTCTCCCTCTGTAGTTTTTTCAATGCCAGCAAGCACTTTAAAGAAGGTTGACTTTCCAATTGCATTAGGTCCTAATATGCCTATGCACTCTCCTCTTTTGATTTCGCCCCCTTCTACCTCCAAAGTAAAACCAGGATAATCTTTCCTAAAAGCACCATATTCAAACATCTCTTTATTTTTCCACTCCTCCGCAGGAGGCCTTGGAGGGAAGCTAATGCTGTAATCCCTTATCCTTATGTTCTCTGCCTTCAAAAAGCCGTCCAAGAACTCGTTTATGCCTGCCCTTGATGTTTTTAATCCAGAAACAACACCATACACTCCAGGTTCACCAAACAGTATATGCACATAGTCTGTCAAATAGTCAAGTATTGCCAGATCATGTTCAACAATAAATACTGTTTTGTCTTCGCCTAACCTCCTTAAAAGCTTCGCGACCTTTATTCTTTGTCTTACATCTAGATAAGAGCTTGGCTCATCAAAAAAGTAATAATCGGCCTCCTTCATCATAGTAATCGCTATAGCCAGCCTCTGTAGTTCTCCACCACTGAGCTCTGAGACCTTTCTTTTCCTCGCCTCTTCCAACTCAAACAACGATATGTACTCATCTAAGACTCCTTTTTCATCTGCAACTTTTAAGACATCCCCCACAACTTTGTCTCTCCTGCCCTCAAAAAAGGCATCTATATCCTGTGGCTTGTAAGATAACTTAGCTTTTTTCTCACTTAGCGCTTTCAAGTAACCATGAATCTCATGGCCTTTTAGCTCTGCCAGAATCTCGTCCCATGAAGGAGCATTGTCATGGTGGCCTAAATTTGGTTTTATTTCTCCTGCCAGTATCCTCACAAGCGTGCTCTTTCCAATACTGTTTCTACCTACGATCCCTATGACAGCCTTTTTCGGTGAAGGCAGATTATACAACCTAAAGCTATTCTTTCCGTATTGGTGGATTATCTGTCCCAGCTCTTCTGCTGTGTTTATTATCTTTATAGCTTTGTAGGGGCATTTCTTAGGACATATGCCACAGCCAGTGCATAACAGTTCATTTATTATTGGGTATCCATCCTCCCCCTGCACTATGGTTTCATCGCCCATTCTTACGCCAGGACATACAGAAATACAAATATAGCCACATTTCTTCGGAGAACATTTTTCCCTGTCAATCACAGCAATCCTGACCATAGTACCACATAGATAACATTAAGCAAAAACAGAAAAAGAGAGAAAATTGGATTAAAGCACGAGCAACATTATGCCTATCAATATCATAATTACTGCCAGAATTAATATACCGCCCTCAATTGCCGTTACTACGGCGTTTATAAGTCCCTCCAGTGTCCATACACCGTTGCTCATGAAGCCGAAGTGGAGCATTGCCACTAACAATATTAAGCCAACAACAAGCGAAGCCACGCCGAACTTGTCCACCTTCATTGTTTTCACCACCTTTTTATAGAGAGAACTATATTTAAAAACGTTTTCATATAATAAAGCCATGCTCATACTGTACAGGAAGGATAATCAGATTAAACTTAGGGTTCAAAGCTTGGAAGACCTCTGGCATTTGGAAAAGATAATCAGAAAGGGGGACAGGGTCTCCTCCCTTACTACAAGAAAATTCGTTGCAGATTCAGGAAGCCAGGAGAGAAAGAAGCTTTTTATCAAGATAGCAGTAGAGAAGCTCAGCTTTCACAGAGACATGTCAAAGCTGCGTATTTTGGGAAGCATAGTTGAAGCACGCCCAGAGGAGTTAGCCCAAATAGGGCAGCACCACAGTATTGATATTGGTGTTGGCGATGAGCTAACAGTAGAAAAGGACAGATGGACCAATTACGAGCTTGCAAGATTGAGGGAAGCTGAAAAACATGGCAAAAGAGAAAAGTTATCCGTGCTAACGATAGATGACTCATCAGCGCAACTTTTCCACATCTTAGGTTATGGCTTAAAAGAAGCTGGGGAAGTTCATGCTAGAGGGCTGCGAAAATACAGGCAGGTTTCGGATAAGGCGAGGCAAGATTACTACAACGATATCTATCAGCTGATTTCCTCTGTTGATAAGTTAATAATAACTGGCCCTGGCTTTGAGAAAGACAGATTCAGGAAGTATCTAGAAGAAAAAGGAAAGGCAACAAAAATTATGTTCGAGAAAAGCAGTTCTACTGGCAAATCAGCTGTTGCTGAGCTGATAAACAAGGGAGTCATAGACAAAATTATGCGTGATTCCAGGCTGGTAAAAGAAAATAAGGCGGTTGAAGAGTTTGTTTCTTCGTTGGCCAAGGGCAGAGCAATATACGGGGAGAAAGAAGTTATAAATGCCTTAAAGTCAGGAGCTGTTGCGAAATTGCTTATTCTTGATGAGCTACTTTTTACTCACAGGGAAAAGATAGATATGCTGTCTGAATTAGCTTCCAGAACAGGGACTGAACTGCTGTTTATAAGCCGTGAGAACGAGGCATCGGAGAAAGTGAAGGCATTTGGCGGAATTGTCGGGATTTTGCGCTTTTCCCTAAGTAAATCATAAATAGTTTGTAAATCTTCAAAACTATGGTTGTTATGAAAAAGAAAGCCTTGTTGATTCTTTTGATTTTTAGCCCAGTTGTAAACGCCATCGCGCTTAATATAGTCCCACAAGTGTTAAACAATACCATAGGCAATGTTTCTTTGGTTTTCTTCAACGATGAGAATATCAGCATATCGCAGTTATACTTCAATTCAAGTGACATAGCGATATCATCAGTGTCCGAAGACAATTGTTTGCTTTCAACATTTTCATTTAACTGTGATATTGATGTAAAGCCGTCTTCCCAACATTCTCTTTCTTTCACTTACATGGCGAATGCAGGCCAACACAATGCGAGCATAACCCTTGAAGACCTGTCTTCAAGGCGATTTGTTTTTAATAAATCCATAGTCGTTGACTTGGATAGACCAATTATGGCCAAGGTAGAAGTTGAATATCCCCCTGGCTACTTGGCTGCAAAAACAGGAACAGTTGTTATATTAAAAGCTTTCGTGGTTGATGCGACGAGTTATGTAAAAAAGGTAGTGGTTGATGCCGCTCCCATAGGCTGCGGCGAGCTTCAGTTGAGCAAGGGAGTTAGTTATTGGTCAGGCATTTGTAAGGTGGAGGCTAAGGATGGGGTTAAAATTCTGAAAGCAATTGCTTACGATGCCGCAGGAAATAAAGAAGAAAAGAACTTTCAAGTGATAATAGACAACAGTCCTTCAAAGATAAACTTAATTCACTTCAAGCAAGCTTCACGGATAGGCGAGACAGTTACATTTACATTTAATTTAAGCGAGAAGGGCACAAGCATTAAAGATGTTGTGATTGACATGTCTGAGCTGGGCTGCCCTGTCAAGCACCTTGAAGCAAGCGATGCTGTCTATTCCAGTTCATGCACTGTGGTTTCAGGAGAAGGCCATTATAATATTAGCATAGATGCTTATGATTACGCCGGCAATGTGGAGAGAAAGCTTATAGATTTCTTCGTTGACAATCATCCTCCACAAATAAATAGTGTAGAGCTTAAGTATACAGGAAAGCAAAAGGCTGCAAAACAAGGAGACACTATTCACATCTTAGTTAACGCCAATGATTCTCTAAGTGGTGTTTCAAAGGTAATTCTACAGCAAAACAGCGTTTGTAGTGCTAACTTCTCATATGAAAAAGGAGTGTGGGAAGGGCTTTGCACAGTTGAGGAAAAAAAGAGTGGCAATTACAAAATCATGCTTTTGGCTTATGACCAAGCAGGCAATGTCGTTAATGAGAGTATCAATATATCAATAGACAATGACGTTCCAGAAAGCCTTGAAATAGAGATGTTCAATAGCACACATCCCATTAACAATTTGAAGAACGGAGACATACTGTCCTTTGTTATCTCTGCTTATGACAGTCAGTCAGGCATTCAGTCAGTAAGGGTTTATGGTCAGGGAACTGGTTGCGATGCTACTTTAAACTATGCTAACGGCTATTGGAGCGGCTTCTGCAAGGTTCACAGGGCTTCTATGGGGCCTGCCTCCATTGCAATTATAGCATATGATTACGCCAATAACAGCATTTCACACAGCATTGACATCAACATAAATGACAGCTTCTGCGACAAAATCTGTGACATTGGATACAGATTAAACTACAGCACCTGCACTTGTGAAAAAATGGCATGTAACAAGATATGCCCTCGCGGCTTCAATCTTAACAGGGAGTCATGCACCTGCGAGGCTCCAAAGGTTTGCAATAAAAAATGCAAAGAAGGGGAAAAATTGAACACTCAAGATTGCGTTTGCGAAAAAGTTAAGGCAGAGGAAACAGATTATACATGGGTTTTGTATCTGGGGGTCATAGTTGTTTTGCTTGTTCCATTAACCTTTGCGTTGAACTCAAAAATGATAAATTCCTTGAAAAAATACGACTAATGCCTAGAGCTTAAAACAAGATAAGCCAAAAATGCCTCCATTTGTATTCTCTCATTTGCGCCCTCACTTATTCTAAAATTATATTCTCCCAATTTATCTATAATTCTCAGCTTTGTCTCTGCATCTATTTCCATGGCATTTATTTCTGAGTAGATCTGAGCCATCACGTCCTCACCGCTCATTCCATACTCATACAGCAAAATGTCTAATTGCTTTCTTGCCTCTTCAAACTTTCCTTTGATGGCCTCACTAAGCATCTTCTTGATTTCCTCTGGTTTGGCTCTCGTAGCCACTTTATATATCTCTGCCTCTGTGATTTTTTTAGCTGTTGTGCTAGCTGTCTGCAGGAAGTTTATCGCCTTTCTCATATCTCCCTCTGAGACATAAACCAAAGCTTCATATGCTTTTTTGTCCACATGTAGTTTTTCTTTTTCTGCTATATACTGCAGCCTTTTTATTATCTGCTCTTTGTTTAGTGGTTTGAACCTAAATACTGCACATCTGGATTGGATGGGCTCTATTATCTTTCCTGAGTAATTGCATGACAAGATAAAACGAGTAGTGCCCGCAAATTTTTCCATAGTTCTTCTTAAAGCGTTTTGCGCGTCTTTTGTCAGGGCATCTGCTTCATCAAGGAAGATGATTTTAAAACCACTGCGACCATATGCAAGAGAACTGGCAAAGTCTTTTATCTTTCCTCTTATGATATCTATGCCTCTCTCGTCAGAAGCGTTTAACTCTAAAAAGTTTCGCTTAAAGTCATCACCGAAAAGCTCCTTCCCAAGTGCCACTGCACACACGGTTTTGCCTATGCCTGGTGGACCAGCAAATAACATATTCGGCATGTTTCTTTGCTTTACATATGCTTGCAGTCTCTCAACAATCCGTTCATGACCTACAACATCTGAAAGCCTGTTTGGTCTGTACTTTTCTGTCCAAGGCAGTTCGATTTCCATGTTAAATAATATGCCAAGTGATTATTAAATATCTTTAGGGATAACTTTAAATAGGGCGCTTTAATAAAAGCTTATGAGTGCTATGAAAGAATACATACATGTGGTAAGTACAGCTGAAGTGCCTGGCTATGAAATAATTGACATAAAGGGTCTTGTTTGGGGAACTACTGTTAGAGCTAAGTTTCTAGGAAAAGACCTGTTAGCTATTTTTCGCTCTCTTGTCGGCGGAGAGATAAAGGAGTATACTGATATGGTCAATATTGCAAGGAGGCAAGCAATAGAGAGAATGGTTGCCAATGCCAAGGCCTTAGGCGCAAATGCAGTCGTTAATGTTCACATTGGAAGCACATCACAGGTTCTACCTGGCACTGTGGAGCTTTTTGCTTATGGCACAGCCGTTGTTATAAGGCCTAAAAAGAAAAAGAGGAAGTAACAATGACAGTTGCAGAGATTAGCCTAAAACTTTTCGCTTTAATCTTTGGTTACTTATACCCAGATTTACTGCTTCTCTTTGGAGCAAAAAAGAAATTTGCGTTTTCTCTTATAAGTATTGCTCTACTTGCTTTTGTTATATTTGTAGCTTTTTTATTTGCACCTTTTCTCGCTTTTGGCCGTATGACTGCCTTACCAATACATGAATTTTATAAGCACGACATGTTTTGGATAGCTGTTTTTTCAGTCATCGGTGGAGGCATTAGATTCATCCAGAACATTGTTTCAGAGAAATTTTTTAATAAGAAGTGAAATCAGATGAATATCTTTCTAGACACATATGGCTGTGCCATAAACAAGGCAGATTCAAATATCATAAGAGCCATACTTGGAAAGCACAACTTCACTTCTCTGGAAAAGGCAGAAATCGTTATAGTTAACTCATGCGCTGTCAAAGCACAAACAGAGTCACGAGTGGCTGATGCTGTCAGGAAATACAAAAGATTAGGGAAGAGGGTTATTCTACTTGGTTGTTTGCCCCGTATCAACCCAAAACTCAGCAGAAGCTTGGGCGTCGAAATTGTGGACTTAGACGACTATCACTTATTGCCTTATATTATAGATGGGGACAGAGCGCTTGAAGAAAAAGACAGAATCAAATTGCCGATGTACGATGATTCTTCAGTAACAGGCATAATACCAATAGCAGAGGGCTGTTTGGGGAATTGCACTTATTGCGCAGTTAAAAATGCAAGGGGAAGGCTAAGAAGCTATCCAGAGGACTGGATTGTCAAGAAGCTAAAACATTTAGTCAAAATCGGAAAAAAGCAGATTTTTATAACTGCTCAGGACACTGGTTGCTATGGCCTTGACATCAACAGCTCTCTCCCTGAACTGGTAAAAAAATTGCTGGAAGTAGAAGGAGAATTCCGTATCAGGATTGGAATGATGAACCCACAATTTGCCAAAGAGATAAGCAAAGACTTACTGCCCTTATTTTCTGATAAAAGGTTGTACCGCTTTGTTCACATCCCACTGCAATCTGGCTCGAACAAAGTATTAAAAGATATGAAGAGAAGCTATACTGTTGAGGACTTTATGGAAACAGTCAAAAATTTTAGAAAAGTTAAAGACATGTCTATCGCAACAGATATGATAGTTGCGTATCCAACAGAAAGTGAAGGGGATTTTGAAGATTCGATGGAAGTTCTAAAAAAGACAAAACCAGATGTTACCAATATATCAAAGTTTTATCCAAGACCCATGACAGAAGCAGCCCGGCTTAAGCCTCTTCCAACGCAGATTCTCGCAGAACGCTCCTTGAAAATGTCAAAATTGTGTAGGCAAATAAGCCTCGAGTCAAATTTGAACTATGTTGGCAGAGAATTAGAGTGCTTGGTCACTGGGAAGACAAAATATGGTCAGCTTAAAGGCAGGGCCATAAACTTCAAGCAAGTAGCTCTTCACAGCGGTAGACTGGGAGAATTTGTCAAAGTAAAAGTAAAGGGCGCGAGCCCCACGCTTTTGAAGGCATAACCCTCGTATATTTTATATAGAAGTTAAACCCTATTTTTATCATGCAACTTGCATTAAAGAAGAGCATTAAAATGTATCTAGATTCATTCGGAATTATTGCAGGTTTTAGCATATTTGCCCTTTGTTCTTTGATTCTAATTCCTCTAATTGCCAGCTATATTGATTTGGGCAGTGGTTTTATTAGGTACTCATCATTATACCTTGATATAAACACGGTTCAAGCAACTGTTTTCCTCTTTGTCGGGATTATCTCCCTGCTTTTCATGGCTTTCTTTATGTCCTCAATTATTACAACCGTCAAATTAAAAGAGACCCTGGACCACGTGGGCTTTACAAAAGTGCTTCATTCATTTTACTCTTATGTGCTACGTATATTCTCTTTGCTTGTGTTTTTGGGCATAGCAACAGCTGGCATCGGAGTCCTATTTACATATCTTCAGCTTCCAAACGCAGCGCTCCAGTTAATAATATTTGCCATATGGCTGCCATTTATCTTTGTTCCACAAATTGTCATTCTCGATGATTTCAGTATAACTAAGGCAATAAAGGATTCATTCAACTTTATAGTAAATAATCCCAAGCCGACTTTATTTTACTTTATTGTGGGATTCGCTTTGATGCTCATATTGGCAGTAATAGAAGTACTGCTGGGACACCTCTTCATATGGGAACATAAACTAATCACGATATTCTTGCTCTCATTGGGGGTTTTGCCTTTTATGTTGATATTCACAACCGAGCTATACCTAAGCAGGTATCCTCTCTCCCATACTAAGTCGGTTTAAGCAAATCTTTTTATATGCTGCCTACTTTTTAAGACTGATGAGGAAGAGAGATACAGATTATTATCTCATTGTCTTAGCTATTCTTCTATTTTTGGGAGGCCTCTTGATGATGGCCTACGATTATAAGTTTTCTGCTTCTGCAGTAAGAAAATTCGAACAAAAGCTTCCACCGCAGGTTTCCTTTAATTATGGCCAGTGCGGAGAAGACCCCTTAACTTACTGTTTTGAGGGAGGGGCTTATGACCCTGATGGTGGAGACATCCTCTTTATGACGTGGGACCTTGGAGATGGCAGGATAGCCAGCTCGCTCTACAATCACATAGAGCACCACTACAAAAAAGCAGGGACATACACTGTTACGCTTAGATGCATAGATGATGAAAATACCATGTCAAGCTATTCAAAGACAATCCATGTGGGCTGACTTTTTATACTTGATATTCCAATAAGATAAAGCATGAAATTGATTATAGCTGAAAAGGCCAGTGCAGCGCGTAGGATTGCGGAGATACTTGGCATTAAAAAAAGCGAGAAATATAAGGGCATTCCAATATATCATCTAAAAGACGCTGTTGTTATTCCTCTTAGAGGCCATATCGTTGATTTGGAATTTCCCAAGGAGTATTCCAGTTGGACCAGAGTAAGTCTTTCATCTCTTCTCAAAGCGCCAATACTCTATAAACTGGCCAATAAGGACATAAGAGATGTTTTAAAAAAATATGCAAAAGATGCGGATATTCTTATAATAGCAACTGATTACGACAGAGAAGGAGAAAGCATAGGCAAAGAGGCAATAAACATAGTGAAAGAATTTAACCCAGGAATAAAAGTAAAACGCGCCAAGTTTTCTGCTATAACTGAGAAAGATATTAAAGAGGCTTTTACACATCTCCAGGATTTTAATTACAAAATGGCCAATGCAGCAGATGCTCGCAGGGAAATAGACTTGTTGTGGGGGGCAATACTAACACGATATGTATCCTTAGCCTCTCAGCGCTTGGGAAAATCCTTTCTCTCTGTTGGCAGGGTTCAGACTCCCACCTTATCTCTCATAGTATCTAGGGAGGAGGAAATAAAAAGCTTCAAACCCAAGCCATATTGGCAGGTCAAGATTCGCTGCACAAAGAAAAAGAAGAGCTTTGATGCAGTATATCACAAAGAAAAGATTTTTGAGAAGTCAGAAGCAGATCGTTTATCTCTTTTAAAAGCTGACACTGCTAAGGTTCTTGCTGTTGAGAAGAAAAGGTTAAAGCAAGCAGCTCCTACCCCGTTCTCAACAAATGACTTTTTGAGAGCAGCAGCTTCTCTTGGCTTCAGCCCAAAAAGGGCCTTAGACATAGCGGAATCTCTTTATATTCAGGGATATATCTCATATCCAAGAACAGACAATACAGTGTATCCATCCACACTAAACCTAAGGGAGATATTAAAAAAGCTTTCTAAATCCCCTGATTACAGAGCATATGCAGAAAAAGTTCTGTCTATGAAGAAACTCCAGCCTAGCAAAGGTAGGAAAAAAGCCACAGACCACCCACCAATACACCCAGTGGATATTGCCAAGGGATTGAGTAAACAAGAGAAAAAGATTTATGACTTAATCGTAAGAAGATTTCTGGCCACCTTGTATCCTCCAGCAGAGTTGGAAAGCGTTTCAGTTAAGTTGGGCTACTGTGGTGAGTTCTTTCTTGCCTCTGGAAAGCGTTATGTTGAAAAAGCTTGGAAGGAAGTTTATACATTTGGCAAGGACAAGGAAGAGATACTTCCTCCTTTGCTGGAAGGTGAGGAAGTTAAAGTAAAGAAATTGATTGTGGAAGAGAAAGAAACAAAGCCAAAACCAAGGTTTTCAGCATCTGCACTGTTAAAGCTTATGGAGGACCTAGGACTGGGGACCAAAAGCACCAGGGCTGAAATTATCCAGAAGCTCCAGAGCAGGGGTTATATATCTGGCGCCAAGGTTTTTGTACCATCAAAAATAGCTCATGCAGTTGTTGACATGCTCAGGAAATATGGTAGAAAAATAACAGAGGCATCTATGACTGCTGAGCTTGAAAAGGAAATAGATGACATAGAGAAGGGGAAAAAGAAGAAAGAGGAAGTGGTTAAAAATTCAAGTAAAATGCTTTCAGAAGTGCTAGAAGTCTTGGAGGACAATAAGTTCAGAGTAGCAGGCGACCTTCAAAAGGCATTGAAAGAAGACAGCGTGCTTGGAAAATGCCCAAAATGTGGAGGAGATTTACTTATAATAGAAACGAATAAAGGCACCCGTTTTGTCGGATGCTCTGGCTACAAAAACGGTTGTGATGTTTCCTATCCATTACCTGCCAAGGGAAAGATAGTGAACCTTCATAAGAAGTGTAATGTATGTGGTCTTCCCATGATAAGGGTTATCCGTGGCAGGCGATATTTTGATATGTGCATAAACCCAAATTGCCCCAGCAAAAAGGATTGGTCCAGCAAGTGATGAAATGAAATTTGAAAAGCCCTTCATTGCACTTTTATTTTCAACATTTTTTCTTACAGCTGCATCATCAATTATTGCTCCAATAGAGTCGAGGTTTATACAAACCCTAAATGCAGACCCTGCCGTGATAGGCTTTACCCTGTCAATCCCTTCAATAGTGTTTATAATTATTTCTCCTTTAATTGGCAGGCTGTCTGTTAAGTACGGTCTTCGTAAGTTAACACTCTATTCTATCTGGTTTTCTGTTGTGATTCCCATAGTATATGCGAGTAGCCAAAATATACTCCAATATATGGGGGCAAAGTTAGGTTATGGGCTTACTGCAGTGGTCTTCGGTCCAATTATGTATTCAATACTGCAATATTATATATCAGATAGAAAGGAAAGCAGAGGCCAGCTATCTGGCTTTTACTTCTCTGCCCAAGCCATAGGAGGAAGCTTAGCTTCTTTCATGGGAGGGTTTATAGCAGATAGCTTTTTTCTGGCTGCCCCATATTATGCGATGGCAGTTTTTACATTGCTTTCTGCTTTGTCTATGCATTTCGTCGATGTAAAAGAGAAAATAGAAGTACCCAGATATCACAAACCATTCCAGCTCTTGAGATACTTAATAAAGGATAAAACCGTTCGTTTTACATTTATCTTTTCTTCTATGGCTAGTATGCATTGGGGCATGAGGGCTGTAATATTTCCCCTATTTATTTTTTCTATGACAGGTGCAAACTTTTACACCGGTCTCTTGTACTCGTCAATGGGCTTGCTTGCTATGTTTACATTACCTATGGCAGGCCATTTACTAGACAAAAAGGGCATAAGAGTAAGCATCTATGCTATTGCAGTCCTCGCTATTTCTTCCCTTCTTATGGCCTTCTCAAACAACTTTCTTTTTTTCTATTTATTTTCACTTCTTTATGTCATCGGAGAGGCATTTAACGGCACTACTCTTAGTTATGTTGATGTTAGTCATTTACCTGAACAAATACGCAAAGAACTAATTTCTTTGAGGGCCTCTCTCTTTGCGTTGGTCTCTTTTATTGCCCCTTTTCTTGCTGGCCTCGTTCTTAAATACAGCTCCTACCAAGTTGTATTGCTTTTATTTTCATCTTTTTTCTGGATATTGCTTTTTTACACCTTGTTTTTGTTTGGACGGGGAGAATTATAGAAAACACTAACATAATCTTTAAAAATAGCCTATGTCATTTAATACTCAGCTGGTGAGTGTCATGAATACCTCTCGTTTTAGGATTTTAGTTAAGCACCCTTTTCACGTGTTGAGGTTTGTGCTGAAAAAGGACATTCCCATATTCACACATATCTATGTGACAAGAAGATGTAATTTGCACTGTGCAAAATGTAGGGTAATTGAGAGGAGAGGTTCAAGAGAGCTGAGCCTGGAAGAATGGAAGAAAGTAATGGACAGAATGAGTGAATGGGGAACGATAATACTTACTGTTCAGGGTGGGGAAGGAATGTTAAGGCCAGATATTTATGATATTCTATCTTATGCATCAAAGAAATTCTACACCACATTTTATACTAATGCAGTTTTATTGGATGAAGTAAAAATTAATAAGTTAATAAGCACAGGTATTGCAGGTATTGGTGTCTCTCTTGACTCTCTCTCTGCTGTGAAGGAAGCAAAGATGGGGAGAGGAGACATTGCAACTAAGAAAGTGATAGAGTTTCTAGAATACGTGAAAAATATAAAAAGGAAACCAAAGATTACAGTAAATACAGTAATAACACACCTTAACCTGTCAGAGATACCTGACCTGGCCAAGTTTGCCAATGAGCATGGTGCATTTTTCTCAGTGGCAGTTCTAGAGTCAACACCTGGAGACAGGTGGTGGTTCAGGAATTATGCTCCTTTCCTGGAGATAAAAGAGAAAGATTATCCAGAGCTAGAGAGGGTTATCAATGAGCTAATTAGAATGAAGAAGAAGGGCTATAAAATCTCCAACGATGTAAACCAATTGAAAAATGCCGTTCGTTATATCAAAAAAGAATACACTCCGCCCTGTAATGCAGCCAAGCTTTATTATTCTGTAAATGAAGACGGGCGTTTTATGGGCTGTCAGGACCTGGAACCTATACCTAAGAGGATTGATGAAATGCAGTCAATAAAGGAAGCCTGGCAATACAAAAAGATGATTAAGGACATTGAGACATGCCCAGGTTGCTACTATGGCTGTTATGTTTCTATAACTGATTTGGCCAGCAATCCTTTGAAGTTTTTGATAGGAGAAATTCTCCATTAGAAGGTGTGGTATATGAAATTGGCTGTGATACAACCACACCTCCATGTATATGGCGGTGTAGAAAAGGTCATATTAGAAATCGCAAAGAATTTTGATGTCACTGTTTATACTTTGACATATAAGCCTGAATCTCTGTATCCTGAATTTGGTAACCTAGATATTAGAGTACTCAAACCCATGTGGCCAAGCGCTTTATTACCTAGCAACCGAATTTTCAACGCCCTCAAAGCTTCGTGGACTTTCTACAAAACAGAATTAGATGATTATGATATCATAAACCCCCATGGCAGTCCGGCAGAATGGATAGCTAATAAAAATTCAAATGTTTTGTGGTACAATCATGGAATAATGCGTGAAGTTTTTGACATTTCTTCTTTTAGAAGGAAAGCATATAAACCACCAACACGCGTTGCACATTTTGTTTTCTCAAATATCTTCAAATTCATAGAGAAACACATGGTGAAAAATATAAGTTACACTTTAACAAACAGCAATTATTCAAAGACCCTGCTTTGGAAATATTTAGGTATTGAAGCAGAGGTTTTGCACCCTGCAGTAGATTTAGGACATTTTAAACCGAAAGCCCACAGCAAATATTTCCTGGTTGTCTCTAGAATTGGGTATGAAAAGCGCCAGCATTATGCAATAGAAGCATTCAAGAAATTTATACAAAAGACTAAGAGAAAAGATTGGAAATTGATAATTGCAGGAGGATATGGAGATGGAGGCAAAGCCCAAGAAGATTATTTTAATATGTTAAAAAGTATTGCACCAAAAAATGTACAGTTTATGTTAAACATAACTGAGCCAGAGAAGAGAAAATTGATTGAAAATTGTTATGCTTTGCTTTTCCCTTCAATGAATGAGCCATTCGGCATTGTTCCTTTAGAGGCCATGGCCGCTGGAAAAGTTGTTATCGTCATGAGGGACTGTGGAGGGCCATTGGATTACATGCAAGAAGGCAAGAACGGTTTTATTGCACCTTCAATAGAAGCAATGGCGGATAGGATGAATTTTCTTGTTGAGCATAGAAAAATTAATGAGGAAATGGGCAAGTTTGCAAGAAAATACGTATTTAATAACTTCAAAACGCACGACTTTATAAGAGCTTTTAAGAAAGCCTGCCGTTTAGTTATGGGTGGGTAGCATGGAAATTGTGATAGACCCCAAGAAATCTATTAATGAAAATATATCTCACTATTATGAAAAAGCGAAAAAGGCAAAGGCAAAGCTGAAAGGTCTTGAGAGAGCCATTGAAGAAACAAAAAGGCTGATTGCGATTGAAGAGGAAAAGGAAGCAGAAGCAAATGTTTTGCAAAAGAAAAAAGTTAGGAAAAAAGAATGGTATGAAAAATTTCACTGGTGCTTTACTAGGAACGGTCTTTTACTGCTTGCTGGAAAAGATGCTAAAAGCAACCAGGTTTTGGTTTCAAGGCATATGGAGAAGGATGACTTGTACTTCCATGCAGATGTGCAGGGAGCACCTTCTGTATTGTTGAAGAAAGGCAGGAATGCAAAGCAAGAGGATATAGAAGACGCAGCAGTATTTGCAGCCTCATATTCAAGCGCTTGGAAAAAAGGAGCCAATGCTGTTGATGTGTATTATGTTGGACCCTCACAGGTTAGCAGGTCTGCTCCATCTGGAGAATATTTGCCTAAGGGAGCTTTTATGATCAAAGGAAAGAAAAATTACATAAGAAATGTTCCTTTGCAGTTATGGGTTTCTTTCTTTGATGGTAAACTGCAAACCCTTCCATACAAGACAAATGAAAAAGCATTTCTAATAAAGCCAGGAGGCAGCAGCTCAAAACACGAAACTGCTAAAAAGTTGCTCAAGCTATTGAAAGAAGCGTTTCCAGATGCAGACATTGACATTGACTGGCTAATGCAGAGACTACCTAATGGAAACTCCATAGTTATGTGATAAATTCCTTTAGCCTTCTCACCGCGTTTTTCTTTTCCTTATCCCCTATTTTCGCCTTTTCTATGGCCTCCTCCAACACAGATATGCTTTTATCATATACTGCTTTATTAACTGGATAAGGAAAGCCGTCCTTACCGCCATGAGCAAAGGAATATTTTACTGGGTCCTTCCAACTAAGCTCTGCGCCGTATATCAGTTCAGAAATAAGCGCCAAAGCTCTGATTGTTTTTGGACCAAGCCCTCTTATCGCTATCAGCTCTTGGTAATTTTCAGGCTGCAATTCATAAGCTTTGTATAAAACTTTCCATGCTCTTTTGCTCAAATCACTTTTTTTCACTTGGTGGTGCTTGGGCAACTTCAAATATTTCATAGAGGTCTGGCCGTTAAAGTATTTTTCTAAATGCACAGGATTGTCTTTAACAATGTCAACAGATACCTTTCTCGCCTCCTCGCTGTTCTTTGATGTCATGTCTAAAACATTTCTCTTTTTGACATCTCCACATATCGCTGTGTGAGGTTCTATAACCAATGATTTTAAGCCCTCAGACAACCAATGATATCTTCTTGCATTGCCTGAAGCAGCCATCCCCTGCTGTATAACAGCCCAATTACCTGTTTCAGATATAAAAAATGAGTGTTGGTATAGCTGATAGCCATCTTGTATACAAGCATTGTCCACTTTAGCGACAATCCTGCTTGTTTTTACAAGTTCTTCATTCCCTGTTGTTTTTATTATCTCTTCAGGCGTTCTCCTAGAAGCTTTTCCTTTTCCCCCACAAACCACAACACCATGTTCTTTCAGGGATAAAGACAGCTTCAAAGCAGCGCATAGTGTTGTGGTGCTTCCTGATGAGTGCCAGTCAAAACCCAGCACACAAGCAAAAGCTTGAAACCAGTAGGGATCTGATAACCTTTTTAACAACTCATTAGGGCCATAATCATCAACTATTATTTTACTTACTGTTCCACCCAATCTCTGCATTCTCTCAAATAGCCATTTTGGTGCCTTCCCATAATGCAATGGCAGGTCAGCAATGCCAGTCCTCATGTAGCTCCCATAGAAAATTAAGAGGGATATACTTATAAACGCACGCTGCACATGGCGATTGTCCTTTATTCATCATCTACTATGCCACTGCCAACTATTCTAAAAAGAGCTTCCTCACCCTCTTTTTTAAAGAGGTGCTTCCTGAGTATTGCCTTCCTTCTCCCATCTCCACCATTTTTCTGCAGTTCTACTATTACCTTTGAGTCATACTTTACTGTATCTCCCCCAACAGGCTCAACTCTGCCAGAGTCAAAGTTTTCATATACTTGGTTAGTGACAAGAACAGGCACATCATAGGTTCTTGCATATTGCAGAAGGCTGTTCATCTGCTTACCCATAAGCCTATTTATCTCTTTAACATTACTCTCATCTCTCTCCAACCTATACAAAGATGAGATGCTGTCTACAATTACAAAATCTGCTCTTTTGAGATTTTTTATCACTTTATCCTGCTCTTCAAAGCTTGTAATTTCATATAAAATGGTGTTTTTAAGCACCTCTTCATAGCTCTTAGCAGCTATCTGCCTCAGTCTTTTCTCATTGAAGCTTCCTTCAGTGTCTATGAAAATGGCTTTTTTTCCTATTTTTACAGCATTGACGAGAGCTTGGAGGGCAATATTGGTTTTTCCACTGCCTGCAGGTCCATATATCTGGGTAAGCATCTTTTTTGCTATGCCTCCTCCAAGGAGTTGGTCCAATGCTCTGCAACCAATAGGAACCATAAAGTTATTATACCCTTAATTCTTTATACTGCTTGCGACGGTGACTGTATGGACAAAATACAAGCAGTAATACTGGGCGTTTTCGTTATACTTGTTCTGACAGGTCTTATAGGTAGCTCCAGCTCTCCAACCTCTATTGAGCAGGAGATAACATTTATGAGCTTTGAAGAGTATCACCAAATGCAACATAGCGAGGCTATGGGCAATGTTCAGAGTGTTCAACCATTAGGTTTTAATTCATAAAAGCACATAATTATCTCGGCTGATTTTGGTGATTTCATGGTAAAGCTTAAAGTAGCAGAGGCATTGACCACTGACGTAGGTAGAGGCATAGTTAGACTAGACTCTAAAACAAGGAGAGAGATAAACGTAACATCAGGAGACATAGTAATAATCAAGGGCAAACGCAATACTGGAGCTATAGTATGGCAAGCGTACAACACTGATGAGGGAGCAGGCATTATAAGAATGGACGGGATAATAAGAAAGAATGCAGATGTTTCTATAGGAGATTATGTTGAGGTTGAGAAGGCAAAAAACATTAAGGAAGCCAAAAAAGTTGTCTTTGCACCCATAGAAGAACTGCGTTTCACAGAGCAATTTGTTGAATACATGAGAAGGAATCTGCAGGGAAGGCCTGTAACAAAAGGAGACACCATCATGCTTGCTGTTTTTAACCAGCCACTTATGTTTAAGGCAGTTACTGTTCAGCCAAAAGGCGTTGTCCAGATCACACGGCACACAAATATTGAGATAAGGGAAGAAGCAGCAAAGGAGCTTGAGGGCATACCACAAGTGACATATGAGGACATAGGAGGTCTTGATGAGGAGATAAAAAAAGTAAGGGAAATGATAGAGCTGCCTCTTAAGTATCCTGAGCTCTTTCAGAAATTGGGCATAGACCCTCCAAAAGGCGTTCTGCTCTACGGTCCTCCTGGCACAGGCAAGACTCTCTTAGCAAAAGCCGTCGCAAGCGAGTCAGATGCTAATTTTATATCAATACAAGGGCCTGAAATCATATCTAAATTTGTGGGAGAAGCAGAGGAGAGGCTTAGGGAGATATTTAAGAAGGCAGAGGAAAGCGCTCCAACAATAATATTCATTGATGAAATAGACGCAATAGCTCCGAAGAGGGAGGAAGTTACAGGAGAGGTTGAGAAGAGAGTAGTTGCTCAGCTCCTTGCACTCATGGATGGCCTCAAGTCAAGAGGCAAGGTAATAGTTATAGCAGCTACGAACAGGCCAAATGCCCTTGATCCAGCCCTCAGAAGGCCAGGCAGGTTTGACAGGGAAATAGAAATAGGTGTTCCTGATAAAAAAGGAAGGAAGCAGATTTTGGAGATTCATACAAGGGGCATGCCATTAGCAGATGATGTTGATTTGGATGAATTTGCAGCGAAGACACATGGCTATGTTGGTGCAGACCTAGCAGCACTTTGCAGGGAAGCTGCAATGAAGACATTGAGAAGGATATTGCCAAGCCTTGACCTTGAGGAAGAGGCAGTGCCTGTTGAAATATTAGAGAGTTTGAAGGTCACCAAGCAGGACTTTGAAGAGGCATTTAAAGAGATACAGCCAAGTGCTATGCGTGAGGTTCTAATAGAGGTTCCAAATGTTAAGTGGGATGATATAGGAGGATTGAAGCAAGCTAAAAAGGAATTGAAGGAGGCAATAGAGTGGCCTCTCAAATATCCTGAAATGTTCAAGCGCATGGGGATAAAGCCCCCAAGAGGCGTTTTTGTATATGGTCCTCCTGGCTGCGGCAAGACACTGTTGGCAAAGGCTGTTGCCAACGAGAGCGAAGCCAACTTCATCTCGGTCAAAGGACCTGAGCTGCTGTCAAAGTGGGTTGGCGAGTCTGAGAAAGCTGTGAGAGAGATATTCAGGAAAGCCAGGCAGGCTGCTCCTTGCATAATCTTCTTTGATGAGATAGACGCCGTAGCTCCTGTTAGAGGAACATATGCTGGCTCTCATGTTACTGAGAGCGTTGTTAACCAGTTGCTTACTGAGATGGACGGTCTTGAGGAATTGAAAGACGTAGTGGTGATAGCAGCCACCAACAGGCCAGATATGGTTGACCCTGCTTTGTTAAGGCCAGGCAGGTTTGACAGGCATATTGTTATAGGCATTCCTGACTTTGACACTAGAAAAGAGATATTTAAAGTACACACAAAGAGAATGCCACTGGCAAAAGATGTTGACATAGAGAGGCTTGCCAAGGAAACAGAGAATTACTCTGGGGCAGACATAGAAGCAGTGTGCAGAGAAGCTGCATATAATGCTCTCAGAGAGGATATGAATGCGAAGAAGGTTTATATGAAACATTTTGAAAAGGCGTTAAAAGAAGTAAAGCCGTCTCTTTCTGAGAAGAACAATTTGAGATATCAAGAATTTAAGAGCAAATACAAGGGAAGGGAGTTTCTGTAATCTAGAGTAAAGACCTTACCAGCTCTACTGTGCCTCCAAAGCCCAGCCAGAAATTGAACAGCAACATTGTGATAAAGACAACAGCCCAGACCTTGAAGCTCCATGCAGCTACTTTTGAGCCGTCAAGTGGAGGTATTGGCAGGAGGTTGAAGAGGCCTAAAAAGATATTTATGGTAAATCCCCAAGAGGCAAGTGTTTTAATGAAAGCGATCTGGGGAAGAAGGACATAAAGAAACACAAAAAGTATGGACAGCACAAAATTGGAAAAAGGCCCTGCTAAGCTTATAATGCCATCTTCTCTTCGCGTTAGATTTGCCTTGTAAATGTAAACAGCACCAGGCGCTGCGAATATAAACCTACCTCCTGTTATAACTGCCATCATAAGCGCAAAAACAAGCCCCATGGTCCATGCCTTGTAAAACGCATGACAGCCAAAATGGATAGCCACGAACCTATGAGATAACTCGTGGACAACAAAGCCAAGGCCAACTGCAAGAAATATTATTGGAATAAGCTGATAATTGCCAAAGTTTATGGCAAAAAGACTGAATGCTAATGAAATGGTGAAAAAAGACACAAACAAGTCAAAAATCTCTCCTCTGTAAAACAGCCCCATGGGAATCAAGAAGATTACTCAGAAGATATAAAAAAGCTTTACCAATACGTTTAAAAATTTGTCAGTTCACAATAGATGGGGGATCGCTATGAAATTTGTAAATGTATTTGTTGTACTTGTATCAGCCGTTGCAATTGTTATGCTTTCACTTTTAATCCATCCAGCGAACAATGCAGTGGCGGCCCAAGAGGGGCAGATAACAGAGAGCTTTAATGTTTCTGTAACAGGAGAAGCCTCTGTATATCTCAACCCAAATAAGGTAATTGTTAATCTGGGAGTTGAAACGCTCTCAAAAACCGCAAAAGAGTCTCAGGAGAGAAACGCAGAAATAATGAACGACGTGCTTGCAGCTTTAGAGCAGGCAGGCATAAGCAGGGAGCAGATAAAGACAACGCACTACAGCTTATATGCTGACTATGACTGGAGTAATGGAGATAGGGTATTCAAAGGCTATAAAACAAGGCATTACATACAAGTGAGCTCTAAGAACATAGACAAGGCAGGAAGCATAGTTGACGCTGCCTCCTCAGCAGGGGCCAACTACATAGGAGACATACAATTTACATTAACAGATGAGGCTATGCTGGAAGCCAAGAAAGCTGCAATTGCCATAGCTACAAACAATTCCAAAGAAAAGGCAATGGCAATCGCCAGAACCTTCGGAAATTACCGCATTGTGCCTGTGAAGCTGAGCCTTTCTTCATATAGCCCATATCCCATATACAAAGGTGCCATAGGAAACTATATGGAAAGCGAGAGGTCTGCCTCAACACAGATATATAGTGGAGACATACGTGTTTCAGCAACTGTTCAGGCCCTCTATAAGGCGATTCCCTCTTAACTCTTTTTAACCTTTTCTTGTTGGGAAACAGTTTTAAGCCCTGTTTTTTCAAAGACAGTTATGGACAATAGGGCCCAAATTTCTATAGAGATGCTCCTCGTGGCAGGGGCTTTGTTCGCCGTGGCAGTTCTTGTTGTCAGCAGCCTGACGCAGAGTTCAAAAGAAGCAAGTGATAAGATGAGCGCCAAGGTAAGCGAGGTTTTGGAGAAAATTGACAAGATGACAGAAGGTGCTTCCTAATGGACGATAAAGCGCAGATTAGCCTTGAAATGCTCTTGTTGGCAGCTGCGTTGATAGCTGTGGCTGTCTTGTTTCTGAGCGGTGTTAGGACTTCTTCAAAGTCATTCCAATCAAAGATGACTGCCAACAGCAAGCAGGCCCTGTCAAAATTGGGGCAAATCAAATGAGGGGTCAGCTGAGCCTTGAAATGTTATTGCTGATGTCTGCAATGATGGGAGCGTTAGCAGTTATCCTGCCTTTATATAACTCACTATTTTCTGCTTCCAACACCGTTCTTGAAAAACAAGGGGCTCTGGAAATGGCAAGGAGCTTTAAACATTTATGCTCAATGCTTGATGTTATGGGGAAGGAGTCCTCGGCTAACTTTCTTTTTAATTCTCCATGCGATTATGAGATTAGGAAAAAAGAGAATTCAGCAGAAATCAGCTTTGGAGAAGGAAGTATCAGCTTTGAGCTGGAGGAAAACTGTGAGCTGCCAACCATGGTTGGAAGGGGCAAGCACAATTTTTTTGTTAAGAAAGAGGGGAGCAAGGTTATTGTTTATGACAGACAAGCAGGTTAAAGCTCCCATCAATCTTTTTTCTTGAGAAGCTGATGCCTGTCTCGCAGTCCTCATCAAATGCCACAGAGACACCAACATGATTCATCAGCTTTTTTACGCAGCTTTTGCTTAACTCAGCTTTGAGGTTGCAGACCTCTATCGCATCTTGCGTCATTTGGAACAAGATTTCATTGTTTAGGTCAGGGAGTGGCTGCCTTGACATAATCATAACAGACAATATGACCATAACTAAGAAAAATGCCAGCAAAGCGTCTGTTGTGAACAGAAAAGCTTTCATTCGCATTTGCCCCACAGCTCCACTACACATTCTTTATTTCCACATAGCGCGAACCTTCTTAGCGCCAGCCCCTCCTTTTTTCCAGCTGAGAAAAGCTCACGCCCATTTATCTCATAAATAAACAGACCCCAATGCCTCGGCAGTGCCAGTTCCCTGCCCAAATCGTCATGTTTTTTAAGCATTTCAATGCTTTTTTTGGATAACTGGTGGTGTTTTACGTTATTGGCCATTTTTACAGCAAGACCTATGCCATTGTCCTCAGATGATGTGGAGATTAGCAGCTCTGAGGCATCTATCAGCGCCCTCTGGCTTTCGAAACAATTATATGATTGTTTTATAGATGCATATCTTTGCGTAATGAATATTTGGAATAGAGAAATGGACAGGATTAAGACAAAGAAAGCAATTAACACATCACTTAGGAATATCTGGGCCTTTCGCATCCTAACACCTTTTTTGATAGCATGTCTTTCCCCAACTTTAGATATATCTTATCACCTTGCTTGCCAGCGTAGGCAAAATGAAAATCGCTGTCAAATAAGAGCCTATTGCAGGCAGAGGCGTAGTAGCTCAACTCTGCCTCTTTTTTAAGCTTTGACAGGCCTGAAGCCAGCATAGTGTTGCTTTTCTCAGCTGTGAATATTATCATTGAGATAACGCTCGCTATTAATGCCACAGAAATTATAAACTCAAGGCTAAGCTGCCCTTTCAAGCACTTCCCCTCCCCTTATGATTAGGTGAACCGTTTTACCTCCTATCTTCTTCTCAGCAACAAAGGCTGGTTCAGGCATCTTCATTTCGGATTTTAGCCTGCTGGCCACTTCATTGAGAATTCCCCTGACCTCTTTTATTGACTTTAAGTATGCAGGGCAAGCAGTGATATCCAAGAGAGGCGGACACTTTTCGCTGATTTCAACATTGTTGTTGTTAAAACCTATGAAGAGCATGCACTGGGCATAACTCATTTTTTCGAAAGGCGGGACAAAGAAAAGGATATTAGCGCCATCAGTATACGCTATGCCTGTTTTTGCATCCAGACCAGAAGCCCACTCGTATATTTCATGACACAGCCGGACATCATCAATATACACATCACCAGTTCTCATTTCAAACGCTTCTTCAGCAATATCAAAAAAAGCGTCTTCTATTTCATACCTAAACTCATCAAAGGCCAGCCTTTCGTTTATGTTTTCCTTTACCTGCCACATCGCCTCACTGATTCCTTCTTCCTGCTCTAAATAGAGCAGCACAAATGGGCTTATTACAATAAGCAGTGATATGCTTAGGAAGGCTCTCATCTCTCTTAATCCTGTCCTGTCCTCATTTATCTGTTTTGCTACCTTTAACAGTTAAACTAAGTTAATCGTTATTTTAAAATACCTATAACGTCCAAAAATACACATGGCAATTTTTAAGAAGAGCAAGTTAGCTACGAAGGACATACAGTCTCTTGTTCTTGAAATGATTACAAAGGCAAAGCCAAAGGAAGAGGTAATTCAGACGCTGACAGCATCAGGTCTGTCTGGTGAAGAAGCCGAAATGATTTATGAATCTGCCAAAAAAGAGTACGAAAAGCTGCTGAAGTCAGAGATAGGCAAAGCAATACAAAAAGCGGCTGATGAAAGAAAGCAGGAGATTATAAGGCAATTGGAGGAAGAGATGGCAGCAATGGAAAAAGAGCTTAAAACACACCTGGACCTTGAAGCTATGAAGGAGAAACAGGAGCTCAACAAAAAACTTGAACATGTGGATGCAGAGGTTGGTGCCTTAAAGTCAGAGCTTTTTTCAGTCAAGATGGATACAAAGAAAAAAATCAGTGAATTGGAAAGTGAAGTAGAGACAGTGCGCCTGAAAGGCTTTATAAAAATCCTGCTTTCCATTGTTACTATCTTAGCATCCATTGTTATGGCCCTCTTCTCAGTCACTAATATATATAAGGTTTTAGCCAATATGGAAGGAGATGTTCTACTGCCAATCGTGCTTTATTTGGTTGTTTTCATAGGCGCAGTTATGTTTACTTGGCTTGGGGTTAAGGTCTACAGAGCATAGGAGATTTTATGGCAGCAAAAGACGATATTTTATTTGAAGAGCTAGTCCAAAAGAAGAATAACTTAAGAAAAAAGCTTAGAGACATCAAAAAGAAAGTAGTTGACTTAAAGAAAAAGAGAGATGAGAAGAACAAGACAGTAGCGGAGAACAAAGAGAAAAGGAAGAAAGCGACAGCTAAAATAATAGCAATAAAAGCAGAGCTAGATGTCTTGAACAAAAAAATGAAGGACGCTCCTGAAAAAGCGTATGCTCTGCTTAAAAAGGAATATGACAGGCTTAATTGGAGATATCAAACAGAGGTATTTAGCAGGAAGAGAGAGGAAGCCATTGTAAAGAGATTGGACGAATTAGAGCTTGAGATGGAGAGGGCTAGGGAATATGAGGAGCTAAGGAGGAGGTACAAAAAACTCATTAGGCAAATGAAAGCTCTGAAAGAGGATGCAAAGACATACCATGAAATAGTGATTCAGAACGCTGCTGAGAGCGAGGCTTACCACAGAGAGCTTGTTAAGTTATATGACTGCATGGACGAGCTGAAGAAGGAGCTTTCTTCTGTTGAAAAGCAATTGAAAGAGGAGTTTCCAGAAGCAAAAAGCATTGTGAGGAAAAGCCAGAAAAGGGAGATGAAGCAGAAGGCGACTCAAATACTTGAAGAGTTCAAAAAAGGCAAGAAAAAAATAACCACAGAGGATTTGGCCGTGCTCCAGCAACATTTGGTCTAATTCAGGCAAAGCTTTTTAATCTATTCTGCTTTTTATTATCTTGGTGTAGCTATGCCAGAGGACAAACCTTCTGATGAGGAAATGGCCTTTAAGTTGGTCAGCTTGTATGTCAGTGAAATTTCAAGGAAGGGAGAAAAAAGACAGATGGGTTTGGACACCATAATAAACGCTTACTTTTACACTCTCCTGCGGTTGAAGAAGAAAAGAAAGGAGATGGAATATATAGAACCAGCTGTTAAGAGGGAAGAGGAGGAATTGGCGAGCTCATTGGACGAACTTCCGATACCACAAATGGACGACCAGTTTAATTTTGACTAATGCCTTGTGAGTATCTGTATCACATCTCCGTCTGAGAGGCGATGCTCCCTTCCTATCTTCATCTTTTTCTTGCAGTCAAAGGCAGCTATGAACTTTTCCCCTATATCTGAATGTATCTTATAAGCGAGGTCTATGGCAGTGCTGCCTCTTTCCATTAGGTAAGCATCAGGAAGCACATTGCCTTTTTTGTCTGAAAAGTGATTTCTATCTTCCACAGGGTATACAACAATGTAGCCCAGGCTTTCAAAAACTACCTTATTTAAGACCTGTTGCACTCCGGTGCTACCGTAAACATCCAATATCTTTTCCTTTATGAATTCAAGCGCTTTTTTCTGTTTTCCAGATACTTCTTTCAGGTATTCAAAGCCAGAAGCTCCTGGCACATATCTTATTAATCCATCTGCATTGGCCCTTCTCAAAGCAAGCTCTGCCTCAGCGCAGACAGGTATTATATCATACTTTTTCTTTAGCCGTTTAAAGTTTTCCTGTGCAGATGGCAAATCTATTTTATTGCCTGCAAGCACAATGGGCTTATTTTTTTCTCTTATCCTTCTGGCAAGCTCATATAAGCCTTCATAACCTTCTTCCACAATTTCCCTGATAAGCTCTTCTTTCATGCCCAATCCTGAGAGCTGTTTGTACAACAGCTCATATAGCTTAAAACCCATTTTGCTCTTTCTCTCAATTTCCTTCCACTTCTTCTCAAGCATGCCCTCTATCCAAAAGTCAATTTCTTTCTCCAAAAATTCAATGTCTTTTTCAGGGTCATATCCCTCACAAGCCTCTCCCTTTTCATTGGTCATTCCAGACAAATCAAGCACATGTATCAGAGCACTGGCTTCCATCAGGTCAGAGAGAAATTGATTTCCAAGCCCTTTGCCCAAATGCGCGTCAGGAACCAGACCAGCCACATCAACGAGAGTAATTGGAATAAAGCGCATCCCATTCTCACATTTGCCATTTTTCGGCTTGCATTTTACATTGAGCTCTCTATCCACACAGGGTTTTGAAACATACGACACGCCCACATTTGGTTTTATCGTAGTAAAAGGATACGCTGCCCTTGGCACATCTACCAGCGTAGCTGCTGAGAAAAAAGTACTTTTTCCCGAAGAGGGCTTGCCAACTATGCCTACTTTAAGCATGAAAATCTTCTGTTTTTTTCCTTATTAAAGCCTAACTAATTATAAAAAATAAGCGCCATAATATCTGCTAATGTGGGTAGAAAAGTACAGGCCTAAGAACCTAGATGATGTGATAGGTTATCCTTCTGTAGTGGAAAAGCTCAGAATATGGGCAGACAACTGGGAAAAGGGCAGGCCCCAAAAAGCTCTTTTGTTCTCAGGCAGGCCAGGCATAGGAAAGACAGCAATAGCACTAGCCCTGGCATCCGAATATAACTGGGAAGTGCTTGAGATGAATGCTTCTGATATAAGGGATAAGAAAAGTATAGAAAGGATTGCTGGTCTTGCCTCTGTTTCAAGAACCTTTTCAGGCAATTTGAGGCTGCTTCTTTTTGACGAGATTGACGGTCTCTATGCTGCTGACAGGGGAGGAGCCTCTGCTGTGCTTAACATAATAAAGACAGCGAAGTGCCCTGTTATTTTAACAGCGAACAATGCATGGGACAGGAAGATTGCTAATTTGAGACCTGCTGTTGAGATTATAAGTTTCAAAAAAATCCACCACAGTTCTATAAAAAAGCTGCTCCAAAAGATAGTTAAAAAAGAAGGCCTTAACATACCAGACACGGTTATTTCATTTATTGCAGAAAATGCAGAAGGGGACGTGCGCTCTGCAATAAATGACTTGGAGAGCATTGCATTCTCAAAGCACTTTGACAAGGAAGTTCTTGAGAGCATCGCGAAGAGAAACAGGCAAGAGGACATATTCAATGCTATGAAAAAAATCCTGAAAGAAAAGAACTACTTTGAGAGCATATCAGTTGTTGATGAGCTTTCTGAAGACCCCTCCATGCTCATGGCGTGGATAGAGGAAAACATTCCAGCAGAGTACAAGAGAGCAGAAGACCTGTTTAGAGCTTTTGATATACTCTCTCGTGCAGACCTCTTTTTTGGGAGGACATTGAGCAGGCAGGATTACTCTTTATGGAGGTATGCAATTACACTTATGACAGCTGGCGTTAGCTATGCAAAAAAAGAAAAATACCCTGGCTTTACCAGATACAATTTCCCAAAGAAGATCTCTTATTTGTCAGCCAGTAAAAAGCAGAGGAACATCCTAAAAAGCATTGCCCTGAAAGTAGCTAAGCGCTGCCACCTGTCATCAAAAAAGGTTATTTTAGAATACATGCCTCTGATAAAAGTTCTAGCAAAAAAAGAGGCAGTAAAGGTGGCTGCCCAGTTTGAGCTTTCAGATGAAGAGTTGAGTTATCTCGGTGTTAAAGACAGCAAAAAAGTTGTTAAGGAAGCAAATGCATTAAGGGAGGAATATATTAAAAAACTAGTCGCCTAGTGGCTTTATATCTATTTCCAACGCAGACACTGGAAGCTCTATGTCAAAGTTGTTTAGCACAAGCGGATGAATCTCTCCCATGACACCTATTTTCTTTCCATCCAGAAGGATGGCAGCGCACCTTCCTCCTATGAAAGCAGGGTCTTTTTCTTCAACCACGTCTATCTTTTTTCCACACTCTCTTGCTACTGCCTCTGCCACTGCTTTTATTGATGAGAAATCAGCATTTTTGTGGCACAGGGCAACTGCAAGATGCAATTCCTCTCTTGCCTTGTTTTCGCTTTTCTCATCTGGGAAAACAACACGGCCTATCTCAAAAATGTTCTGTGGGTATTCATAATGCTTGTTTTCCGAAAGCACTTTCATAAGCCCTGGCAGCAGAGAGTTCCTGATAATATTGTAGTTTTCGTTCTTGGCATTGGCCAATTCAATATATTTTTCTGCTTTTCTGTTCATCTTTTTGAACTCTTCGTCTACATTTGTTAGGTGGTAATTGTAACACTCTAAGAAGGAAAAGCCAACACAGACCTCTGCAATCTTTCTGGCTAATATCTCTTCATAGCTTTCTTCCCCCATTGTGTAAACATTTGGGATTTCTTCTTTAAAGTTGTCATATCCATAAGCAATTGAAATGTCATTTATGAGGTCAACAGGATGCAATATGTCTGTTCTATATGCAGGATAAAGGACCTCCAAAACATCGCCCTTTACTCTTGCCTCATGCCCCATCATTGCCAGCAGTTTTGCCATTTCACTGCCAGAAAGCTTTAGACCAAGCCTCCTGTTCGCGTCAGCTATATCAACCTCCATGCTCAGTGGCTCTAGTTTAGGATAAGAAATTTCGTTAACCTTAACCTCATATATCTCTCCACCCATATCAGCCAACTGTGCAACAACAATATTTAATGTCTGCTCCACCGTTTGCTTATGCGTGCCAGTTACATCAATGAAAACATTTTTTGTTTTTTCTGTCACAGCTGTTTCTGCGCTGTTTATTATTGGTGGTAATGACAAAACCTGTTTCTTGCTGTCTATCCATATAGGGTATTTTGGACCAGCTAGCAGGTGCCCGTATGCTTTTCCTTTGGGGTGCTCTTCAAGAATTTGCTTAACAGTCATCTCATTATCATAACCCAGGGGCCTAAACTTGAAGCTGCTGTCAACAGCCTTATATGTCAGCGGAAAAGTTATTGTGTCAAGGTCATACAGGCCTATGCTGGCTTTCTTCCTGTTTCTGCACTGGGTTGTATGCAACTTCTCTTGCATCTGCATTAAGCTTTTGACAGTATAGTCATCAACCTCTATGCCTTTTACTACTGCATTGGCCACGAACGGTCTTATCTTAACAGCGTCTTTCTCTAATATTGACTTATAATCTGATTTTTTTACTGCGTACCTTCTCAGCCCTGTTCTTATGCCCAAAAAAGATGAAAGCGCTCTGGCAAAGCCTTCCTCTGAAAGCATGTCAGGTCTGTTTGGAAATATCTCAACGTCTATCTCTGCGTCAGTCACGGCGCTGAGGTCTGTTCCTAACATAGGTATTTTCTCTATAAGCTCCTTATCACTAATTTCTTTTCCAAGGTAGTCAAGCACCTTTCTTTTGTTTAATATTATGTTCGGCATGAAATCAACCCATCAACCACTTTTTGCTTTGCCTCAATTTTTGGATGTCGTTTTTGTAAAGCTCTCTCAAGTCGTTTATCTTGTAGTAATCCATCATTATTCTGTCAAGACCAGGCCCCCACGCAAGCACAGGAATATCCTCTCCCAATAGAGGCACAACCACTTCTGGCCTAAATATGCCTGCTCCTCCAAGCTCTATCCATTGTTTCTGAGCAGGGTGGAATATCTCCATCTCTGTGCTGAAATATGTATAAGGGAAATAAGCAGGCCTAAATCTGGCTTTAAGCTTCATTTTTTTGAAGAACTGCTTCAGGTAGCCTAAAAGGTGTCTAAAATTGGCATTCTTATCAACAACTATACCCTCAAATTGGTTGAACTCAAAGCTGTGACTCCAATCAACTGTTTCATTCCTAAAGCACCTACCTATGGCAAAGTACTTTGCAGGCAGGTCTTTTTTTATGTCCAGAGACGCAAGTGTTATAGCACTTAGACAGGTAGTGTGTGTTCTCATGACAAGTTTTTTAGCTTCATCTGCACTCCATTTGTAATTCCACCCTTTTGAGCCATGTCCCCCTTCTTCGTGCATTCTTTTGACTCTCTCAACAAGCTCTTTTTTTGGAAGCTCTCCTTTTCCCTTTACATAAAAGGTATCCTGCATTTCCCTTACTGGATGGTCTTGAGCAGTGAAGAGAGCGTCAAAATTCCAAAAAGCAGTCTGTATTAATGAACCAGTCATTTCCTTGAAGCCCATTTCAAGCCATATCTTTCTGGCATAGTCTTCTGCCTGCCTTACAAAATGCCTCTTTCCAGGATATATGCTTCCTGCCTCTGCTTTAACATCATATTTTCTGAATACTAAGTTTTTCCATTTTCCTGTTTTTATCATTTCAGTGTTCAACTGTGATACTTCTTCTCTTGTTCCTTTTTTTAGCACAGACAGACCCGCGTTCGTTATCTTAGCGAAAAGCTTTTTCCTTTTCTTTAACTCAATCAAAGAGGCCCTTTTTTCCAGCTCTTTTAACGCTTTTATCTTGTCTTTGGGAATTTTTCCCTTGCTGATTAAAAACAGCATCTCCTCATGAGGCAGGCTTTTTTTCAAGAATTGCCTGCCTGTTGCTGTAATTTTTATTTTTCCAGAGGAGATTGTTGCAAGGTTCAGTTTTCTAGCCCATGTAAGAGCTATCTGAATTTCGTTTCCCAGCTCTTTTCTGGCCTGCTTTAAGCTGATCTCCTTTTCTTTTATAAGATTTAAAAGCCTCCTCTCAGGAAAGCCTTTTTTTATATATTCTCTTGCTTCATCTGACAATTTTATTTCAGTGAGCTCTTTTTCTTCAATGTCAACAAACTTTTTCTCAGCCAACATGGATATAGCATAGCTTACAGAAGCTTCAGGCAGTTTTGTTATCTTGCTCAATTCACATAATTCTCTTTTCTTTCCATCTTTTAGAGCATTCAAAACTTTTATTTCGTGCTTGTGCATACTCTTACCCTTTTTATGAATGGGGTGGGCCGGATTTGAACCAGCGACACCCAGGTCTTCAGCCTGGTGCTCTCCCGGTCTGAGCTACCACCCCTCGAAGAGTTAACGAAGCACTTCTTTATTAATTATAGCTTTTAAACTGCCGGTTTTGAGGCCCAGAAAGAGCGCAAAACCAGCAGGCTAACTCATTGATTAAACACTGTAAATATAAACGCTGAGGCCTGCTTTCTGCTTTGCATGAAAATATTATTTTTTAGCTTTTATTTATATCTTTTCCTGGCACCCTGAAGAACACTCTCTTCAATACTTATCAGTTATTTCCAAACTTACTTACTACTAACTTATTTAAGCTTCTTGCTTTCGCTTATATTACTCCTGCCTCTTCCTTTACTGCATCTACAAACATATCACTGCACTCATCAGAGCAAAAATGATATGTATGCTCCACTCCCTGCCCATCCACTTCCATTGTTATTCTATCCGTGAACAATGCCTTCCCTGTCATCAGTTTTCCACAGTAGTCGCACCTATGGATTACTCTGCCACAGGTATCGCAAATCCAAAACTCCTCTTTTTTCACCATCTTTATTACCTCATTGACTAATGCAATAGTTAATATAAAAAGCCCACCATCTTATAGTTGTAAAATAAATCATAACTCTGATCCTTTTTAGCTTTGAGTTTCAAAATCAAGCGCATTGCTTATTTTTGGGCCTTCTCTTTATAAATATCTTTTTACGTAATGCATATGGTGCTTATGAAATTCGTTTTGGATGCGAGTGCTTTCATCAATGCTTCTGCCCTTGACGTGAATGAAGGTGATAGTTACTATACTGTATCAGACGTTGAAGAAGAGATAAAAGATGCATCCTCCAAAGGCTTGTTGGAGAGATTGAAGGCCTCTAAGGCCTTGGTGTTTTTGAGCCCTTCAAAAGAAGCCATAAAAATAGTGGAAAAAGCCGCGTCTAGGTTGGGAAGCATAAGGCATCTGAGCAATACAGATATAAAGGTGCTGGCCCTTGCCCTTGATTTGAAAGCCACATTAATCTCAGATGACTTCACCATGCAAAACGTTGCTATGGACCTTGGCATAAGCTTTGAGGCTGTTTTGAGAGGCAAGATAAAAGAAAAGAAGCGTTTCAGGAAGATTTAAAGCTCTTTTTTAGGTAAGCTTATTTCCTCTTCACCAGCAAAGCTTTCTATTACGAGAGAAGCAATTTGCTTTCTGTAAATAATCACCAGTACAAGCAGTATTAACAATGTAATGCTGTATATCGGTTTTTCTATCAGAAAGGCCACCAAGCCTGTTGCTAATCTCTGCAGGTCAAATGTCTCGCTTATAGTCTTTTCAACAGAGAATTTAAATTCAAACGTGTCAGCCAGCAATGGCTTGTTCCAGATGTAGACAAGCCTTCCTCCTGTTAACACACCTTTAACAACCTTCGCGCCTTCCACAATCTCGCTATCAGGTCTTGGATTTACACCTATGATTTCCAGTCTTTTTGAAGGAGATATCTTTATCTCAAGCGTATTTTTTCTAGGTATGACAAAACGCTTGGTTTCATTGTGGTAGTAAAGAAAGTCCTCTCCTCTAAGAACCCTAATTACTGCTCTTGGCCTCTCTTCTGATATTTTTGCCAGGTTTTTAACTTTGTATTGTATAACAATGTCTGTTCCGAATTGGGGGTCTGTTTCTGTGCTTACGCTGACGTCTTCAATATTCCCCTTAACATAAAAATCAATGTCATTCAAAAAGCTCTTCCAAAGATTAAGGTCATTTTTGGCAATTATGCTAAGGTTATGTAGTTGTTCAAACTCAGAGGTATTTTGTATGTCTACTTTATATTCTTCTGTTACTATAGCATCTCCATTTTCTTCTAAGATTATTTCTACATTGTGACCTATCAACTCCTTTGCATATGCAGGTCCTAACAATACCATAAAAAGCAAAAACAATGCAATAACTCTTTTCATAACCCTCACCTATTTGATGGCTTTTAGCGCTTTTAAAGATTTTGTCAAACGCTCAACTTCATAAAATCTTCAGCAACTTCTGTGTTTCTGAATATCTGCTTTGCCTCCTTTTTTAGTATCTTAACATCCTCATAACGGGGGCTGAAATGAGTTAGAATTAGTTGCTTTACTTCTGCCTCTTTCGCAATCCTAGCTGCATCCCTTGCTGTCATATGGCCATAATCATGTGCCTTTTCTTTTATAACATCGCTAAAGGTGGCCTCCATTATAAGCAGGTCAGAACCCCTTACATAATCTACAATTTTTTTAGAGGGATTGGCATCCATTACTATAGATATCTTCCGTAGGTGCTTTTCCTTTACGAGCACATCCTCAGGTTTTATTACTTTGCCCCTGAACCTTATGCTTTTTCCCTCTTTTAACTGTCTGCAAAGCGGATTGTTTAGCAACCCCAGTTTCTTGAGTTTCTTTTTGTCCAGATTCGGCTCTTTTTTTTCTTCAAACACAAAAGCATAGCAAGGACAAGTGTGCTCAACGCTGAAAGCAGTTACTGAGTAGTCCTTGTTCTCAAAAATAACTCCGTCCTTTTTTATCTGGTGGACAATTACTTTATAGGAAGGCTCAAAGTAATCCCAATTTACATAAAAATTAACGTGCCTTCTTATGCCAGATGGACCAAATATGTGCAGCTCTCCATCTCTCTTCATCAAGCTTAGGGATTGGATTAGACCTCCAAGACCAAGCACGTGGTCTGCGTGCAGATGACTTATAAAGATGTTTTGAACTTTGTAAGGGCTTATTCCAGCTATTGCTAACTGTCTTTGTGTCCCTTCCCCACAATCGAACAGCATTGAGTTTCCTCTAAACTTTAGGTGAATACTGGGGTGGTTTCTGCTTTTTGTTGGAAGGGAAGCTGAGGTCCCAAGAAATGTTACTTCTATCATAATTTTATTGAGTACTAACAACTTTTTATATCCAATATGTATATTTTTAAATATGTTTGATTTTTCTCCTTCCATACTTAATGCAGACGTTGATTATATTGAATTTCGGGCTTCTAAGATCTTGTCAAACAGCATATCTGTTAAAAATGCAAGGCTTGAGAAAGTTAGCAGTGATACTGCAGAGGACTTTTGTTTTAGGGTTATGGTAGATGGAGCATGGGGCATGGCCTCAAGCAATCGCTTTGATAAGATAGATAAAATTAAGAAGGAAGCCATAAAGATGGCAAAGCTTGCTAAGAAAAGAACCTTGGAGTCTTTCCTAAGCGAGGAGAAAACGCATACGGACAGTGTGGAAGCTAAAGTAAAGGTTAAGAACGAGGACATTCCAATAGACAGAAAAATCAAAGACTTAATTGAAATGAACAAAGAGATGAAAATAGACAAAAGAATAGTGAATTACTCCCTGCAGTTGTCTGAGCTTAAAACTGAAAAATACTTTATTAATTCTGAATCAACAGAGATTTTTTTAAAGCAACAGGACACTTTGCTCTCTTTTTCCTCATACGCAAAGGCAGGCATTTTGCAATCCAGCCACGATGTTTTTGGGGCTCAGAAAGGATATGAGTTAGTCAAAGAGAATTGGGGTAAGGGAAGAAGGAATGCAGAGAAAAGCATATCTCTGTTGTATGCCAAGAGAATAAAGCCAGGTTCTTATGATGTGGTGTTAGATGGAAAGATGGCAGGTGTCTTAGCCCATGAGGCAGTGGGCCATGCGAGTGAAGCAGACGCCGTGTTAACTGGAGAGTCATGTTTTTCCGGAAAACTAGGAAAGCGCCTGGCCTCCGAGCTTGTGAGCATTGTTGATAATCCAAGGTTGAAATATCAATATGGCTCTTACCCTTATGATGATGAGGGGGTTAAAAGCAGTAAGACCTCTATAATTGAGAAAGGGATATTAAAGACATATCTTCACTCAAGAGAAACAGCATACAAGTTAAATAGCAAGTCCACAGCCAACGCTAGAGCGCAGCACACCAATAGATTTCAATTAGTTAGGATGAGCAACACTTATTTTGATGTTGGTGATTTTAGTAGAGATGAAATTTTTGATTTAAAGCACGGCATATATCTGGAGGGCAGCAGTGGAGGCGTTGTTGATGTCAGTACAGGTGATTTTCAGTTCGCAGCAGAGTTGGGCAAGACAATAAAGAATGGTGAAGAAACAGGGCTACTGAGAGACGTGGTTATACATGGAAACATTCTTAAGGTTTTGCAAAAAGTTGACGCTCTTGGAAAGAAAATATACCTGAATCCTGGAATTTGTGGAAAGGGTTCACAGCTGGTGAGGGTTAGCAGTGGCGGGCCACTTGTAAGAATCAGAGGTGTTAATCTTGCATGAGCTCATAGAGAGAGCTTTAAAATATGTGGATGAGGTAGAGATTTCCAGAGCAAGGACTAGTTCAAAGGAATTTAAGATGCTTCTTAACAGCTTTGAGGTTTTTGAAGCAGGCAGTTATGAAGCTTTCACTCTCAGAATCATAAACAAAGGTCACATTGGTTTTTCTTATTTTGAAAAAGCTGAGCAGTTCAGCGAAGCCCTTCGCAGAGCAATAAAACTTTCAAAATTTTCAAAGAAAATAAACCCACACTTTCCAGAAAGGCAAAGGTATAGAAAGGTGAAGGTTTATCACAACTCCTTAGAGAAGGCAGATGAGCATTTTGTGGAAAGCCTCTCTGACGCTGTTTCTGTTTTTGACAAAGGTCCTGTTAGGCACATACAGTCAAGATTATCGCTGTCCTTTTCTGAAAATGAGATCGTTAATTCCAATGGTCTGGAGATGAAAAGAAAAGAGTCCTTGCTGTCTTTCTTAAGCTCTGCCAATTCAAAAGGAATGACTCTCTATGATGTAAAGTCATCAAGAAAACTTTTTGACATGAGGGCTTTTTCAAAAGAAGTCAGAAAGAGGACAATGATTATGCGGAATGCGAAAAAGCTTGTTGGGGATTTTAACCTTATATTGTCAGCAGACGTTATTGAAACGCTATTTGATTATTTTCTCTTGCCTGCTGTAAACGGCAAGGCCGTATTTGAGAATAGAAGCCCATTAGCAGGGCAGCTTGGCCGTAAGATAGCTTCTGAATCTCTGAATCTTATTGAAGAGCCGCTTATTGATTACAGGCCTTCCTCTTCTTTTGCAGATGATGAAGGTGTTCCTTGCAAAAGAAAATTTTTGATTAAGGAAGGGCTGCTTAATACATTTCTTTTCAATATTGAAACAGCTGCAGAAACTTCGGAGAAAACGACAGGAAACGGCTTTAAGTATAAGTTCTCGAAACCACCGGGCATAGGGCTAACTAATCTCCTATGCGAAAGCAATGAAGTTCAAGATATTCCAAGTAAGGCAGTTTTGATAAAAAGCATTATGGGTTTGCACAATGCTAATCGAAGCAGTGGTGATTTCTCAATACAATTACGAGAAGCATACATTTTAAATAAAGGCGAAATTGGAAGGGGAGTGATTTCATCAGAATGGAGAGGCAATTTTTTTGACATTCTGAAGCAAGTTAATCTTGTTGAAATGTATGAAGTGGGAAGTTATTACCAAGGACCTCTGTGGCAAATAAAAGGCAAACTGCTATAATTGTATACACAATACTGAGATAATCAAAAAACAAAATTAGAAAAAATGAAGAAGAAGTTACTTCTTTCTCTTTGTTGTCTTCCTTTTTGTTGTTGTCTTCTTCCTTGTAGTTTTCTTCTTAGTAGTCTTCTTTTTTGTTGTCTTTCTCTTTGTTGTCTTCCTTTTTGTTGTTGTCTTCTTCCTTGTAGTTTTCTTCTTAGTAGTCTTCTTTTTTGTTGTCTTCTTCTTAGTAGTCCTCTTCTTCACAGTTTTTTTCTTTCTCGTAGTCTTCTTTTTAGTTACCATCCTCATCCCTCATAAAGATTTATATTTTCTGCTAATCATTAAGCATTTAAAAAACTTTCGTTTAGATTTTTTTCTTAGCTGTTTTGTCAACACTTATCTTATGTATATACCTCTTAAGAGACCTGTGAACTCTGCTTTCAAATATCTCTCCATCTACATCATCTATATTTAACCTCTTGTTGTAAACAAAAACAACATGCCCCTTTCTATTCACCATCTCTGTTAGCATTCCTATTATCTTGCCTTCAAAGTCACACTCATTTTTTATTTTGCTTCCTCTTCCATACGGCAAATCGCTCACAACTGCATCTGCTTTTACAGTGCTTTCAAAAGCATTGCACACAAAAACATCTGCCTTTATACCTAAGTGCCTTAAGTTTATGTTTGCAGCTTCCACCATTTTTTCACTTACATCGCTGCCGATAACTTTCATTCCCATAAGACCTGCTTCGATAAGTATAGAACCAGTGCCACAAAAGGGGTCATAAACTGTTTCCCCTTCTCTTACTTCTGCCATGTTTAGCAGCAATCTGGAAAACTCTGCCTTCATTGTTACATGGCTTTTCATCTGGTATTCTCTTTTTATCTTTCTAAAACGCCAAAGTTCCTTACCAAAAATTACGCTGTCACCCACCTTTTCTGCTCTGACAATGTTTTCTGGAGAACTTAGGTTGACCTTTCCTTTTAGAAACTTAGGCAACTCAAGTTCTAAGTCTCTCTTTGCCTCAATTCTATACTGGCCGAGATAATCATCATAATTGTTTAACTCTGCAACGTAATGCGAAAGCACCAATCTGGAAAATGGAAATGCTTTGTCTATTATCACAATTCCGTTTTCATCATAATGTTTAATAATTTCAACTTCGTAAGTTTTACATAGAGATTTTATTTCTTCAAATGCAAGAGGTAACCTTTTCAACTTTATGAAGAACATGTGATTATAATGGTGGAGAAATTACTTAAAAGCAACTTCAAGACAACTGAGGAACTGGAAGTTCCAAAAAGATTGGTAGACCAGATAATCGGTCAGGACACTGGAGTTGAATTAATAAAAAAAGCAGCTAAGCAAAAGAGGAATATATTGCTGCTCGGTGAACCAGGCACAGGCAAGTCAATGCTTGCCCAAGCAATGGCAGAGCTTTTGCCAACTGAAAATCTTGAGGATTTTCTTGTATACCCAAATAAAGACGATCCCAACAATCCTAAGGTTAAAACAGTGCCTGCAGGCACTGGTCGAAAAATAGTGGAGGAAGAGAAAAAAAAGCTTATGAGGGAACAGGCGCCAGTGCCTGATGTAAAGAATGCGCCTGCCCTGTTTATGGCCCTAAATCTGGTATTTATTCTGGGAATAGCAGCTGCCATATACTTTAAGATTGTATCAGATGTTATCCTGGCTGCTTTTATCATATTGGGCGGATTGGGAATGTTTGGCCTTATGTTTGCCTCCTCATTGGTTACTGGTTTGAAGACATTTAGGTTAGGTGGCTCTGCAGAGCAGATGGCACCAAAATTGCTAATAGATAATTCAAACAAAAAAATAGCGCCTTTCGTTGAAGCTACCGGGGCCAGAGCAGGGGCTTTACTAGGGGATGTGAGGCATGACCCTTATCAATCAGGAGGCTTGGGCACCCCTGCCCATTTGAGGATAGAGCCAGGAATGATTCACAAGGCGCATAAAGGAGTGCTGTTTATTGATGAGATATCTACGCTTTCCCCCAAGAGCCAGCAGGAGTTGTTGACAGCCCTACAGGAGAAGAAATATGCCATTACTGGGCAATCAGAGTTGTCTTCAGGGGCTATGGTCAGAACAAACCCTGTACCATGTGATTTTATTCTTGTAGCTTCAGGTAATTTGATGGACCTCCAGCATATGCACCCTGCTTTGAGGTCTAGGATAAGAGGATATGGCTACGAGATATATCTCAACGAAACGATGCCTGACACGCTTGAAAACAGGGAACTTCTCGCAAGGTTTGTTGCCCAGGAAGTCAAAAAGGATGGAAGAATCCCGCACTTTACAAGGGAAGCAGTGACTGAGATTATAAGAGAGGCAAAAAGAAGAGCAAGCATGAAAAACAGGTTGACATTGAAGCTGCGGGATCTGGGAGGTCTTGTTAGGGCAGCTGGCGACATAGCTAGGTCAGAGGGCGCTGATTACGTGAGCAAGGAACATGTTTTAAAAGCAAAGAAGTTTGCTAGGACTCTGGAGCAGCAGCTGGCGGATAGGCAGATTCATCTGAAAAAGGAATACGAGTTGATAAACGTAAAAGGCTATGCTGTCGGAAAGGTGAATGGCTTAGCGGTAATAGGCGAGGGAGGAATCCTGCTTCCGATAGAAGCAGAGGTTGCCCCTGCTCAAAGTGAAAGAGAAGGGAAGATAATAGCTACAGGAAAGCTTGGAGAAATAGCCAAAGAGGCAGTACAGAATGTTTCTGCTGTTTTCAAGAAATACAAAGGCACAGACATAAGCTCTCTTGATGTTCACATACAGTTCTTGCAGACCTATGAAGGTGTTGAAGGTGATTCTGCCAGTGTAAGTGTGGCAACTGCTGTTATAAGTGCCCTTGAAAGGATTCCAGTGAAGCAGGATGTGGCTATGACCGGCAGCCTGTCTGTTAAGGGCGAGGTTTTGCCTGTCGGAGGCATAACAGCCAAAGTAGAGGCAGCAATTGATGCTGGCATTAAGCAAATTATAATTCCGTCTGCCAATAAAGATGATTTAGCAATAGACCCAAAGCGATTGAGAAAAATAAAGATAACAACTGCAGACAATATCTGTGACGTGTTAAAAATAGCTCTGAAGGAAGGCAAGAAAAAAAGGCAGTTGATTTCCAAGATAAAGAAAATAATATCAGAGTAATCAAAATCTCTTTCTTATTATTATGTAATCTTTGACGAGAACCACATCTTTTAGTGGGAGGCTTATAGGAGCATCTTTTCCCTTTATTGTCAGCCGTTGCTTTTCCTTGTTTATGTTAAAAGCAGTGCCAACAATTTCCCCATGTTGGTCGTATACCTCCATGCCTTTTTTTATCCTCATCACTATAAAGCGCTTTATATAGAAGTTCCTTACGACTGCAAGACCTATTATGGTGCCTATGAAGATTGCAAACAAGTACATTATGAACAAGTCAGCAGGTATCTTACCTACAATCAATTCAGCAGTGGATGTAACAACCATCCACATAGAAACAACAGTTACCGAGGATAGCAAGTACTTCTTTATCTTGTGGGGTTCGTTTCTGTAATACATATCGCCAATCCTGCCCAAGATAAACAGCAGTAGGCCCATTGTGAAAAGGAACATGAAGCCTTCAACAAATGTAGCTGTCTTTACAACGACATCCCGGCTTTCAGCAGTCCCCATCTGCTGAGCTCCTGCCCAAAAGCTCAGGAGAATCATTATCAGTGAAGCAATGTAAAGAGGAAAACTGGCCCTCTCAACACTTGTTGTTTCCCTAAATGAGTGGATTAGGTTTATTATAGGCTCTTCAAAACCAAAACCTTTCAACAACAGGTAAAGACCAATAACGAATATGATTATCTTCATTCCCATCTCTTCCAGGAAGGAGAGTGTTAGCAGAATTATTCCTGGAAGCCCAAAGATTAACCTTGCAAAATTTGGGTCTTTCAATACTTCCTTTAACACATAATAGCTTTTCTCAAGCTGTTGAGCTTGCTTGACCAAAAGCACACGTTTAGAAATTATCTTGACCCTTGACTGGATTATTGGTATTAGCTCATCATCGTCTGCCCCGTCTGTGACAAGTATCACACCTTCAATATCAGCAAACTTTTTCAGCACTTTATCCAGCTGTTTCAGCACTTCCCTGTCTGCCCTATAGCCTCTATTCCTATCTCCAGTTATAGTTACCACTTCAACAGCATCTTTATTGCTCTTTTTTATCCTTACTGCTTCAAAAATTGTGTTGCCATCTGCCTCTCCAGGGTCTGCCATAAGCAGTGCATTTGCAGCCTTTATGTTTTTTTCCTCCCCTATTACTGGCCCTTTTATTTTTGCCTTTCTCCCTAAATCATCATCTCTATCCACACAGAGGACAAGGACTTTTCCCATGAGTTTTTTATAGTGTTTAACAGTTTAAAAACATAGTGTAATGACACCACAGCATTTAAGTATTATAATTGCATTAAAGTTAGTGAAGGTGTCCAAATGGATGAATCCCAAAAGCAGGTGGTAATTTTCGTTACTCTTATAGTTTTTATGGTAGTTGCCTTTGGAATCCTGTGGTTCTTTAATATGTTAAATATAACTGCCATTCTGTTAATAATATTCTTTGTTCTCTTTGTTACCTGGACCCAGGCCCCAAACTACTTTGCCCAGCTTCAGGAATATGAAAGAGCTGTCGTTTTTAGGATGGGCAAGTTTAAGAAGGAAGCAGGCCCTGGCTGGCTTTTTGTTATCCCTTATATTGAATCATTTAGACGTGTTGACTTGCGGGTGAAAACCATAGACATACCTGTGCAAGAAGTGGTAACCCACGATAACATAAAGTTGAAGATAGACGCGATTATCTACCTTCGGGTTAAGAGTGCCACAAAGGCCGTGCTAAATGTGAGAGATTATGAGAAAGCAGCTGTGAGCTTCACCCAGGCAAGACTAAGGGATGTTGTTGGCAAGATGAAGTTAGCAGATGTGATATCAAATGTAGATGTGATTAACAAACACTTAAAGGCAGGACTTCAAGAGGTTGCTGATGATTGGGGGATTTCTGTTGAGAATATTGAAATTCAATCAATAACATTGCCAAAAGGAGTCCAGGAAGCTATGCACCAATTGAAAGAGGCAGAGCAGAAAAAATTAGCAGCCAAGGAGTTGGCAGAAGGAACTAAGATAAAGATAAATGCTTTACAGGAAGCTGCAGGCAAGCTAACTGACCCAACACTTAACTACCTTTACCTCCAATCGCTTCAAAAGATTGCTGAAGGAAAGTCAAGCAAGATTATATTCCCTATGGAGCTATCCAAATTGGCAGAAAACATATCTCATAGGTTTGGAGGAGATTACGAAAAAGCACAGGAAAAGGCACTTGCTGATTATAGAGAATTGGTAAAAGATGGCGCAAAGAAAGAAACCATTTTGGAAGCACTTAGAAAGGGAAAGCTATCTAAAAAAAGCAAGAAAAGGAGCAAGAAAAGCAATGATTTCTTGGATATGAGTTCATAAGTAAACTTCTATCAAAGCTCCGATAAATATCATTATCACAGATATTGAAGAATAAAAACCAACATCTTCAATTATAGGTTTGTAATGCTCCCAACTTTTGTATCTTTCCTGAATCAATGCCGCGCTCAGTATTCCCCCAGCCACTGCACCAAAGAAGTAAGCCCCTATCTCAAATATGCCATGGGGGAGAAGGGTTAATAATGTCAAAGGCAGAGCAACAACATAGTTCAAGATTGGATTGCCGAGATGTGACAAACCAAAGGCAGAGGGGTTTTGAGAGATTTTTCCTATTAGAGTGCCAATAAGAGTTGCATTCCAGCTTATTAGAAAAACAGCTCCTGCGCCGAGTACAAATGAGAAAACAATAGCAAGCCCAAGCACTATTAGGTTGTTTTCAAATATCTCCACAAAGCTCAGGCTTTTTGTGGCCATACCAGAGGCAGCGCTTTTTTGGATAACATGCGCATTTTCCAATTCCTTTAATTGGTCAGTAAATATTTTTTCAGCCACAGTTGGGTTTAAGCTGTAAAAAAATGAAGAAGCGATTATGACTGAAAGGAAAAACCACGCATACACTCTTATGATTTTTTCATGCCTTTGAAATATATTTCCCCTCTTTCTCTCTTCTATCTTGAAAATATGAACGAAGAAGGGCGCTGCTGCCACACTTATGAAGGCTACAACGAGATAACCTACTCCGTGTCCATAAGGAGAGGGACTGCCAACATTCCCTGCTAGCAGTATTGCCACCAAGGTGAAAATGAAGCCAGCTATGAATGCTTTCCATGGTTTTTTCTCTAATATTTCTGGGGATACAATAGACTCAATCATCCAATTAATTAAATACCGTTTTATTTAAATATCTGCGTATTCCAAATAATAGCGCTGTTTTTGGTGAGACAATGAGCAGTTTTGTTATACCTGGAGATTATGTAGGCAAGGAAGAGGAGTTTATCCCTTCCTTTGGTGTTTATAGTGAAGGTGGGGAGCTTTATTCCTCCATCATAGGATATGTTAAAACCGATGCAGAGAAGCACAATGTGAAAGTTTTCTCTAAAGCCAAGATTCCTCGCATGCAGAAGGAATCAACAATAGTTGTTGGGATTGTTGCTGAGTTAAATGATAACATTGCAATAGTGGATTTAATGCCAATAAAATCAAAATCTTTCTTATTTGTGCCTAATGAGGTTGTTGCTGTGTTGAAGGTGGCCAATGTTAGCAGGTCTTTTACCAAGAGCCTTAGAGATGTGCTTGGCATAGGAGATATTATAAGGGCAAAGATAGACAGTGTTTACGCCCACTCAGTGCAGCTTAGGATAGACGAGGCGAATTTAGGCGTTATAAAAGCATATTGCAAGAGGTGCAGGCACCCACTCAAACTGAAGGGACGCAGGCTGGTTTGCGAAAACTGTGGCCATGTTGAGACAAGAAAGCTCGCAAAGGACTATGGCCAAGGGAAGGTGATGTAATGAGGATAAACATAATAAGCAATAGAGCTAAGCAGATGGAGTTTTCTCTTGAAGGAGAAGGCCATTTATTCGCTCAGCTTCTAGTTTCAAAGCTCCTTGAGGATAAAGATGTTGAAGTAGCGCAGTATACAATAGACCATCCCTTGACAGGACTGCCTACTTTTTTTCTTAAAACAAAAAGCAAAAAACCTGTGGATGCATTAAAGAAAGCTGTAGATTCACTTAAGAGAGATATCAATTCCCTGGCGAAGGCATTTAAATGAAACAAAAAATCAGAATACTTGGAATAGACGACGCATCATTTAAGAAAAAGCAGGACAATGTGTTAGTAGTAGGAGCTTTGGTAAGGCCAAGTAGTTTTGAAGGCTTTTACCTTGAAGCAGTGCTGTCCACATCTGTTAAGAAAGACGGCTTGGACGCTACAGATAAAATAATATCTATGATTGAAAGTTCTCGGTTTTCGAAACAAGTAAATTATATAATAACACAGGGCACTGTTCTGGCTGGTCTAAACCCAATAAATATAAAAAAGATCAGTGAAGCACTGTCTGTTCCTGTCCTGAGTGTCGTGAGGGACAGGCCTAACAAAAAAAGGTTCTTAACAGCAGTGAGAAAACTACCAAATGCTGAAAGAATAATTAAAGAGCTGGAAGCTAATGGAGAGATTTACAAGTATGAACGCTGCATAAGAGCTGTAAATTACCATAGGTGCAAAACACTGTATTATTACTTGGCAGGCATGGGCAGAAAGGAAGCAGAGGAATTGATACGCTTCTCTACTTATATGGGAAACATCCCAGAACCAGTAAGGATTGCCCATGTGATTGCAAGCGGTGTTAGTAGGGGCGAGAGTACGAAGAGGGTATAAATGGATTGGAAAAGAATAAGAAAATTGCTGTTTGGAAAAAAGAAGCAAAACGTCTCTGACGAGATAAAAGATTGGGTAGTTTCTTTTATAGTAGCTGCTGTGATATACTTTGTGATTATGCCTGCTGTTTTTAACAGCCCTTCTCCTGCAGTTGTTGTCTCTTCTTGCTCTGAGAAAGGCAACCTGAACATAGGAGACATCATATTCGTAGCAGGTGTTGATGTCAAAGACGTACGTGCTCCTATGGTAAACCTAAACAGCTCCTCAAAAATTAAGCCCATTGTAAATGACTCTTTCTTCGTGAATGAGATGCTTTTTGGCGATAAGCTAATTCGCTTTAACAACAGCAATGATATAGTGGTTTACAACTCAAGGCCATATAACTATCAAATAATCCACCACGCTTTCGCAATCCTTAATTTGAGTTCCAAATATTATCTGGTAACAAAAGGCTCTGCAAATGCAATACCTGACCAAATAGGTAAGAACGGCGTTTTTTGTTTAACCGAGAATCCTGGCACATGCCTGTCAACAGCAGTAGATGACAATATGCTTCTTGGCAGGAAGGTTCTTTTTACCATTCCCTTATTAGGACATATAAAGCTCTTTTTATGTGATCTAACCTTTAACAAGCTGTGTGAAGGCCATGCAAATGCAGGCACTGATTATTATTATGTGCTTTCATGCTAATACTTTTATAATAGAATGTTCTAAACTATTGCTAAGGGTGTTTTTATGTTCGATATTAGCTTTGAGAATGCAAAGCTCTTTAAGGACTGTGTTGATGCGATAGTAAACCTCATCAATGAAGGGGAGTTTGAGATTTCTTCGGAAGGCATAACACTTAGGGCAATGGACCCTTCACAGATAGCTATGGTTGATTTCAAAATGCCTAAGAAGGCCTGCTCTTCTTATAAGGTTGAAGGAGATGTGAAAATAGGAGTAAACTTTGAAGACCTATCACGGGTTATGGGCAGAGCAAGACCAGAAGAGTCTTTAAACCTCAAGTTAAAGGATTCAAGGCTTGAGATGACATTTAAAGGAAAGTTTACCAGGCGCTTTAATCTTCCTCTGTTAGACATCGGAGGCACAGTTCCAAAGGAACCAAAGATAGAATTTGATGCAAACATTAAGCTGAACGCAAGCGTGCTTAAGGACAGCCTCAAAGACGCCTCTCTCGTGTCGTCCCATGTTGTGCTTAGCATAGACAAGAACTCATTTGTTATAGAAGCCACTGGCGATAGGGGAGACGTGTTGATAGAGACCAAGAAGGAGGAAACAGTTGTAATTGCACATGAGTGCACAAACAATGCGAAAGCAATGTTCCCTCTAGAGTATCTGAATGACATATTAAAAGGCGCTGATTCGAGCACTGTTATAACCTTGTACCTCAAGACAGACGCCCCGTTGAAAGTGGAGTATCCAGTGGGACAGGCAGAGATAGTCTATTATCTTGCGCCAAGAATAGAAAACGTCTAAGCAGACAGCGTAATTATATCTATGTCTTTTGGTTTTCAGCGCAACATCACGTTTTTATTTATTGTGTACAATAAACTAAACATCTGCGTTCTAAATTTTTATGAGGTGTTGTCATGCAGTTTGATGATTTTGGACCTGAGAAAGTTATTCATGTTTACAACCCAAAGGCAGGCATGAAAGGTTTCGTAGTCATTGATAACACCACGTTTGGGCCTGGAAAAGGCGGCATAAGGATGACAGCCACGGTCAGCCCTGAAGAGGTCCAGAAGTTGGCAAGAACTATGACACTAAAGAACATATTGGCTGAGCTGCCGTTTGGTGGTGCAAAGTCAGGTATTGTTGCAAACCCAAAGCGGATGAGCCTTGAAAAGAAAGAGGAAATCGTTAAAGCTTTTGCAGAAGCTTTGAAGCCTGTAAGCCCTTCTATCTATATTGCTGCTCCTGATATGAATATGGGGGAAAGGGAGATGAAATGGTATGCTGAAGCTAACGGCTCTCTTGAGTCGTGCACTGGTAAGCCTAAAAGTATGGGAGGCCTGCCTCATGAATTGGGAAGCACTGGTTTTGGCGTTTTTCACGCGGCCAAAGTGGCAGCAGAGTTCATAGGCATTGACATCTCAGAGAGCAGTGTTGCTATTGAGGGTTTTGGCAATGTAGGCAACTTCGCAGCCAGGTTTCTCTCAGAAGAGGGAGCGAGAATAGTTGCTGTTTCTGACTCAAAAGGCACAATATACAATCCAAATGGTTTGGACTATGAAACACTGAATGCTGTTAAAAAGGAGAAGGGAACTGTTACAGCTTATCCCGATGGAAAGGTGATAACTTCTGAAGACCTGCTGTCTGTGGATGCGGATATCCTCATAACAGCCGCAGTGCCTGATCTGATAAGAGAAGAGCACATAGGAAATCTGAAATTCAAGCTGATAGTTGAAGGCTCAAACATTCCAATGACTGCAGATATTGAAAAGGCATTAGCTGAAAGGAAAATAACTGTTATCCCTGACTTTGTGGCAAATGCAGGTGGTGTAATTTCATCATATATTGAGTACAAGCGAGGGAGCGAAGGTGAAATGTTTGAGCTTATAGAGAAAACAATAAAGAAGAATGTAAGAAGGATATTAGAAGGCATCTCAAGTGAGCTTCCTACACCAAGAGACGTGGCGTATGATATCGCGATAAAGAAATTGAAAGAACACTGTAGGATATGCAGGTGATGTTATGGTTGATTTTGATTTGGCTGTAATAGGTGGCGGTCCTGGAGGTATGACTGCCGTTATTTACGCCAGGAGAAAAAATCTCAAAACAGCCATATTTGAGAAAGGCCTCTTTGGAGGCAATACTGCCTTATCCCCACTTATTGAAAATTTTCCCGGCTTTAAGGCCATATCAGGCTCTGAGCTTTCAAAGAGAATTGAAGAGCAAATGATGCAATATAAACCGATCGTGATAAACGAAGAGGTCAAGGGATTAGAGCTTAATGGTAATGAGAAGATAATAAAAACAGATAAAGGAAGTTACAGTGCAAGAGCTGTGATAATAGCCACTGGCACTAAATACAGGCAACTAGGAAAAAAAGGAGAAAAAGAGTTTCTTGGGAAAGGGGTTTTTTACTGCACAATATGCGATGCGCCTCTTATGAGGGGCAAAGAGGTGGCTGTTGTTGGTGGGGGCAATACGGCCTTAAGCTCAGCGATCTACCTTTCTGAACTATGCCCAAAGATATACTTAATCCACAGGAGAGATGCCTTTAGAGGAGATGAAGAGCTGCAAAAACAAGTAATGTCATTAAAGAATGTTGAGCTTGTTTTGGATTCAGAAGTGGAGGAAATAAAAGGCAATCTTTTTGTTGACACTGTGGTAGTAAGAAATAAAAAGACAGGAGAAAAAAGAGAATTGAAGGTAAGCGGTCTTTTTGTCCAAGTAGGAGAAGACCCAAATTCAGAGCTTGCAGAGAGAGCAGGCATTGAGCTTGACGAAAGAAAAAGAATAAAAGTAAACCAGCTACAGGAGACAAACATAAAAGGCGTCTACGCTGTTGGAGACGTCTGCAACACCTATGCTCAGACAGTGATAGCAGCAGGTCACGGCGCTTCTGCTGCTCTAAGGGCTTACGATTACATTAAATATGGGAAGTAGAGAATGTAATTATTATAAAGTATTTCTTCTTTTTCTTTTTGATGTCGCTTGCACTGCCCTTACCTGAATCGTTCTTGTTTGACATATCTATTATTATAGTAATCGCGACCATATTTGCTTATTTTACTAGATTACTGAGGCAACCGCTTATTTTGGGCTACATTCTAGCAGGCGTTTTCATAGGGCCTTTGGGGCTGGGAATAGTCACTAACAGCGCTGAGATGGTGGCACTGTCCGAGCTTGGTATTGCCTTTCTCCTGTTTGGCGCTGCACTTGAGATTGATATCTCTAAGCTGAAAGGTGTAGCGAATGTCTCTGTACTGGCAGGTTTGCTGCAAGTTGGACTTACAATTGTTTTTGGATTCCTTGCTTCAATGTTCTTGGGTTTGGATATCATAAGCGCTACATATGTTTCTGTTATACTGGCTTTCAGCAGCACCATGGTAGTTGTAAAGCTATTGACAGATAATTTTGCAATAAACTCATTGCATGGCAGGCTTATGATAGGTTTGCTTGTGGTTCAAGACATACTGGCCATAGTGGCAATATCCTTTTTAGATAATTTAGGAAAACCACTGTCTATGGCCTTACTGTATCAAATAATCCTCAACGGCTTGGGTCTGCTGGCCCTTGCCGTGTTGATAAATAAACTAGTCCTGGTTTCTCTACTAAGAAGAGTCGCCAAGTCTCAGGAGCTTTTTTTCCTCACTGTGGTATCCACATGTTTTGTTTTTATGGGCTTCTCTTACTCACTTGGATTTTCAATAGCCATAGGTGCTTTCATAGCAGGCATTTCTCTATCAATGTTTAGGTATAACGTTGAAATAAGTGGTGAAGTGCGCTCTTTGAGAAATTTCTTTTCAACGCTGTTTTTCGTTTCATTAGGTATGCAGCTGACCACAATAGGAAGGGCCGAGGTCAGCATGTTGCTGCTCTTCCTTTTCATTGCCATCTTTGTCAAACCACTAATAATAAGCTTAGTTTATCTATTGCTTGGTTATGGGGGAAAACTCTCCTTGAGAATAGGTCTGTCTCTTGCTCAGGTGAGTGAATTTTCTTTCATTATAGCAGCTGCAGGCGTGTCATCAGGGCAGCTGAGCCCGGAGCTATTCTCTGTTGTTACTACTGTCATAATTGTGAGTGTTTTGCTTACACCTTATTTATTTAGGTACCATAGCTTCATATATGATATCTTGTGGGCTTTTGAACAGATAAGCAACATTTCAGTCCCTTTGTTTTTCAGGCGCCGCATAAGGAGGCATACGCGTGAACATGAATTGCTTCCCAGGAAGAGCATTGTTCTCATTGGCTGCGACAAGATGGGAGAGAGAATCTTAAACGAGCTGGGTGATACGAAGAAGCTATTGGTTGTTGATTATAATCCAGACGTGATTGAAAACCTTTCAAGAAGAAACATATATTCAATATATGGAGACGCGTACAGCGATGCAGTGATCAAGAGGATGAATGTGGAAACAGTTAAAGTGTTTATATCTACAATTCCTGACAGCCAGATAACAGCAGCCTTAATAAAAAGGATAAAGAAATTAAACCCAAAGGTTGCCTTTTTGGCAAGGGCCAACTTTACTGATGATGCCATTGACTTGTACAAGGCAGGAGCTGATATGGTGATAATGCCAGACATAGTGGCAGGCCAAAGAATGGCAGAATACATAAGGTTGCTTCACAGGAACCCCCAAAAGATTCAGGAAATAAAGAAAAGGCATTTGGAGTATTTAAGAAAGGAGATAAAGCAGCACAGACGACACTTTCTTGATAAGCTTATTTTCAATGATTGATATGTTATTTATGGAAGTTGAGTAATAATATTAACATGGTTTCTGTTGACAAGCGTGAGGGCCACACAATATCTCATTACCCTTTCTCAAGACTGGCAAAAGCTTATCTTGAAAAAGAAGGCGTAGACATATCTAAGGTCTCAGATGATGATTTGCAATTAGCTATTGAACGAGTAAAAGCAACTTTGACCAAGAAAAACAGGGAGCTATGGTCTTTTGACGCAGAAGCCAAAAGCTACGCACTGGCTAAGATATTGGTTGCACTGTTAGGCGATTTTTATGTTAAAAAACAATTTGCGAAAGGAGAAGCAAATAGGGCCTTTAATTACTTGATGTCAGAAAAAGAAGAGATATTTGATGAGATTGCCTCCCAATTTTTTGACTACGAAAAAAAAGGAGGGAGTTATTCTATATCTTTTATTGATTACCTAAACAATGCGCCGAACTCTGAAAATTTTCATTTGATAAATCAGGAACTCAGGAAAGGAAAAGTATATCTGCACAAAAGCAATATGGCTGCATTGATTTCTGAGAAACTATACAACAACATAATCAACACACAGCTTAAGAAAAGCGATTTTCCCAAAAAATTTGTTGAGGCCTCCAAACAATTGCAAGTGTTCAGGCGATTTGAGGAAGAGATTTCTGGACCTGTTGAGCTTTCTGCATTTCCCCCCTGTATGAGAAAGATATATCTTGACTTACAGACAAAACCAAATGTACCTCACAACGCACGCTTCGTGTTTGCTACTTTTTTAGCTAACATCAAAATGGACATAGACCAAGCGGTAAAACTTTTCTCCAAGCAGGAAAACTTTTCAGAGCAGAAAACTAGATATCATTTAGAACACGCTTACGGCACCAGAACAGGCAGAAAATATGCTGTCCCATCGTGCAGCAAGATACAAAGCTATGGCCTCTGCTACAAGAATGAAAGTTGCAAATGGGCGTCTCCAATTACTTATTATAAAAATATGTTGAGGAGGAGACGATGGAAAACATAAATTTCATAAAAGAAAAATTTAGGGAGTACTATAAAAAGAAAAAGCTTAGCCCTCCGCCAGATTTTCAGAAAAGGGAATTTGGTTTTGGAGACATAAAAAAGATAGATTATAGGCATGTGAGTTTTAGCTCTGTTGATGAATTTCGCAGGCATTTTGTGGAGAAAGCGCCTTTATATGCATCATATTCTGCTGCTTATTATGAGTTTCCATCTGCGAGGCCGATGCAAAACAAGAAGATAATTGAAGCTGACCTAATATTTGAATTTGACGCTAAAAGTGATGAGAAAAGCTTAACACCTGTAGCAGCTTTAGAAAAAGCGAAAGAGGACACTATAAGGCTGATTGAAGATTTTCTAGTAAATGATTTTGGTATAAGCAAAAGCAAGATATCAGTGAACTTCTCTGGAAGCAGGGGCTACCATATCCATGTTTTTGATGATGAGGTGAAAAAGTTAAACAGCAAAGCAAGAAGAGACATTGTGCGATACATAAAGCCATCACCAGAGTTGATAGCAAGAGTATATGACCCCTCCAAAAACTATACATGGCATAATAGGATAAAAAAAGCACTGCAACAGTACAAGGCATTAAGAGAAAAAAGAGAAGACACGTACAAAGAATATGGTATCAACAAAAGAGAAGATGAAAGGCTGATGCTTATAATCGATCAACTGATAGGAAATAAGGCAAAATTTGATATAAAAAACAAATCAGCCCGCTCTGCTTTTGAAAAACTTATCAAGCACTACTTGTATATGAAAACTCTGGCGGTTGATGAGGCAGTTACCTTTGACATGTCTAGACTGATAAGAATACCAAACACTCTACATGGTGGTTCAAGCCTTTTGGCTGCGAAGCTTAAGTCTTTGGACAAATTTAATCCATATGTAGATGCAGTAGTATTTTATAATCCACCAATCAAAATAAAAGTGCTTGAAGCAGTCAGTCCATTTGAGTTAAGAGAGGTCAAATTCGGGCCTTTCAAAAAAGACGAGATTGTTAAGATACCTGAGTATGCAGCGATGTACTTGATATGTAAAGGAGTGGCAAGGCCGTATGGAGTATGATGACTTGCGCAAGTTGCAGAGGCTTGAAAGAAATAGCCCTAAGTTAAATAAAGTTCCTGATAATTACCTTTCAGCTTTAGCAGACTTGGTCAAAAAGGCAAAGCAAAGTTTTGACAAAAGCGGTAGCAGAGAAGATATGAGAATGCTTGAGAATGTTCTTGAGGTTGCCAGGGACATATACAATAGAAGAGAGCAAAAGATTATTATGAAGGCGCTTGCTGATGCGAGAACAAGTACTGATGACAGTTCAAACATGCTGCCTGAAGAACAGAACCTCTATTTTCGCATAAAAGAAGCGCTCAAAGACAGTAGGTCTGACTTCTCCGTCATACTAGCAGGCAAAACTCCGAAAAAAGCAGAGACAAATGTGCTAAACGAAAAGCTTGGTGATGAAATCGCGAAGGAAGATAAGCAGGAAGATTTAAATATTATTCTTGTAAGAACTATAAAGAAGGTGCCTAAATTTGTGGGTTCTGATTTGAAGGAATACGGGCCCTATGAAGCCAACGAGCTCGTGAATATTCCCAAAAAAGAAGCAGAGCTTCTTTCAAAGCAAGGTTTCATTGAAATCATCTAGGTGATAGAATGAAGGTTCCATCTAAGATAAAAACATATTGTCCATACTGCAGGAAGCACACAGAGCATAAGGTAAAGTCAATAGTGCAGAAGCACTCACCAGCTAAGCCAAGAACACTAAGCTGGGGGCAGCAGAAGCACTTAAAGAAGATAAAGGGTTACAAGAGCAAAGTGGCAGGTAGCGCAGACCATGTAAAGCAGTCTGCCCGAAATGTGCTCTATTTACAGTGTACTATTTGCGGTAAGCAGCACCATATGTCTATAGGCTCTAGAACAAAAAAGAAAATTGAAAAGAAAAAGGAGTAGGTGGTTTGATGGACAACTTATTCCTGAAGCCAAAGTCAAAGTTCGTTAAGGTAAAATGCGAGAACTGTGGAAATCAGCAGATAGTCTTTCAATCTTCTGCTACAGTGGTTAAATGCTTAAAGTGCAATGCGGTTCTGGTTGAGCCTACAGGTGGAAAAGCAAAGATTAATGGCAGTATTGTTAAGGTTCTTGATTAGGGTTTTGTTATGAGTAGGAAGGAATGGCCAGAAACCGGTGAATTGGTTGTAATTAAGATAAAGAGGGTTAGTCATTACGGTGCAATAGCAGAGCTGCTTGAGTATCCTGGAAAAGAGGGTTTCATTCATATTTCAAATGTGGCCAATTCTTGGGTTAAAAACATAAGGAGTTTTGTTTCTGAAGGGCAGGTAAGGGTTGCTTCTGTAATCAGGGTAAATCCAGACAAGAGGATAGCAGACCTCTCTCTCAGAAAGATCTCCGCGCAGCAGGAGAAGAGGAGACTTTCTGATTGGAAGAGAAAAAAGAGAGCCAACAAGATATTTGAGAATCTCTGCAAAAAGCTAAAAGAAGACCCAGAAAAGGCATATGCGAAGGTGGCAGAGCCGTTAATAGATGTGTTTGGTGATTTGTATTCAGTATTTGAGAACATAAAGCTAAACGGACCTGAGGTTTTAGACGCTGTTAAGATACCTGAGAAATGGAAGAAGCTTCTAATAGAGTATACAAACGAAAACATAAGCATACCTGAAGTAGAAATAAAAGGTGTGCTAACTTTGACAAGCACTGCTCCAGACGGCGTTGACTTGATAAAAAAAGCCCTGCTAAAAGCTAAGTCAAATAATGTTAACATATATTATATATCTGCCCCAAGATATGCCATTGAGGTAAAGGGAAAGACATATCAAGAAGCTGAAAAGAGAATGGAGAAGGCCGTGGCATCCGTTGTTGATTATATGAAAAAGCACGGAGGAGAGGCTTCATTTGAAAGGATTAAGACCTAGGCTTATGAGATGTCCGAAGTGTGGCAGATATACTATGAAAAATAGCTGCCCTCTCTGCGGTGCTGAAACAGTCAAAGCAGAGCCGCCGAGGTTTTCACCACTAGACAAATATGGGGAGTATAGGAGAAGATTGCTGTATGAAAGAAGCTAAAATAAAGGTTCTGGCAAGACCTAAATTGAAGAGACCGATACTCATAGAGGGACTGCCAGGTTTGGGTCTTGTAGGCAAAATTGCCATTGACCACTTAATAAGAAGCTTGAAGGCCAAAAAGTTTGCAGAACTTTACTCACCTCATTTTCCCCCAATAGTTATCATTATGCCAGATGGCAGCGTAAGAATGATAAAAAATGAGTTTTACTATGCCAAAATGCGCGGGAAAGCCAGAGATTTGATACTTCTCACAGGAGACCATCAGGGCCTCACTGTAGAGTCATTTTATGAACATGCTGGCAAGATTATAGATTTCGCTAAGAGATACAGGACCAGCCTTGTTATCACTTTAGGGGGCTTAGGCACCAAAAAAATAGTCCAAAGACCCAACGTCTTTGGGGCTGCGAGCAGTAGCGGCTTGGTAAAGAAATACCAAAAGTACAACATCAAATTTGATAGAACAGGGACACAAATAACAGGGGCTGCTGGTCTGCTGCTGGGTCTTGGCAAGCTAAAAGGAATAGACGGCCTCTGTTTAATGGGAGAAACTCATGGCAATTATGTTGATCCAAATGCTGCAAAGGCCGTGTTGAAAGTGCTTGAAAAGATACTCAATATAAAGCTTACATATAAGGAATTGGACAGCCAATCCAAGCAGATGAAGGAAATGTTTAAGAAATTGAGAGAGATACAGAAAGCGCCTCAGAAAACGGAGACTGGAAAGCCATTAGATTTATCTTACATAAGATGATCGAATGAAGATTATAGCAGATCTTCATCTGCATTCCCATTTTTCAAGAGCCACAAGCCCAAAAATGAACTTGGAGGGCATATCTGAAGGTGCAAGGAAAAAGGGTTTGAACCTATTGGGCACTGGAGATTTTACTCACCCAAAGTATTTTGAAGAGTTAAAAAGAAAACTGCTGCCAAGCGATAATGGGACAGGCATTTATGAGTATAACGGCATTCATTTCATGCTTCAGGTTGAGATATCATTAATATATCAACAGGGAGGGAAGCAACGCAGGGTGCATCATGTAATATTTGCTCCAGATTTTGAGGCTGCAGAGCAGATTAACAGCATGTTTTCTAAGTGGGGGAGGTTAGATTACGATGGAAGGCCTATTTTTGGAAAATCATCTATGGAATTCATGGATGCTCTGATGGCTCTATGTCCTGATGCTTTTGTGGTTCCTGCTCATGCTTGGACACCATGGTATGGCATATTCGGAAGCATGAGTGGCTTTGACTCTTTAAAGGAAGCCTTCGGAGAACATGTGAGACATATCCATGCGATAGAGACAGGTTTAAGTAGCGACCCTGCTATGAACTGGAGGATAAGCGAATTGGATAATGTATCTCTGATATCAAATAGCGATTCGCACTCCCCATATCCTTGGAGACTTGGGAGAGAAGCAAATGTTTTCGACACGAAAATGACATACAAAGACATAACTAATACTATAACAACCAGAAAAGGATTTGAGTATACAATAGAGGTAGATCCAGCCTATGGAAAGTACCACTACGATGGGCATAGAAATTGCGGCGTGTCTATGAGCCCTGAAGAAGCGAGGAAGCACAATAACATCTGTCCTGTCTGCGGCAAGCCACTTACCCTGGGGGTGGAACACAGGGTTGAGGATTTGGCAGACAGACCAGCAGGATATAGACCAAAGCATGCAGTTGATTTTATAAAATTGCTGCCTTTAGCAGAGTTAATCGCCACTGCGAGAAAGAGGAGCTTGTCATCACCTACTGTTACAAAAGAGATGCACCAAATAATGAAAGATTACTCCGAGCTGTATGTGCTTACTGAAATGCCTGAAGATGAAATAAGGAAAATTGCGGATGAAAGCTTAGCAGAACTGATACTCAAAAACAGGAATCAAGAATTGAAAATTAAACCAGGCTATGATGGTGTTTACGGTGAAATAATATTGGAGAGCGGAGCTCAGTCCTCGCTTCTGGATTTTTCCTGATTTAAAAACTCTACGATTTCTTCAATGCTTTTCCTGTACTCCTTTCCTTTTCTCATATCTCTCAGAGTGAAAATTTTTTCATTAATTTCTTTTGGTCCTACAATCAGGCAAAAAGGAATCTGTTTTGAAGAAGCATAGTCCATTTGTTTCTTGAGCTTCCTATCCATCAGGTCAATGTCACAATTAATGCCCTGCTTTCTCAGTTTTTGGCATATTTTTATGCTCTCTTTTCTTACCTCATCTGTTGCAGAGGCTATGAAAACAGCTGTCTTGCTTGGCAGCTTTGGCAACATTTTCATATCTTTCATAGCATCTATTATTCTCTCTAGACCTATGGTCGTGCCTGTGGCAGGCAGTTCTTTCCCTGCAAAAAGCCCTATCAGTTTATCATACCTGCCCCCACCCGTGATGCTTCCTACCTGTCCTTCTTTAACAACTGTCTCAAACACAAAAGAGGTGTAATAATCAAGCCCACGCGCCAATGACAAATCAAAACTGATAACCTCATCTGGCACTCCAAACAGTTTAACAGCTTCAAAGAAGTCCTCGCTTTCCCCCACGGTCTCTTTGCTCACATAGTCCTTTACTCTGTCAAGCACTTTCTTTGGTTTTCCCTTTATTTTTATTATATCCATGATTTCCTTTACCTTCGCATCATCAACGCCCCTTTTCTTTAATTCGTCAATAACACCCATTTCACCTATTTTGTCTATCTTATCAACAGCGACAAAAATATCTTTCTCATTTTCAATGCCCAGCTTTTTGTAAATTTCACTCATTAGTTTCCTGTTGTTAATCCTTATTTCAAAAGATTTGAAACCCACTGCTTTTAACACGTCATTTGTTATTGCTATTATCTCAGCATCTGCCAGCACACTTTTGCTTCCAACTATGTCAACATCACATTGCCAGAACTCTCTATACCTGCCCTTTTGCGGTTGGTCATATCGCCAGACCCTGCTTATCTGATACCTCTTGAACGGCACTGGCATATTCCTATTCATAGCCACATATCTAGCGAGAGGAACAGTTAAATCAAATCTTAAGGCAACATCTCTTCCGCCAAGGTCTTTAAATTTCCATATCAGCTTTTCCTCTTCTCCGTACTTTTTCATTAATACATCAAGAAACTCAACAGCAGGAGTTTCCAAGGCCTCAAAACCATACCTTTCAAAAACTTCCTTTATTTTGGATATCACATATTCCCTTATCCTCATCTCTTCAGGAGAAAAATCTCTGGTCCCCTTAGGTATTGAAAGTCTCATATTGCACACCTTTCAGAAGGGCCCAGGCCGGGATTTGAACCCGGGCTGAGGGATCCACAGTCCCTAGTGCTAACCGCTACACTACCTGGGCCATTAACTATAACATTCTTTATTAAGACATTATCTTTTATATTGGCTATGAAACAGATAAATAAAATTAGAGAAATCTTTTCAATGCATATCGTTATGAAGTGAATCGCCCATTAATCCTCACTGCCCTTTTTCTACATTTTCTACTATATAAATTTATTTCGTGCATTTCATAATATTTTCATGCGCAAAATATCTCTGCAAAGCAAGGTAAAAGGAATACCCCGCTGCAATTGGTGCTACCACAGGTGTGTTATCCCCGAAGGTAAAACAGGCATATGCCACAACAACATAAATATAAATGGCGAGCTTTACAGTCAGGTCTACGGCAAGGCAGTTTCAATGGCAGTAGACCCAATAGAAAAGAAGCCACTGTATCACTTCCTTCCAGGAACAACAGCTTTTTCAATAGCCACGACAGGTTGCAATTTCAGATGCAAACACTGCCAAAACTGGGAGATATCCCAGGCAAAACCAGGAGATTTGCCAACACATGATGCAATGCCTGAAGACATAGTTGAAATGGCAGTGAGGACTGCATCGTCTTCTATAGCATACACATATAATGAGCCAACAGTTTTCTTTGATTACGCTCACGATACCGGCATACTTGCACGCAAAAAAGGTTTAAAAAACATTTTCGTGACAAATGGCTACATGACCCCAGAAGCAGTTGAGCTTGCTGCTAAGGACTTTTTGGATGCCTCAAACATAGACATAAAAGGAGACGAGAACTTTTACAGAAAGGTTGTAGGCGCTGATTACAACAACGTACTGGAAAATGTGAAGAATCAGTATAAAGCAGGCATTTTCATAGAGGTAACTACATTGATAATACCAGGTTTCAATGACAATGCTGATTTTATTAGGGAAATAGCAGCTTTCCTGAAATCTCTTTCAAAGGACATACCATGGCACTTTAGCGCATTTTATCCTGCCTACCAGATGAGGGATGTTCCTCCAACACCAAGAGAAACAATTTTGAAAATGTGCGAGATAGCAAAAGATGAGGGAATGCACTATGTTTACGCAGGCAATATATGGGATAGCGGTTATGATAACAGCTATTGCCCTTACTGTGGTGCATTGCTTGTAAGGAGAAAAGGATATGATGTTGAACTTTTAATCCATGAAAACAAATGCCCAAACTGTGGCAGGAAGCTGAATTTTGTTTTAAAGTGAGCGATACTTTTAAAATATCACATCTCTTATTACAAGGAGGGGGTGTAAATGGAGAAAAAAACGAAGTATCAAAAATTAGCTGAAAAGATTCTAATGAAAAAAGAGAGCGCTTGGTTGATGTTAAGGAAAAATGAAGAAAAGAAGGTTTTTTCCTTTGCAGAGAGCTACAAGGATTTTTTGAATAAGTCAAAGACAGAGTTGGAGGCCGTTGAGACAATAAGAAAGATAGCTGAGTCGTACGGCTTTAAAGAGTATCCAAAAAGCAAAGTAAAGTATTATCTAATAAACAGGGGCAAAAACATAGCACTGGTGAAAAAGGGAGAGAGCATTGAAAAGGGTGTAAATATAGCTATATCCCATCTTGATTCTCCTCGCTTGGATCTGAAACCACACCCCCTTTATGAGGACTCTGATATCGCCTTGTTCAAGACGCATTACTATGGGGGAATAAAGAAATACCACTGGGTTTCATCACAGTTGGCTCTTCATGGTATTGTCATAAGAAAAGACGGTAAGAAAATTCATGTAAAAATAGGCGATTCAAAGAAAGACCCTGTTTTTACAATTGCAGACCTGCTTCCTCATCTGGATAAGAAGCAAGAGGAAAAACCAATGAAAGAGGCTATAGAAGCAGAGCAGCTGAACATAATTGTAGGCAATATGCCTGTTAATGACAAAAAGATAGATGAAAAGATTAAGCTGAACATAATGAAAATCTTGAACGAAAAATATGGCATAACTGAGGAAGATTTTGTGACAGCTGAGTTGCACGCAGTGCCTGTTGCAGAGGCGAGAGACCTTGGTTTTGACAAAAGCATGGTAATTTCCTACGGCCAGGATGACAAGTCGTCTACTTATGCTGCATTGCTTGCCTTTTTAGAGGCGAAAGCAAAGAAGACATTGATATTTTTAGGAGTGGACAAGGAAGAGATAGGCAGTGAGGGCCCAACTGGCATGAAATCATCCTTTATAGAGGAAGTCATAAGGACCCTGACAAAGCAGGATCCGCGTTTGCTACTTTCGCGCTCAAAGGTTCTGTCCTGTGATGTGGATGCTGCTGTAAACCCAACATTCAAAGATGTGCACGACACTTTAAATGCCAATTACCTAGGTAGAGGGCCAGTGGTTGCCATGTATACAGGATATGGCGGCAAATACAGTGCAAGCGATGCAGGAGCCGAATATACATATAAATTGATATCAATATTAAGAAAACATAAAATCCCTTGGCAATCAGGGGAGCTTGGGAAAGTAGACGAGGGAGGGGGAGGCACGATAGCGAAATACGTAGCTAAGTATAACTGCGATGTTATTGACTTTGGTCCTCCTGTCCTAGGCATGCATGGACCTATGGAAGTTGCCAGCAAGATAGATGTTTACTACACTTACAAAGGCATAAAAGCCTTCTATGAAGAGATGGAATAATCAAATCCACCCAAAAACAGCTGCTATAAGCAGGGCACCAACACCACCAAGGCCTCCCATTATTGAGACAAGAAGCGTGAGGCCATTTATTGGGATTGCTATGCCGAGAATAAATTTGACCACAAGCAGAGCAATTAAGCCAGCGATAGCATTGGCCAAAAACTGCTTGAAAAGCCACAAGGCGACAAATGTTATTGCCAATAACAATAATCCAATTAAAACATATGAGTAATTGCCTTTTATGCTTCCGATTAATTTCTTTACTTTTTCTGTTGTTCCCTTTTTTCTTGGAATGTATGTGTAATTGACTTGGTTTTCATCTGTCCCATTGCTGAAGAAAAGGGAAAGCGTTTTGCTTTCTGCTGAGCTCAACACAAAAACATAACCCTGTTCCACAGGATTTACTGTCAAATTCTCGCCGTCTAACACTGCTTTTTCCAGTTTGTAATTGTCCTCTATGTTGCTTATCAGGCAGCTAACGTTTTCCCTTGAAGCCATTATCTTATGCCCCTCAATATTGGAGGCAGCACACTGTATGGTAAAAGCATTAACAGTAAGCAATGTTAAAAGCAGAGCCAAGGCCGGGTAAACACTTCTTTTAGAATATTTTGGCATATGCTTATATAGGTGCAAGGTTCCATAAATATCTCATGGTTGAGTATACAAAGGAGCAGCAGCAAATAGCTCGTTCTTTGCTTAAAGGTCCGAAAACAATAGAGGAATTGAGAAAGGACCTTAACATGCCTACAGATGAGATATTAAAACATCTTAAAGAACTAATAAAGCTAAAGGTTGTGGAAAAAAGTGGCTTCCCAACCAAATACAAGCTTCTGGATGTAATTGTTAACAGGGTGAAATCAGGAAAAGAGAGCCGCCTAAGCGATTACCCTTATGAGGTGCTAATGATAATAGAAGGCATGAGCAGTGATAAGGAAGCTCTTGAAAAGCAGATGCAGATGCTAAAGGAGAAAATAGAATCAGAGAAAGGCATTGACATAATAAAGCTGAACTTGGCAGATGTCGTAAAAAATGAGAATAACTTCACTACGTTTATCAGCCTGCAGTTCGGCTGTGAGACATTTGCCGATTTGATTAGGATGATTATACAATATGGCCCTTCCAGCGTTGAAATTCTAGCTCCGCAAGAAGCTGAATTGTCAATAAGAGAAATGCAGGAAATTTCAAATGACGTGATGTCTGCTGTCCATTACTACATCACACTTATAGTTCAACTCAAGCAGGCCATGGGGAAAATGGCAGAAGGAGGGCATTTAAACAAATGACGAAGTTGTGCCTGACGTTATCTGAAAACCGCACCACAATATTTATAAACCCTATCAATATCATTTAATCCACAGATATGGTGGGATAGCCATGTCTGTTGATAACAAAGAATAAATCTTTGTTCGATAAAAACGAGGTGAAGAAAGCATGAGAAGTTTGAATTTAAAGAGGGTGGCGGCCATCGCAGCTGGAGCTGCAATGGTTGGTAGCACACTTGCTACTGGTTTGGCTGCAGTAAACACCCAAGGTGACGTCACAAGCTTTGTACAGAACGTCAAAGCAAACCTAGACGACGTGGAGATCGTCGTCGGAACGAACGGAGCTGCAATCAGTGACGGAATACAGGCAGCTAAGTTAGCAGCTGTTCTTGCAACCCTCAACTTTGAGGAAGCAACTGACGTAGCAGCAGTACCTGACACATCAGGAGTAACAATCGGCGAGAAGTCAGTAAAGGTCTCAACATCAACAGGAGGAACAATAGTACAGCCATCAGAGGTAGAGTTCCCAATAGTCTACCCAGCAGTAGTGGATTACTCCTCAAGCGTAAGTTATTCTACCGGTTCAAAACCAGCAACCTTGACGCCAGATGTCCTCCCAGGTGTTCTGACCAGGTCAACATTTGAGACAATAACATCAGGAGGAACAACTGTTGACAGGATGCTTGAGGAGCAGATAGTGATAGACAGCGGCAATGTCAAGTACGCAGAGGACACAGACCCAGACGGACACGGGCTGTACTGGAACCTCGGAGGCAAGGACCACATCCACTACAAGCTCGACTTTACGAAGAGCGGAAATGGTCTGCCAACAGGTTCTGGCAACTACTCAGAAACGCCTGAGATAACACTTCTGGGACACACCTATGGAATAAACACAAGAAAGCTAGCTGACAATGTATTTGAGCTCTACGCAGGAGACAAGATAACACTGACATCAGGAGATGAGTACGAGACAGCAGACGGTTACACAATAAAAGTCAACTTAGTGAGCCAAATAACTAGTGAAAGCACCACACGTGGAAAGGTCTCCTTGACCGTGACATCTCCTGACGGAGACGAGCAGACAAGAAGCATCCAGGAAGGAAACTCATACGAGTTCTTCGGAGGAGCAGTCACAATAACAGTTGACAGCGCAGCAACAGGTTTCACTCAGGAGAACGTCCAGACAGGAGTTGCAACCCTTAGGATCGGAACAGGCTCATTGAAGTTTGAGAAAGGAGATCCATTCCCACTTGACCCTGCCTGGAAGGTCAAGGACATAACCTGGAGCTCTGGATACCTGCAGTCAATAGACATAACATACGGAAACCCAGACGGAGAAACATACTTTGAGAAGGGAGACTTCCAGGGAGATGTGAAGCACGGGCTTGCGCAGGGAGTAATCGTGCCAGGTCCAAAGGACGCAGACGGAAAATCCCTGTTCAACATCCAGCTTGCAGGCTTTGGAGGTTCAACCCAGATAGACACAACAACACTTGAGTTTGAGGGAGACGGCAGCGACTCAGATGCTGTAATGCACGTGACATGGGTTGACCCAGACGGCTTGACAAATGTGCTGGATGCCAGCAAGGACGAATTGGCTCCATTCCACAAACTAGTTGCTGGTTCAAATGAGACATTGAACGCGACAACAGAGGCCAACTACTTCATAGTGAACGACAAGCTATTTGTCTTCAAGGGATGGACAACAGAGGGGCTTCCAACGCATTTCGTAAAGCCAAGGTTCGCAATAGGCTCAGCAACAGGTCCTGTAATTGAGGGAGACCCTGTTGACATGTCAAAGGCATCACCAACAGGACACTTCAAGTACACATCAGGAGCTTCAGCAACAGGAGGCAACATAGACTGTACATTCACGTACTACAGCAATGCCTCAAAGGACGATGGCTGGATACACATAGCATACGATGCCGCAACATGTGACATAATACCTGACCAAGTGAACGCAGGAATGGAAGCAGTAATGGACCAAGCAGCTCAGAGCGGTACGCCTGTAACAATGGACCTCAGGTATGTGAGGGGCGCAAAGCTGAACGCCTCAAGCGAGACCAATGTGGATGGAAAGACATTCCCTGTTGTGTTGCTCTGGGAGGCGAACCAGACATACCCAGGAGCTGACAGGCCAATTGTTATAATGTATGACGGCTCAACAACAACTGGTTTCAGCAAGGATTACACAGGCATACTGGCAGGAATTCCAACAAACATAACCCTCTTAGGAAATGGAGCTAAGGGAGGAGCAGTCCTGAACATGTCAGAGTACACAGACAACAAGCTGGTTGACACACCTGCAAACAGTGCCTCAACAAGCAGCACAATACAAAACAAATACCACATAACAGCCTACAGCTCTGAGTTGTCTGCGGATGGAAACAAGTTGACAATTGTCGTGCCAGAGGCCGCAAGGTCAGCTGTTGTGAAGGTGGCCAAGACCATTGAGGAAACAGAAGGCGAGGAAGGACAGGCATACTACACGCTGTCTGAGGGAGATTCAATCAGCGGCGTGACAATAGAAGAGATCAACGCAGAGATAACTGGTCTGGACAGCATCACCTGCGGTGCAGCTGAGGGAACACTCTACTCCAAGAAGACTGCACTTGACCCAACAGCTCTGGTGACGACGGACACAGCCGCAACAGCAACATACCAGATTGTTGTTGGAGGTCCATTTGTCAACAAGTTGGCACAGGCCATTGACACAACTGGACTGACAACGACAGGAGCTGGTGCACAGTACCTCATCGCAACAGATGATGGTACAAAGTTGCTGGCTGCTGGTTACACAGCAAGCGACACTGCGGCTGCAGTTGACGAGTTAATCCGTCTGTTGCAAGGATAAGGGCTCTAACCCCCTTTTCCCTTATTTTTGTTTTTACAAAGCTCTGAGCGTTAGCTCTGTTTAAATATAAGAAAAATGTTAAGTGATAACTATGAAAAAAAGGACTAAAGCAGGATCAAAAAAGCAAGCGCAGTGGAAATACGGCCTTATCACCGTAATTGCAATTATCATTATTGCCTCAATAATCCTTTTAAGCTCCTCGCCTGTTAGCAGGTATAGGATAGGAAACACTGATGCTTACATCGTAGGCCATGATGCAGTAAACAGAATAAAACAGCTTCTGGAAGAATCCTCTCGCGTAATTATTATAGCAGAAGGAGACAACCACACAACCCAAACAACCGGCTTTATATCATCTGCAGTAACATATCTTGCGAGGGACTTTCCGAAGCGACTAAATAGCTCAGACATCTATGGCATAGAGTATTACGGGGGCAGGGCCATTGGTTGCATAGGAGAGAATGCAAGCCTGGACTTTTGCCTCAATTTCAAGCCCTCTGATAAGGAACTGCTCATAAAAATTAAATACCCAAATTACAGCGAGAACAATATTTTAGTTTACGATAACACCATTGAGTTCAGAGGCAAGTCAGGAGCAGATACCCTATCTCTTGTGAAAGCTTTTGAACAGCTCTTCCTAGGGAAGTGATTTTTTGAGATTGAACGTCCTGTGGTTTACACTATCTCTTGTGCTTATTTTTCTTTTGTATGAGCTCAGCGGCGCAAAAGTGCAAGGAATTAACCTTGCATACTTCTCCCTTTCTTCATTGCTTTTTCTCGCATCAACCTTTTTTTGGGCCTTAGCCTGGATCTATGTTATGAAAGCACCAACAAGAAAAGCACTTATTATACACCTAAGGTCTCTGGCAGGTGTTTTTGCTCCTATGGGTCTTGGAGCTGACATGCTCAGAAGCTTTTGGGCATCAAAAGAAAAAGGAATGAAACCAGACAGGGCTTTGGCTTGCAGTTTGATAGTTAAGTTTTTCAAGTTTATTTTAATGTTCCTACTTTTACTGTTCAGCGTAATTGCCCTGAGCAGCCGTTCATATGATTTCCCTCAATACGTGTTCATCTTTATAAGCATGCTTTTCTCTGCTCTCATAGGTCTTTTGATAATTATCCTGCTGAGGTCAAGAAAAACAATTGCATTTATCCACCATTTCATTAGGAAGTTATTCTTATGGCGCTTTCATGAGGAGCTTAACCTTAACTTTGACAGGTTGAGGTTGAGAGACATTGCCTTTATAATCATTGTGCTTATGCTGTCTGTTGTTTTTGAGATAGGGGCTGCCTGGGCTGCTTTCTTGTCCGTTTCTCAAGAGCTTCCTCTGCTACATATCATTATATTTTCCAGCGTTGCTTCCTCTCTTGCGCTGATAACCGTGTCGCCACAGGGGCTCGGATTCGTTGAGGCAGGCTCTTACTTTCTTCTGTCAATGGGCTACTTTTCGCTTTCAAGAGTGGTTATAGGCAATGTTTTAATAGTATGGAACATAGTAAGATTATGGATTCCCAGCATTGTGGGTCTATTTGCTTCACTTGTAAAGAGGTCTGATAGATGATAACAGTTGTGATGCCTGCGTTTAATGAAGCCGAGAAAGGCATTGAAAATAACTTGAAAGAGCTGTGCAGGTTAAAAGAAGTTGACGAGATTGTTGTTGTTAATGACGGAAGCAGCGATGACACAGCCAAAATCGTCCAAAGCATTGCTAGAAGAAACAGGAAAGTTAAGTTAGTGAACCATGAGAGAAACAAAGGAAAAGGAGAAGCCATGAGGACAGGTGTTAAAAATGCTAGGGGAGACCTTATTGTTTTCATTGACGCCTCACAGTTTAGTATTTCAGACATTCCAAAGGTAGTAAAGAAAGCGAAAAATTATGACATAGTGATCGGCATTAGGGACTTCAGCAAGATACCTCTGCTCAGAAGAATAAATAACCTCCTATCAAGGCTCGCTGTTTTCATAGCAACAGGCAGACATATCAGCGACAGCATAAGTGGCTTTAGGGCAATAAGAAAAAAAGACTTCATTGCACTTGATACTAAGGAAAGGGGCTATGCAATAGAAATAGAGATGAACTTCAAGGCATTAAGCAGGGGGATGACTGTAGGTGAAGTTCCGGTTAAGGTCTACTACGAAAAAGAGTCCTCTTTACCCACATTGGGCTCTTTAAAGAGATCCGTATACGAGTCCTGCTTTACTGTGCTTGGTGTGTTTAGGACCTGGCTTGGGCTGTGGTGATATGGTAAGGAAATATTATACATTCAAACAGTTCAGGGAAATGCTTTTTGTAATTACCATAATCCTTATATCTTTGCTGGCCATTTTACTTTCTTTGATTTCACCATACAAGCAGGAAGCAACTGTTTATGAACTTTGGCTGTCTAATTATTCTTCAACAGTAGAGAAAGGCGAGAACATAACTTTTTTCATAAACAGCAACAGCGAGAGCAACAAGTTGTTTTCAATTGCCATATATTTTGACAGTAAATTGAAGGCAAATTTTCTGAGCACTTTGAACAAAAATAGTATAAAAGTAAACCTGCCAAACGACCTTGATAAAGGAAAGCACAGGATTTCTGTTGTGGTTTTTGATACCTCTACAGGAGATTGGTTTGGTCAAGGGCATCAGTTGTTCTATACGGTGAACGTCTTATGAAAAAGATAACAGTTTCATTGTTGCTTGCTTTGATATTCATTACAGGGCTCGCATTAAGGCTAATGCCTGCGCTCAATTCAGAGCTTCCACTTAGGTTTGATTCTTACTATCACGCCCGTGTTGCAGAGTTGATAAATAGAGACATGTCTATCCCATCTTGGGAACCATGGCCTTATGGTGGAAGGCCCCATGTATACCCTCCTGCCTATCCGCTGCTTTTGCTTTTTATTTCCAAGCTTTTTATGACAACTACTTTGAATGCAAGCAGGTTTGTACTTCCTTTCATAAGCTCTTTGATTGTTGTAGCAGCTTTTTACTTTGTTAGGTCATTTAAGTCAGAAAGGGCAGCATTGATAGCCAGTTTTCTGATTTCAGTTAACCCTTATCTTGTGTCATCATCATACGATTCTCCCCAAGTGATAGGGATACTCCTTCTTATTATCGCAGTGTATTTTGTTTTCAAAAAAGAATTTTTTAAAGCATCCATCTTGCTAGCATCAGTTTTTTTCTTTAATCCATTTAGCTTAGTTATGTTCTCAGTTCCGCTTTTTGCCTATCTGTTGATAAGGGACAAAACACTCAACACTGCAAAGACATTCTCATTACCTATAATCACCTCCATTCTCTGGCTGCTTTTAAATTTCAACGCTACGTCCTGCTATAACAATTGGATAGGGCCTTTATTCATAATGAAAAAAATAAACCCCTGGATAAATTTCGCTACACCTATATTCATATTTCTTCCAATTATAGCCTTTGTTATGATTAAAGACCTTAAGGACAAGTTCAGGTTTTTCTGGTTTATCTCTTCAATTGTTTTTGTGGCAGTATTCATGCTTCATTTTATTACTCCTATTTTCCATCCTTGGAGGGCAGATGTTTATCTAATGCTTGCCCTCTCTTTTCTGTTTTCCGATTCTTTGTCAAGCCTAAACTGGAAAAACCTATTTCTGTTCATAACACTCTCAATGATAAGCCTTGCCTCCCTTTTCTCTGTTTTCCTAGCATCTCCCTTGATGATGCCCCCCCTCACACAGAACGAGTACAAACTGGTTGATTTTATCAGCAAAAACAATAAGGGGCTGCCGATATTGGCAAATCATGACATGTGCTCAAATATTCTAACCTTGACAAATAAAAGCTGTCTCTTGGACTTGAACTTTGAGTGCATACCAAATGCAACGAGTTGGTACGACTACGAACAGTTCTTCTGGGTAGCAAGCAGGCAGGAGATGAGAGACATTATAAATAGGAATCCAGATATATCCTATATTGCATACTCCTCAGGAGATTGGGGAAGGCAGTTCTTGGAATCTATGGATGTTGACAAGGTATATTCAGCGTGGACTGATTCGTCCAGAGATGCGAGCCTGTATAAGGTTAACAGAATTAAAGGCAATATAACGTATATGGAGGGCTGAGAAGTGAACAAAAGGTTGTTGTTGCTTTTCATTTTCTTTTTTGTATTTTTCTCACTCCCACAACTGCTAAGATTCGCGCTTTACTCTCCGTCTATCATAGGCACAACCCCTTATTTTCACATTAGAATGGCCGAATTGCTTCTCTCAGGTCAAGCTTATGATTCTTTGTCATTTGGAGGCAGATATTACACATACCCACCTGCCTATCACTGGCTTTTGGCAATTAGTCCTTTGAAATATCTTTTGAACCCCTTCATAGGTGCTTTGGGCGTAGTGCTTCTTTATTTCATCGCAAGAGAATTGGGCTTTTCAGAGGAATCTGCTTTATTCTCATCAGCGCTTCTGGGTTTTATCCCTGGCTATTTGTATCTTTCTGGACACATCAACCCGAGAATGCCCGCGCTCTTTTTCTTAATGCTTACATTCCTCTTTCTCCTAAAGTCAAGAAAAGATAAAAGAATGTTTTATTTGTCTTTTCTCTCAATGCCAATCGTTTTTCTCATACATCCCCTCGTGGGAGCAGTTGCCGTCTTTTTGGTTCTTTTTCTTTTCAGGAGCATGTTTAAAAGGGTTGCCCTGCTTTCTCTCTTTTCTTTATCTGTATTTCTTCTGTGGTTCCTGCCATTAGCTCTTAACTTAGGTCTTCCGCAATATAGCTCATTCTATTCTGTTTATGTGGAGCTGAAAACAGGCATTCAATACTTCATATTTGAATACGGTTTGGTGAGCGATTCCATCACAGCTTTTATGCTGCTTCTGTCTTTATACGCAATATTTAAGGTGAAAGGCAAGAGCTTTGTGAAGGAATGGGCAATATTGGCTTTCTTCCTTCCACTACTGATAGGAAATAGGATAAATGAGCAACTGCTGTTTCCAGTAGCTCTTTTGGCTGCTGAGGTTTTTATTAATCATTGGAATAGGTTCTGGAAAGACATCAAGTTAGATTTCGTGCCTGTTAAGGTCTGGACAGCTTTGTTTATGCTTTACGTTTCTGTAGCTGCAATACTTGCCGCAGGAGCTCTTATGTTTTTCCCACCGTCAGCAGAAGAATACCACGCAATGCAGTGGCTGTCATTACATAGTCCAGAAAATGCCGTGGTATTCGCTGATTGGTTCTACGGTCATTGGATAAGTGCTATTGCAAAAAGGAAGAATGTTATGGACGCTTATGCCGAATACGCGCCGAACCTGGAACAGAGGTTCAGGGACAGCAACAAAATACTTTACGGCTCTGATATAAATGTTACTATATCTTTGCTTAGGAAATATAATGTGTCTTATGTTTACTATGAAAGGCCAAGAGATGCGGAGTTATGCTCTGGTTTTCCATATATAACACGCTATCCATACTTTAAAAAGCTCTACCAGGATAAGAGAATTTACATATACAAGGTAGATTATCTTGGCAACTCAACACCAGTGCCTATCTGCTGACAGTTGTTAAATAAACAGTCGATAACAACAGTGGCATAGCTTCCTTTTGGCAGGGAAAAATCCAGCAAGTATCTCCCCTCAGCTTCTTTTACTATTTTCATATCTCCTATTTCTATCCACAGTTTTCTTCTGGTTCCCTTGCTTCTCAAATCATGAAGGTTGTTTACCCTAAAGTCTTCTAATGTCAAACCATGTCTTTCTAATATCTCCTGTTCCAATTCATTTTCCAATTCCAGCGCATATCCGTATATGGGGCCAGTCTCATAGTCCAGGCCTCTTTTTATGCACTCTGCTAGAAATTCGTTAAAGAGCTTGGCTTGGTAAGCGTGAACAAACATCTTTAATAACGAGCGGGGTAGCATTCTCAGTGCCCTTAGGTAATTTCTTGGCTGTCTTGACAGGGAGACGAGCATTTTTCTTTCAAAGCGCAGGCGCTTTGGAAAATATTTTAAAGCTTCCTTGAAGTTCATCTCCTCAGCCAGTTTTTTTCTTGCCTTTATTGAATTTTCATCTTCTCTTTCATCAACAGCTGTTAAGTATGTCATAACTGCTTTTTCAAAATCTTTTTTTACTATGCTTTCTCCAACATCGGCAGTTATCGGCCTTATAACTCCAAAGCGCTGTTCTCCGAAAAAATTGGGAAATTTATCCATGCGCCTAGGCTCTCTATCAGAGTAAACCCTTATTATGAAATGGTTTCCTACAAGGTCTCCTATGAAAACCCCTCTGTCCCTGTAAGCCAATGGAACAAGCTCTATATTTTCCACATTGAATTTTTTTAGCTCTTCCTTTCTAACGCCCTTTATGCTTATGAGTTGCGAGCTTATTGACCTCTTGTCCTTTGTTCCAGCAAAAGAGACGCTTCTATTAGGAATGTTTAGCTGTTTAGCAATTTTTTCAACAGCCAACAACGTGTCCCAGTTTCTCTTTTTCATTACGCATAGAAGGTATTCCCCTCTTCCCCCTTGAAACCTATATTTCTTGTTTACAGACAGAACACCGTAATCTTTTGTTATCTCTTCAACAATAAAATCCTCTGCTTTTTCCTTAATTTTGTATGCGCTAGTTCCTGTATCTGAGGATTGCACCGATACCACCAAAGCCCTTAAGGAACTGTTGCCCCCCATTCGTGCTTGTGCTTATTATTTCCACTTTTGTTCCCATTTCTTCGGCAATGCTCTCAAGTTCGTCTATCTTTTCATCATCCAAGCCCTCGGATAGCATTAAAAGTTCCACCTGTCCTCTTTCAAGAGCTTCTCTTACCTCTTTTTCGCCATATGCAGCCAGGTTTCCAACACTTGCTTCTTTTATGAACCTATCAACAAGCTTCTTTTCTTTGGCTGTTTCCATCTCCTCAATAATCTCTCCGCTTTTGTCTAAAATTTCCTTTATTCCAAACTCGTCAGTATAACCTGTGTCCACCACACCAACAATTTTTTTCTTGACCTCTGGCCTTAGATATGGCCCGTCAATAAATCCGTACTTTGTAGGTCCGCTTCCTCCTGCTATGATTGCCTTTACTTTTGGGTCAGAAAAAGCTTCGTTTATGACTTCAGCAACCTTTTTGTAGAAATCCACAGCTGCTTCCTCTATAAGTCTCGTAAATCTCATAGCACTTTGGCCTCCCTTGTGGTGTTTTCCAGGAACGTTGGATGTCATATGTCTTATAATGTTCAAGTGCTTGCCTTCAATCAGGGCGATTGTTGCCTCTCTCCTGTCCATTGCAAAAGCACCATAAATCTCCTTTGCTCCAAGCATGTCTTCAAGTGGCTTAGTGTAGAAACTTGAATCGCACCTGTAAATCTGAACGTTTATGGGCTTTGGAGGGATGAGAGTGATTAATTTTATATCTGGCTGGTCGTTTCGGCTGCTAACATTACCACAGAAAATAGCAACCCCCTTATCGCCTGTTTTGTGAACCCCTTTTAACACTTGAAGTATCCTGTCAATAGCTGCCTGGACATTTTTTCGTGTACTCTTGCTTTTTATGTTTGCTGCCTGGCCGTATTCACTTCTTAACCTTGCGCTTATTTCATTAACATTTGCGTTTGGTGGAATGTAAACACTAATCAATTCAGTTCCCTGTCCCCTTATGCTTTTGAGATACTTTAACTCCTTTTTTAGCTGGTGCATTTCCTTTGAACTTTCAGGCATTCAATCACCCTTTCTTAGTGTTTTCCACAGCTCGACAACAGAGAAGACAACAACTGTCAGCAGTATTACTCTTATCCAATCAACAGCATGCAACGGCGTTGTTTTGAAGATAACATCAAGCACAGGCGTTTGAACTATTAGCACCTGAATTAAAAGTGATGACACCACTGCAAAGCCCATCCACTTGTTAGACAGCAAGTGCAATCTGCTTAGCCTTCTTTTAGACTTGAAGTTTACTGCTATCATTGTTTCTAAAAATACAATCGTGGTGAACGCAACAGTTCCTGCCTTTCCTGTCCCGGCATTTAACTCCCAGTAAAACGCCAGCACAGTTATTATTCCCACAAGCAAGCCGATGAATGCAATAGTTATCATTTCTTCCCTATTTAAAGGATTATCCTCCTTTGGGTTTGGTTTTCTTTTCATAACATCCTTTTCAGCTTTTTCAACACTTAATGCGAGGGCCGGCAAGCCATCAGTTATCAAATTCATCCACAGTATTTGAACAGGCAGCAAGATTAACGGCAGTCCTGCCATCATGCTGCTCGCAACAGCCAAAACCTCTCCAGAATTACAAGAGAGTAAATACGTTATTGACTTTTTTATGTTGTCATATATCACTCTTCCTTCTTTTACAGCTTCAACTATGGTGGTGAAGTCATCATCCTCTATTACCATATCCGCTGCCTCTTTCGCAACATCTGTTCCCTTCATTCCCATCGCTATGCCTATATCTGCCTTTTTTAGAGCAGGAGCATCGTTAACACCATCTCCTGTCATGCCTACAATCTCTCCATTTTGTTGTAAAGCTCTCACTATTCTAAGCTTGTGTTGTGGAGAAACTCTGGCAAAAACAGCGATGCTCCTCACATCTCTTTTTAGCTCCTCATCAGACATCTTTTCCAATTCCCTTCCATTGACAACTCTTCTCTTTCTGAGCAAGCCAACATCCTCAGCGATTGCCTTGGCCGTTATCTCGTGGTCTCCTGTTATCATAATTACACTTATCCCTGCTTTCTCGCAGTTCTCTATTGCTTCCTTTACTCCTTCTCTTGGTGGGTCTCTCATGGCAATCAAACCAACAAAAACAAAATCTTTCTCGTCTTTTTCACTAAAATCTCTGTTTACCTTTTCTTTCACAGCCATCGCAAGAACACGCAGTGCCTTACTGTTTAGGTCCTTAAACACCCTCATTATCTCCTCTTGCTTCCGCTTTGTTAAGCGCTTTAGCCTCCTGCCTTCTCTGTAGTAGCTACAATTTTCAATCACGATTTCTGGAGCCCCTTTCATATATGCCTTTAGAATTCCCTTCCTTTCGTATACAACAGTCATTTTTTTCCTTTCGCTGGAAAAGCTAACCTCCTTAACCTTTTTGTAATCAACGAGCTTTATGCCTGCTTTTATTGACGCTTCAAGCAATGCATTTTCCGTCGGGTCTCCAAGCACAACGCCTTCAACAATTTTTGAATTGTTGCAGAGCGCACCTATCTTAAGGGCTTTCAGCTGGTTATATGATAGTTTGTCTTTTATTGAAACCAATTTGTTGTCAGCATATATCTTTTCCACAGTCATCTTGTTCTCTGTTATCGTGCCAGTTTTGTCAACACATAGATACGTGGCACTACCTAAGGTTTCCACGATTGGCAGCCTTTTCACAAGACTTTTCTTTCTGGCCATTCTCTGAATGCCAAAAGCAAGAGCTAACGTAACAATAGCAGGAAGGCCTTCTGGGATAACTGCCACTGCCAAGCTTATAGATGTGAGTATCATTTCAATAATCTCAATGCCTTTCAAGACTCCCATAATAAATATTAATATGATTATGAAGAGAATGAGAATGCCAAGGTTTTTGCTGAATACTGCCAACCTTTTCTGCAAAGGAGTTTCCTCTTTTTCTGTGCTCTCAACTAGATGCGCTATTTTTCCTATTTCGGTATCCATGCCTGTTTTGCAAACAACTGCCTTTGCGTTGCCCTTTACTACCAAACTGCCTTTGAAGAGCATGTTGAGCCTTTCACTGACTAAGCTGGCCTCTTTGACAATCTTAGCTGTTTTCCTCACAGCTTTTGACTCACCTGTGAGCATTGACTCATCGACATATAAATCGTTTTCATAGATTATTCTGGCATCTGCTGGTACAGCAGAACCTTCTGATAAAATAATTATATCTCCAGGCACCAATTCTCTTGAAGGGATTTGCATTTCTTTCCCATTTCTTATTACAATGCTCTTAGGGTGGCTTAATTTTCTTAAGGCCTCTATGGCTTTGTCTGCCTTGTATTCCTGCACAAAGCCAAAGACAGCGTTTAAAATTACTATTGCCAAGATGATAAGAGCGTCTATTGTATTTCCTATGAAAAATGAAAAAGCTGTTGCAAATATAAGCACAATCACAAGAGGGCTCTCAAATTGAGACATAAATATTTTTAACAGTTTGTGCTTCTCTTCCCTGCGTATCTCATTGTAGCCGAATTTTTTCAACCTACGTTTTGCCTCTGTCTCGCTTAAACCATTAACACTTGTTTTTAGTATCTCAATTGCTCTCTTGCTGGGGAGGGAATAGTAATCCATGTTTTTTTAAAAGCAGCTCTTGTTTAAATCAATAACTATCTATTATTTTCATTAATTCTAATGCCTCATCAGGCAAAAGCAGGGCTTTTTTGTAATTTTTCCAATCGTCCAAGACAATGCGCGGACATGCAGTTATTACAAAGGCATCAAAAGGCAGGTAATCCAAAAGCTCTGGCTTTATGTTCTCTGCGCTGATTAGGTATGAATTGGGAATTTTCTTTTTTAGTTCCATGGCCTGCCTGAGATGTTTCTGTCCTGGCTTTTCCCCTATTACAATAGCAAAAGTACTTGCTTTTACTGCTTTTGATATTCTGATATATCTCTCTTTTTCCCAGTTTTCCTCTACTTTTTCTACTTCGCCAGTGTATGGGTCTGCCCTTATGACCTTTTTCTTTGTCGCGAATGACAGCATTTGCGGATGGAAAAGCCCACTGCCTATGAAAAGAAAGCCGTCAACTTTGTCTTTTATTGCCAAGGCATTTGACACATCACAGCCAAGTATCTGCGCATTCCTGTGAACATGAACTGAAAAGGATTTTTTCTTCAAGTAATTCATTACCTCTGCTACCTTGTGCAAGTGCTGTGCTGTTGTCACTATGCCAACACTCTTCGGAAGAAGTTGCTCGGCTTTCTTTACAACAGGCATGACATCCTTTTTTGAATAACACGGAACATATACCACATTCTTGCTGGGAATCATCTGGGTATGGCCATAATGTATCGTCAAGTCATAATTCACTTTAATGTCACAGGCACCATAGCAGGGGTCTGCGCTTAGGATGATTTCTGCTCCGGTTTCAGAAAGTTTGTCCATTATCTCCTTAGCATATTGCTTGAGGCCTTCTGGCAGCTGCACAAGCACCTTCTTTGCCTTTCTCCGCACTATCTCCTTTTTTACCCTTTCAAATTCAAAATCATAATCCATATCAGAACCCTAACTTGCGTCTCTTCTTTTCTTCTTCATATTCCTCATTTAACTTCTTTTCTATAGCTTTTTTAAGCGGAAAGTTAAAACGATTGATGTCCACCCCATAGCGGGACATTAGCTGTATGCCAAGCTCCACAGCTTTGGCCATATCCTTCTTTGACAGTTCATTTATTTCCCCCGTGGCTACTAGGACAGGATCTGCTTTTTTTGCCTTTTCCGCCTCTGCCCTCAAGCGAGATTTCATATCTGGGTCCCAAGTCTTATTATATTTATTTATGGTCTTTTCACGCTTTTTTCTTTCCATTTCTATTAACTCATCAACATCTCTAACCTCTTTTGCTACTGTTTTTTTCGTTTTCCCCGGTATTTGGAAGATAAAAGGCGCTGCAACTTTTCCAAGACGTGCTTTCTTTCTTCTAAAGCCCATTTTGACACCTCTCGCGCGTCAGAGGCGTTATCATATCATCGCCGAGGCTCATTGGTTGTACACCACTTCATTCGCGCAATAAAATACTGTTTTTTACTTTTTAAAAGCTTGCTTTTGCAGTTCTGTGAATTTATTGTTGGTGAGATATTCGGTAGATGTCTAAAGTCCAGCTAGAGGCCGAATTTGGGCAGAGCGAAGCGTAGTTGTATGTCTGCTGTTATCTGAAGTCGCCAAAAAACTTATTCTATTTCTTCTTTTATCCATAGTTTTTCACCTCTTACCCAATCAATAACTATTTGCTTGTAATCGTCCTTTATTTTGTATATGTAATCTCTTTCTGCATGACTCCAGGAACTCTCTATAATGTCCTCTTTTTTCAACGGTTTTCTTCTCATTTTTAGACCTGCTCGTGCTCCAGCAATATCTCTACCCGTTATTTTTTTATCAATTCCTTCGGAAGGTTTTCTCTTCGCAATCTCATTCATCAAGAAGGTTACCTGTTTGCTTG
>QMVG01000003.1 GCA_003660975.1 Microcaldota archaeon
CTGCTAAAGCAGCAGTAGTGCAAAGTTTATTTTGCCCAATAGAATATGCTGAAGTGGATTATATAGGTTCATTAAACCTTATAGTATCTGCTGTAAACCACAAAGTAAAGCGCTTTGTTTTTACCAGCTCAATGGATAGATACGGAAAGCAGGACAAGTTGCCTATGACAGAGGATATGCTCCCCAAGCCTGAAGACCCTTATGGTGTTTCCAAGCTGATGGTTGAGCGGATATTGGAGATTTATTATGACCTATTTGGAATGGAATATGTTGTCCTTGTTCCACATAATATTTATGGCCCAAAACAAAATCTAGCAGACCCTTACAGGAATGTAATTGCTATTTTCATGAACAGGATTTTGCAAGGCAAACCTCCCATAATATATGGAGATGGTTTGCAAACCAGAGAGTTCAGTTATGTGGATGACGTAACGCCATATATTGCAAAGGCGGGTTTTGCCAGCAATGTTGTGGGTGAAACCATAAATATAGGGCCAGATGAGAACCCAGTTACCATAAAAGAGCTAGCTGATTTAGTTATCGATGCGATGGGATTTGATGGCAAGCCGATACATGCTGAAGCAAGACCTAAAGAAGTTAAGCATGCTTACTGTTCTTCAGCAAAAGCAAGAAAACTGCTTGGTTATAAAACAGCAACACCATTGAGTCTTGGTCTAAAAAAGATGGCAGGTTGGGTTAAAAAGATGGGACCAAGACCATTCAAGTATAGGGACAGCTTTGAGATTGAGTCAGATAAAATTCCATCTACATGGCGTAAGAAATTATTATAAAAATACCAATATGAAAGCTTTTTAATTCTCCTTTTTTTAATATTTGCATGCAATCTGAAAGCAAAGTTTTATTGAAACAAAATGTGTGGGGTCAGTCCTCTGAACTACTTGGATTTACTACTAATGTTATCTCTAACATAATCTTTCCTATAATATTAGGTTCATTTGCCTTTGGTTTACTATCGATAGTTCTTGGCTTTGCATACTTGGTGGCAGGTCTTATAAGCGTGGGAATAACGAATGTGGCCATGCTTTTTGTATCAAAATTTACTGTGAGAAGTCAAAAAAAGAGCGCTGCGTTTATTTCTTATCTTTTTAGGATAATCTTGGTGCTTTCGTTTTTAGTAGCTATCATGTTTATTGTTTTTTCCGACCAGCTTGCTTTGATCTACATGCAGCCATCCATATCTACTTTGTTTAAACTGGCTGCCCTAATTATACTAGCAAGAGCTTCATTTTCTTTGCTCGCCACTATTTTTATTGCAATAGGTGATGCAAAATATCATTTTTACTCAACCCTTGTGAATTCAGCATTGCTCATTGTGCTGCCATTGTTTCTTTTTATATCTTTTGGTATGGAAGGTTTTATTACAGGCATAGGTCTTGCTTATCTATCTGCATTAATTTTTGCAGTTATTGTTCTGAAAAATAAGAAGCTCTTAAGCTCTGAACAGCCACCAATGCCAAAAGGACCTGTACTAAAACATGCAGCAGTTATGACAGCACTCTCTTTAAAGAACTATTTCAGCAGGTTAGTCTTACTGTTGATGCTTGGTCTCTTTGCCACTTCTGCCTCAGCTGTGGCATATTTCAAAGTATCTATGGCATGGGTTTCTATAGTGGCTACATTAATACCTGTGTCTGGTTCAGTTATTTTTGCCTCTTTTGTTAGAATGAAAGAAGATAGTTCCAAGAAATTAAAATATTATTTGTCAAGGGTGCTTCAGTATTCCCTCATTCTACTTCTACCTTCAATGTTAATTTTAACCCTTCTTGGCGGAAGACTGATAAAATTAATATATGTCATCCTGGGTGGCTTCTTCTCTGTTTCAAGACCTGATTACTTGGGTGCAGTTATGCCTATGTCAATTATGAGTTTTTTCATATACTTTTCCTTCATTGACAGTATATTATATCCTGTTATAGCTTCTTATAAAAAATTGTATGAATTAGCTAAGTTGAATTTGTTTGCGCTATTGTTATCATTTATTTTTTCTCTATATCTTATTCAGAATTTTGGGCTCCTTGGTGCAGCAGTGTCGTATGTCCTCTGCGCTTTTCTTTACTTTGTTACCGCCATTTACGTTACATATAAGTTTGCTCTAAAAGACATAGTTAAGATTTTAGGCAGATACACAAAAAAACCCCTACTCGCCTCTATCTTTATGGTTTTAATTGTCGAGTTGTTTAGAGCAACTCTATTTGGCTTTTTGGGAACTCTGTTGCTTTTGTTTATGTCTGTATTTTCATATCTGTTGTGCCTTTATTTTTTAAGAGGCATAAAGTACTCGGATATCAAAGGATTATTAAACGGCCTGTTGGGTCGATAGTTATGAAATTGTCAATAGGTGTCGCATGTTTGAATGAGAGAAAGAGAATAGGAGAGTTCTTGGAAAGCATTGCAAGGCAAACAGTTAAGCCAGAGCTTATAATAGTGGATGGAGGTAGCAGTGATGGGACAATAAAAATAATAAAATCATTTCAGAGTAAATACAGAAATATAAAGCTATTTAAGGAAAAAGGAAAATATAAATCACCAGCAAATGCAAGAAACCAAGCTCTTAAATATAGCACAGGAGAACTGTTCACATTTATGGATATTGATGAGACTATAAGTCCGAATTATACAGAAGCAGTTATAAATGCATTTAAAAAGCATCCAGATGCTGAACAGATAATATTAAATGGTGCTCTTATAAAACCCAAAAAGGACTGGGGACTGATACGCTATGTCAGCTTTTATAGAGACAATAGAAAAAAGATAGACGCAATAATCAATAAAAAGAAAATGGCGGGCGATGGGGCCTACAAAAAGGATTTTCTAATGAAACATTTTCCGATATTTGACGCATCATTGGGTTTTGGGGAAGACCGACTGCTTTCACACATAAAACCCAAGACGATAAAAGAAAAAACTAAAATTTGGCGTTTTAGGACATCAAGTTTGATGGACCTTGAAGATGTAAAGCGTAGGTATCTATGGTACGGGCGTACAATACCCTTATATATCAAGAAAAGCAGAAATTTAAAGATAGGGGCGCTCTATATATTAGCTGTGTTAAGCCCTTTTTTGTTGTTTCCCTTAATCTTTCCAATATTTAGGGGCATATATTTTATGGCAAAATGGTATAAAATAAACAAGGATTGGAAATTATTGTTTACACCTTTATTGGAGGTCGTATCTTGGGTCTTTATCTCATTTGGTTTTTTTCAATATTTGGCAGGAGTCAAAAGTAAAAGGGGAAAATAGGGGAGGAACATGAAAATTGCTATTATAGGAGCAGGTTATGTAGGGCTTGTTACAGCGCTTTGCTTTTCTGATATGGGTCATAATGTTGTCTGTGTGGATACAGATATAAAGAAAGTTAAATCATTAAAAGAGGGGAAGACCCCCATTTATGAGAAACGCCTTGACGAATTATTGGAAAAGCACTTAAATAAAAACTTCAAAGTTACATCAGATCTGTCTGATGCTATGGCAGAGGAACCTGAAGCTATTTTCATTGCGGTTGGTACTCCATCTGATAGTGAAGGACGGTTGGACCTGTCCTATGTTAAAAAAGCAGCAATAGATATAGCGAAATATCTGGATTTTTACAGTGTTATTGTTATGAAGAGCACTGTGTTGCCTGGCAGCACTGAGTCTCTTGTTCCTATCATAGAAAAAGAAAGCAAGAGAAAGCTGGGGAGCGGTTTTGGTTTGGCCATGAATCCAGAGTTTTTAAAAGAAGGCACTGCTGTCGAAGACTTTATGAAGCCAGATAGGATTGTGATTGGATATTATGATGAAAAAAGCAGAAAGGTGCTTGAAGAGATATATACCTCCATAACTGCTCCAAAGATATTTACAGACATAAAGACTGCAGAGATGATAAAATATGCATCAAATGTATTTCTAGCTGCTCGCGTTTCTCTAATTAATGAAATAGGCAATATATGTAAGCAGCTAGGCATTGACGTATATGAGGTTGCAGAGGCAGTTGGTTTAGATAAGAGAATAGGACCTTATTTTCTCAGAGCAGGTGTTGGTTTTGGTGGGAGCTGCTTCCCAAAGGACATTATGGCACTTATCAATAAGAGCAAAGAGATAGGCGAAAATGCAGATATCATGGAAGCTATTGTGAAAGTTAACGATAGGCAACCACTAAAAATCTTACAATTGGCCTTGCAGAAGTTTCCCAACCTTCATAAGAAAAGAATTACTGTACTGGGACTTGCTTTTAAAGCAGACACAGATGACATAAGGGAAAGCAGAGCTGTGCCTTTGATAGAAGCCCTGCTCTCTATGGGGGCAGATGTCACAGTTTACGACCCATTGGCCATGCAAAATTTTAAGAAGCAATACAACTACAAGATTAAGTACGCAGAAGATTTGCACGATGCCCTGAAAAGTGCAGACATTTGTTTTATAATGACTGACTGGGCTGAGTTCAAAAAAGCAAAAGATTATGAAAATGTTTACATCTTTGACGGTAGGAATCTATTCAGACGCCTGCATAATTATGAAGGCATCTGTTGGTGAGTTAAATGAAATCTGAAATCCATAAAGCAGTAATAACAGCAGGGGGCTTAGGCACACGTTTTCTACCTGCTACAAAAGCGATTCCTAAAGAGATGCTTATTTTAGTTGATAAGCCAGTCATCCAGTTTGTGGTAGAGGAGGCAGCCGCAGTTGGTATAGAGGATATAGTCATAGTTACCAGTAAGCTAAAACACGCAATAGAGGACCATTTTGACTCAAATACTGAGATTGAGATGGCCTTGCAGGCTGCCAACAACGAGATATTACTTGAGAAGCTAGAAACAGTGCCAGAAGGTGTAGATATACATTTCGTGAGACAGAGAAAGCCCAGAGGTCTAGGAGATGCCGTCTTGACAGCCAAACGTCACATAGAAAGCGACCCATTTTTGGTATTGTTAGGAGATACAGTATCTGCGTCATCGATTTTTGAAGATGATAACTCGTACAATTGCTCGAAACCTTTGGTTGACTGGTATAATAAAAGAGGCAAACAGATAGTGGCTGTTGAAAGGGTTCCTATAGAGATGTCAATAAGGTATGGTATGATAAAAGGGAAAAAAGTAAGGTATTCTGAAGGAGAGGTATATAAATTAGAGGATATGATAGAAAAACCAAAACCTTCTGAGAGCCCCTCTGATTTGGCACTTTGGGGCAGGTATCTGTTTGAACCATCTATCTTTGATTACCTGGAGAATACAGAACCTGGTTATAATAATGAGATCCAACTTACAGATGCTATGAGGATGTCAGTTTATGACGGAAATGAGATGTATGCATATGTATTAAAGAACAAGAGGTATGATATAGGGGATAAGTTGTCATACTTAAAAGCATTTGTTGACTTTGGCTTACACAACCCAGAGACTAAAAAGGGATTTAGAGCTTACCTCAAATCTTTGAAGTTGTGATTATATGACCTCAATAAGACGCTCTGGTTTTGCGATTTTAAAAGTATTCAAAGGCAGTCCTTTTTTATATAAACTTGGAAAGAAAGTTTATCCCTTTGTTAGTAGTAATTATCCAAGGAAAAATCAAATGACCATTAAAGGTCCATTTGCAGTTTTGAGAGTAAACGCCGACTACAGTGAGGAGGGTTACTATAACATCAGAGAATTAATCAAAGATTTCAAAGTGCCTTTCATAGTTGCTTTGAAAATGGAAGATTTAGAAAAGGAGAAGAAATTTATCACATATTCAAAAAACTTGGAACGTTTAAATTGCAGCTTAGCATTGCACGGTTACCACCATTCCACAATCCTTCCCCTGTTAAACTCAAAGCAAAAACAATATGAAATAAAAAAAGCTGTGACTACCTTTAAAGCAATATTTAAGAAGACTGCGAAAGGTTTTTTTTCATCTAGAAATGCTTATGATAACGAAAGCTTGAGGATACTATCATCTTATGGTATAAAGTACTATGCAGAGAAGAATATACTATATCCTGAAAAACATTTTAATATGTGGGATATAGGCTTAAATAAGAAACTTTTTGATCCTATTAGCAAATCCTGGAAACTTGTCGTTGATTACATAATAAAAAACAAGGGCATTATATCAGTATGCTGGCATATTGATAGCATGGGAGATGAGAAGATGGGTTATTACAGGGAATTTCTCAGTTACATTAAGGAAAAGAACGTGGAAATACTTTCTGAATCGAAACTTTTGAGGAGATTGAGGTGAAAGTAAACTTTGTGATTCCTGGTTACCCTGCAAGAGTGGGCCACACAATCTCAGCAATTAGCTTGAAAGAAGCCTTAGAAAATGAAGGAATTGAAGTAAGAATATCATCAAAGATCAAAGAAGGTTTTATAAATCACGCTCACGTAAACGACCTTATAAGTAGGAGCACATTTAATTCCATTTTAGGCCCAATAAATCGATTTTCAAAGCCCAATTTTGACGTAATAACAGCTTATGGGCCAGCTGCCCCAAACCTCAGGGATATAATGATGCACATCAAATACTACAACTCGATGAGAGCTCTATTGCAATTGTTTTACTTATTTTCAGTTCAACATTTGCCAAATATTTTGAAACCTGATTTTAGAAAGATTCCGATAATAGCAAGCTCTCACTATCTAAAAGACAAAATGATACAAGGTAGCAATGTGCTGGAAGTATCTGTTATACCTCCACCTATGAAAGCCCAAGTTAGCAAAGTTAAACTTTCCTCTGAAAAACTGATTTTATTTATAGGCAAAGGCTACGGAGTCAGGGGAGACATGGATTTAATTAAAGCCGCATCACAAGTTATACAGGAAGACAATGATATTAGTTTTATTATAGCAAATAAAAGTCTGGGGGAGAGGAAGAATGTTTACTTACGATTAATTAAAAAGCTTGGTATTGAGTCTTATATACATCTTTACGGAAAATTAGACCAATCAGCTATCGATAATCTGATAGCTAAGGCAGCCATCGTTGCATTTCCATATGCCTGCGCTTATGGACCAACTTCCATGCCTTTAAGTTTACTAGAGGCTATGGCAAGGGGGAAGGCAGTTATAAGTACAGATATAGGTGCTATAGGTGAAATAATACAACATGAAAAAAACGGTCTTATTGTGCCACCAGGCGATGAAAAGGCCCTTGCAGATGCTATTTTAAAAGCATTTAAAAATAAGCAGATATTGAGGCTAGGTAAAGCCGCTTTGGAAACAGTAACCAAAAAATTTAACCCCAAATCAATTGCGAAGGCATATATAGAAATATATAACAGTATCTAATATACTTTTCTACCTATTCCATAAATACTAACACCAAACCTTTCTCTTAGAGCTTTATTACTTGGTATAATTTTATCAAGGCCAGCGCCTAATTTTTTTAAGATGAACCAGTCTGGCCACTGTCCAATGCTCCTTCCAATAGATATCCCATCTGTTTCTATATCTACTAATCCTGCCATCTCCATTTCTTTCCTTAGTTTTTTGCTTGTGTAAAAAGTCATTGGAGGTGCATTTGTGTATGATTTTGCTCTCTTGTACCATAAACGCATTAAAGGGTGGCCACCGTTTGGCACTGTTATACTAACCACACCTTTTCTTTTCGTTATCCGCACCATTTCCTTTATAACATTAATTCTGTCTTCTTTTTTTAACCAATGCTCCACAACCCCTTCATTAAAAACAATATCATACGTACCACTTCTTATTTTTAACCTTTCTAAATCATCTTTTAATGTTGTAAATCTCAATTTTTTATTGAATAGTTTTTCTGCCATATCTTTTAAATGCTCTGCATTTCTTAACATTTGTTCATTGTAATCCATAGCAGTCACATCATAGCCTAATAAGGCAAAAGCAACAGATAGCTTACCAGGTCCACACCCTGCTTCTATCACTTTCCCTTTCTTTCGTCCATAGTACTTTATTATATGTTGGATATATGGAGACTTTATAAGCCTTTCAAAAAAGCTTTTTGATACATTATCCATCATATAACTATACTTTTCTTCTATAAAGTGTTTTTTCCATAATTCACCAACTTTGCTCATTCTACTACCTCTTCAAACACTTTTATTAGTCTCTCACCATACTTCTCCCAGGTAAATTTTTCAGCCCTTTTTCTTGCATTCCTTCCCATCTTTGCCCTTTCTTTTGGATTGTCGTATAAGTATTGAATCTTCGCTGCTATGCTTCTTGGATCCCTTATAGGAATTATAAAGCCATCTATGCTGTCTCTTGCAACAGAGCCACTGTTGAATGTGGTTATTATTGGAAGGGAAGAAGCCATAGCTTCGTAAGTAACTAAGGCACTCCCCTCTTGGATTGAAGGAAAAACGAATATATCTGCCTTTTGGTACTCTTTTTCTATAGGTGAGACATGCCCCATGAACTTTATATCTTTTCTGTTGCTATATTTTTTATAAATCCTGTTAAAATCGTGCCTTACCTTTCCATATAGTCGCAATTCAGCATGTTTTAAATTTAACATATCCCATGCTTCCAACAAATACTGAACGCCTTTTAATACTGACACAAAACCAACATACATCGCTATAAACTTATTATGCTCCTTTTTATGTGCTGGTTTAAATCTGTTGATGTCTACACCAAAAGGAAGAAGCTTTAACTTATTTTGAGAGACACCATTTTTTATCATAGATTGATATACAAACTCTGAGGCAGGCACGATTACGTCACTTAACTCGTATTCTTTTAGAGTCCTTTTGACTGTAATGGGGTCAATGCCCCTTTTTTTAATGCCAAATCTTCTAAATTCTTCCTGGTTTAGTCTGTTATGTGTCAATACATGTGCTGAAGAAGCATTACATATCAATTTTGCCCCTTTTCTCTTTGCTTTTTTCATAGAGTAAAGTTGCATCCCATTCCAACCATAAAAAGCATCTGCTTCGTCAATATAAAGTGAAGCCATAAGGTCAAAATAGATATTTACTAGGAAATAGACAGGGGACTTATTAATTAATACAGGAATCCTTTTTACTTTTTCTTTTGGTATCTCCTCTCCTTTTACATCTCTGCAAATTACTTTTTCTAAATAGCCGTATTTTTCAAGGGCTTTAACGCCGTAGTAAGCTGTATTGCCTATGCCACCTCCTCCAACATTGGCGTTTATAGTATATATGACCTTCATATTAAACACCGAAGTAGTTCTTGAAGTGGGCTTCAACATATTTGGCTTTGTAGTTAAAATACTTCATAGGCCAAAATGATGCCCTTCTGTACTCCCTCTCCACTTTTTTTTCATTTATACTTATTTTTCTTATAGCTTTTTTACATTCGCCTGAATGTTTTAGGAGGCCCACATCTAACATGAATCTAATCTTTCGGATGAAACCTATAAAAGTGTTTTTGTTTCTGTTTATACTCTGAACATCTAACAGGTTGGCTTTTTTGATGCTTTGTGGGTTTCCAAATCTGAAGATTGAGTCCCAGCCTTTTTTCACAAAAGATTCAGGATGCCAATCTACCACAACTGGATCGCTCATAAATGCCTGAATATAAAATAAGGCATTCTTTTTAACAGGGAATGGAAAATGTGTCATCTTTTTGAAAGAGAATGCTTTATTTTGCATTTTAGTTGAGAAGTCAAATTCTATTCCAAGCTCCTTCAGAGCTTCAAGGTGGGGAGGAGACCATGAGTAACCAGGGGCCCTAAAAGATTTCACATCCTCCTTTATTTTCATTACTTCAAATATGCCTCCTTTATTCTTACTTAACTTCCATGTTTTTATATTTACGTTATGTGTTTCCCTTTTCAAGGATTCTTCAACAGCGGTTTCATAGTCTTCTACATCAGTAAATTCAAATATTATAGGTCTTACAGAATGAGAAGATGAATGGTATCCTATTTCATGTTCTTTAAGTAACATGGCTGTTTTTTTATCTATGTTTTTAGCTCTCATAGCTGTTATGAAAAAAATTCCTTTTAATTCAAGCTTATTGAGTTCTTCCACTACGAATTGAAGGGTCTTATTGTTTACCTTTGGGTCAGTAAAGTCTTCAACATCAAATGTCAAGTATATCTCTTTCATACATGAAGCTCCTTTAACTCTTCTATACCCTTCTTAAGAGGTATCTTTGGCCGCCAACCTGTCCTCTTAATTTTTTTTATATCTGCCCATGAGTATTTTATCTCTCCGCTTATTTCTGGGACAAACTTTATTTTATCACTTATCATTCTTGCCAAGTCAATTATTCTTGTCTTTTTGCCAGAAGCCACATTAAAAACATCTTTTTTTCCCATAACTTTTATCATAGCTTCACATACATCTTTTACATGAACGAAGTCCCTCACCTGATTGCCGTCTCCCCTCACCGTAAGTGCTTTACCCTTTTTCCATTGCTCAAGAAATATTGATACGACTCCCGCATACTGGTTATTTTTTTGACCAGGCCCATACACATTGAAAGGTCTGACTATGGTTATATTGCTACCATAAAGACGTATATATTCTTTGGCAGATTCTTCTGCTAACATCTTTGATAAGCCATAAGGGGACAGTGGAGATAACTCATATGTTTCCTTTATTGGCAATTTTTTGCAATGTCCATATACTGCTGCAGAGCTTACGTAAAGAATCTTTGAATCTTTAAATGTTTCAAATATATTAGAACTTCCAACTGTGTTAATGTTAAAGTACTCTACTGGTTTTTCAAATGATTCTGGGACAGAGACTTTAGCAGCTAGATGGTAAACTTCCTCAACATCCTTTTTTTCTATCTCTTCTAATTTATCCCTATTTCTTATATCTATGTTTAATATTTTTATTCTGCTGTTATTTACACTCTTCCCTATTTTCCTATCTATAATAAGAACATCCTTCCCTTTGGAAGATAACACCTCTACAAGGTGCTTACCAATAAAACCTAAGCCCCCTGTAACCACAACAGTCATTTTGCTTTCATCCTCTCTCTCAGCAACTTCATTTTAGGGTGCTTAATTTTGCCGTAGTTTATAAACAGGGTTTCCAAGCTCTTATAGACAACTGCTATTAAGTACCTATAAAAGCCCAATTTTTTGATCCCTTTCCTATATCTAACTAAATACCAGAGAAATATCACCGGCGTTAAAAATATTATCATTATTGGCCTTATTTTGTTAGGTTTTTTACCTTTCAAATAATCATAATATATGCCACCTAATCCTCTATCTTTACTTTGTTTTATAAATCTCTTGAAGCCGTATTCTTGCAGATGAGTTACTTTCATAGGAATAAAATGCATTTTATATCCTGCTTCTGCTGCCCTCAATTTTAAGTCAGCATCCTCCCCAGCAGCAACAGGGAAGTTTTCATTGAAACCACCTAATTTAATGAAAACATCTTTCTTGTACACGACATTATTTGTGACACAGCCGGGTGTTTCAAAACCACCTATGTATTCCTTTTCACCTTGGCCATATATAACCCTGTTTTTAAAGTACTCAAATAACGCATGGTTGTTTTCTTTTATTTTTTCTTCAGATGCTTCTAAGAAACCACCCACGATAGGGATCTCTGGATGTCTCTTAATTTCCTTTTCATATGTTGAGAGCCAATTTTTAGGAACAAGGCAATCAGCATCTGTAAATACAATATACTCATATTTGGCAGCTCTAACACCTCTATTCCTTGCTTTTGCAGGTCCGCTATTTTTTTGCGTGAAGAAGCGTATGTTTTTATATTTCCTTGATATCTCTTTTAAATACTCTGCTGTGCCATCATTTGAACCATCATCCACAATGATGATTTCATATAAATTTTTAGGATAGTCCTGTTTTACTATAGAATCTACAGTGCGCCTTAAAGTTTTGAGACTGTTATATGTTGGAATAACAATTGAGAACTTTATTCTATTCATTTTACTCCTTCCTGCACTTTTTTGCTACATCTTCAAAAAATTTGAAATATCTTTTCCTAACCTCCTCAACACTAAAATACTTGGCCCTTTTCTTGCCTTTCTCAATGAGCCTTCTTCTTAATTTGTCATCTGTTAATACTTTCACGATAGCTTTTCCTAGTTCATCAGAATTTTTTGGTTTTACAACAATTGCTGCATCACCTACAACCCACGGGATTGAGCCGGAGCTTGCTGTTATGACTGGTGTCTCGCATGCCATTGCCTCTATTAAAGCAAATCCAAATTGTTCTGCCCATTTTTTGGTTCTATAACTAGGATAAAGAAAAACATCCGCTGTATTATATAACATAGGCATCTTCTCTCTTGGAACCCAATTTATTATAGTTACTCTATCTTCCACCCCTTTTTTTCTTATTTCCTCTTTTAACCTCTCTTCCAGCTCACCCTTACCAACAAAGAGATAATGTGCATTATCCACATTTTTTAGGACTTCTCCCATGCTATTTATAATATACAAAAGACCTTTTTGAGGCACGAAACGACCAGCATAAAGGATAACTTTTTTTCCTTTAAGTTTTAGCTCCTTTCTTAGATCTCCCTTTTTTTTACTAAATTCCTTTATATCCACAGCCCCCAGAGGGTCTATATGGTGAAGACATTTTGCACCTTTCCTTTTATAAATCTCCCAGCCCTCTGGATTGCCATTTATCAGTCCCTCTATGCCTTTAATGTTCCTTTTTTCGAACCTGCTGAAAGGAAATGGCAGGTCCTTATCAAGGTTTTCCCACATAGCGATTACATGCGGAATTTTAAATTTGTTTGCTATCATCTCATTATTTGTTACAAGTAATGACCATGGCTCTGCCATAGTAAAAATAAGGTCTGGCTTTAATTCCTTAACATATTTCGATACGCAAGGTATAAAATACAGGCTCGCGTTCCCATGGAATTTATCATCACAAAAATGAAAATGAATACTATCATAATCTTTAGGTAATCTAAAGACGTTTTGCCATTTCTTTGGTGTGATGATGTGTACTTCGTGTTTTTTACTTTCAAGTATTCTATATTGCCTACTATGCATTAATGGATAGCCAACTGCGACAATCTTCATAAAAACCCCTCCTACCTAACGATTTAAATAACGAGAATATTACTATGTTTTACTTTTATAAGTATTTGCTTTTTATAATAATTAACCTATATCTATTGGGGATTGTTATGCATATTGTTATGGCAACTCATGATTTTCCACCAAAGACGGGGGGTATATCCTCCCATGTATATGATTTATCCAGAACAATGGTTAGCATGGGCCATGAGGTTACAGTTATAACCCCTGATATCTGGGCAAATAAAGGAAAGGGGAAGATAGAAGGGCTTAATACTATCAGGTTGCATAGAGCCACAGCACACTGGCCAAGCGCAATGTTGTACATAATCAGGGCAAGTAGATTAATAAACGCCTTGAAAGTAGACATTGTTCATTATCACAACTTGCTGCCAGAGGCTTTGATAAGTAAACTGACAAAGCATAGGCCACGCATCTTCACAGCCCATGAGTCACGTTTTTTGAAGATGGCCGAAAAAAGGTATAATCACTTGCTTTTGCGATGGCTTTTACACCATTACGATTTTATTATAGCTCCAAGCCAGGAATTAATTAACACAGCAAGTAGTTTAGGCTTTCCAAGTAAAAGAACAATGTTTATCCCGAACGGTGTTGATGATAAGAAGTTTAATCCAGAGATAGACGGCACTCGAATTAGAAGAAAGTATAAGATAGGCAATAAAAAACTTATATTAGTGCCTCGCCGATTGGTGGAAAAAAACGGTGTTGTATATCTTGTAAGAGCCATACCTGAAATAAGAAAACATTACAAAAATTTCAAAGTATTAATTGCAGGCGATGGACCAGAAAGAAGTCGAATCCAAAAAGAGGCGCTAAGGCTTAATATATTACAACATATTATCTTTGCAGGAAATATAGATTATGAAGAAATGCCATTTTACTATGCAGCTGCAAATATTGTTGTGTTGCCTTCCCTAAAAGAAGCAACTAGTATTGCTGGTTTGGAGGCGATGGCTTGTGGCAAGCCGTTGGTGGGAACTAATGTGGGTGGTATTCCTGCCATCATTGATAACAACGAGACAGGTCTTTTAGTTCCTCCAAGAGATCCACATTCACTTGCAGAAGCAGTCATTAAGTTGCTGATTGACAATAAATTAAGTTTGTTTTTTGGCAGGAAAGGGAGACAAAAGGCAATTAAAGAATTCAGTTGGAAAGTTATAGCAAAAAGAACTCTAGAAGTCTATAAGAGGTGCATATAATATGATATATATTGTAATCGGCACTAGACCAGAGATAATTAAAATGAGTCCAATAATACAGCTCTGCGATCGAAAACACATAGCTTATAAAGTGGTGCATACAAATCAACATTATTCGTATGAGCTGGATGAAATTTTTTTTAAGGACCTTGATTTGCCTACCCCAGATTACAATCTAAAAGTTGGTTCAGGTAGCCATGGAAAACAAATGGCTAAGATTATAGAAAAAACAGAAAAAATATTTCTAAGTGGAAAACCCGACATTGTGTTAGTGGAAGGAGATACAAATACAGTGTTTGGGGCAGCTTTTTCAGCTTCGCGTTTGCAAATCCCAGTAGGTCATGTTGAAGCAGGTTTGCGTAGTGGGGATATGACTATGCCAGAAGAGGTAAATAGAATACTAACTGATCACATCTCGTCACTGCTTTTCGCTCCAACAGAGATTTCTAAGAACAACCTGCTGCGTGAAGGCATCAGCAAAAACATCTATGTGGTAGGGAATTCAATAGTAGATGCTACGTATCGGAATATTTTGATAGCAGAAAAAAAATCTAAAATATTGGAAGAATTTGACTTTGATAAGCACAATTATATACTTTTAACAGCACATAGGGCTGAAAACGTGGATAATCCACAGAGATTATTAAACATTGTTAAATCCATTGAGCTGATATCTCAAAAGCTTGATACTCCTATGCTTTATCCAATACATCCACGAACAGTAAAACGCTTAAAAGAATTTGGTTATTACAGCAGACTTATGTCTATATCAAAACTTGTTATAACCAAGCCATTGGGATACCTAGATTTCCTGGTATTGGAAAAAAATGCGTTAGTGGTGATTACAGACTCTGGAGGTGTACAAGAAGAAAGTTGCATTCTCCAAGTGCCTTGTGTGACTATAAGAGACAACACAGAGAGACCAGAAACCCTTAATGTTGGGGCAAATATGCTTGCTGGAACAGAGCCAAAGAAAGTTTTGGAAGCAGTTCAAACTTCTGTAAATAAAAAAAGAGACTGGACAAATCCATTTGGGGATGGAAAAACCTCCAAGAGAATACTTGATATTATTATCTCTAGAGATTAAAATTTACCTACTCTTACAGATATATACTTTAACTTTTCCAAATCCTTTTTGGGATAATTGCCAGAAAATACCATATGGAATTCGTAGAGGTAAGTACTCCGAGTGCAACACTTTAAAATATTTGTTTATTATTCTATCCCATTCTTCTATTGGATAGACATGACAGTGATTAAATGGGCTATGTTCAACCAGGCCCTTTCCCACCAAGAATCTTATTCTTGCAACCCAATTAAATTCATTGGGAACTGTACATAAAAAATATTTTGATTTTTTACGAATATCCTCTAAAAGTTTGTCTAATTTATATATATGCTCTATCACATCTGTCGCAACTATAATATCTGCTTTTTCAGGAATTCCCTTGTTCAAATCATACTGATATGCCTTTAGTTTCTTTTTTCTTATTGCGTCTATTGCTTTTTTATTTACATCAATCCCAATAACATTGTATCCTTCTTTATCAAGAAGTTCTAAAAGAGTGCCTCTTCCACAACCAATTTCCAGAATTTTGTTACCATTAAAATACTTTTTAATAAGATTAAGGTATCTCTTTTCAAAGCCGACATATTGTCTTAATTGACCTCCATCTTCCTTTCCAATGAACTTTACTTCAAATATCCCTCTCATTATATATCTCCTTCATTATGTTTTTTATCTTTGTCATTTGGGTATTATAATCAAAGTGTCTTGCCCTTTCTTTTGCTCTTTTTGACAATCTTTTGTACTCTTTTTTATCTGTAATTAGTCTTTCTATACTTTTTACCCATGCATTGATATCGTTCACATTATCTACAATTATGCCAGCTCCATTAACGATGTGTGGAGTTCCTCCTTTGTTGGATACTATACACGGAATACCATTTATCATAGCTTCAACAGCCATCCTCCCAAAAGGTTCATGCCACAGAGAGGGTATTAATAATATCTTCGTTTTCGAGTAAACATCTTCTTTCATGTTATCAGTCCAGGGCATATAGGTCACATTCTTACGTCTTTTTAATTCCCCCACAATATGCTTTTCTGCATTTCCAACAGCCAGGAATCTCACATCTGGAAGCGCATCGGCGATTTTAATAAAGAGTTCACCGCCTTTTGGGATAGTTGGCCTTATTATTGTAACATAATCAGCCTTTCTTTTTTTGGCTAAGTACTTATCTACTCTTATAGGAGGATAAATAACCTCTGCTTTGACACCATACAACATTTCACATACCTCAGCCGTAAATTCCGAATTAGCAATTACTTTTGTTGCCGTTTTTATAGATCTTTCATTCCATTTTTTCATCAATAAATAAAATGGAAAGAACTGCACCTTGTATTTCAAGGGAGCAGATAAAAACTCTTCAATTAAACCCATTTTTTTTGGAGCTTGACTGAAGCGTAGGTTTAGATAAAAATGTTCATAACTTCTTATGAAGACTATACTGGGTATCCTATATTTATTCGCAATCTCAACAGTTGACGGTGTCAGGTCTAACTGTGTTATAATTAAGTCAAAGTCATTCTTTTTGAGATAGTTATCTAGTATTTTCCGCCAGTATAGGTTCAGAAAATAGCGTTTTGCCCAGCTGATAGATATAGATGAGATAAAATTTTCCCTAACTTTTTTTATTTTTATGTTGTCCTTTTTGTATTCTTTGTTATTTCCTGTTGTTAATGCAGTGACATCATTGTTTTTAGCTAATTCCCGAAGAATTTCCATAGCGCTGATCTCTGCTCCTCCTGACGGAGGGTCTAGCTTTCTTGCAGAAAAAAGTATTTTCATGGCTTTCAACCTTTTATGACCCAATACTTATAACCGCCAACACAGCAAACAAAGCTTGGAATGCTATTAATATCAAGCTTAATTGCCATTCCTTTGGTCTAAATAATTTCATTACTATGTGCGTTAAAGAGTATACTTTTCCATCATAGTGAAGTCTACCTTTTTTATCAGGTTTTCCGAAGTTCTGTGCTTTAAATTTAGACCTTGCCTTCAGGAAGAATTCTATTATCTGTGGCATTACAGCTATCACCGCGACCTTTTCAAGGCTTGAAGTTATAGCAGCAGCTGCGTAGACTGCTGCCATTGAGTAAGTTCCAACATCTCCAGGGAAAACCTTTGCAGGGTACCAGTTATAATATAAAAAGCCAATGGCTGCCCCAATAAGAGACACAAGCAGAATAATTGGTGTCAGGTTATTTGGTGAAGTAATAACTGTCGCTGTTAATAAAGCCGTAGAGGCAATTATAACAGTGCCTGCTTCCAAACCATTGTGACCTGCCAGCATGTTGAACAGATTACTGCACGCCATGATTCCTATTGGAACTAAAACAAGGGAATACCATATTCCAAATTGAACCTCTCCCAAGAGTGGAACACCGACCTTACTTATTCCTGCACTTATTGCCACAAGAGGCAGGGACGCAAGGCCGGGAAGTAAAACCCTTGTTATTTTTCTTATTTTGAAGATGTCCGTGAAAAACGCCATAATGGAAATCATAAGAACTACCAATAAAGAAGCAAACAGTGTCTTTAAGTGTATTTCTGGGATGAACTTTATAGCAAATAATACACCTGCAGTGAAACCCCCTACTATGCCCAAACCACCAATCCTTGGAACAAGAACTTTTTTTGGATTTGCAAAATCCGGAACAAGAAAGCCCCTATCCCAATCTTTGTAAGGAAACTGCCTTACTTTTCTTATTACATACTTTGTTCCGATAACAGCTGAAATTAAGCTTACGAAAAACACCGCCACATACAACAGCCAGGACATCTCACTCACCTAAGACATAATGTCCCTTTGTCCATTCACTATAGTTTTGGGGGTCTGGAATTCCTGTCCAGTTTACCTGGTATATTACATTCCAGCCGTTATCAAATACTAATTTCACATGCTTAAGGTTAGGGTCCTTGAAGAATAGACGCTCTAAGAACGCATACAGAACAGGGGAATTAGGGTCAAACTGTGGATTTCTCCCACATTGCAATGCTGTTAAGAATATAGATTTTCTTCCTGCTGACGTCTCCAATGCGAAGAGTCTAGCAGGTAAGCCTTGATTGTTTAGGTTTGTCCCTGGCCACCTGACTGATTTTAACTCTTGCCACTGCTCTTTTGTGAACGTGAAGCCAACAGGCTTGCCTTTGGAATCATAACCTATAAGGCACTTTACTTTATTATCTTCTTCCTTGCATCCTATTTCTTGCATACAACCAATGTAATTTGCAGCAATGTGTTCAAGAGCCCCAAGTTTGCCTCCAGTGCTGCCACCTATTATTTCCTTATCTATTAAGATATGTGTTGTTTTCAATGGTTTCAGTAATGACAATGATTCTATCTCAGCTTTTTCAAGGGCTTCAGGACTGCTATCGCAATATATTTGCCGTGTGTTCATATCTGCACTACATGGTGTGGTGTGTGTAAACGATGAAGCAACAGTGTAAATAACATCCTTGCGTGATTGAATGTTATCCATGGATACATGGATTTTGTCTCCGTTGTAATAATCCATCCAATGGCCATAGTCCCACCAAGAGGTTATGACACTACCTACTGGTACTGCGGATGAATTTAAAAATCTGAATGTCTCAAACCATTCAGGAGGAACATCATAACCCATTGTTTTGGCTTGGGGTATTATAAAGACAATATAAGAAAAGGCAATGGCAATTGCAATGATAAAGTAAGACAGTTTTACAAATCTTTTTATTTCCTCTTTATTCACTTTTGTAAGTACCCTATCAATTATTTTATAACCTTCTCCTATGAAAATCGCAGCCCCAAGTGTAACAGGCGCTGAAAGGAAGAATAAAGTTATTGATTTTTCAGTTAGGAAATACATGGAAAAGAGTATAAAAGCAACTGAAAATATGTCCCATTCATACTTAAAGTCTTTCCTTATGAAAGGCATAATAAGTATTTTAGCAATTAGGCCCACAACAGCCATAAAAGCAAACCAGATAAGATAACCAAAACTGTTTTGCAAGTATGATAATCTACCAAGGAAGTTTCCACCAGGAATGGGGTTCTGCTCTGCAATTGTTTGAACCATTCTTATTTCAAAATCCCTTTGGGGAGGTGATGGTGTTATTCTTATCCCGATAAATGAGAAGGGATATTCTAAGGCCTGTATGCCATAGAATATGAAGCTTGACAGGATAAGTAATGCAGATATTATTGATGCAATTCTTATTATGTCTCTTTTCAGTAATTTAATCTCTATAAAGAAAGCTTTGCCTTTTAACTCTATCAGTGAAGCAAGCAGTACTGCAAAGCCCAATATTATTATTGAAACGTTTAGGTTATCAGGCCGGCCATTGAACAGATATTGTAAAGGTCCTGAAAACATTGTTATGAAAGAGGCAATTATTAACCATTTTCTATAAGCCTTTTTTTCAGAGCTCTCTTTATAATAACCAAATTCCTTTAGTATATATTGGATCACGAAATATGCCACCACAGTTCCTGATAGAAGTAGGATGCCCACCTTATAGGATTGCCATGTCATTGCTAACCAGGTCCATGACACTAGATTGAGGACAACATATCTCCAATTTCTCTTTTTTATCGTCATTATAAATAACCATAATGAGGCAAAAAGTAAGCATAGTCCTAAGGCATCGTTTTCAGCGTGGCCGTAAATTGAGTAAAATAGATTGTTGCTTGAAGCAGCTAAGAACAAAGCAGCCATCAGTCCAGTAAATCTGCCATATATCTCCTTCGTGAACAAAAAGATAAATACAATTACAAGAGAGCCTGCAATAACGACAAGCCATGACGTTGTCTTTGCAAATAAATTATAATTGAAACCTTCAACACCATTGAAAAGTGCGACTGTTTTGTAAACTAGAGCATTTAACCCCCACCAGCCAAGCTCATTTGCTCCCTGGAGCCTACCATATGGATACCATGTGCTGTTGTCTTTATATGGAAACCAACCGCCGTTAATGATATGTTTAGTCTGCCTTGCTGCGTAAAAAGAGTCAAAGCCATATATGTCTGGGAATTTATCAGCAGTAAATGTTCTTATGCCAAAAGAAAGCAGAAATATTGATAAGACTATTAGTATGTCTATTTTATTTCTTCTGAAGTAAGCTTTAAATGACATACTCAACACAGGACTTTACAAATTATCTCTATCAAAACGTGGCTTTCTATTGGTTGAATAATATGTAAGGTAAATTATTTAAAACTAAGGTATACTATTACTTATATATAACTGTAGCTGTTGCATAAATACAAGGAAAGATATAAAAAACACTGTTGAGAAAGTATTATTCTATTAAGCAAAGCGTAAATATTTATTATCATTTGCTGTTATATATTCTCTGTCTTGGGCCCGTAGCTCAGCCAGGTCAGAGCGACGGTCTTATATGGCACGTTCTGACTCAGTCGGTTCTGTCTGAGAGAACCGTAGGTCGCTGGTTCGAATCCGGCCGGGCCCATTAAACCCCGTGTTGCGTATGAAAAGAAAAAAGCAGAAGAGAAACAGTAAAATAAAGACGCTGAAAACATGGAACAGAGATGTTGCTATTGTTACATTTGTTGCTGTTTTTATGCTTCTTTCATTAACAGCTTTCGTAGGTATTCTGGTGTCTGGCATTTCAGATAATATAAGCAGGCTCAACAACAGAATCGCTGAGCTTGAAGAAGCATCTCATGCAGTGCAAATACCTGAGGACCAGAGCTGCTCTCTCGTTTGCTCTATAAACAGGAACATCACAGTGGACGTTCAGGCAAGCACTCAACCGCTTTGTATAGGTGATAAAGTGAAAATACTTGCCTTTTACAGCCCCACCTGCCCTTTCTCAGAATCACAAAGGCCTGTGCTGGAATCTCTGAAAGAAGAGTATGGAGATTCACTTAATATCACATATATCTGCAAGTACATCCACCAGGGGGATGACCAAGAGTGCAGTAAGCAGGCTGATAAGTTCGATTATGGTTACTCAGATGGGATTGCTTTGCAGAAGAAATACGGGGTTGAAAGGGACGGAACTCCAGTATTAATTTTTGACTGTGGCATAAAAAGGTTAGGCAGTTTGGCCCAGAGGTATGGGGCAGAGATGGAAAAAGAAGACCTTAAAAAGATAATTGATGAACTTCTCAAACTAAACTCATAAGAGCCGGATTAATACTGCTATGTGGTCCTTATCAAAAGGCCTTAGATCTACTTTCTCCAATATTTCCACACCTGATGCCCTTATTTTTTCCAACTCTCTTTTAAATATTATCTTACTGTCTTCAGCCACATCTATGCTTCTTGCTTTTATCATTATCAGGCCATAGCCCCCTCTTTTTAAAAACTGTTTTACATTTTTGATAAATATCTCCGCTTGGTTTTTTTGAGACACATCTTGATACAAAAAATCAACACTATCAACTATATTTGCATATCTTTCAGGGTAATTGGCGTCCTCTAATATAGGAATGAGGTTTTTTCTCTCTTCACATAAAAAAAGCAGTTTTTCAAATGGTTTGCTGGCTATCTCAACACAATAAATAACACCGTTGACAGCAATATCGCTTATATGCGAAACAGTGGTTCCTTGCGCAGCTCCTAAGTAAAGTATGCTTGAGTTTTCGTTTATTGGAATTGTTTTTAGGCCTTTTAATATGGCAGCGGCCAGTTTTGACCTGAATGGGTCCCATTCCCTGAATTCTTCACTATCTATTTTTACTAATTTCTCGCCGTAGACGCTCTTTCCAGGTATTAAATTTTTAGTGTACAGTTTTTTTCCTTTTCTTATAATTCTCATAGGCGAGCACCGCCAAAATTAACACAGCTAAACTCCATATAAACAGCAAAGCTGCATCATCTTTTTTATTTTTTAGGACAAATTTTTGGCTTATTATTTTTTCAACAATTTGCCTGCTTTTGCAATAGTCCATTACATTTGAATCTGATACATTTATATCAAAAAACCAATGCGTAGTCCTGTTCTCTACCCAGGCCCCGTAGCTATAATATATTGGTCTTACGTAAGCTGAATGGTTTAGAGGGATTTTTATGGCATAATATCCTTTCGGCATTTCGGCTGTGAACTCAAAGCGCTGTCTCACCTTTCTTATGCTTTCAGGCTGCAATCTTTGGCATATGCTGTCAACAAAGCCAACGCTTCCCACAAGTAATGAGTTAGCCTCAAGCTTTGATATCCCTTTGATCCTGCCGTTAAAGCTGATAAGGAGGGCACTGCTGTTTTCATATATGCTGTAATTATCTATTACCAACATACCTGCTCTTCTGCTGACTACATCAAAGCTGTCGTTTACAGAGTTTAGCCAGTTGTCCATAATGTCTTGCCAGTCGTGCTGGTAAACTTCAGTATAATGAGCATAATCTTCTCCATTTGGCTTTATCTCGTATATGGCAGTGGTCCTTATGTCGTAAGCCATGGTCACGGATAAAAGCAAAACAACTAAAATAAATCTTTTCATAGTTTTCTCACCACATCGCATATCTCCTTGAAATCCCAAACAACCGCATCTGCTTTTTTGTCTTCTCTTCTGAAGGATATGCTTTTTATACCTGCCCTGACAGCTGCTTCTATGTCATATGCTTGATCTCCCACATAGACGCAGTTTTCTTTTTTAACGCTCAATTGCCTGCATAACAGAAGAAGTCCGTCTGGCTCTGGCTTTTGTTTTTTTACCATGTCCCCTCCAATTATAAGAGAAAAAAAGCAATCAATTCCCTTTAATTGTGCAATCTTTTTAGCAGTATGGCTTGACGTGTTAGTTACAATCCCCAATTTGTAATCATTGGACAATCTCCCCAAGATTTCCACTTCGTTTGTAAAAAGCCCTATTTTGTCCAAATGCCTTTCAAAAGCCGAGTGGCATTCTTTTATAAAATCACCCATATGCTCCTGCTCAACAAATCTCAAAGACCATTCAAACATGCTCTTTCCCCAGCAGATATCTTGGAATTCAGAGTAGCTTAATGCCTTACCTGTAAACCTTTCAACTGTTTCCCTTATTGTGAGATACCAGGCATCTTTGCTGTCTATAAGGGTGCCATCCATGTCAAATGCAATCGCTCTTATCATATAAGCACCGTCAGAAAAAGGTTTATGTGCCCTTTATTTTCGCTATTTCCTCTTCCAGCTCTTTCCTTAGCTTATCACCAATAAACTCTCCTTTGAAGTAGTCTATTCTGGCAACCATACTTATCTTACTGGCAATTTTTCTGGCAATTTTTCCCCTGAGCTTTTTAGGTGCAGTTCTCAGTTCAGGAAAGGCAAATATATATCCATGCTTGGGCGATTTTGTTTTTTTCCTTATATGAGCAAAAAGGGCCTTTTCAGCTCCAAGAACCTGTATTGTTGAAGAAGGATACTCAGCTAATTTTTTCAGAGAACCAGCAGCGCTTATTAATCTAGCACCTAACATTGCGCCTGCCACTGCTGTTATATTGGGGGCCTCTTCTTCCATGACTTTTTCGAGGTATTGCTCCAGTACCCTCCTTTCGTCTCTTAGCTCTTTTACTATACTTGCAAAGCGCTTAATCCTGTTGAGATCCTCTTCTGTAAGCTTAGCCCCAAGAGATGTAGTGGGTCTGTCTTTTTCCAAGACGGTTTCTATATATGCATCTAAATCCTTTGCCTTCTGAGACAATTCTGGGTAATATATAGCATACCAGTGTCTTAGTTTTTCAAAGAGAAGGTTGCTGCTCTTATCAAGCTCGTCTATAGCCTTTACCACATAAACAATCAGCTTGTCTCTCTTTATTAATTCTTTTTTTATCTTTTCTCTAACAGCCTGCAATGCTTTTTTTCTTTTTTCTTCCAAGTTGTTCATGATTATGTTTTATGCATACTCTAATTAAAAAGGATACCATAAGTTTTTTAATTTCATTTCTCTTAAATTCAATGTCTCAAATTCTGCAAGGTGTTGGTTATTGCTGAGCAGTATGATTATATCTCAGTTGAGAAGAAGTGGCAAGAGGAATGGGCAGCTGCTGGCATAGGTGAAGCAGAGCCAGACCTAAAAAAGGATAAATTCTTTTTGATATTTGCATACCCAAATCCTACTGGCTACTTGCATACTGGCCACATGAGGGGTTTTTCTTACGCGGATATAATAGCAAGATATAACAGAATGAAGGGCTATAATGTCTTATTTCCATTCGGAGTCCATGCAACTGGAAATGGTGCAATGGGCGTTTCTATAAAAATAAAAAGAGATCCTGACTGGATTGAGTATCTCAAAAAGGGCGGAGCTTCTAGTGATGATATAAAAAGAATGGCTGATGACCCCATTTATGTGGTTGAGTATTTTAAGAAAAATTTCACCCAACAGTTCAAAGCTTTTGGTTTTTTGATGGATTGGCGCAGAACGCTCACCACAATTGATGATGGCTACAAAAGGTTCATACAGTGGCAGTTTATGAAATTGAACGAAAAGAAACTGCTTGTTCAAAAGCCATACTACACCACATTCTGTGTGAGGTGTGGGCCCGTTGCTGTTGACCCTGCTGAGATGGAAATTTCAAAAGGAGGCAATGCCGAAAAGCTGGAGTTTACACTTTTAAAGTTTAAGTTTGGTGATGCTTACCTAATCGCTGCAACACTGAGGCCAGAGACAGTATATGGTCAAACCAATCTCTGGGTAGACCCAGATGAAACTTACGTTAAGGCAAAGGTGGATAGCGAAATCTGGATAGTTAGTAGACAATGTGCAGAGAAACTGAAATATCAAAAGGACAAGGTAGAAATTATTGCTGAAGTGAAAGGAAATGAGCTTGTAGGTAAAAAGTGCGTAGCTCCTATGATTCACAGGGAAATTCCTATTTTGCCTTCTCACTTTTGCGATCCCAATATAGGAACAGGCATAGTAACCTCTGTGCCTTCTGATGCTCCTTACGACTATATTGCATTAGAGGATTTGAAGAGGAATAAGGAAGAGCAGAAGAGGTATAATTTAAAGCCAGAAGACGTTAACTTGGAGGTTATAAAGATAATAAGTTCTCCAAGATTTGGTGATTTCGCTGCCAAAAAAGCCTGCGAAGAGTTTAATATAAAATCACAATTTGATAAGGAAAAATTAGAAGAGGCAACTCAAGAGGTTTACAAGGATGGATTTCATTCTGGCAGGTTAAACGAGAACTGCGGGAAGTATGCAGGCATGCCTGTTTCTGTTGCAAAGGACAAAGTTAAGGAAGAGTTAATTGAAATGGGAGAAGCAGACATCATGTATGACCTTTCTGAGGAGGTGATATGCAGGTGTGGTGCTCCAGTAATTATAAAGAGAGTCGATGACCAGTGGTTCATAAGGTATTCTGACGCTGAGCTTACAGAAAGAAGCAAGGAACATGTTGAGAACATGAACATCTATCCAGAGGATTACAAAAAGAACCTACCAGCTGTTCTGGATTGGTTCCAGGACAGGGCCTGCACAAGAATGGGAAATCTCTTGGGCACTCCTTTCCCATTTGATGAGAGGTGGATAATAGAGCCAATAGCAGACTCAACATTGTATCCGATGTATTACACCATCTCGAAATATGTTAATCAAGGCCTTGTAAAAGCAGAAGAAATGGATGAGGGGTGGTTTGATTACGTATTTTTGGGAAGAGGCAGGCCGAGGAATGAAATCCATAAAAGGATAAGGGAAGAGTATGAATATTGGTATCCACTAGATATAAATGTCGGGGGCAAGGAACACCAAACAGTTCATTTTCCTGTTTTTGTAATGAACCACGTAGCTATCTTAAAAGAACAACACTGGCCTAGAGGGATTTTCGTTAACTGGTGGGTAACTGGAAAAGGAGGGAAGCTAAGCAAATCAAAGGGAGGCGTTGAAGCAATCCCTGATGCTGCTGAAAGGTATTCAGTTGACGCTATGAGGTTATATTACAGCCATGTTGCTTCTCCTTTTGTTGATATGGCATGGGACCCAGAAGCAATAATCCCATATAGAAACCAGATAAAAAGATTCTACAGCCTTGTTAAAAATTTCATTGAAAGAGCTAAGGACAGTGAGAAGAGAAAAGACATAGATAGGTGGTTGCTGTCTCGCCTAAACAGACGGCTTTTAGAGGCCAATGAAGCTATGAGCGTTTATGACCTTAAGAGGGCCGTAGATAATCTTTTCTTTGCACTAATTTCAGATGTTAACTGGTATATGAGGAGAGGAGGGAAAAACAAGGATGTTGCAATGTCCTTCACAGAATCGTGGTTAAAGGCTTTGACACCTTTTATTCCTCATGTTTGCGAGGAGTTGTGGCAGGAGCTTGGAAATAAATCTTTCATCTCTATGGAAAAGTGGCCAGAAGCAAACAAAGAACTGGTAGATGAGGAGGCAGAACTTTTAGAAGACATCTTACAGTCATTGATAGATGACATTAGCAATATTGAGAAGCTTACGAATAGGAAGGCCTCTAAGGTTCATATTTTCGTAGCCCCAGACTGGAAGAGAGAAGCATATAAGAAGGCCTCAGCTGTGAAAAACCCGAAACAGCTGATATCTGAACTTATGAAAGATGAGGAGATAAAAAAACACGGTAAGGAGGCAGTTCAGTTTGCAAACTGGTTGGCAAGACACGCCAATAATTTGAGTACTATGGTGCTTTCCCAGGATAGAGAGATCCAATTTTTGCAAGAAGCAAAAGAGTACCTCTCATCTCTGTTTAACGCCGAGTTTTTCATACGCCCTGCAGAAGGCTCTGGAAATCAGAAAGCAAAGTCAGCAGTGCCTATGAAGCCTGCTGTGTATATTGAATAATAAATAAGAGAAAAAGAAGAAAGTTGTTTTTTCTTATCCTGCTACGCCTGTTATAGTGAGCGTTCCGCTGTATGAACCGGTTGCTGTTCCAGTTGGCACTCTTACCTTCCATGCTATTGTTTTCGTAGGTCCTGTGTAGAAATTGCTGTCAGTGTCTGCTCTGTCTCTTAAGTTGAAGTCAGCCCAAGACCAAGCACTGCTTTCTAGCTGTCTTGGGCTTGAATCTGGGTCTGCAGATTTGCTGCCTACTTTGGTGGGACCTCCGTAAACGCTTTTGTTGAATGTTATGTTCGTGCTGTCTATTGTGCCTGAGCCGGTAAGGTCTGTTCCAGAAATCTGGACATCTACTTGCCTATTTCCAACATTTATTATCTTAGTGAAGTTGGCAACGCTTGAGTTCTGCCCAGCTGCTATAGAGCCAAAGTCAAGGTCATTTCCTGGGTTGTTGCCTCCTCCAGGATATGTGCCGTTTATCTCTATGGTGACCAATGAAGGACTTGTTGCTGACTGGGTTGGACTATCATCGTGAGCTCCTGAGCTGTCACTTGTATAAGGATAACAATACCACGTTCCATAATCCGCATAGTAATCTACAAGGAATCGGCATCTTACATTAGCTGTGTTTGAACCTCCCTGTGTTTTTGTGCACGCAGGGGATGGAGTGTAATGGGTATCCTCATCAGCACCAGCAGTTCTTCCAGATAAGCTGAAGTTGGCTGAAGCAGTTGATATGTCGCTATAACCATTTGCATCGTAAACATCAAATGTACATACAACGAGATGGTTGTATTCGTGAGCAGAAAGTGATGAGAAGTTGCTTATTTGCACATTTGAAATGGATGGAGCCACATTACCAACATTTAGGCTCATAGATGCAGTGTCAGCATAGTATGTGTTCACAAAAGCCAGGAACATTACAAATAAACTTAGTATAATGACCTGTAGCACACCTATAAACGCCCCCGATCTCATTAATCTACCCCCTCATTTCCTCAGTTTAGACAATATTATTATCAGTCCTATGATTATCACTACAATAAAGCCCATCATATATAAATTACTTTCTATTTCCTTTCTTTTTATCTTACTACCTGGGAGTAGTATTTCTTTGGTTAGCCACCCTGTGTCTTTTACATTTTCATTTACATAGGAATCTGAAGCCGAATAGCTTATCTTTGCTTTTATTACATATGGACCATCATATTCAGGAGTGTAGTAAATGGTGAAATTCTTTGTGTAACCTACATCCACTTCTATATATTCTGTTTCCCCATGATAAACCAGTTTATTTCCAATATCTTTCTCATATATGTCTGTGCTCATTTTGGCTTTTAGCGCCTTCTTTCCCGTATTTCTAAAAGAAGCAGTGATTTTGATTGGATATCCTGCTTTCGAGTAATCAACATCAAATTTATCGACCTGGCCAAGCAGCGTCCAGAAGCCAGGACTCAAAACCTCTACTACAACACTTACGTTATACACAGGTTCATTTGCTTCAGTCAAGTCTTTTCTCTCCTTAAATACCTCTATATCTAAACTGTAATTGTCTGGCTTTATGTCGGTCCCAAGATTGACCTTTTTTATGCCTTCTGCTATCTCGTTAGGTTCAAGCTCACCAACATCTATGTTATAAGAGCGGAACACTCTGGATGAGGGAATACCCGTAAGTTTGCTTATCTTTCTTAAGTTAAGAACTATCACAGGATTCAACTTGACATTTCCACTATTGTATATCTTATAGTTTACAGCCATAGGCAAGCCGTATTCTGTGCTTCTGGCACCTACTGCATAGACTTTTATAGACTTTGACTCATTGCCAACTACTGTTATATTCATCTTTACACTTGCTCCCACAAAAATTTTCATTCCAAGACCTTCATACTTTTTCGTTTCACTTGTGGCAATAATCAGGGCAGTAACGAGACCGTCATACGAATGAGAAGGAGTGCTTTTTGGCGGCTGTATCCAGATTTTCACGATTTTCCTGCTGTATGAAGGTATGTCAAAAAGCGTTTCATTTGCAGTACAAAAATCCCTTATGTCCCCAGTTATGCTAACATTCACTGTGACTGTGAAATTATTGTTGTTGAGCACAGTGATCTCTCTGAAGGTTCTCCCACCTTTGAGAGCGTTATCAATCGCGATTTCTCCAGGAGAAACCCCTATTGTGATGGCTTTTCCCGTGCTTACAACAAACAATAACATCAGTACCAAGATTGTAATATTTTTATTCATACACTCCCTCCTTTAAATTTTCTGCAGCGATGTTTTTAATCATTACCCAGCCAACCCCTTTATTTCAAGCGTGCCAGCGTATCTTCTTGGGCTTTGTCCATATGGCACGACCATTTTGAAAGCAATCGTGGCATTTGCTTCAAAGAATTTGTTCATAGTACTGGCATTTCTGAAGTATAGGTTCAAAGAAGACCATGTGTACTCTGCTCTCGTCAACTGCCTGGGTGAATTACTTGGGTCAGCAGTTGTGCTGCCTTTTTTAGTCACTCCCCCATAATAACTTTTGTTGTATGTGATATTTTGTACACCTATAATGAACGTGCCTCCAGTCAGGTTCTTCAAGTGTGTGCCGTTTATTTTTACATCAATTTTGGTGTTTCCTATATTGATTATGTGAATATATTCAGGACTGCTGGTGTTACTGCCAGCAGCTGTTGTTGGGAATGACAGAGCGCTCTCGTTTATCTGCACAGCAGTTATGGATGGAATTGTTACAGTGTCACCTTCTGTATTGTTTATTTTATTATACTGGTTAGCTATGGAGACATTGCACTTCCACGTGCCTGCCTTTGCATAGTATTGGATTCTAAACAAGCAGGCAAAGTCATAAGTGCCATCACCATTGCTTATATTCCATGTGCATGAGTCATTGGAGTAATGAAGGTTGTCATCATCTGCTATCTTTGAGCTCTTGTAGGAAATTGTGAAGTTTGCTTTTGCTTTTTTCAAAGAATATCCTTGAGGGTCAACAGTGAAGTTGCAGGTAATCCTGTGATTGTATTCGTGGGCAGTTATGTCAATGTCTCCATCATCCGATTGTCCCCAGTCAACTACTTTTACATTGCTGACTAAGGGCGCAGGTGTTGGAGGGTTTCTGACAGTTATCGTGTCTGTAACAGAGAGCAGTTGTGATGTGCCATTGCTGCAGCTAACATTGTAAGCATATGTGCCTGGTTGGTTGAATTCCTTGAAGAAAGTATAGTTGCCGTAGAAAGGACCTCCAGCACAAAAGGGTTCTTTGTTAACAGTGTCCATCTGTGCAGAGCCGTTAAACCACATAGGATACCAGTCAACAAACTGCTTTAAAACACCCTGAGAAGGACCTCCAGTGGCAGTGTCATTGAAGGATATGTTGCACACAAAGCCATCGTATCTGAACACATTCACTAAGCCATGAGTAGGACCAAGAGGCATCCCCATATCATCCATTAGTTGTTCCCAGCCAACACTCACTATCTCAGTGACCTTTGATTTCTCAGCAGAGCGGTTGTCTATGTTATCAGAATATATTTGTTCCACAAAGCTCTGCACCTCAACTACTGGGTCAGTAGGATCGAAAGGCCACATATACCATAAATACTCCTGCTCTTTTGTTGGAGTGCTTGCCCTGAAAGGACCTCCTGTTCCAGAGCTTCCCAGCTTGCTTATGTTGAATGTTTTCACAGAGGACTGATACCATGGTCCCCATTGCTGTGCATGTGCTCCTTCGTCATAGCCGCCAACAGATATCTCCCTGTGGAACAGTGGTGAGTGCCATGACAGTTCGTCATAGGAGTGGTCAAATTGCGGAGAGTACTTTGCATTCATCTCGCTTACGTAAACTGATTTTGCCATTGCCTCAAAACCATTTGGATCAGAGCTTGACCAGGATGTTGAGTTTTCAAGCACAGGGTTTCCAGAGATCGGGAAGAAATTATACACAACTATAAACGCATCTTGGTAGCCTATCTGGCCAACAGCGACCACCTGGCCGTTATATCCTGGTGTTGGAGATGTGAAGTTCTCATAAAAGTCAATGTCGTAAAGCTCTGTAGGTCCTGTGCACCCAGAGACTCCGTAAAAGCTCACATTCAAATCCCTGTGGAGAGCAGAGGGTCCATTGTTGGAAATAAAAGCAAATCTTGTAATGTATCCATTATACGCAGACGGTTGATTTTCATGGAAGCCACCAACAAAAAAGTGACTATTGTTGTCTGTGTCAATAGCTCTTGCGTGCGTTTCATTCCATCTAATGCCTATGCTCTTAGTATTATAGACAAAGGTCACATTTGAAACCAAATTCAATATGCTACCACTGCTGCTTATGTTGTATAGCAAGACGAAGCCCTTCTGAGAACATGTTGGGTCATCTGTGCTTAGGTCACAGCCACAGTCACCTGTTAAAGCTATTGAGGGCAGTGCTGTTGAGGATATGCGCGTTACCTTGACATCCCATGGATGCGCAAAGTTCGTGACGCCTGATCCCCCATAACTCCAGTTTGCCTTATACTCCACTGTCAATGTTCCGCTGCCCAGCTTATTGGAGCCAGTTGTGTAATTAAATACTCTCACGAAAGCCTTGCTTCTTCCTGCAGTGCTGTAGTTCCCTACTACAACTATTTCCATCCTTCCGTCGCCGTCTATGTCTCCTGCCCACACCATTTGCGCAGCTGTGCTGTTACTGCCATATCTCCATCTGGCATAGCTTTCCTTTTGAAGGTAATCTCCAGGAGGAGAGTTCGTTGGCGTGAAGTTCCATATGCTCAGATATGCCTCATTGTTGCTCGTATTCTCACCTACCACCATTATCTCTGTTACTGTGTCATTGTCAAGGTCAGTTGCATAAACACCATAGAATTTCATGTCCTGCCTGCTATCATTGTCAACCATGCTCAATGAGAGCTTTGGTTTTATTGAATCACCCGCGCACATAAATACGTTATCATGCTTATGATACGATGCCTGTATTTTCACGTAAAAAGGAGCAGCAGCAGTGCTGGCAGGAACTGTTCCCGTGTCATTGATATCAGAAACAACAAGCCCTGCTGTGTCTGTTGCCCCTCCGCCTGCCCACGCTGAAAAGGTAGCAGTGGAGAACCAGATATGGCTCCTGTTTTGGCCGAAGCTTAGGGAATCTGTTGATATCTCCTGCCAATCTCCATTGCATTTGAAGTTTTCACTGTCAAAGTCAGGACATCTAAAAAGTTGACTAACATAACTGCTTTTCCTCATTGTTATGTTAGCATAGCCAAAATTATTCAGGTTTTCGACAAGTATAACTGGCGTGACAATCCTTAGACCATTCACTCTTTCGTTATAATCTCCAATAATAACTGATGCTTGCTCTCCTTTTCTTATGTTTTTTATCATGATGTTTACGTCTTTGTCATCCAACATAGCGTCAAAAGTATCAGGACTGCTGTTTGTGGTTATAACAGTTCCAATATCTCTATTATATTTGTCCTTAAAAGCAATGTTATAAGCAAAAGGCCCCTCGCGTTTTATTATAAGCCAACTTTCATTTTCCCTCTCCTTAACAATAAAGCTGGTCTCTGCAATTGCTTTTCTCGTGTAGAAAAAGACCTGATAAAAACCTGGCTCATCTGTGGAGTATGCAAGGGAGAAGTCCCTAATTACGAACTCCTCAGTACTCTTGTCTGGCTTCACTATTTGAATAAGACCCTCTCTTTCGTTTGACTTTAATGTTATCTGTTCTCCGAGCTCATACACCTCTTTGTCAGCAGAGATGCAAAGCTTTTGCTCTGTTTCAGTGCCTGTATTGTTTTCATATCCTTCACTTGTATTGAAATCATTGCTTGCATTATTTTGGACAAGTTCTTGGCTCGAAGATACATTAGCATCCAAGGTATTGTTTACAGTCTGGTTAAAAGAAAGGGCAGGGAGGAACAGCATGGCAAGCAGAAGCAGAGAGAGGAATATGCCTGCTTTTCCTCCCTTCTTTGATGCTGAGACAGGGCCAGCGGATTGGATGACAGAAAGTGAAGGCCCTATCTCCTTTCTGAGCATAAGGGAAAAGGTATGAAAATCGAAAATACTCTCAACTAAGCCTGTGAAAATTGAAACTTTCATCCAATCCGCTTCTAATAAGTGCTTTAGAAATAAATAGCTATCGCCTATTGCGTTGTTTTTGCAATATCTCGTTTATTATCATTAAGTAGCATAAAAAAACGGGCCCGGTGGGATTCGAACCCACGATCTGCGGCTTAGAAGGCCGCCGCATTATCCAGGCTATGCTACGGACCCTTACATTCTATCTGGAGCTTCAATCCCAAGCAAACTAAGCGCATTTTTTACAACATTTATGAATGCTTTTACAAGAGCAACCCTGCTTGCTTTCAGCTTTTCATCAGCTGCTTTAAGCACAGGACAGCTCTCATAAAACATTGAATATGTGTGAACCAAGTCAAGCAGGTACTGGGCTATCAGCTGTGGCTTGTATTCTGCAGCTTTCTTGACTACATTAGGATATTCTGCTATTTTCATTATTAACTCTTTCTCTTCCCTGCTTGACAGTAATGCAGGATTTCCAGCAGTTTTGCTTTCACCTAATTTTTTTAAGATGCTATTGGCCCTTGCATATGCATACTGGACATAAGGTCCTGTGTCTCCTTCAAACCTGATTGCATCTTCCTTGTTGAAGTATATGTCTCTTCTCATGTCTGTTTTTAGCATAGCAAATTTAATGGCCCCAAGAGCAATTTTCCTTGCAGTTTCTTCTATAAACCTTTCATCCGCATCTGGATTTCTCTTTGCAGTTTCATAGCGAGCCAGCTCTACCACTTCATTTACTAAGTCATCAAGCCACACAACAATGCCTTTTCTCGAACTCATCTTGCCTTCTGGCAAATAAACCATTCCATACCAGAGATGAATGCATTTATCCACGATAGGATAATCAAGAAGCTCCAGTATTTTGAACAACTGCTGAAAATACAGTTTGTGGTCTGCTGCGACCACGTAAAGAGAGATGTCTGGATTGAACTTTTCTAGTTTCTCATAGGCAAGGGCTATATCATTTGTTATGTATATGCTTGTGCCGTCTGCCCTCAAGACCACCTTATCTGGAAGACCATATCTCTCTAATGGTGCTATTACGGCTCCGCTTTCGTCCTTTTTGAATACTCCCTTTCTGAGAGCTTCCATGACTATCTCTTTTCCCCTTTCGTACATCTCTTCCTCATAAAAATAAACGTCAAACTCCGTGCCCAGCATTTTATATGTTTCCTCTCTTCCCTTTTCTGCCCATGATATTATCTTTTTCCATAGCTCCATTACATCGGGGTCTCCTGCCTCCCATTTCTGCAGCATTTTTTGTGCTTCTTCATTTAGTGATGGGTCCTCTTCTGCCTTCTTCGTGAACATTATGTAATATTTTCCAACAAAGTGGTCTGCTTTCATGCCACTGCTTTCTGGAGTGGCTCCATGCCCCCATTTTAAATAACCTAGCATTGCCTTGCATATTGCTATTCCTCTGTTGTTTATGAGATTTGCTTTTACAACCTTATAGCCATTTGCCTCCAAGATTCTGGCTATTGCCATGCCAAGAACATTGTTCCTTAGGTGGCCAACGTGCTGAGGTTTATTTGGGTTCGGCTGTGAGTATTCAAGCAAGACCTTTAATCCATTGCCACTGTCATTCTGCCCATAGCTTTCATCTTTAGCCTCTTTTAACACCTGTTCAGCAAAGTCCTCCCAATCCAGGTAAAAGTTTATGTAAGGGCCTGCTGTTTTGACTTCTTTGATAAGGCCAGATTTTTTTATTTTCCCTGCAATTTCCTCAGCTACTTCTTTTGGATTCCTCTTTTTTTGTTTTGCTATTTCAAAAGCTATGGTGCAAGACAAATCTCCCAGAGACGGGTTAGGAGGAGTGGATATATGTTCCTCTTCAATCCTCATACCACTTGCTGCTTCAACAGCTTTCTTAACATCATCAACGAATCTGTCAAAGGCGTACATTACCATCACTTAAATTGTAAACCAAGAAAAATAAAAAGAGTGAGGCTATTCTACTTTTATGCGCCTGCCTCTCTTTCCCCTACGCTTCAATGCTCTGCTGTGTTCCTCATTTATCTTTAATATAGGCCCAAAAAACCTATTTATCTTCCTGTTTATAATCCAGGACATTACGATAGACAGGATCAGATAGGACGTAAAGATGAAGATTAAGATGCCTCCCAATATTGAGGCAAACAAGAGTATAATCTTGTAAATTAAGTCTCCTGGGGATATGACAACCCATATGAAGTTTATTACTCCCAGTGTGAGTATTAGCGCAAAGAAAACAACAACAGCACCTTCTTTCCCAAGCAGTTTTATAATCAACTTAATTTTGTTAATTACTTCCATATTCTAAGCAACTCAATTCTCTTTTATTAACTTTTCTACAACAGCTTTTAGCTCACTTAACATTTTTTCAGCACTTTCCTTACTGTCAAATTCCCCCTTTATCCTTATTGTGTCCTCTGTATTGCTTGGCCTAATGGCAAACCACCCTCCTTTTCCGCTGACCCTAACACCATCTATTGTTATTGGATTCCAATCGTTATAGATTTGCTTGAGCTTCACTACAACCATCTCTTTCTTTTCCTCAGGGCAGTGTATATTTGCTTTTATTGGATACCAACTGGGCAGTTCGCTTACTAGCTTACTCAAACTGCCTTTCATAGCCACTATTTCAGCCATTCTCAAAGCAGCATATATGCCGTCGTCATAGCCAAAATAGTCATCGTGAAAGAAGTAATGACCAGAAGCCTCGGCAGCAAAAACAGCGTTGTAATCAAAAAGTATTCTCCTTATGTTTGTGTGTCCTGTTGGACTTATCATAGCCACTCCTCCACTACTCTCAATGGTTTTTCTTATAAGTTCAGATGCCATTATGTCAAATACTACCTTTCCTTTCTGCTTCGCAAGCACATCTTTTATGAAGAGCATGCTGCTTTGAGTGCCTGACAAAATCCTTCCTTTATCATCCACAAAGACCACTCTATCTGCATCTCCATCAGTAGCTACGCCGATGTCTGCATTTTCTCTTATTACTGTTTCTTTGAGCTCGCTTAGCCTTTCTTCTATGTCTGGATTTGGGTCTCCCTTTGGAAAGTTTCCGTCTGGCTCTCCGTTTAGCACTATGACATCATTTCCCAATCTCTTTAGTATTGGCTCAAGAGCAAGAGCTCCAACACCATTCATTGCATCAATCACAATTTTCAAGCCTTCAAATTCAAATTTACTGCTTAGATAATCTATGTAATCAGGGAGCACCTCTTTTTTCTCTATTTTCCCAGCTCCAATCCTAAAAGCATTTTCCTTAATTATTCTTTCTATCTTTTTTAGCTCTTCTCCACCCAGTGTCCTCAAGCCCCTACACAGCTTCACCCCATTATATTCCTTTGGGTTGTGGGAGGCTGTTATCATAGCAGCAGCTATCTTATTGTAGAAAGCTGCTGAGAAGTATAATACAGGAGTGGGGACAAGACCTATGTCTATGGCATCACAACCAGTGTCGTTTAGGCCTTTTATGAAAGCGTTTTTTAATAATGGTGATGAGAGGCGCCCGTCCATGCCCACAAAGGCAGTATCTGCGTTTAGATATGTTGCATATGCTCTGCCAATGTCCTCCACAAGCTTCTCTGTAAGCTCTTTTCCGTACACGCCCCGTACGTCATATGCTCTGAATACTGACATGGTGAAATTTAGAGATAGAAGAATATTTAAAACACAGCGTTGTAATAATATCAATGAATTTCGTAGGCAATTCTGACATGAAATTGAAGGTTTTAGAAGATGATACGCACATCTTTGTAGGCAGAAAGAAAAGCATACATGAAAAATATGGTATTGAAGGCAGCTTGCTGTTTGGCAAATCCTTAGAGAAAGAGAAGTTTGGAAAGCTGGTTCATTTGGATGCAATATCTCCTCACGTTATATTTATTTGTGGTGCGAGAGGTTCAGGCAAATCATATGATTTAGGAGTTATTGCAGAAGAGATAATTACAAAGAACCCGAACCTTGCAGCTGTTGTGATAGACCCTGTGGGTATCTTCTGGTCTATGAAGCACCCTAACAAAGAGGAAAGAGAGGTCAAAGACCTCTTGGAATGGGGACTTGAGCCAAAAGGTCTGGAAAGCACAAAGGTTTTTATCCCCTATGGTTTGAAGGAAAGCATCCCGAAGGACACATACGATGCTTTGTTTTCTATAAAACCATCTGAACTGACTGTTGACGACTGGTGTCTGACCTTTGGCCTTGAAAGGTTCTCGCCAACCAGTCTGCTCCTTGAGAAGGCAATTGAGAAAGCCAAGGCAAAGAAAAGAAATTTTTCCATAGATGACTTGATAAGAGTTATTGAGAAGGACAAGGAGCTTATCAGCAGAGAGAAGGGATATAGTATAAGCACAAGAAGGGCTTTGCTATCAAGGCTGGAGGCTGCAAAATCCTGGGGCATTCTCTCAGAAGAAGGCACGAGCTTGTCCGAGATATGTATGGAGGGTATTGTTAGCGTTATAGATATCTCATTTTTGGAAGAGAATGTATCTTCTTTGGTCATAGGCATGCTCGCCAGGAAAATATTAAATGCAAGGAAAAAGGTTACGAGGCAGGCTTCTATGAAGAAATACGCTATGTCTGATATAGATGAGCTTTTGGATGTTGAGATTCCGCCAACATGGCTGTTCATAGATGAAGCCCATACACTCATTCCTTCAGGAGGCCTGAAGACAGCAGCCACTGACTCTTTAATAGAATATGTTAAGCAGGGAAGAAGACCTGGCTGCTCGCTGGTCTTTGCAACGCAGCAGCCCTCAGCGATAGATACAAAAGTGCTCTCCCAACTGGATATTCTTATAACTCACAAGCTTGTTTTTGAAGAAGACATAAAAGCAGTTATGAAAAGAGTGCCAACAGTGGTCCCAGATGAGTACAGGAAGGCATCATTCATAAGGAGCTTGCCAATAGGCGTTGCTCTGCTTGCTGACAGGAGCGAGCAGAGTTCGAGGGCGTTTACAGTTAAGGTGAGACCTAGGTTTTCTCAGCATGAAGGCAGGGAAACTACAAGCATAGAGTTGGACGAGAACTTTGATGAGGAAACAATAAGGAAGATGATAGTTGAGCTAATATACAAAAAACTACAATCAGAAGGTCGCATGCCTCTGCGGAAGCTAGAAACACTGGCCGACACTTTGAAGAGGAGATATAAAGTTAAGATAGAAACAGACGAGATAATACATTATTTGGTGGAGAATAAAAACTGCGAGGTTAGAGAGGGAGCGCTGTGGCTAGGAGGTAAAATGCCTTCTTACGAAGAAGAGGCTTTAGAGGAAAAAAGCTCAACCGAGCTCAGCCAGAAAGCGCTACCTGTTTTGATAAGTGAAGAAAAAGCAAAGCAAATTGCAGAAAAGCGCAAAAAAGAGAAATTGCTTGGATTGTTTGGAAAAGAGGAAAAGGTCAAGAGCATTGAACTTGTTTACTCCCCTGTCTATATGCTTTCGTATTCAAGAAAATCAGAGCGCGGTTCTATTCCATCGCGCTGCTTTGTTAGTCCTGATTATGAACTTCTCTTCTTTGGCAAGAAAGGCCTTCAAAAGACAAAGTCAATAAACATGCTTTTGGACCTTTCTGATAAGAAATTTAGGGTCTTTAAGGAACTTAGGGCTGCTTGGTTGACCAGAAAGCAGGTTCAAGAAAAGACACTACTCACTGCGCAGGCTGCTGCCAAATACCTCAGAGAACTTGTTGGTGCTGGCCTTGTGGAGAGAAAGGGAGAAAAGTACAGGGCAAAGAATCTGGACGTGCCCAATGATATACTGTCTGCAAGTTTCAGCCTTGAAAATGTGGACCTGGTCAAGCCAAGAAACGCCAAAGTAGAGGAAATCAAATGCAATGAGAAGAGAATCCAGTCTATACCTAAACTTTTTGGCCCTGCTATAATTGATAGTGTTGATATCGTACTTCTTCCAAAGTGGCGGGTTACATACGAATCTGCAGGGAAATCCAGGATAGAGGAGTTCTTTGCTTTATAACCTTTTTTTAGTGGTAACAAAAAATGTTTTAATATGTTAAACAGAAAAAGATACGGATACTATGAAACGCTATGCTCCATTTTTGATTTTCCTATTCTTCTTTATCTCAATTGCTCACTCATATATTATTGTAGAGGCAAATTCCTCCAATGCGAGTTATAATGGCATTATAGGTCTTAATATTACAGTTTATAACAGCAGTGGTTCGGCTGTGGCCAACGTCAGTTTAAACCTCAGTGTTATGGGCAGCCCTTCTTGGGCTAGCTGCTCTGTTGACTCAAATACATCTGAAAACGGAAAAGCCAATGCTTCCTGCTCTTTTAACAACGCAATTAACGGCACATATAATTTCAGTGTTCATTCAGCAAGCTATGGAGACAATAATAGCGTCCAATTCAGAATTCTTCAGCACGATGAGAAACCTATTTTTAGTGTAAATAGTTCCATAGCTTATTCGGAGAAAAACAGTGTCACTAAATTTGAACTATATGTTATAAATAAAAATAACTACCAAACTGAGTTTAATTTTTCCCATAGCAATATATCTGATTTTAATTGTTCTTTCAATAACAGTTTAATGTCCCTACCCCCTATATCTACTCTTTATACCAATATCTTCTCCTGCTCTGTAAACAATAGCGTGGCCGCAGGCAGTTATAACATCACTATATGGGTGAATGCAAGCAATAACAAAAGCATCTCGTCTGAATTAAATCTTACATTGCACGTGAGACCAAGGCATAACTTCACACTGTCAAATCTAAGTAATACAAGAGGCAGCATTGAAGCTGGTAAGAGTTTCAGCTTTACCTTCCTGCTAAATAACACAGGAGAAACTGCAGTTAACTATTCTATAAACCCAACTGCAAATAATTCGTGGGCGTGTGGTGTGAATGCCTCTAACGTTGTAGACCTCCAAGTAAACAAAACTGTGAATATAAGCGTTAGTTTCAGGACAAGTGTCACAGCACCATACAACGAAACTGGTGTTTGCACTGTAACTGTCACAGATAGTTATGGGCTGGAAAAAAACATAAGCTTCAATTTAAGCGCTGATAAGCATTACAATTTATCTCTTCACCTACCAAGGTCACCAGTAGACAACTTCGATGACGGAAATCTGAGTTTTCTGCTTAATGTTTCAAACGACGGCAACAGTGGTTTGAGCTTCAATATTTCAGTAGATAGCAGCTCAGCAAATTGGAATATCTCGTGGAACATAAGCTCTACCAATGATTCCACAAAACAACACATAAAGAACCTGTCATATTTTATACAAAACTTCTCGCTCACAACAATTAACATCTCCGTGGTGAAGCCACAGGACGCCAAATGCGGGGACAGCACAACGCTTTGGGTGGAGCTTAGCTCTGCCCATACAGATAAAATCGTAAGGAGCATACGCGTTGAGTATCCATGTCTAAAAGCTGTCCCCGCTATCACATATAATCACAGCTCAAAGTTGCTTTCCATTATAATTCCAAATGTTACAAAAGGAGGTGAAACACTCAACAGGACCGAGGCAGTTATAAACTTAACAATAAGTGATTCTGATGGCAACAGCATCTTTAGTGTAAGTAATATGACAGTTGACAAGACATACAACAAAAGTCTAAGCAATACGGCTGCAAGCAGTTTTAGGTTGCATCTGCACCTAAAGAAGAACGGCAGTTCGGACATTGTAAATGACATATACGCCAACTTTGCAATATATGACAGCATTGATTTATACGTAAGGCCAACATATAGTCCAGTGGAACGAGGGGATACTATAAGCTTTACAGTCGAGAGCAAATTGGAAGATAAATGGCTAAATCCGTCAATCAGTTGCACACGTGAGGGGTCTAAAAACTGTGGAATATGGCTTGAAAACTGCCGCTGGCTTGAGAATTCAGGCACATCAAGGACATACAGATGTGATATAAAAGACAATGCTCTGCTTGGCAGCTTTGATGTAAGCTTTTCTGTGGAAGCGTCTTCGTGTGCTGATAGCACAAACATAACTTGCACATATGATCCAAAGCTCTCAGCATCAGATGACTGCACAGTCAATATTAGGGAATCTGAAGACAATAATCAGAACAGTCAAGACCAACAAGAGAATCAGTCAGAATCCTCTCAGGAGGAGCAGGCCTCAGCTCCAAAGCTGAGTATAAAAAATTTGAAGCAAGGAGAGGTCTTCAAGAACACCAAAGTGCTTTCAGGAGGTTTTGTGATATTGGTGGAAAACGATGGAGGAGCTGGGCAGCTATCTGCATCTATTAATGAGCTTGGAGCCGTGAAGCACTTCTATCTTGATATTGACTACAACCAAAGCATTGAAGCGAACTCCACAGCGAGATTGGTTATGAAGATAAAACCAATTGAGAATACAAAGCCAGGGGTTTACAATATAATGCTCAAAGTCAATGACTTGATGCGAACATTTAAAGTTCCAGTGATGCCACCAGAGGACAATAAAAATTGGCATAGGTTCTTTGAAGTAGCAAAAAATGGCAGCACTATCATTACATTGCGCGTGAAAAACACAAGGAATGGGCCAAACAATTTTACTGTTACTGAGAGAATACCAAAAGAGGCAGCTAGGACAGCAGACGGGGTATTTGTAATAAGCCCAAGTGATTATGTAGTAATAGAAAAGGATCCAGTTATAAAGTGGATAGTGAAAGATGTAGCTCCTGGCAGGGAATTTGACATAGTATATATGATTGGTAGGAATGTGACGAACATTAATTTCCCGAAGCCAGAAATAGGAGAGTCATATATATACAGCGTGGGAAGGCAGGCCCATATCGTAGCAGCTGGAATAAGCCGCAACCCACAGGCCCTCTTGGTGCTTTTTGGTGTTTTAATATCTGCTTCAATATGGTTCTTTATGTATAAGAAGGGCCTGCTCGAGCCAAAAGCATATTATATACCGCGCGCTCCGAAAAAGCAGAAGAGAAGAGCCGGAGCAGAAGATTTTGTTATGCAATATTCTCTAGATGCCAACAAGGAAAGGCATTCTGTATACGGTCCAGTATTGGCTGAATACTCTCTTTTCCCTGAGAGGCAAAGCCCACCAAAAGAGAAAGTAGCCGCAGAAAAAAAGCCTGAAAAGAAGAAGGTTAAGGAAAAACAGGGGCATTCTCGCAGACCTGCTCTGCTAAAGCTTCCTAAGATAAAAGCCCTTAATGCCTTTCCTATCATAAAAAAGAAAAGAGATAAGAAGAAAAGCAAGAAAAAAACGAAAAAGAAATCAAGGCGTTAGCCTTTCCATGTCTCTTGGCAGTAAAGTGGCCTCTTTCACATTACCCAATTCCAAGAGTTGCATAATGAACCTGGCCGAGCCCATACCAAAACCAGAATGTGGGGGAGCACCATATTTGAAGAAGCTGAGATAATGTCTAAGGCCTTCTGGGTTTAGACCTTTTTCCTTTACCTGCTTTAGTAGTGTATTATACCTGTGTTCCCTTTGGGAACCTGTTGAAATCTCAACACCTTTGTAGATTAGGTCATAGCTTTTTGTTAACTCTCCTTCTTTTTTCATGTGGTAAAAAGGCCTTACTGCAAATGGAAAATCAGTAAGAAAGACGAAATCGCTGTTGTAACGTTTTTTGATGTAATCTCCCAAAGCTTTCTCTCCCTCAGGGTCCAACTCATAAAACTCATCTATGTTCTCTATGGACACTCCTTTTACTTTTTCAATTGCTTCTTTCATCGTAATACGAGGAAAGGGCATTTTAGGGCTTTTTATTTCTATTCCCATTTTCTCCTTTACTTCATCGCCAAGTTCCTCTATTACGTGCTCAATGGACTGCTTTATGGCCCTTTCATGGAATTTCATGAGCTCTTCGTAATCAGTCCACGACATCTCAACATCAATGCTTATGAATTCAGTAGTATGCCTCGCTGTTTTTGAAGGATCTGCTCTAAACATCGGGGCTATTTCAAATACTTTATCAAAACCAGCGCACATTGCCATCTGTTTGTAAAACTGCGGAGATTGGGATAGGTATGCTTTCCTCTTGAAGTATTTTACCTCAAATAGCTCTGCCCTGCTCTCACTTGGCGAGTCCATAAACCTTGATGAGTGGATTTCTAAGAGGCCTTCTTTGCTGAAATATTCCCTCAACCCTTTTTCAAAACTGTGCATTACCTTAAATATCAGCATATTTCGTGGATTTCTGAGGTCTATCCACCTGTAATCTAATCTTTTTGCCAGTGAAGTGTTCACTTTTCCTGAAAAATCAATTGGTAGGGGGACATCTGCTAGTGAAATGATGTCAATTTTTTCAGGGATTATCTCAAAGCCCCTTTCGGCGACATTGCTTTTTTTCACGCTTCCTTCTACATATATCACAGACTCAGGGCTTAAGTTCTTTATTTTCTCAAAATTTGGGTTGTCTTTCTTTACTGTTATCTGAACTAAACCCTCCCTGTCCCTTAATTTTATGAAAGCCAGCTTTCCTATGATTCTTATATTCTGTGCCCAGCCACCTATAGCTACTTTCCTTCCGTCAAAGTTGCTGTTTATTTCAGAGCTCATGTACCTTTTCATTGCTTCACCCTACGTATTTTATCTCGGCATCTACGCCACATAACTGTTTCAATACCTGCTTTATGCTTTCCTCCTTTAATAAAATCTTCTTTCTGTCTGCCTCAGGTATTAATATCCTTTGTTTTTCACCTTCTTTGCTGTATATAGTTGTAAACCCCATTATGCGGGCAGGGGACACCAAATCATTCACGATCTCCTTTATGCTGCCCTTTTTTACGATTCTAACCCTTTTGCCAAGCTTCTCGCTTAGGATTCTAACGACTCGCCCACCCTTTCCTATAAGTGTAGAAACATTGGATTTTGTTATTATAACGATAAAATCAGGCAATTCAATACTTCTTTCAAAACTTGGATCTCCCAAAACGTTCTTTTCATATAATTCGTATAAAAGCCTAGCTATCTTTATATCCAGTTGGCTTATTTCGCCATTGTCCAGTTTTTTCTGGCACGTTTCGCATAGTGCGTCACTCTGGGCGCATTTTTCACATATCGGCATCCTCATCGCTCATCACCCAAATAAAAAGGGGAGGGTGATAAGGGGTTTACTTGCTGAGGACGATGTCTATTGCGCTTACTTTGCTTGTTGTTCCATCAGCGTTTTTGAGTTCCTCTGTTTGTATGCTTATGTTCTTTACCTTCACCTCGTTGATGAATTTGTTTTTTATAATCTCTGCTACGTCCACTGCTCTTGATATCGTCTTGCCTCTAGCTTTGATGTTCACCTCTTTTGCTCCTTTGTTGAACTGGGTCACTACTGCGAGGACGTAGCTCATGACACCCTTCTTTCCCACAAATACAGTGTTTGCTGCGTCTCCACTTTCTTCTTTGGTTTCAACATTTTTCTCTTCTTCTGCCATTCACATCACCTTTCTGAGTTTATTTCCCCTTATCTTGGGTTATATAATTTGTGTAATAGCCTTTATTTATCTTTTCTTCTTTTTCTGTACTCCTCTACAATTTTTTCGAGCCAGTTGCTGTCTTTGCTCTCGTACCTCTCAATGGGAATATATAATACAAAAGATTCGTTTTCGTATAGTATGTCTATAAGTTGCACATTTTTATTTTCCTTTTTCAAACGCTCATAAAAGCTTCTGTCGTTTGTTTTGTCCTTCATTTCCTCCTTTCTGCATATTCTTAAATCTCCTTTGTAGAGGTGTTCAGCAATTAAATTTAATTTTTGCAATAATCTTCTATTTTCTGCTACAAGCGGGCTTAGCAAAGGCATGGCTCTCTTTTTTCCTCTCTCTGAAAGCAGGCCTTCTATCTCCTCATCCTTTTTTCTAAGAAGCTCCCTTAGCCGCCTTATTTCCTGCCTCAATTTCCTGTCATCTCTGCTCTGCTTTTTTATTATCACTGCTTTTCTTTCCCTCTTTTCAGCGCCTATAAAGCTTTCTAAAACCTTCTTTTCGAAGTTATTGGGATATCTTTTTTTGAGATTCATTAACTTTGCTTTAAAATGCTTGTATGCTTTCAGCGCAGATGCAAGGGCGTCTCTCTCATGCACATTCGTAACAGGATAGCCTTTCACTAGCTCTATCTTCTCCTGTCTTGACAGTGATTCTGGCGGACTGTAAACCTTGCATGAGAACAAGGCCGATAGCTTTTTCAAGGTCGAGGGCAACTGTTTTTTATCTGTCGCTAAGATTAGCATCCTCCCTTTTCTTTCTATTCTGGCAGCCATCTCGTTTATAGAAATATTTTTGCCTGATTCTAGAGCTAACAGCTTGCCATCTAAGTCAAGATAGGCAATTGCAACAGTGCTGCCAGGGTCAACCCCCACTATTAACAGTTTCATGCAGCCTCCAAAATATTTTATATGCAGAGATGGTTAAATTAGTGATGGACTTTAAGACCTTGGCTTTTGCTTTCAGTTCTTTGGAAAAAACAACAAAGAGACTGGAAATGACTAAGATACTTGCAGAGCTTTTTGCAAAAGCAAGCGCTGATGAGATAGCCAAGATTCTCTACCTGCTTCAGGGCAGGGTTGCTCCTCCTTTTGAGGAAAAAGAGCTGGGGCTCGGAGAGCGCCTTGTTGAGCAAGCCATCTCTCTTGCCACAGGCTATCATGCGAGTGAAATAAGGGAACTTTACACCGAGCTAGGTGACTTGGGATTAGCAGTGGAGAAGCTTGTTGGGAAAAAAAAGCAGCAGACGCTTTTCGCGAAGAAGTTGACTGTCTTGGACGTGTTCTCAGCTTTTAAGAAGATAGCTGAAGCTTCTGGACCAAAATCACAGCAATTGAAAATAAAGCTTTTAGCAGAGCTTATACATAATTCAGAACCCATTGAAGCAAGATATATTGTGAGAATCCCTCTCAACAAGTTGAGGCTGGGCATAGGAGACCCAACAGTGCTTGATGCTCTGTCTGTTATGAAAAAAGGAGATAAACAGCTGAGAGAGTCACTTGAAAGAGCCTACAATGTGACTTCTAATATAGGTTTTGTAGCAGAAAAGTTTTTCAGAGAAGGCATAAAGGGGATTAACACAATCAAGATAGAGATAGGCAGGCCTATAAGGCCAGCCCTTGCCGAGAGATTGCCCAACGCAGAGGAGATTATAAAGAAAATAGGCAGGTGCGCTGTGGAGGCCAAGTATGATGGCTTTAGGATGCAGATCCATAAAAAAGGCAAAGAGGTTAAGCTATTTTCCAGGGCAGCAACGGACATGACGTATATGTTTCCAGAAATTGTAGATGCTATCAGGTTGCAGAAATGCGAGAGCTTTATAATAGATTCAGAATGTTTGGGTTATGACCCTAAAAATAGGAGATATCACTCCTTCCAAGAGACTATGCAGAGAAGAAGAAAGTACGGGATCTCTGATAAGGCCAAGGAAATCCCTTTACACCTTTTTGTTTTTGACATACTGTATCTAAACGGAGATGAAATGATAAACAAAGCTTATGAGCAAAGGAGAAAAGCATTGGAAAAGAATATAGATGAAAACGAGACAGTACATCTAAGTGATATGATAATAGCTGAAACCCCAGAAGAACTGTTGGATTATTTCAATGCTTGTGTTAATGCTGGCTTAGAAGGCGTGATAGCCAAGGACCTAAAGGCACCGTACACCGTGGGAGCAAGAAAATTTGCCTGGATAAAATTAAAGAAGAGTTATGAAACCGCACTCAGTGATACCATAGATGCCGTTATTGTTGGTTATGACATCGGAAAAGGCAAGAGAAAAGAGCTTGGTTTAGGCACTATTTTAGTAGCTGTCTACGATGAGCAGGAGGATGTATTCAAGACCTTAGCAAAAGTAGGGACTGGATTTAGCGAAGAGGACATAAAACGCTTCAAACAGAAACTAGATGAGATAAAAATCCCCCACAAAAGCCCCAGATTAATTTCAAAGGTTGAGGCAGATGTCTGGGTTGAGCCAAAATATGTCGTGGAAATAAGCGGTGATGAAATAACAAAGTCGTCTATGCATACCTGTGGCATAAGTGGGGGGGAAACATATGCTTTGAGGTTCCCTCGCATCGTTCGTTCTGAATTTAGAGACAAAAGGCCAGAAGAAGCCACTACAGTAACTGAAATAATAAAAATGGCAAAAATGCAAAAAAGAAAGTCAGGTTAAGCTCCTGAGACATATCTTAGCGTTGCAAAGGCAATGCTCCTGGTGCAGCCTGGGTCATAGTCAAAGTATATTACCTTTCCACCAAAAGCTGTCGCCTTTTCAACTATTCCAGGCACATACTGCTCGTCACCGTTTTCATCAACACCTGAGAGCATCGCTATTGTTTCAGCCCCTATGTCTGTCCTTGGGACAACATCAATTGCTTCAATCTCGGTGCAGTCTGTCTTGCTCAGGTTGAGATTGTATTGTTCAGCAACATCATGCAGTACTGGATGCACTGACCAGAAGCTAAGCTCTGGGCTTTCTATTGTCAGCGTCTTTACACACTGCGTTGTCATGCCAACTGGGTTCATTCTCACTGGAGCGTGGTCTCCAAGTGCTGCTGAGCTCCAGCCACATATAAGTGGGTCTTTGGAGTCCTTAGTAGCAGCGTCTCCTATGATAATTACATTGCCTCCCCCGCTTATGTAATTTCCTATGGCATCTCTCACAGCGTATGACAGGTTTTGCTGCCCAACAACTATTACTGCGTCAAACTCTGACAAAAGCTTCTCCCTGGGGTATTCAAGTATCTTTTCGTTTATTGGTCGCTAGTAAATATTATACTTAGGGCCATCTGAATTTAATATTGTTTTTAAGCGCGCCCCATTTATCTTAGTGTTAATGCCGTCCAGTGAACCAATGACTCCTATAACAACACTGCCTCCTCTGCTGCATAGTATCTCATCAAGCACAGGCACATTGCAGAAAACAGTGGTTGTTTTGCCTATTAACACTATGCCTATCAGGACAAGGATTACAAGAGGTATTATGCCCTCCATATACCTTTTCCATCCAGACTCATCTGGAAGATAATATGGTAATTCTGCCATCTAACTCCTCCCCTCCATGCTTAAACATTAGCCAAATATCTTATTGCTTCTACAAGCAATGTTTTGTAATGCCTTGGGTGAAATGCAAAGTATATATACTTTGTCAGTGTTCCAGAGCCCTCAACAACTACAGGCACTGTTGCCTTTTGTGTTGGGTCACTTGCTAACGGCCTTTCCAGTTGCACAAGCGTTGTTCCAGTCGGTATGATATCAACATATTCAATTGAGCCACTCTGAGAACTGAACTCAAGAGGCCAGTTCAGCTTGTTTAACATCGGATGGCTCTGGGCATATGGTGTTTGCAGGCTTGCCTCGTCCCAATTAACTACGCTTACATCACAGCTTCCAGCAGCGCTTGCACAACTGACTGGCACGAATGTTAATATCTTCCACCCATTTGCATACGGGTCATTTTCCACCTTCGTAGCCGCCTGTTTTATTATTATCACAGGTTTGCTTGATGCGAACTCATTTATTTGGTCATAATTCCACCTGTTGAGTGTTTTGGTAGCTCCATTGTTCCCTTCTGTAATAATCATCAAGCTGTATTTTGCAAATGGGTTGTCTTCTCCCATTCCCCTGGCATTAAATAAATCTTCAGCTGTGAAAGTCATGTAGTTTACATTTGCCACTTTTCTTACATCACTGTCTATAATCTCCATCAGGTCAACATCATTGCCTATAACAGCTACGTTAACTGTTTTTCCTCCAAGCAATTCCCCTATGATTGGCACGCTGCCTAACCAACCGAACTTCCACGCCAGCACGAACAATATCAATATCAGCAAGAGAAGTGGAATGGTTACTTCAAATCTCTTCTTCCAACTTTCCTCCTCAGGATAATAATATTCTGTCATATCACCACCATATTCTTCAATTCAACATATCTTTATAAACTTTCTTATATTTAAATTACTACTGTGCAGTTACAACATTTATTCCAGCATAAACTTTATCAGGTTGTTTATCAACCTTAGCCCATATCCTCGCTTTATGATTTCTTCAGGAGCAAATGCGTAATAGACTATAAGACCTCTTTTGTTTATGCTGATGCTTGGGTTGGAAACAATTATCGCCGGCCATATCTGCTTGCCATTTTCATCAGGAATTTTTCTGGATGCTTTCAGATACATAATTGTGTTGCTCCTTGGGATGCTTGCAAATCTCGCTGTCGTAACCAAGCTCACATTCGCATGACCAAAGTACTTACTGTAATCAACAGCACTTTCATAGCCTTTTGTCAGCGGGTGGTTTGCGTCTACTGCTTGAAGCTGCAGTGCCAGGCCCTCATTTGGATTATACGTTGAGATATAATCAAAGCCCAGAACGAGCTGTGAAAAATCTATGCCAGGAACAATGTCTCCAAGTTCTGTTTTTGAAGGCCCTCTTCTCCAGTAATTAAACTGATACGTGCAATATCTCCCTGCATTGTCCTTAAACCACGCAGGTCCTAATCTGTATCCTGAAGCGTTGTGTATTAAATCAGTTTTTCCCTCTTTGCCAACTAATTTGTTTTCCAGCTCCTCTATGCAGGCAATTATACGTGAATCACCACTAACATGGAAGTTGTTCTCATCTTCTTCTCCACCGCAGAGTGTAAAGCCCTTTTCTTCTAGCTCATCTATCAGCTTCTGCCTTTCCTTTATGTACATCCATACTACTTCTCCAAAACTGTGGTTGCATAAGCCTGATCCCAATTCCTCTGGTTTATTTGGAGAATAGCTCTGCCATGAGGAGCATACAGGCTCTGATGAAAAGCCCTTGGCATCCTCGCACGTTTTCTTCCATTCGCTTTTAGTAGCATTATCGATGTTTTCAATGTCTAAGATATCATCACATTTGCCCTGCATGCACAAAATCTTTGCCATGGTTGCCTCTTTTTCTTCTGATGCCTTGCTTGGCCTAATAGAAGCGCATATCATTGCTGCCTCTGAGCTTCTAGTGCTAGCAGGCAAGTAATCAAAGCGTACCTTTTCACAAATGTAATCTTCATCCCCAAGCTCAGTGCCTGCATCTCCTATCCACACAAGCCTGCCGCCCTTTTGGACATATTGGTGGAGAGCATTTAAGGTTATTGTTGGGATTTTCTTTGCTTTCTCAACAATTACGACTTCATATTGCTCCAATACAGAAGGATCTCTTACCAAGCTTATATCCATTTTAACAGGGAAAATATGGCTTTCTTCGGCAATATACTTACTTAACAATGCTGGATCTCCCATTCCGTGGTCGCCGTATAGTATGGCTATGCTGGGAGGCCCTGTTATCGCGTAATAAACCGAACAAAAGTTTGGAATATCACTACACGACATAAAGCCAAACCTGACCAATACGAAAAGCAGTATGAAGATAAGCACTATCAAGGCAAGAACCTGGGGCAGATTTTTGAAATAGGGGGAATCAAGCATAGCATCACATTTCAACATTAATTTTATTATTGCATAAATATAACAGTTATTGATTTATATCTCTTACTCTTAAATAAAAAGCGGTGGTAAAATGAAAGGCATAAAGACAACACCTGTCTCAGGGCCTATGTCCAGTGCAGGCATTATGAGGTTTTTTGATGTTAGTGGAGGAGGTCCAAAGATTTCCCCGACAGTTGTTTTCGGTGCATCTCTTGCTTTCGTAATTATCGTGGGAGTGCTGAGCTTGTTGGTAAGGTGATTTAATGATAATGCCTTTGAGAAAGGAAATTGAGGAGAGACTTAGCAATTATGTGATAGAGCAGATAAGAAAAGAAGCAAAGCCCACAAAAGTTGCAGAAGCACTGGCTGTTGTTAAGTATTTTAAGAACATGAGCCTGAGCACAGAGGAGATTGCACAGATAATCAACATAGTTGAACCATATAGGGAAGTCAAGGCAAAGGCAAGCGATTATGATTATGACGAGATGAAAAAGCACCCAGACCTACTTATAACCAGGACACCAACACAGGTATTCGTGAGATATGTGGGAGGCAGGACATTAAAGAGGGAATAGTGTTTTGATGTTTGGCTGGACCACTTTCGGCAAGGTGAAGTTTGGAGACGAGGTTTACAGTGAAGACATAATCGTGCATACTGATCTATCTGTTTCTCCACGAGATAAGAGCATTGCTAAAAGCAAATACGGGGATTCCCACATAGTTGGCAGAGAGGAATTAGAAAAAATTCTTGACGATGACACAGAAGCTATAGTGATTGGTTCAGGGCAATTTGGAGTCCTGAAGCTAAATGAAGAGGCAGTCAATTTTTTGAGAAGCAAAAATATTGACTTCTATGTAATGGAAACACCAGAAGCCATAAAAAAATACAACCACATTTTCAAAGAAAAGAAAACAATGGCCTTAATTCATGTTACTTGCTGATTAATAAAATGCTATTTCTAGACTCTTAAGACGAGACCTATAATCCTCAACTATGGGTGGGCCCGGAGGGATTTAAGCCTTTTCTATTATCGCTACGCTAAAGGCTTAAGCGAAATAAAGCCCCAAGGTTATGGTCTTCGTCCTAAGCTTTTTTCTGTGATAATTGTGGAAAAAGCTTAAGCAAAAAAGCAAAAATAAGCTTTTTTCTGTGAAAACTATGGAAAAGCTTAAGCAAAAATGGGCCCGGAGGGATTTGAACCCTCGATCTTCGCCACGTCAAGGCGATGTCATAGCCACTAGACCACGGGCCCTTTAGTGATACTGTTTTTAACATTGACGTTTATAATCTTAATGGTGTTCTTATGAAGATTGCGATTATCTCAGACCAGCATTTGGGATATGCTTGGGGGACTGAAAGAGAAAACGACAGCTTTGACCAGTTTGATGAGGCCCTGTCAGAGGCTCTTTCTTTTTCTGACCTTATCATAATGCCAGGAGATATTTTTGACTCGCGTATACCAAAGCAGGAAGTGCTTGATAAGGCTTTTGCCATCTTTCAAAAAGCGAGAGAATCAAAGCCCTCTGAAGCAAAACTTGTTTCCACAGTTAACAAGGAGGTAGTCAATGATGACGCCTTGAAAGGCATTCCAATTATTGCCATCCACGGCACTCATGAAAAAAGAAGCCAAGGCACTGTGAACCCAGTTCAATTATTGGAGAGAGCAGGCTATCTCATACACTTAGATGGTCAGGCAGTTGTTTTTCAGAAAGAAGGTAAAAAAGTGGCGATTCACGGCATGAGCGGAGTGCCCGAGCAATACGCCAAGAAAACGATTGAAGAGCACAACTACAGGCCAATAAATGGAGCTGTAAACATATTCGTATTTCATCAGTCGCTAAAAGAATTTATCCCTTCTGGAGATATTGAGGTTTTGTCAGTAGAGGACCTTCCAAAGGGATTTGACTTATATATTGACGGCCATATTCATGCGCCTTATTATGATGAAAGCAGGAGATTGCTGATAGCTGGTAGCACTATTGTTACCCAGCAGAAAGGCGAGGAAGTGAAAGCAAAAGGATATTATGTTCTTGACAGTGCTGATATGAGCTTGACTTTTAGAAAGATAAAACACCAGAGACCCTTTATATACAAGGAACTTTTCTTTGAGGATGCAGCGCCATCAGAAGTAGTATCAAAAGCTGAAAAAGAGATTGAGTCAATACTTAAATCTGAATTTGAAAAGAAGCCTTTGATTAGGATAAAGCTTTCAGGCACATTGCAGAGAGCTTCGTCAAGCAATCGCCTGGATTTGAGATGCCTTATAGAGAAATTCAGGGATTTAGCTCTACTTAGTTTCATTAACGATATGGAAAGCGAGGATTTGGCGAGCATAGTCAAAGACCTCCATAAGAAGCATATGGGAAAGCGCAGTGTTGAGGAGATGGGACTTGAAATAATAAACGAGCAGTTGGCTTCAACAAAATACAAGGGACCAGCTGTCTCAAAGATACTGGATTTGCTTGCTGAGGGAAGAACTGACGAGATAATGGCTTTATTAGACAGGGAATTTGAGAGGAGATACGCAAAAAAGAAAGAGCTTTTAGGTTATGATAATAAATGATTCAGACCTCACAGTGCTCGTGTTTTTGCAGTGGGAATATGAGATTGACTTACCACTGTCACAACCTTCATAGTAATCAACACTAACCCTTAATTCGCCCTCAAAATTGAAGGCAGGCATAGTAAAATCAATGGATGTATAAGGTTTTACCTTATACGCTATTTTTTCTATCTTGCAGTTCTGTGCCCAGACTACTGCCCAGTCGCTTATTATCCTACCGTCCTTTACAGGTCTCCCTTCTATCACATACGGTCTGCAACCATCAAGAAAAACAGCATTACTTAGGTTGTTTGTAAATGTAATTGTTATGCTTTCATTTGTTTCATACCAATTTTTGTCAACAGATACAAAGACACCCTCACCAACCATTTTTGCCCTGTAAGGCTTTATCTTAAAGAAGCCACCGACTATCAACAAAGCATAAAAGAAAGAGACAAGTATCAATCCTAATACTATTATCACCCATCCCTTCATCATTATCTTCTATTCATGTGAAATATAAAAAACTAATTAATGTTTTCTCAAAAACTCTGCGTATTGGTTCATCACGCTTATTGTTTTAACGACCTCTGTTGGGGTTTTATAACATGGTATTCCCATCTTTTGCAAGGTTCTAGTTGTTACCTTTGTGTATTCACCACCCAGAGTGCACACTAATAGCGGCTTTTTCTTTTTCTTGTTAAACTCGCCAAGCACCCCAATTATGTCTGCATCTAAGCTTACAGCTTGCATGAGTGCTATGCAGAGGACAACATCTACATCATCAGATTTCTCTGCATACTCTAGTGCATACGAATATCTTTTGCTATCTGCATCTCCAACAATGTCAAGAGGATTGTTTATGGCAGCATAATGAGGCAGCTTTGAGGCCAGAGCAACAGCGTTCTTCTTCTCTATCTTGCTGAGTTCCAGGCCATTTCTTATCACAGCATCTGTAGCCATTACTCCGAGACCTCCACCATTCGTAATTATCAAAACCCTATTGCCCTTTGGCAGAGGTTGTTCAACAAATGCCTTTGCAAAATTTATTGCTTCTGTTATCGTATTTGCTCTTATGATTCCAGATTGCTTGAAGGCAGCTTCGTAAACTCTGTCTTCTCCCCCAAGCGAAGCGGTGTGAGACACAACCGCTTTGAGACCCTCCTTTGTTCTGCCTGCTTTTATGGCTATTATCACCTTTTTCTTTGAGACACGCTTTGCTATCTCCATTAACCTTCTGCCGTTTTTTGTGCCTTCTATATACATGACAATTACCTTCGTATCTGGGTCGTTCTCTAGGTATTCAAGGATATCTGCTTCATTTACATCTACCGCATTGCCATAAGAAACAAATTTAGAGAAGCCCAGCCCCTCATAAGCCATCCAATCAAGGACAGCCCCACCTATCGCTCCTGATTGGGTTATAAATGCTATGTTGCCTTTCTCTGGTCTTCTTAGTTTGTATCTCGGAAGAAACAGGGTATCAATGCCAGAGGAACTGTCATAAATGCCAATACAGTTGGGGCCCATGATATAAATTTTATACTTCTTTGCTATGCTTAACAATCTGTTTTCAAGCCTTTTCTCTCCTATCTCCCCAAAACCAGATGATATCACCACCACTGCTTTAACGCCTTTTCTACCACAGTCCTTCAGCACCTCTGGTACGAGGTTGGCAGGCACTGTTATTATAGCAAGGTCTATGCGGTATGGTATCTCCTGCACATTTCTGTAAACCTTATGGCCTAAGATTTCATCTGCATTTGGATTTACAGGAAAAACATCCCCTTTGAAGGACTCAATCATATTCCTAAAAACAGTATGTCCTATCTTATTGCTCTCCCTATTTACGCCGATCACAGCAACTCTCTTAGGTTTAAAGAAAAACCTCATTTTTTCGCTTTTCATCTACTCACTAGATGAGTTAAAACAGCTTTGCATAATAAAGATTACGGTTCAATTGTCCCAGTCCAGGGGGACCTGAATTTGCTTTTTTCCTTAACAATCTTGTACATCATGACTTGGTCTATGTTGTCATTACCTTCGTTTTCATAATTCTCTATGTCTACCCTAATTAATGCTTTTAGAAAGTCAAGTAGTCTGCTGCCCTCTTTGCTGCCCATCTAATAATATTTTTCTCTGCCAAATTATTTAAAACTGCGCCTGCTCATTCCCTTACAATCCTAACATCAGCACAATAGCAAGCATTTTCATTACATATAACTGGATTCAGGTCCATCTCTGCAATTTTCTCTTTTTCCATCATTTTTGATACTTTGATTATGGTTTCAACAAGCTGCCTCTTATTCACTGGAGGAAGCCCTCTTATTCCATCCATCACCTTTTTCCCTCTGATTTCATTGACCATTTCCTCTGCATCCATTCGGCTCACAGGGCAGATTCTTATTGAAATGTCCTCAATTATTTCTGTAAATATTCCTCCCAAACCAAAGAGCACAAAAGGCCCAAATTGCGGGTCCTTTTTTCCTCCTACAATGAATTCAATGCCCTTTAATTTTTCCTGAACCAGCACTGCCTCAAATTTTATCCTGTGTTTCTTGGCTACTTTTTGGAGAGCATAAAAAGCTTGCTCTAAATCATCATCATCTTTTATATCCGTGATTACAGCACCTACATCTGTCTTGTGAACTAGCTTATCACTTAAGAGCTTCATCACCAGAGGATACCTTATCTGCTTAGCAGCATTTAGCGCTTGCTTTAGGTTTTTGACCACTATCTGTTTGGGGGTGTTTAGCCTGTATTTTTTTACGAGCCTCTCTGAACTGCCAAAATCAAGAATCTTCATTACTTCCTTTTAAAGCAGCAAATCTATATAAAGCTAATCTGAGCATATATTTGAGTCCTTTTCTTATGGAAAGCCATAAAAAGTTACAGGGCTTTATCCAAGCAAAGGTGATACTTTGGAGATTCAGTTTTTAGGGGCCTGCCGTGAAGTGGGCAGATCGGCCTTTTTGGTCCAAGGCAAGAAGAAAAACATTGTTTTGGATTATGGAAATAAGATAAACCCTGAAGAAAACCTTTTCCCTCTGCCAGTTAGAAAGCACATAGATTTGGCTATTCTTTCTCATGCTCACTTGGACCATTCAGGCGCTTTCCCTCTTTTATTCAAGCGCTCAGAATTTGATGTCTATATGACACCTCCAACGCTTCCTGTTTCAGAGTTGCTAATACGCGATTCAATCAAAGTGAGCAAGTTAAGAGGTTTTGAAGAGCTTTTCAATGAAGTGCATTTAAAACGCTTTTTAAACAATGTTAAGACCTTGCCATACGACAGAGAAAAAAGCTTGGGGGCAGGCATTTCACTTGAGTTTGGCGATGCTGGGCACATAATAGGAGCTGCCATATCAAGCATACATTTTGATGATGTCCACCTCCTTTACACAGGGGACTTTAAGCTGAAGGAAACGCATATGCACAAGGTTGCTAGGTCTAATTTCAAGAACATTGATGTATTGATAATTGAAAGCACATACGCTGGTGAAAAGCACCCCGATAGACACAAGCTTGAAGAGGAATTTGTGGCAGATTGTCAACGCATATGTGATGAAGGGGGAAATGTTTTGCTTCCAGCCTTTGCTGTTGGCAGGAGTCAGGAATTGGCAGCTGTGTTAAGTGACCATAACTTTGATTATCCTGTGTATATGGATGGGATGAGCAATAGCGTTTCAGAAATTATGTTGGAATTTCCAGACTATGTGAGAGATTATGATGATTTATACAGGGCCTTAAAAACCGTTGAATGGATTACTACTGAGAGGCAGAGAAGATTGGCATTGAAAGAGCCAAGTGTTATAATCTCTCCTGCAGGCATGCTCCAGGGCGGTCATGTTCTTTGGTATCTTTTAAAGCTGAGAGACAGACCTGGTTCAGCAGTTTTCATAACTGGCTATCAAGTAGAGGGAACACCAGGAAGAATGCTTTTGGACACTAAGAGAATAAATATTGATGGTTATGAAATAGACATGTCTCATCTGGAAATAAAGAAGTTTGACTTTTCCGCTCATGCAGATGATGATGACCTGCGCAGCTTCATAAAAAAGGTTGACCCCAAGCTTATTTTCGCTGTTCACGGTGATGAGGAGAAAACAGAGAAGCTACAGCAGTGGGCAAGGGATGAAGGTTACTATGCTTTTGCTCCGAGAATAGGGGATGACTTCGTAATAAATAAATACTTATAAACTTCTTCTAAAAATGTGATTGCGATGGCAGATAAAGAAAAAAAATTTTGCCCGAGATGTGGGGCAACTAATAGGCCTTTTTACAATGGCCTGTGTGTGGATTGCTATAAAGAACTGCATAGCACTGAATTGGTGAGCTTTCCATCTAAAGTAGTGGTCGAGCGTTGCCCCCACTGTGGTAAGTATTTTTATAAGGGCAAGTGCTTGCCCTCAACATACAACAGTTTGCAGAAGGTTATAGCCTCAAAAGTGAAGAGCAAGCTTTACAAGACGAAAATAGACGTTGATGCTGCTTACAATTCTGTTGTCATAACCGTGTCTGGTTTTATTGATGCAGAGGAGCAGATTCCGTTTAAAATAGAGAAAGAGCTTCCCTTGAAAATAAAAGGCAAGGTCTGTGATACTTGTTCTAAACTTCACGGCAATTACCATGAAGTGAAGATACAAGCGAGAAGAAAGAAAGGCAGCAACAGAAAGGATTATGAAAAGCTCTTGGCAGACATCAGGCACAGCACGAGAAAACTCCGCGCTTTGGACGACAGAGCAGCTGCTTTTTGGGAAAAGAAAACAAGGGAAGGAACCGACTTTTTCTATGTTCACAAGCAGTCAGGAGAGGAAATCGTTAAAGCAATTGAGAAGAAGTATAACTTGAAGGCAAAGCACAGCACAAGAATAGGGAGAAAGGGAAGAAGAAAGCACACATATAGCATACGCGTTTAGCTTTTCTTTATCTTTTTTATGTCTTTTCTATAGCTTTTGGAAACCTCTAAACCCCTTTGCCATTCATCCATTATTGTTCTTGCTTTGTCCGATATATTTTTCCTTTCCTCTGGCAATATCTCCGAAAGCCTTCCTATAATCCTTTCTATCTCTGCTTTTGAAAGACCTTCTTTTTCCAATTCTTGCTTAAAGCTTCCAATCTTTTTGTCTCTGAATTCCTCGTAGTATCTCTGAAGCCTTCTCCTTGCCATGACTTTCTTAAGTTGATTAAGCTTTTTAAGTTTTTGCAATCATAATATAGGCATGGCAATAGTGGGTCAGATTCCTCATTTTTGGCACGACAAAGAAGGCAAGGCACATAGGAATATGCTTCAAATAGAGGTAGAGGAACCACAGCTGAAAGGTGGCTTTCCGAGAGATGGCAGTGTTACGATAAGATTGCAAGACGAGCAGGCTCAAAAGGCGTTCAAAATGACTGCTCAGGAGGCCTTGCAATTAGGACAGGAATTGCTTGATATAGCCAAGGAACTGCTTTCAAAAAAGAGAGAGCTGTGGAGAAAGAGGCGATGAAATGCTTATTAAAAACACTCTTCTGTCTGAAAACATATACTCAATAGAAGAGGCAGAGGTAATTATTCTAGGTGTGCCGTTTGACTCCACAGTATCAGAATATCCTGGAACAAGGTTTGCGCCACTTAGGATAAGAGAGGATTTCAATATATCTGTTAACCAATATTTAGCAGAGATGGGTAGTATCTCTGACGTAAAATTGTATGACGCAGGAAATCTTTTGGTCAGTCACGGTAATCCAAAGAAGACATTGAATGACTTGCAGTCAGACTTTAGGTCCATCTATAAACAAAACCCAGAAGCTAAGTATATTGTGATTGGAGGAGAGCATAGCATAAGCTTCCCGGTATTTGAGGTGATTAACAGTTTTGGAGATTTGGATTACCTTTGTTATGATGCCCACTGGGACCTCCTAGACGAAGCTTACGGGATAAAGGAAAGCCACGAATGCGTTAACAGAAGGATATTCGAGCTTGTGGGTGGAGACAGAATGAGGATAAAAGGCGTTAGGGAAGAGAGCAGGGAAGAGAAGGACTTTTCATCTCGAATAACAGGTAAGCTTCTTGGCAACAATCCCATATATCTCTCAATTGATTTGGATATTTTGGATAATGTGCCCGTAAGCTGCCCAGTACCCGGTGGAATGTCTTTTGAGGAGCTATGGCGCGAAATTTCAAAAATAGAGAAGATAAAAGCAGTTGACATTGTTGAATACAATCCATTGTTGGGATACTCTCCTATCCCTGCCGAGCTGTTGAAGAGACTTATCTTGCTTCTTGCAAAATCACATTAGAACACGAGTGGTCATAAACATGATGTAAATTAAGATAAGGAGCAATGCAGATTTTTTCCTCAATTTCTCATGCAGGCCAAATAGGACAGCCACAAGGCCTGTTATCACAAACAAAACAGGAAGGTCAAAGCTTAGCGTTAGGTTTTCCACCTTGAATCCAGCTACGACTGCACCAAGGCCTAACACTAATGTTGGATTTAATATGTTGCTTCCTATTAGTGTGCCAACGCTTAGCCTATTTATCCTTCTCAATATCGCGGTTATGCTGACAGTTAACTCAGGCAAGGCAGTTCCTAGGCCTATAAGTAGCCCTATTATCACCTCATCCAACTTCAATGCATTTGATATTCTTATGCCGCTTTCAACAACAAGGTTAGCCCCATAGATAAGGAGAAGCACCCCAATAAAACCAATGATAATGTCCCTTATATCTTCTTTCCTTAACCTTATGAATAGGTCGTGCTTTTCTATGCCTTTTAATATGTGCTGAGCATATGTAAAGTACATGCCAATTAATACAAAACCTTCTAGAGGGCTTATGAAATTGTCAACAGCAAATACATAGAGCATTGCAATCACAGCCAGCATTGTCCCACAATCCCTGTACCAATCCCTCTCTTTTAGTGCTAACACACCAAAGAGACCTGCAATGCCAAGTGTCAAGGTCAAGTTTACGATATTACTTCCAATAGCATTTCCTATGGCAATGCCAGAGGCCTCTATGCCCAGCATGTTGTGGAAACCGGCATTCAAACTTGTTGCTATTTCAGGAAGACTTGTGCCTATTGAAACAACAGTAAGACCTATCAGCAATTCGCTCATGCCTGCTCTCTCTGCAAAGCGTTTAACAGCCTTTACTATTGTGTCGCTTCCGAAGATGAGCATGCCAAGGCCAACCAAAAACACCACTATATCAATTGGGTTCATAAAAAAAGCTAAGCAGTTGGTGTTTAAAAAGATGTGCCAGAGAAATTTAAATAAATCTTTTATTATTATATTATCATGGATTGGAATCAATTTGATAAAGGAGTCTTTTTGGTAAACTTATTGGGCATCATATATGACCCCAAAACTAAAAAGATTTTAATTGGCAAGAGGGAAAATGACCCCTACATCAAAGAGCTATCTTGGTGTTTTCCAGGAGGCAGGCCTGGCTATGTTGATGACCTGGAATTTTACCTCAAAGAGCAGATTAAAATCAAAACAGGACTAGAGGTTGAGCCTAAAAAAATTGTCTTTGCTAAAACATATCCGGAAAAAAGAGAATTCCTCTCAATATACTACTATTGCGAAGTTTTGGGTGGTGAGGAGAAGGCCGGTGATAAATTTGTTGAAATAAAATGGGTAAGACCTACAGAGGTTGTTAATTATTTTACTACCTCCTTACACCAAAAGGTTCTAGATTTCTTAAGGACACTAGAGTGACGGAGGATTGCGTAAATTAACAGATATTGCTGATTTTTAGCAAAGTTTTTAAACATTTACCTGCTTTAATAAGAAGGGGATTTTTATGAAAGGTGATAGAGTTTCATCAGGAATATTCGGCTTGGATGATCTAGTGGCGGGAGGCTTCCCCAAAAATAGTATAATTCTTTTGGCAGGAGGTCCAGGCACAGGTAAAACCACATTTTCTCTACAATACCTATATAAAGGCATAGTTGACTATGGAGAAAATGCTATCTATGTCAGTTCAGAAGAAGATTTTAATGAGATAAACACATCTATGTCTGCTTTTGGGATGGACTTTGAGAAAGTATCCAATGAAAAAAAATTTTCAATGATAACATTTGAAGGGAGCACTGAGATTAAAGAACTCATCTCACGGATAAAAAACTCAGCAAAGCAAATAAAGGCCAACAGGTTAGTTATTGACTCTTTTTCATCTTTGGAGCTATTTGCTTCAACATATAAATCAGTCATAAATGAGTTGCCTCTATCAGCTTTGAGGTTGCCTTCATCTGTTATGGTGCCAACAGAGGCAATAGTTAGAAAGATGTTGTACAAATTGATATCCAGTTTGAAACAATTAGGATTAACAACAATCTTAACATCTGAGTTTGATGGCAGCACAAAATATTCGAGATATGGGGTTGCAGAATTTTTAGTCGATGGTTTGATAGTCTTACATTACTCATCTATCGGACAAAAAAAGTTTGGCAACATTGAGATTAAGAAGCTTAGGAAGACCAAACACACGCACGGTATTTTTGATTATGACCTCACCGAAAAAGGCTTTGAGATATTTGTAGAGCATGGACCTTCAATCATAATGAAGTGATAAAATGCCATTTATGTCCGGCGCATACGGTCTTTTTGGTAAATGGCTAATTTCAGGTCAACTTAAGATCAGCGAAGGCGATATTTCTTTGCTTGGGCAAAGAGTGGCAATGCTTCCAACTTCTTTTTTTGTTGAGATGGAAAAGACAGTACAGAAATCAAATAGTCCAACTCTCCGAGACGATGTTTATCTTTGGGCATGGAAAATTGCTTATTTGTACATTAAAAAATTTGTGGAGGAATATGGTCTGAAGACCTTTGAAGAAAGGTATAAATGGGGAATGGATATTGCTTCTTTAGCTGGCTTTGGGGATTATAAAACTATTGATTATCATGATAAAGAATATAGTTATTTTTACATTATAAACAATCCAATCGCGGAGGCTTTTTACCCTTCTAAAAAAGCAGTAGACACTTTCCTTAGGGGCATAAATGCAGGTGGTGGTACTGCCTGTCATATGCAGATAGTCAATTGTTTGGAGACCGACTGCCAAGCAATAAATGGCCAAAAATGTGTTTTTATAACAGGCACAGAAAGAGCACATGAAAAGTTCGGAGTTTCTGATTTGTACGCTGAACAGTTGGATCTTGATTATGTACTTCCGCAACAAAAAGAATTCCTAAGAAAGGTAGGATTACCGAAGGTGTAGTAAATGAACAAAGCAGATGATAAAGACCTTATACAAAAATCGTTTAAAAAGGTAGAAGAACTTCAAATAAAAAACCATGACAGCCAAGTGCCTTTGTTTCTAGAGTATTTTAGAAATAGGCGAGTTGATTCCGGTACACTCTCTTTTCTTGAAACTGTTCTAATGGACCTCGAAAGGATCTTTTGGACCATTGATGATACGCTGGATCTACAGTATGATAATAGTAAAGAATTATATTTATACAATGAAATAGTCAAATTTGTTAGCTTTGTTTTGTTAATGGATAAAATTTTAACCAAGCAATTTGCCGATAAGAGAGATTTGTTATCTTCTTTGATAGGAAAAAAGATACTTGCAGAGCGGATTCTCGATGCCATAAAAATTACATTAAAACCGTTAGTTAATATTCCATATAACGAGGCACTCTTATCAAGGAGGTTTAAAAAATTGAATTCTGACCATGAACTGATAAAATTCATAAAAGAAAACCAATTAAACAAAGCGCAAAATTTAAAGGTTTATGCAGCAGTGTCAGAAGCCATATGTAAGAAGAATGTAAAGTTAGACTTGTTTCTTTATGCTAGAGCCATCCAACTTATACGCAATGACATTGAAGATGTTGGGGAAGATAGAAGGCACGATAACAACAACATTGTTCTTTTATTAAGGCGAAGGTTTAGAAGTAGAAACAAAATAAACAGCCTTCTAATAACTACTGCTAAAGAGATGTATAGATATATCGAAGGCAATTGCGATGAAAACACCTCTTTTTTGAAAGAATTCGCCAAGGCTGAGATTCAAAAAATAAGAAACTTACTTAATACTCAGCACAGATAGTGGGTTCCATCCAAAGAGCATGGCAATTATGATAAAAGCGCTTAGCCAGAGTAATGCAAGGCCTACCCTTTCATTTACTATTACCCAGTATTGCCTTGTTTTTGACATGTCATCTATGAGATGGCCTAAATAGCCAACGCTAAAAGCAGTGAATATTAAGTGTTTGGGTTTTACTAGGAATAGCAAAAAAGGGATTAAAAATGAGTGGAGCAATGGGTTTCTGTGCCCAAGTTTCAGGAACTGGTCAATGTCAGGAGTCAATGCCCCTATTAATGAGAAGAGCATAAAAGGTGGAATCTTTTCTAAGGGTATGCTGAAAAGGATTATGAAAAGAATGGAGAGCAGTACTGATGTCACTATATGCAGGAAATACCTGGACATCGGAGTCTTCCTGTCTTCTTTCTCGCCCACAGTTAATTTACTGCAGTAATGTTTAAAAATGCTTTCTACAAAAAATGAAAGATTTTTATAATGTGGCTTTCTAATAAAAGAGAGGAGGCATATGGGAAGAAAAGCACAGTATCTTGTGAGACGGGAAAGAGAGCGAAGGAATATAGGAAATGAAGAAAAAAATTCCACCAGGATAGAAACTGAGATTCTTGTAAAAGGAGGCCCTGAAGCTCTTTTGAGATATAAGGGTTTGGATCCCAAAGAGATACCCAGAGAGGTTATGAGCTCATTAGAGGAAAGTAGGAAGGAAAGAAGCAGCAGAGGTCTGAGAACACTTGAGCTATTCATTCAAAGCCTTCCACCAAAAGAGAGGTCGAAGATATTACTAAGAGCGATTGAGGAGAGAAGAAAAAGGATGCCACCGCTTAAAGAAGGGGATAAAGAAAAAAAGATAAAAATAAGAAAAAAGACAGGAAAGAAATCCTTTATTGGAGGGGGGATCACACATAAAAGAGCTGAACTGGGGGAGCTTGAAACAGAGCTGAAATTTACCCATGCTTTGCTGGAAAATGTAGCAGAATATCAGGCAGGGGGCAAGCCATTGTCTGTTCTAGTGAGGACTCTAAATAGTAAAGAAAAGAGCTTTTTGAAGCGGTTAGCAGAAAAATATGGTGTTCCTCTGAGGGTTTCAGTCACTAATAAGGAACTGCCAAAGCAACAGCAACAGCTTGAAGAGGAGTTGGAAAAAGCTAGAGATAACCTGTTGAGGTGATGTTGTGAGAAAAAGGAAAAATGTGAAAGGGAAGAATGCAGAAAAGTGGCACGGCGAAGAATTTAGCAGGAAGCTGTCAGAAAGCATAAAGAAAATAGCAGAGTCTGAAGGTGTGCCGTCCAGAGCATTACTGATGAACCCTTCTCTTTACAAGCTTCTTAAAAACCCATGGGTTCCTCTCTCACACAAGGTTGAGGCAATCAGGGAATTTAGAGACAGCTTAACAAAACAACAGTTGGAAGAATTGAGGGAGTCAGCAAAGACAAGAGAGGTTTCTGAGGCAGCTAAGCTTGCAAAGAAAGCAGGAGATGTCGCCAAGACGATCAAACAGTTGGATAAGGAAGTAAAGGCACTGCAAGAGGATATTTTTATGGTTGACGCTGCCTTGAGAGAAATAGATGAATACACGAAAATAGCAAAAAGGAGACGAACAGCAGACGAAGAGAGGTTCCTGGCAGAGAAGGGATTACAGCGTTTAGACCCAAGACTCAGGCGAAAGGTTTTGGGAATAATGCTACGCTGGAATGTCAAGTCTCCCCTGGAGCTGGAAAAGCTAAAACGCAGGTTAGAAAGAGAAAGGGAGAAAAAGGAGGAGCTTGCCAGGAAGTTATTGCCTTGACTATTTGAGCAGGATGTTTCTACTTCTTCTTTTGCTGTACATAAAGTCGTCCTCTGTTTTGCTTATTGACCTTCTTCTGAATTCAACTATTTCTGTAATTTGTGAGCTCATCAAGTCAGCGAGATAAACAGCCAATGCTTCTGGAAACATAGGCGCCTTTATAGAACCATACTCTAATTCACCGTGATGGGATATCATTATGTGAATAAGCTTGTCTTTTAGGTCCTCACTTAATCCCAGTTCTTTCATCTTCTCGCTCAGCATTATCACACCTTGGGTTATATGGCCATGCAGTTGCCCTGACCTGCTCCCTTTTATTCTTGTTGTTGTTACTATCTCCTTGACCTTTCCTATGTCGTGCAGCAAGGCACCTGCAATCAACAGATCTCGGTCCAAGTCCCTGTAATGCTTGGATGCAAGTTCACAGTAATCCGCAACCTCTAATGTATGTTGCAACAGCCCCCCTCTCCAATTGTGGTGTATCATAATAGCTCCAGGATGTTCGCTAAATTTCTTCCTAAATTGCAAATCATCAACAAAAAAAGCTTTTAGCAGCGTTTTTAGCTCATTGCTTTTGATGCTTTCAATTTTCCTGTCAAGCTCTGCCAGCATTTCACCTATGTCCCTGTGTTCCTTTTCTATGAAGTCATTGACGTCATATTCTCCTTCTTTTAGAACCCTTATTTCAGAAGATTCATCAGCAGATATCTCCAAATTGCCCCTGTAGCTCTGCACCTTTCCTGTTACGAGAACCACGTCGTCTGCTTTTATTGATTCGTATATGCCTCTAACTTTTTCCTCATCCTGTCCTCCCCAGTATTTGTAGTTCATTGTTTCGCCAGAGGCATCTGTCAGTATCAGGTGGAAGTAGTGGCCGTTTTTGTATGGGAACATTCCTCTCTTTATTTTGACCACAAATATATCTGATATCAACTCTCCATCCTTAAGCTCTCTGATCATCCTCTTTTTTCTTATCAAAGAAGCACCCCGCCACTGTATATTTCACATGCTCTGCATTTATACCTTTCTTTGCTGCACTTCTAATATTCCTCGCACGTTAACTCGAAATAATTCTTTGGATGGTTGCATGATGGGCATATCTCTGGAGGCTCTTCACCTTCATGTATATATCCGCATTTCATACAAACCCAGTATACCTTCTTTTCCTTTTTGAACATTGTGCCTTTTTTTATTTCATCCAACAGTTTTCTGAACCTCTCTTCATGGTGCTTTTCTGCTATTGCTATTGCTCTCAACCTCTTTGCTATGTCTGCATACCCCTCTTTTTCAGCTATCTCAGCAAACTCTGGATACATTTTTGTGTTCTCAAATAGACATTTCGGCCTGCCACAAAGCAGTCTTGTTCCCTTACATATCGCGCAAAGGTTTTCGTAATGTCTCATCATCATTTATCTTTTGCTCCTACAGGTTATAAATGCTTCACTCTGCTGTCGCGTAATCTTTTTAAGCCCTTTTGAGTAAGAGGGTTATGGATAGGGAATTCAAAAGGAATGTCGTTCACCTGATATTCGGGACAGTTGTAGCTGTTTCTGTGTTAATTTTTAGCAGTACTGCTCTTCTGTCAACAGGAATAATTATTATCGCAGGTTTGGTAATAGCCAAACTATGCGAGAAGCACGAGGTCTTTATCTTCTCTTACCTACTTAAGCAAATGGAAAGAGAAAATGCGCTTATACCTGGGCAAGGCGTTCTCTCCTTTTTCATAGGCGCTTTCATTTCTCTGCTTTTCTTTCCTGTTCACATTGTTTTTTATTCCATTCTCATTCTGGCATTTCTTGACAGTTTCTCAACAGTTTTTGGAAAGGCCTTTGGCAGAATAAGAATTTACAAGAGAAAGACAGTAATCGGAACTGCGAGCGGTTTTCTTTCTGCATTTCTTTTAATGATACTCTTAACGAATGTCAAAGCTGCTTTTTTCTCTTCTTTGGCTGCGTCTTTAGTGGAACTTTTCTCTCCATTTGATGACAATGTTGTTTTGCCTCCTGTAGTGTCTCTCGTTCTCTACCTATTGCTGTAATAAATATCAATCATTAAAAAGCAGATTATCTCCTATATTAGCATGGCAAAAATTCATAAATTTAAAGGCAGGCTTTATACAGAAATTCCAAGAGAAGTTGTTGATGATTTAGGCATCAGTGAAGACAAGGAGCTGAACTTTGTAAGAGTTTACCCTCGCCTTTATGTTGTCTCTGTTAAAGAAGGGGAAAAGGAAGACCTTGAGAGGAAGGTGATTGAAAAAGCAATGAAGATACCGCACAGTAAACGCGAGAAAGATGCTTTTCTCTCCAGCCTCAGCAAAGAAGAGAAGAGAGCTTATGAGCAACTCCTTAAGAAAAAAATACTGTTTGAGTACAAGAGCAAGGGAAAAGAAATGGTAGGCATAGACAGAGCATTTGTAAAGAAAGAGGAGAGCGAATTGATAAATAAGCTGGAGAGAAAAGGGTATCATATAATGGAAGATGATGCAGAGGCAAAAAAGGTAAATGAAGAAATTATGAAACACAAGAGAGAGAACGATTTCTTAGGAATAAAGGGCTTTGACAAAAAGTATTACCTAATAAGCAGAAAAAAACTTGCCGAGGTTGAGAATAAGATTCTAAAAGCTTTGTCATCAGAGAAGAGTGTGAAGCAAGTGGCTGAGAGTTTAGGGTATAAGGAGGAGCTGTGCCTAGCTGCTATACGCTTTTTAGAGGCCGAGGGAAAGATTTTTGAGAAGAAAAAGGGCATTTATAAGGCGATATAGGTGTCCTTATGGCTGAGCTTACGTATGTAATTCCGATATTAACCGAGAAAGAATCAGAAGACGATTTTCTGAACAAAGCGAGGAAGGCAGAGCATATTATATTGCTTTATGTCGTTGATGAAGCAGAGCTAAAAGACGTTCCATCTGGCTTCATAGGGGGCAGGATAAAAGCAGCTGAAAATGTTATGGACACTTACAAGAAGAAATTCAAAAGAAAAAATGTTGAAGGTTTTATTGAATGGGGTAGTTGGTTTACCAAGATAAAAGCATATTATGTATTAAAAAAAGCAGACCTTGTCTTAATGAGGAATTCAATTCTCGCCAATAAAATAGCAAAGGAATTGAAGAGAGACTCGATTAATTTTGAGGTAGTCTGATGGCAAAAAAGGTTTTGATAACAGGCAGTTCTGGCTTTTTTGGCACTGCTATGCTTCATTATTTGCTAAATAAAAAATATAAGGTGCTTGGCATTGACCTTAAGGAAGCATCTGAGAAGGCAAGGGGATTTGTTTTCAAGAAAGCAGATATCAGAGATGCCTCTCTGGTGGATAAGCTTACAAAAGGGGTAGATATAGTAATCCACGCAGCAGCTGCAATGCCACACTTTAAGAAAGAGGAAATTTTTTCAGTAAATGTTTTAGGCACGAAAAATCTGCTGGAATCTTCAATAAAAAACAAGGTCAAGCGCTTCATTTTTTTGTCAAGCACTGAGATTTACGGCTTTCCAGAAAACTTTCCAATCACAGAAAGCTTTCCACTGAAGGCATTTGATGCATATACAAGGAGCAAGGTAATAGGAGAAAGCTTATGCCGCGGTTATATGGGAAGAGGGACGCTAATATCTATATTAAGACCAACTACTTTCGTCGGCCCGGGTCGCTTGAGGTCCTATAAGAAACTATATGATCTCGCCAGGACTGGCAGGAGCATACCAATAATAGGCAAGGGAAACAAGCCATATCAGATACTCCATGTTTCAGACCTTGTTTCAGCTGTTTTTAGCTTAATAAAATCAAACAGAAGTCGCTTTGAAGACACTTATAATCTGTCTCCAAGAGACGCTCCGACGTCAAGGGAAATTATGCAGGCCCTTTTGGACCACGCTGGCTTCGGCAAGAAAGTAATCAGCGTGGCTCCTTTAATTGGCCTGCCTGTTATGAACATAATTGAGAGAACTGGCTTATACGACATCCACAAGTGGTCATATATGTCTTTGTATAAAGGACATTATGTCTCCTCTGAAAAGATAGGCAAAGCTCTTGCCTGGAAGGCATCAAAGGACTCTATAGAAGCGCTTTTAGATGGGTATGACTGGTACATAAAACGCTTTACATAGAATCTACAATGCTCCTGGCTTTGTCCATAAGCTTTCTTTTTTTTCTCTGATGCTCCATAAGCATTTTCTTCAGCCGCCCAATTGCCTCTTTTTTACAGTCTCCACACAGTAGTTTGCCTGCCTTACATGCTTCATATCTTTCTTTTAGTTTCTTATCATCTTTTTCCAAGTGAAATAAAAACAGCTCATATATAGGGCAGTTTTCAGGCTGGCCTCCCTTCTCTTTCTGCTCTTTTACAGTAGCCCTCCCGCCTGTAAACCCATTCATAACTTTTCTTTCAATGTCTTCCTCAGTGTCGCTTAGCGTTATCATTGAACTTTCATCTCTTTTGCTCATTTTACTGTCTCCAGACAGCGACCTTATAAATTTGTTATAAGTGCTGGATGGAGATATCAGGCCATGCTTTGGCGCTATGTCTCTTGTTAATCTTATGTGTGGGTCTTGGTCAATCCCAACAGGAACCACAGTTGGCTTTGGGCCTCCAAATTCAGGCATCTGGGGCAGTAATATATCAGCCACCTGTATCAGCGCTGCCATATAATACCCTATATCCTTTTCCCCATATATGGCTCTCATCATGTTGTTGGTTACATTGTTGGAGAAAACAAAGGCCATGTTATTGACTCTTGTCTGCTTAGATTGCCTGTAAAAGTAGGCTCTTTTCTCAGATGCGTCTACGCCAAGAGCCAAGAGGTCAGCTATGTTGTCTATTGCCGTGTCCCTCTGTTCTTCCAAAGCTATCTTATTCGTGATTAATGCTTCCAAATCAGCTATACAGTAAAACAATTTGGCTCCCAGCCTTTGGAAGTATTTTATTTGTTCAGCAACTAACTTACTGCCAAGATGGAAATTATTGCTCGGTTTTATCCCAGTCATAATGGCGAATTCCTTTCCTTTACGGTGCGCATCAATTATTCTTTCTATGTCCCTGTGGGCAAAGACTATTTTTCTCCTAAAGAGAAAGTTATCGCCAGGCATTAGCTCTACAGGAATTTCCTTTATAGCAAAAGCTCGCATCACATCCCTATAATCTTCTATAACGCTTTCGCCAAATGGGTCAAGTTTCATGCTTACCACTACTCTCCTCTTTTTTATAATGCTTTCCTAAGAAAAAGCTAGCGCTCTTAAATTCTTTTAGTTTATTCACCATTGGAGCGCAACACCCATCAATTTCACCGAGCTATTTTTTGAACGAGGCACTTTAAATATTTAAGCATTTAAAATATATCTATGGCATTGTTGTTAAACAACCAGGTTTGGATGACAGAAGATGAGAAAGCTTTGATAGAGGACCTACTCAGGAGAGGCTATGGAGAGAAGATATCTAACAGATTGCTGCTCATGCCAGAGGAGGCTCTTTTTCTTATGGAAAAGAGAAAGAGCTTTACAGTAAGCACAGAAAGGGGAAAGAAAAAGAGCTTTGATGAATTGTACAAATTGTTCACCCGCCTAGATAAGCTGTTTCCGCTGAAATATAATGTTTTTAGGGACTTGAGAGAAAGAGGATACTGTGTTAAAACTGGTTTTAAATTTGGTTCGCATTATAGAGTCTATGCCAGAGGCAAAAAGCCAGGCTCTGGCCACGCAGACTGGCTTGTCCAAGCAATTCCAGAAAATAGGATATTTGAGGCCAATCAGCTTTCTGTGGCAGTGCGCCTCGCCCAAAATGTTAGAAAGAAAATGATATATGCAGTTGTCGATAAAGAGGGAGATATCGTTTATTATAAGGTTGAGAGGATAACGCCATAGGTGAGGTAGATGCTTTTTTTGATAGGCCTTGGTTTGTCTGATGAGAAAGACATAACGCTAAGAGGACTGGAGCTTGCAAGCTCTGCAGACCTAGTTTTTCTTGAGGCCTATACAAGCAAGCTGTACAAGGAAGATTTGAAGGCCTTGGAAAAGCTTATAGGGAAAAAGATTCAGAGAGCAGATAGGGAGTTCATAGAGTCATCTAAGATCCTTCTCTATGCGCACAAGCATAACGTTGCTCTTTTAGTTCCAGGAGACCCAATGATTGCAACTACCCATGCAGAACTTATTCTACGGGCAAGGGAGGAAAAGATAGAGACTAAGATTGTCCACAATGCAGGCATAATGAACGCAGTGCTGGACACTGGGCTTCAGTTTTACAAGTTCGGAAGAACGACAACCATAAGCTTTTGGGAAGGGAATTACAAGCCAACAAGTTTCTATGATGTGATAAAAAGAAATAAAAAAATGAATCTTCACAGCTTATGTCTTCTTGATATTGATATTGTTAAGAATAGGTATATGAGCCCAAATGAAGCTATAAGGAGACTGCTTTTCATACAGAAACAGAGGGGAGATGAAGCTGTTATAGATGAAGTTGTTGTTTGTTCAAGGATGGGTAGCACTAAGCAGAATATAATATACGGAAAAGCAGTAGAGCTGCAAAATCTCGCTTTCGGCAATGGGCTGCACTGCTTGGTGATACCTGCAGCTCTTCATGACCTCGAGAGAGAATTTCTTGAGCAGTTTAGGGTGAAGCAATGAAAAAGCTGGACTACTGTATTAGGATGACTTCTGACTGCCTGAAGGAATTGAAAATACTGGATGAGAAAGCTAAAGCACTGATTGATTTTGCTAGGGATTATTTGAAGGATGCAGAGTATTATTACGATAAGGACCCAGAGACAGCACTTGAAGCAGTGTCTTATGCACATGGTTTTATAGATGCTGCCGTGCTTTTAGGTCTTATTGAGATACCTGGCTACCACCTGAAAAAGAAGTTTTAAGCAAAACAGTTATATTAGATTAATTCTTTACTTTTTACGATGAAGTTATCTGTACCCTCTTTCGGCATCGCAAACAAGAAAGCCATTTTAGCCCTGATTTTAGCCATTGCAGTTATTTCCGTTATAATCTACTTCACGCCTTTTAGCACTAGCACAGACATTGTGCTTTATTTTGACAAGGCCACTGTTAAGGCAGGGGAATCAAGCAAGCTCTTTTTAGAGCTTAACAACAATTTAGGCAAGGACATGAAATACATATACATTGCTGTCACTCCAATAGACCCAAACACAATAACAGTGCCAAGCAATACTATAGAATTACATCAGGCAAACTTCGGCATGGACGAGAAAAGGAAATTTGACTTTGACGTTTTCGTGAGTGATACTGCTATAGAAGGATCTTATTCTTTGAATGTTGTGGTAATTATGGATGCAGATGCTTTGAATCTTCAAAACCCAGACTTTAAAGAAGAGAGGAGAATTAAGTTGGAGGTTAAGAGGTAATTAATATGGACGGTAATTTTGATATAGAAATGACCCACAAGATTGATAAGGAGCTGGCAGAGCTTCTGTATAAGGCATACAACAAAACAGCAGTTGAGCTAAGCAGACTTTGCTTTGAATACAATAAAACACCTGAAGAGGTGCTTGAGGTATTCAAGAAACTTAGGGACGGCATTTTGGATTAGAGATGGAGCGCTTTTATCAGCTTTTCCTCATCAAAGCCAACAACTATAACGCCGTCCACGTCAATTACAGGAACTCCCCTTTGGCCACTTTTTTGTTCTAGTTCTCTTATTCTTTCAGGTTCTTTTGATAGGTCAACTTCATCAAACCTTATGTCGTTTTCTTTTAGAAATTGTTTGACTTTTTCACACCATTCTGAGTTTGGAGCAGTGTAAACCACAACACGCGTCATCAGCGAATACCTCCTGAATCTTCTTAGAATTTGAAATTTACTTAATAATGCTTAATATAGTTTTCGCTGTCAGCTTCTGTTAACTTGTCATTGGCGAGATAAGAAATAAAAATCTTGAACTTGTAGAAATGAAAAAATTAATAAACTTTTCATAACATACTAAATATATGAAATTAGCCAAAAAGATTACCTTCGACAACTTCTTATATTCCCGGAACGTTAGCAGAAATTGCCCTCAGCCTACGTTTTAATAAGATTTAAATAAAATATCTCTTTAATTGAATTTATGACAAAGTTATTTGATGAAGTTAAACAGTTTGTTAAGGAATCCTTTGAAGAGTGTGGATATAAGGAACATATAAAACATCTTGAAAGAACTGTTTATTGGGTGAAAAAATTAAAACCAAATGCGGACGAAGCACTTTTGATTGCAGCAATTTCGCATGATATAGGAACTGCCCATAGGTGGAAGAAAATACAAAAAGAACTTCATCAGATGAAATTTACAGATAAAGAACTTATTGAAAAACATCAGAAAGAATGCGCAAGAATTATTGAAGAATTTTTAAGGAAACAAGGTGCGAATCCGGAGATAATTGATAGAGTAAAAATGCTGGTTTCAAAGCATGAAGAAGGGGGAAATGCGGATCAAAATTTATTAAAAGACGCGGACAGTATTAGCTTTTTTGAAAATAACATCCCAGTTTTTCTGAATATGGCAAAGAAAATCGGAAAGGGAAAGGTAAAACAAAAATTTGATTGGATGTATAATAGAATGACCTCAGAAAAAGCACGACGAATTGTCAAGAAATGGTATGATAAAGCAATTAAGGATTTAAGAAATGTTTGAATTTTAGCGGGCTTCAGGCAGCTCTTCGCAATCCTTCGGATTGCTTAACCACTCCAAGTATTCGCGGGGACTTAACAGCGGATAAACGATTTCGCTACGCTACATCCAAACCCACTTCGTGGGCTTATTCGCAATTGTTTAACCAACAATAAGTTAACAGAAGATACTGCCCGATACTTTTTTATTTACAGGAGCTTTATCCATAACATATATGGGGATGGTAGGCCATGACTCCGGCTGAGGTTATAATATTTCTCTGTATGCTTGTGATTGTAGGAGCTATCGTTGTCATAATCTTAGCATGGCAATTCTACAAAGAGGCCCACAGTGTTGAAACAGCTAAATAAGCGCTTCTTTTAGCTTTTCTATCCTGACCCTTTTTTGCTTTGTGCTGTCCCTATCTCTTATTGTTACAGTGTTGTCTTTTAATGTGTCATAATCTATTGTTATCCCAAAAGGTATCCCTATCTCATCTGCCCTTGCGTATCTTCTTCCTATACTTCCACTGCTGTCATAGAACAGTTCTGTGTCTTTTTTCAGTGCTTCATAAATTTCAAGAGCTTTTTCATCTATCCCATTCTTATTTACTAATGGATAAACAGCTGCTATATAAGGAGCCACCTGCTTTGGCAGGGCAAAATATTTTCTCTTTTCCTCCTCTCTGTAAAAGCTGTCAAGCAATAAAAAGAGCATTCTGTCTATGCCAAAAGTAAGCTCTACGACATGTGGGATGAATTTAACTCCTCCCTTGTTTATCTCCATTTTTTCTCCAGAATATTTTTGGTGCCTGCTTAAATCATAGTCTGTTCTGTAATGGCAAGCAGCCACTTCCTTGTATTCGCTGTAAGAGTTGAACCAAACCTCTAAGTCAAAGTGGTACTTATTGTAAAACGCCTTTTCCTCCTCGTTCTTTTCCCAAAACCTCATTTTTTCAATACCAAGACCCTGAAAGAACTCCAAAATTTTTGCCATGTAATAGACATATCTTTTCCCATATCCCATTGCTACTAATTCTGAGGCCTTCATTTTCTTAATCCCTTCTTTTCTTTTTTCAGCCAATACTACAGGCATTTCAAGATTTCTGATAGAATCAAAGTCAGGATGCTCCTTAATGTCTTCTGGTCTTATGAAGATTTGCAGTTCTGCTTGTGTGAATTCCCTCATTCTGAACAGGCCCTGCCTCGGGCTTATCTCGTTCCTAAAAGCTTTACCCACGATTGCTAAACCAAGAGGAATCCTTTCCCTGTTTACTTTATATTCTCTCTTAAAGTTCACATAACTTCCTTGAGCTGTTTCTGGCCTCAAGAAAGCTTTTACACCACTGTTAAAACCAACCTCGAAGGAGAACATCAGATTTATATGAGCAGTGTTGCTGAGCTCTCCACCACATTTTAGGCATTTTATTTTGTGCTTTTTTATGATTCCATCCATTTCCTTCTCGGACAAGCCTTCAAAAGATTCATTTAGTATTGACTCTAACAATTCATCAGCCCTGTACCGCATTTTGCATTTTTTACACACGACCACCGGGTCTGTAAAGTGTTGAAGATGGCCACTGGCTTTCCAAACTTTTTCTGGCATTATTTCAGATGGCTGAATTTCGTGGATATTTTCCTCTATTTTTAAAAAGTACGAGCGCCAGTAATTCTCTAACCTTCTTTTTATCCTACTTCCAATGCTTCCATAATCATAAAAACCAGCAAACGCGCCATATATTTCTGAAGACGGGTAGAATATCCCCCTCTTTAGACATATCTCCATTATTTTATCATATCTTGATTTGTCCTGCATATAATCACTTTCTTTCAGCTACTACGAGCAGGTCCTTTTCTTTGTCTCCTATCTCTTTCTTAATTAATACTCTTATTTTATTAAGCTTTGCTAGTTCATCTGAAAAGCGCAACGGGACAGAGACCACTAAAATACCTTCTCTTCTGGCAAAGGCAGTTATGTCATAATCAACAAGATGCAAGGCATCTATGCAGAAAACAAAATCAAATGTCTTTTTTAATGCAGGTTTGCTGCTTATGATGTAATTAATCCCTTTGACCTTTTTTATGCTCTCATCTATGTCTATACCAACTATTTCTTTGAAATTATATCCCTTTTTTCTTAGATACTCTTCCAGCCAAGCAGGGCCTATGCCAATGTCAAGCATTGTTTTTTTACTTGCATCTTCTAACAAGTTAAGCTTTTCCAGCTCCGCAGTTATCTCTTTGTATTTTGCTATCTGCTTTTCTTTCCAAGAATTATAGATATGCCTGCTGAACATATGTATCAGTCAATGCCAGTTTTTGTCCTGCAGTAGGCCATACCAAGCTGAGGAGTATACCACTCGCAGTTCTCTTCCTGCTCGCACTGTGTTTTTAACGTTAATGCCCTGCATAAATCAACAGCTTTTGATGTGCTGTTGCTTGCACCAAAGTTATCAGTTACTGTAAGGCTCACATCATAGGTTCCCAGGGAGGCATAGGTCTGCTCAACCTCCTTTCCAATAACACCGATTCCTCCACTTTCTGTTTCAATGTTCCACAAAAATTGTTCATCGCTCCAATCGCTTATGTCCTCGTCGTCTCTGACCGATGCAACAAAATAGCATGTATATGAAGCATCCGAGCCTATTTTCATGCATAAATGGGAAAAGTCCACTATAGGAACTTTGTTATATTTACATTCAGAACTGTCAAAATGACAATTGGCATCACATCTAAGCGTCCCTTTGTCATAACCCAAGCTCTGGCAGCTTTGGCCGTTTAGGTCTTCACCATCACAGTCCTCTCCCTCTTCTGCAACACCGTTTCCACAGATTGCTTTATGCACTTCTTCTACACATTGTCCGTTCTGGCATACCTGCCCTGGAGGGCATCCACAGTCCTGAGGACAGTTTTCACAGTTTTCAGTAGCTTCACAAATGCTATTTCCGCACTGTGGAGTCACTTGTCCTCCGCTTTCCACCCCAACACCTATCATATTTACCTTTCCCTCTTTGCAAAGCTGACAAGCTACACCGCAACCTGCTTCATGACTCTGGATGTCTCTGCCTTGTGCATCTATACAAGCATCCTCACAGAAAGGGCAATCAGAGGCTCCAGTAAGGAGCTGCGATAGGCATTGGCTTGCCGCTGCTTTGCATTTGTTTAAATCACCAGCAGTTTTTTGTGTCCCAAAAGCACCAAGCGTGAACATAATTACTACTGCTGAAATACCAAGAACAACTGTTATTAACACGAGGTATTCTAATGAGCCTTGCGCTCTTTTCATGGTTAAGATTAGTATCTTAATGTATTTAAAGAATTGTGCTATTCAGGCAAATTCTTTTAAATCTGCAATGCCTTTTCAAGAGCATGAAGACTCTTTTCTGCCCTGAGTGTAATTATCCGTTAACAGTCGTTCTTAAAGGCGATAAAATAGACGAATGGAAGATATGCCCAAAGTGTTCTGTCCCTTCTTATGTTATAGTAACCCCTACAGGAAGATCTAGTGTGATATCTCTTGCCGAAATAGTGAGGGACATGAGGGCGCACAAATACGCAATCAACGCTTTGCTTTATATACTTAAGAATGGTGGAGCATGGCTAGATGATTTGCAATTTAATGTAGGCAAACTTGTTGAGGAAGATTTAAGTCTTTTAGTGGATTTGCACGTTCTTGAAAGCAGCAGGGCAGGGAAGTTTTTTTCTATACCTGACTTCTTAAAGAAAGCTTTGGCTGTTCAGCTGATAAAATATGTGAACAAGCCAGAGCAGTGGCTCAAGGAATTAGCATGGTAGAAAGATTTATTAATTGACTGTCTCTATCTTATAGTGATGAAAGCTCAAAGCTCCTTGGAATATCTGGTGATTGTTGCAGTTGTTTTAGGCATTGTTGCAGCTGTTTCTTATTTCATGTTGAGTCCAGTGCCTGGCTTTCAAAAAAGCGGTTCTATTTCCATATGTAGGCAGGCAGCCATAGAGTGCTATGCAAAAAAGCAGGTAAACCCAGAAGACCCATGCAAAAACTGTGACTCTGCCTGTTTGGATTCATCTGGCAATGAGCTTTTTGAAGGTGCTTTAAGGTGTTGCAAAGCCGGGAGGAGTTCTGCAATATATGAGGGCAGTCAGGAAAACTGTATGGAATCGCCTATTGCTGATTTTACATATGATTGTCAGGAAAATAGCGAAGGCATAACTGAATGTGATTTTGATGCGACAAGCAGTTATGACACTGATGGATATATCCAAACATATAGTTGGCAGGTTGATTTCTTAGATAGCGATAGGAATAGTTATAGGGCAACAGGGCCGTATATTTCACTTGCCTTGGAGGGAGGAAGGAATAGGGTTACTCTTACAGTCACAGACAATGATGGTCTAAGCGCTTCGAAATCTGAAGAGATTACAGGAAGTTATGGAAAGTTATCGCAGTGTTCACTGTATTTGACGCGAGAGGAATGCCAAAGTGACCCTGATTGCAAGTGGTGTGACTTTACTGGCACACAATTTGATTACTGTACTTATTCCAGTTACTCATGTGAGTATGGGTCTCGACCACCATTGCTTCCCTAAATTCCTCTGAGAATTTTAAACAGGAATATTATTATTTTTGTAATATTATTACAGGAATAATCAACAACGAAAGTTTTATAAATGATTTTTTCTTATTTTTTTCACAATGGCATTTTTAACAGAGATCATCAGTAAGTATGAAGAAGAGGCGAGGAGAAAAATAGAGGAAGCCAAAGAGTACAACAAAAGAAACAGGCCTGATGAAAGTATTTTCTTTGAATCGCCAAGAAGGAAGGCTGCTAGATATGAAACTGGCAAATCATACTCACCCCATGGCACAGGTGGAGGTACTGACGGAATATTTCTAAACTCACCTGTCCCTGCCTGCGACACTCAAAGTCAGGCCTCCACCGTGTCAAGACTTGAAAGAAAATTGAGCAATAAGCAAGGCATTTTAGCCATAGCAGAGGAAGCAATGTATGTTTCAGAACAGATTAAGAAAGATATGGAAAGCCAGGCAGAGCAGCCAGTTGCTGAAAACAGATTAGCTACAGGCAACAAGGGTCTGATCGAAAGGATTAGGTTTTTGGAGCAGGAAAATGAGAGATTGAGGGCAGAGTTAGAGAGGATTAAAAACAACCAATAAAAAGATTAAAGTTCCATATTTAAACATGGCTCTACAGATTCTGGGCTTTCTAAATGATGAGAGATTAAAGCATCTAGTGATATTTTTACTGATTCTTTTAGCTGCTGTTGCCATAATAACTGCCATTGTATATCCCCGTATTGAAGAAAGAAAAATAACATATGGTCCAGACAGCTACACGTTTTACAGAGGTTATTGTGAGTCAAGGACATCTGAGTGTTATAATATACACAGAGAAAATCCGAATTATGATTGTTCGTTTAGATGCCAGGTTTGCCTGAGAGTGGGCGAGACAGCATATAACAATTGCATTAATGCCTAATTGATGGACCTGGGGGGATTTGAACCCCCGACCTCTCGCGTGCGAAGCGAGCGATCTACCGCTGATCTACAGGCCCTAAAACAGAATGTTTATTATTTTAAGAGCTTAATAAAATAATGGGTGGTGTGATGGACATAGAGGTTGTTAACATTGACAGGCCTGACAAGGCAGAGGTTATTATAGGTCAGGGCAATTTTTCCCTTAAGACCATAGACAATTTATATGATTCGATAGTTTCAAGCACGCCAGGTGTCAAATTTGGAGTTGCTATGAACGAGGCAAGTGAGAGAATTGTGAGGATAACGGGGAATGATGAGGAACTTGTTAACAAAGCTGCTGAAACAGTTAGAAAAATAGGGGCTGGTCATGTTTTCGTAGCTTTTGTTAGGGAAGCCTTCCCTATGCACGTTTTGCCAAGTATAAGGGCAATACCAACCGTCTGTAACATTTATGTAGCTACGAGTAATCCCTTGCAGGTTGTGGTAGGAATAACAGATTTAGGAAGGTCAGTTTTGGGAGTAGTTGATGGTCCTGTCGTAGATAAAATAGAGGAAAAGGAAGATATTAAGAAAAGAAAGGAGATTCTCAAAAAAATAGGTTTAATGCCTGAAGAGTGAGTGAATGAAAAGAGGGGAGCACAAAGGGGAAAACGGATATGTTATGATAGTAGCAGCAGACCCCCTTTATGTGGGTGCTCCTGCTCTCTCTGCCTTGGCTGCCTTGAGGTCTGGTTGTGATTTAGCTGTAATCGCTGCTCCAGAGAAGATGGCATATGCTATAAATGCCATTTCACCAGATATTGTTACCATTAAATTAAAAGGAGATTATTTGAAAACCTCCCATATAAAAGATATCCTCCAGAGTGTTCACTTTGATGTTTTGCTTATAGGTCCTGGTCTTGGTAGAAGGAAGGCATCCCTCGATGCTGCCAGCACACTCATGAAGTGGCAAGGTCCAAAAGTGATAGACGCTACTGCTATTGATGTAATGCCAGAAGGATGTGGGAATTGTGTTATAACACCACATCAGGAGGAGTATAGAAGAAACTTTGGGAATTTTGATATAAAAAGGGTCGCAAGAGAGGATTTTGTGGTGCTGAGAAAGGGAAAGATAGATGAAGTCAGTGATGGCAAGCGCTTGTTTAAGAACAAGACAGGGAATAATGCCATGACAGTGGGAGGCACTGGTGATGTTCTTGCTGGCTTAGTTGCAGGTTTCATAGCACAGGGATATCCTCTTTATGAAGCAGCATGCAAGGCCGCATTCCTAAATGGCAAGGCTGGAGAAAGGGCTTTTAAGAAACATGGCTATAGCTTGCTGGCATCTGACCTTTTAGATGAAATTATTGTAAAGTGAAAAGTTTATAAAAGATAATTGCAGTAATTTAGTCTATGATATCAATCGGAAAGGCGATAAATGATTTTATAACTGGCCTACAGCACACTATCATGTTTTTCATAACGCTATTTCTTTTCATTTTCGTGGTTGGAGAATGGTACGGCGTTACTTACAGGCATATGCCAATGTTTTGGTGGCCTGTTTATTTGTTAATAATAGCACTGGTCGTTTACATAATCCTTGACTTGCAAAAGGAAGCTAAGAAGTGATGTTGTGGCTGGTTCAGAAGAGAATAAGCACTATGAGATAGCAGATGAAGTACTCGAAAATATATTTCTTGAAAGCGTTCAAAACTTGTTTCTAGAGAAGGACATAGTTAGAAAGATAGAGGACAGGATAAGGCAGAAGACCATACAGATACTAGAGGTCTTCCCAGACGTTGATTTTGACTGGCTTTTATACGCCTTTGAACAGGACGATGAGGAAGCTGTTATTGAGGCTTTGGGAAAGGAGCCAAGTCAGGAGGAGTTCGATTTTCTTGTGCAGCAATTGGACTCAATAAATGCCCTAAATTTTTTGAGGCAGATGGCTCTTGAGAGGGAAAAAAGAGTAAAGAAATAAACTTATACCCCTTTTTGCATAATAGCTCTGCTGCGATGAAGACACCAGGCTCTCTGAGCTACCAGCTGTGAAGAAGATTTTGAGTGCAGAGCAGCGAGAACCTACGCCAGTAAGATTGACATTACAATTATTGTTCTTTTTATAATTTACAAAGAAAGTTCTTTTTTCATACGTATGAAATTAAATAATAGAAAAAGTTAATAATATTATGGCAATGAAGGTTGATAAGTTAACAGAACTTAAGGTTATCTTAAAAAAGAAACAAAAGCCAGAGAAGATACTTAATACCATTTTTTTATTCTTGGGTTTCAAAAATACAGAAATTAAACTTTATAAATTGCTCTTAAATAAAAAACTCACTATAAATCAAATTAAAAAGCGAATGAATGTAACTGAGAGAACAATTAGAGGGCACATAAATTCTCTTTTGGAAAAGCAATTGATAACAAGGAAAGTAGTAACGGAAGGAAAAAGGTTAAAGTATGTTTATTCTTCTGTTCCTATTGCGAAAGCGTGGCAAATAATTAAGAAGCAGATTGATAAGACAATGGAAGAAACAAATAGAGTGTTTGAAAAGATGAATTTGTTATCTTAATTTTTTAACATGGTTTTTTGTATTTTGAATAGTTTTGGTGGTCCTTTTTAATTTTCTAGTTTAACCAAAAGTATTTTAAATAAGAAAGCACCTATGAATAATCAACTGCATAGATATGAAAAAATTATTTCATATTTAATTTATTTGGAGGTGAAAAAATGATTGACACGTCAACATTGGCTTTAACAGACCCCTTAGTAATTGGGATTGCTATTGTTGTTATTTTAGCAATAATTGGGGCTATATTGTATTATACAGGGAATTTGAGCAAATTGACAGAAAAATTAGGATTTTAAACAAATCTATTAAAATTTTATTTTTTCCTTTTTTATATAAGCTTGGAGAGTAGCAGGCAACTGATTACGATTACTTACGAATGCAGAGCAGCTTCCTTGCTTTCAATTGAAAGATTTATAAGGTTTCAATTGTTATAATAATGTGGTGAGTATATGCAGGTTCCCTTACCTATTGTGATATCTAAAGAAGGGAAATGGTTTGTAGCATCTTGCCCTGTTTTAGGTATTGCCACACAAGGCAAAACAGAGCAAGAAGTTAAAGCAATGATGGAAGAGTTAATCAATGACTATTTTAAGGATAAAGATACCCCGAAACCAAAGATAAGTACTATGATGCAAATTACTATCACAAATATTCTTGTAAATATCCCAAAACGTGTTTTTTATGCCAAAACTACGCGTTCTTCCTAAGCGTAAGGTCATTGAAATTCTTAAAAATAATGGATTTAAGAAAGTCAGATCAGGCAAACACATAACATTCAAAAGAAAAGACGAGGGTGGCCATATATTGACAACATGGGTACCGCACCATAAAGAGATTACGGTATTCGTTATAGAACATATAATCAAACAGACAAGGAAATCACGAGATGAGTTTGAAATTTAATAATTTATACACTAAGACTCTCGGTTTATTATTTACTAATGTTTATCACAGCAAATCTTTTTAAGTGTGGATGTATTATTGCAGTGTATGATAGATGTTAACGCCATCACCTCTGGATTTTCATGGGAAACTGCATATGTAACGCTACGGCCTTTGTTTTTCTTTCTTATGGGCATGGTTTTGTATTCTATTTTTATCTATAAAATGTACAGGTTTGTTGCCAGCAGAGACCTTTTTGGTAAGAAGGGCAGATATCAGAGCATAAGAGACAGGATAGACACTGGAAAGGGCAGCATAAAAAGAGCAGTATTGCGCTTTCTTGAATACATCTTTTTGTTTCCTTTTCTCGTTTTTATCTTCTTTGCGTTCTTTTTTATTATGCTTGTGTTCCTCTCTAAAAACCCAAATGTTGAAAATCTAATGCTTGTGGCTATGGCCATTGTGGGGGCGGTTAGAATAAGCTCCTACTATTCAGAAGACCTTTCAAGAGATTTAGCTAAGATGCTCCCTTTTGCCGTTCTTGGTTTGTACATAACAGAGATATACCCGTTCTCATTTTCAAATTCCATAGACGCAGTGCTAATAGCTCTAAATAACACATCACTTTGGGTAATGCTTCTATACTATCTTATTTTTATAATACTGCTTGAATTTTCAATGCGTGTGTTGTACCTAATCTACTCAAAGCTTAGCTCTGGCTATGAAATACCAGAAAGCTGATTTACTTTATGTAAGCTGAGTAGAGAGGTTTTACTGCTGCCAATACAGATAACAATAGCCAATACCACTTGTATTCAATTACTATGTCAGGTATCAAAGCAGCCACAAAGAAAGCAAATAAGAAAGCAGACAGCTTTACAAAGCTAATGTCAATTGCCTTCAATTTTTTAACTTTTTCATCAAAGTATTTACACATATGGAACACCCTTTATCTGCAAGCATTTAGTTTTTAAATACCTATGTCTTATATTAGCTATATGAGGTTTTACATTGTAGCGTTGCTGTTATTCTCTTTGATGGGAAGTGCAGCGGCAGATATATGTAGCGGAAATATGAGCATTGCCGCCCTGTACTATGACAGTGGAAGGACATCGCTTGCTGCTTCGAGCTATCAAAGAGCTGCCATTTGTTTTGAGAAGGATAAAAATTATTACCTGGCCTACGATAACTATGAAAATGCTGCTAATCTTTACTTGTCTCTGGGAGAATACGATAAGGCAGTGGCCAATTACATAAATGCTTCTTCAAATGCCGAGAGAGTTGGACGGTTGAGAGAGGCAGGAAATTTTTATACACTGGCTGCAGATACTGAAATGAAAAAAAGGAAAAGTAGCAGTGATTTAATTTTCCAGTTCTACGACGCTGCTATTAAAGATTATCAAGATGCCAATGAGAGGAAGCTTGCGATAAGTGTTGCAGAGAAAGCTCTTAACTTCTCAATTGAGACGGGCAATGTAAACGCCTCCCTGCATTACTTTGACAAGCTTTCATCTCTTCACGCTCTTATGAGAGATTATAAAAGTGCTTGCTATTACCTGAAAGAAAAAGCAGTGTATATGGAGAAGGAGAATGAGGGTTATGAAGATACAGCAGATGCTTATTTTGAAGCAGCAAGGTGCTATTTGGAGGAGTTAGAGAACAGAAGCCTTTGCTCTGAAAATGTGGAAAAAGCCAAAGCTGTCGTTCTCGGAAGGAATGCAGGTCTTGAAGCCTTTTACGAGGCGGGCATTGCCAACTGTTATAAGGGAAGCAGAGACCAGCTTCATGCTTATGCTTGTTTCAAGCACATGAGAAAATCAGCAGAGCTATATGAGAAAATGGGGAATTTATCAGCAGCTGCGGACAAGTATAAAGAATCAGCTGAATGTTTTTCACTTGTGAAAGACATCTCGGAGATGGCTAAATCTGAAGTAAAGGAAAGTTATCTAAAATGCATATCTCTTTATTCTGCTCTAAGCTACGATGCACAGATTAAAGGAAACAGCAATAAGGCCTCCCAATACGCTGAATTGATGAAGGCATGTGCCAAAGGCCGTGATGACTGGAAAGCTTTTGAGAGTTTTTTGAATAATTATATATATGCATTGCAAACAGGAGAAAACATATCTGAATATGATATAAAGACACTTATTAGCAACCCTTCCTCCCCCATAGCTGTTAATAAAACAGCAGAGCAGCCAGTTAGCAGCCAGACAGAGAAGGAGGATTATTCATGGCTTTACGTCTCGCTGATTGTTTTGGTGCTAATAGTGGTCTCAGCGCTCTATTTCCTGCTGGGCAAAAAAGGGAAGAAAGAGGAAATCAAGAAAAAGAATGAGCTGGATTTCGCATAATAAACTTTAAAAAGCCCTTATCACTTCTAGTATGGGGGTGTGTCTATGCTTGACGAAAAGAGGATTGCTCTTGCAGCTGGCGTGAGCTGGGCAGTTTTTATGCTCTTTCTGTGGACCGGTGTTTATTTCTTTAACTACGGCACTGAGCTCATGCTTGTTTTCAGCAGTATATACCTGGGCTTTGATGCAAGTATGGCCGGGCTTTTGCTTGGTATGATATGGGGGTTCGTAGACATCTTTATAGGTGCTTACATCTTTGCCTATATCTACAACTGGCTCGGCAAGAAAAAGTAAAACAAGAGCAGGTGCCTAGGCAGCTTACTGTCCTTCCCGCACAGAAGTGCAGTACCAGACAGTACGCAGGAGGGCTTAACTTCCGGGTTCGGCATGAGTCCGGGTGTTTCCCCTCCGCTATGGCCGCCAGGCGTTATCTTTTTGATTTAAGTATTATATAAACTTATCTATATTCTGCAAAAGATTATCAAGAAAACCACTGCTTTCTCCTTTTCTTTTCTATTTCAGACAGTTTTATCTTCTCCATTTCTTCCTTTCTGTCTTTTATCCTTTGGAGGAGAAACAATTTTTTATCCAATTTCTCTGCAACTTCCTTGTTTATTTTCAACAGCTCCTCTCTCTTTTCCTTTCGCAGCTTTTCAATATCCTCAAGGGCCTTTTTGTCACCAGTCTTTATTTTGCTTTTATAGTCCTCCAAAGCCTCTAAGTAATCAGATAATTCCTTTTCTTTTTCCTCTGCCCATTTAATTGTTTTATCTATGTCCTCTATAATCTCCTTGTCTTTTTTTATCCACTCTTCCCTTTGTTTTAGATATCTTATATCATAGAGCAAGTCCTTTAACATATCCAGTTCTTCCCTTCTCTTTAGGTTCTGCGTACTGTTCAAAAGTGCCCTTGTTTTTTCTATGGCCTCGTCTATTTCATAAAGCTCTGGATCTCCCATTCTCAAGGTATCTTCAATAATCCTTCTCGCTGCATTTCCCTCTTCAATATTTCTTATAATACGCCTCTTTCTATTCCTGTGCAACCTGTTATGAACGCCTCTTGCCATTGCAGCCTCACCACCGCCTTTTAATTTCTGGCACCTTCTCAAGCAAAGGATACAAACGTTTGCCTAGTTCTGCAATTCTTCTCTGTATGTCTTCTATTTCTCTTTCTATATCCCCTCTTTTCCTCACATCTCTTTCACTGTTATACTTCTGTTTTAGCGCTCTTTCCTTCTCACTCAACTGCTGTGTCCTAAAATTTATGTTGTTTATTTCATCTATAATCTTTTTATATTCCTCCTTAATGGCCCTCTTTTTAGCCTCCACTCTGCTTTTTCTTCCCATATATCCTACCCACATGATTTTGCTATATTAAAGGGTGAAAAGATTAAAAAGCTGTATGGCCTTATCTTCTTATGAAGTTTGTCCTGGATACCTCTGCCTTTACAAGCGTTGGGAAGAGTAAGAAGGAAACAGACTCCCACATAAAGAATTTTGCTGACTGCATAGCAAAAGATAAGGAGAACGAGTATTATATGCCAAAGACTGTTTGGCAGGAGCTTGAAAAGGTTCTGATAACAAGAGGCACAGATGAAAGCATTATTGAGCAAATAAGAAAGGCTATAATAATAAGGCAACCTTCAAGAATGGAGCTGCATATCCCGGCACAGTTTGTCAATGATTTTGTTTCTGAGTTTAGGCAGAGAATCAATAGAGGTTTGAGGGAGGCAGAGAAAGCAGTGCTTGAAAAAAGCAAGAATGTTAATAGACCTGATGAAGAGGTTATCCACGATTTGAGAGACAGGTATAGGACAGTGATGAGGCAAGGCCTCATAGATTCAGAGGAAGATTTAGACGTGCTTCTGCTTGCAAAAGAGATATCAGCCATGATAATTGCTAATGACAAAGGCATAGAAAAATGGGCGGATAAGTGGGGCATCCCATATATGAGCTCTGCTGCGGATTAAATTATCTTGAGCAGGTCTGCTTTTGTAACAATCCCCTTTATTTTGCCTTTATCCATTATCATCACAGCTGGGGCATTTTTGAGCATTGAGGAGATAATATTTAATGGAGCAGTCTCACTCGTGCTTGGCAGCGGCTCTTCCAATGCTTCTCGCACTTTCATTTTCTTCACTTTATTGGCTCCTTTGTTATTTATCAAATCGCTTATGCCTGTTTCTGTTATGCTTCCTATAATCCTCCCTTTTTCCTCCACAGGCATTTGAGAAATATTGTATTTTTTCATTTTCTTCGCAACGCTGTCAAGGCTGTCACCAGGATGTGCTTTTATCACTCTTCTGTTCATTACGTCCCTGGCCAATATGACTCTGCTTGGTTTTCTTTCAAGAGCCCTAAATATCTTAACCACATTGGAATAAGAAGGGTCTGTTGTTCCTGTCTCTATCTTGGCTATCAAAGATTGGCTGACTCCCGCCATTTTAGCCAGTTCCATTTGTTTTAGGCCCAATGCTATCCTTCTTCTTTTAATCTCAGATAGGTCTGGAAGTTCCATAACCACCCAACCAGCAAAAGCAGATAGATATATCTGCCCCCTTTAATTACTCTCATAATATTGAATTAGGTTATTTATATTCTTATCGGAATTTAGGTATAAACTATAAGTCCCTTGTCCTCGTCAAACTCCTCCAACACTATCCTGGTCAGCTCAATAGGGCTGTTTTTCTTGAGGAATTGCTTTGCTGCTTCAAGCTTTCTCCTGCTTTCTGCATATACTGTGAGTATCTTCTGCCCCCTCTTGATTTTATCCCCTTTTTCAACATGGAGCATTATGCCTGCTCCCTTATTGTGTGGGGCTCCTGCTAACCTAGCAGCTGTTGACAAAACAGCAGTATTCATATAGTGTATCCTGCCCTGCCTTCCAGCTTTCAAGACATACCTATAACTTCCCACATTGATGTCATCTGATTTGATATTGGGGTCGCCTCCCTGGGCTTTTATTATCTGCTTCAGCTTTTTGTATGCCTTTCCAGATTCAAATATACCTCTGGCCATCTCATAGCCCTTTCCCTTTTTGGCTTTTCCAACCATTTCCAGCAGTATGCCTGCCATAGTAAGCCCCTTTTCCAGAACCTCTGGATTTGCTGGCTTTCCCTCATATAACCTTAAAATCTCTCTTGCTTCAAGAGCTGGCCCCATAGCATCTCCAACAGGGTCAAAACCAGGAGTAATTATACAGTGAATCTTTATTCCCAACTGTTTGCCTATTCTTATGAATTTCCTGGCCAAATCCTCTGCTTCCTTTCTCGTTCTTACCTTCGCACCGTGTCCAACACTTATATCTATAAGGCAATGCGTCGCCCCAACTGCCTTCTTTTTTGCCAATATTGAGGAGATAAGATTTGGCTTCGAGTCAATTTTTAAAGGGTGTTCTATCCTAATTATTTTGTCATCAGCAGCAGCCAAGCTTACAGCTCCTCCCCAAACAATACATGCATTGCACTTTCTAACAGTTTCCAGTATCTGCCTTTTGTTTAATGCAACAGGAGCCAATACCTCCATGGTGTCAGCAGTTCCAGCAGGCGATGTTATTGACCTAGATGACGTTTTTGCTATTGTTAAACCTGCTGCAGCTATAACAGGGACTATAATGAGAGTGGTTCTGTTGCCAGGCACTCCTCCTATGGAGTGCTTGTCCACTACTATCTTCTTCTTTAATCTTATGGTGTCGCCACTTTTCACAATCGCTCTTGTTAGGGCTATTATCTCTCTATCGCTCATTCCCCTTATGCTGGTGGCTGTTATAAAAGCAGCTGTTTCAATGTCTGTGAGGTTGTCTTCCATTATGTCATTTATTATGCTGTGTATTTCTTTTTCTTTCAGTTCGTAGCCATCTATTTTTTTCTTTATATACCTAACACTTTCGGGTTTTTCAACAGGCTCTATTTTTACGATGTCTCCATTTTTTACATTCAAGACATCCTTTACCTCTTTAAACAGTCCTATCTGCCCTTTCTTAACAAATGTGTTGGTTATGTTCGCCGTACAAGTAACCTCTTTTCTTTTGAATTTTACCTTTATTCTGTCATCCCTGCTTACATCCAAATCTGCTGCGTCATCTTCGTGAAATGCTATTATATATTTTCCTTGGGCAGATATGTCTATGGATTTTACCTTGAAGTCATATCTCATGATACTGCTTACTCCTGTTGCCAATTTAAAGCTTATGGAGAAGATTTATTAAACTGTAATATCTAATTAGCTTATGACAAGAAGGCACAGTAAAGCAGACACTAGAAAAGCAAGAAAAAGAATCAATGAGTGGGACGTGCCTAAAGACGTAAAGCAAGCTTTGGAAGAATCTCCTAGCATGGTTGGAGCTTTGGCTGTTGAAGGCAAGTACTATATAAAATTGCCAGGCATGACAAAAAGAGTTAGTGAAGAAGAGTTCAGCCGCTTTGTACGCAGGTTTAGAAAATTTGACACAGAACTTCAAAAAGCATTTCAGAAAGAACGATCTAAAAATTTAGAGGCGAGGTCGGCACTTAAGGACAAGGAGGAAGGCTCTGTCTTCATAGATGCCAATGGGAAAGCACATGTTAAAGCTTACGGAGACATTTTCCCAGAAAACAAAGTCCTCAAATTGAGGAGCAAAGAAATGAGCTTGATTGAGAAGTTCTTTAAGATATTTGAAAGGTGATTATACCATTAAATCAAGAGCTTCATGTCCCCTCATTCTTGACTTTATTCCCAGTTTTCTTGCAGCACTGCTAACCCATGAAACCCTTTTTTCCATCATATCTTTAAAATCTCTAGCATTCCTTACTATGCAGGCAGCATCTCCCTCTCTTTCTATTTTTTCTTTGTTAAGGTAATCGCTGGCCAGATAGCCTTTTTCAGCCCTTATTATCAAAAGAGGCGTTCTACTGTCTCCTATTGCTATTCTTATGCCAAGCGCAGCTCCGTGTTCGGTTTCTATAATCTCTGTTAATACCATTTTCTTGCCTCCGTTAACCACGGGTATTTTTTCTCTGCTACTGCGAAGAGAGTATAAGCATTTAGATTGCCAAGCTCTGTAGAAACAAAGTCAATAAATTTAGCAGGTGTCAGGTCAAAGGCAGGGTTCATAATCTTTATTTTCTTCGGTGCGTTTCTCCATACCTCTGAGGCCTTTCTTTGCTCTATTTTTATATCTCTTTTGCTTTTGCTGGCATCTATTTTTAGTAGCTCTACCACCGCTCCCACTTTTTTCCCATAGTCATGGGCTATTTTAGCCATCATTGCAGTGCCTATCTTGTTCATTATGCAGTTGTTGGCTGTTATCACATCCCCGCCCATAAGAAAGAAATCTACTTCTGCCATAAATTCCATTGCTGCTGAGTCAATTATGAATTTAACAGGAATGCCTTCAGATGCCAATTCCTTGGCTGTTATTCTGCCCTGGTATAATGGCCTTGTTTCAGTTACTATAACGTTGGGTTTCTTGCCTATTCTCTTGGCCTCTATTATACTTTCAACCACAAGTGATGAGTGGCAATGCGTCATTATCGAGGACTTATCAGGGATTTTGGACGCGCAGTTTATTACTGCCTTTCTTTTAGCCTCTTTTATCATGGATATAAATTCGTCAACAGCGTCTTTTATGCTCATCTTCACAGATGCGCTTTTTACAAAATTGAGGCCGTTGAAAAGAAGAGGTTCATTTGGTCTTGCTCTGCTTAGTATTCTTACTGCTTTATCCAGGTCTTTTTCGTCAATATGTCTAATTGCTTTGAGCCCTGCAATAGCTATATTTGTGGCTCCCTGGATTTTTATTGCTCTTATGCGCTCAGCAGTTTTCCTCACAGTTTCCATTACTTAGAGAAAAGAATTAGCTCTTTTTATTCTTATTCTCTCTTTGCCTTAGTATTTCGTCAAATTCGCTTCTTATTTGCCCTAATCTCTCTTTAGGATATTTTACTGTTTCAATACCAGCTTCCTTGAACAGCTGCAATGAGAAGTCATGCGGATAGTCTTCAATGTAATGGACCTTAACTATCCCAGCGTTTATTATGCTCTTTGCGCAGAAGACACAGGGGCTTGTTGTGGCGTACATCACAGCACCTTTTGTTGAATGTCCATGATAAGCAGCTTGCAGTATGGCATTTTCTTCTGCATGCACTGCATAAGAATATTCTAAACCTTCGCCGCTCTTGAAGCCCATCTTTTTTCTGTTGCAATAACCCTTTTCAACACAGTTCCTTATGCCTCTTGGGGCGCCATTGTATCCTGTGCTTATTATATGTTTGTCTTTCACTAGTATAGCTCCTGTGCGTCTGGATAAGCAAGTGCTCCTCGTCGAAACGATGTCGGCAATCATCATGAAGTAGTCATCCCACGATTGCCTTTTTCTTTTCTCTATGAGCAACCACGGGCTTAGGTCTCTGACAGAACCAGAATATACCATATTTGTTCTTCTGTCTTTTCTTATTTTTAAAAGTTTTCAGCCAGTAAATTTATAAACGTAATAAACCTTTTCCATTTGTGAGAGGAGAAATTAGCTTAGATGAGAGGGCAGAAATCAAAAGGTACAAAAAGGACTTTCTAACATTGCTAGCTGTTAGTTTTCTTCTTTCTGTTTCAATGGTTGTTGTTATTTTGATGGCTGTAGATTTCTCAACGATAACAGGAAACATATACCTGTGGATAGTGCAGGGGGTGGTGGTTCTCACCACTCTTTTCTTCAGCTTAGCGTCATTATTCAAGTTCGTTTTTAGCTACGGGTGGGCAGAGGCCGAGTTTAAGAAATCTGAAGAAATTAGAAGATTACATTGAGGGCTCACATGATAAGAACCGTCATATTTGATTTTGGAGGTGTGGTTGCAGATTTTGATAATTCGCTTTTCATATCCAGACTTTCTAAAAAAAGTCCCCTTTCTTTAGAAGCTATTGAGAGGGAGATATATGGAAAAAAGCTTGATGTCTTGTTTGAGAAAGGGCTTATAAGTAGCAGGGCATTTTACTACGAGGTAAAAAAGCGCTGCTATTTAAAGATGGATTATGAATCTTTTAAAAAAGCATATATCAATATCTTCACGCCGGTAAATGGGATGCTATCAATCATTCGTTCGCTGAAGAAAAAAGGTTACAGAGTGCAATTATTATCTAACACCAATTACCTGCATTTCTACAATGTCATAAGGCACTACCCTGCTGTCAAATTGATGGATGCAGTTTCACTTTCCTTCCGAGTGGGAGCTATGAAGCCAAGTAGGAGGATATATATGGATGCAGTTAAAAAAGCAAAATGCAGAGTAGAAGAGTGCTTGTATGTAGATGACATAAAATCTCTTGTTGAAGCTGCTGAAGAGATAGGAATGAAGGGCATAGTGTTCAAAAACCCCAAGAGACTCAAGCAGGGCTTGAAATCTTTTGGCATTGTGGTTTAGGCCTGTTTTGAGAAGCTGACTATATTTGTTTTGCCCTTCTTTTTTATTTCCACAATGCCCATGCTGTGGAGCTTTTTTACAATTCTGTGCACCTTAACTTTTGAAAAGCCAGTCTCCTTTCCTATCTTGGATTGGCTTATCTCCTTGTTTTTTAGTATTAATTCAACAATTTTTCTTTCTTCTTCTGGAACAAGAGCCAGCATCTTTTCGAGGTCTTTATCCTGCGGCTTTGCCCTTTCTCGTGCGTGCGTCATGTGATATACAATAACACCAGTGATAAAGCCTACAGAACCCAGGAGAGGAATCAGATACTGTATTGGCAGTACGCAGCCGCATAGGTTTCCCGTCGTTATCTCGTTCTGTACATATAAAGCTGTGAAAGAAACCACCATTACAAAGACACCAACGATCACAGCTGCAATAAAAGCCTTATTTTCATCTTCCATAGCTTTAGTTTCATTTTTTGAAACTTATAAATATATATGGTTTCAATGGTAATTAACGAAGGTGGTTTGATGAGGAAAATGGTCCTGCTCATATCTCTGTTGTTTTTGGTTAATACTGTATTTGCGGAGGCCAATAGTTTTGACGTTTACCTATTTTATGGCAGGGGTTGTCCTCACTGTGCAGCCCTTATGCAGTATTTAGATTCAATATCGGATGAGTACCCAAATATGAGATTACATTTGTATGAGGTTTATTTCAATCAGAAGAATAGAGAGCTCTTCGGACGCATGGCTGAAGCATACAACACAGAGATCCAGGGCGTGCCAACACTCTTTGTTGATGACAAGGTTATTGTAGGTTACGCCCCATCAATGCAAGCCGTGTTCAGACAGGTATTTGACAAGTGCAGCGAAACTTATTGCAGTGACCCCATAAAAAGATTAGAATCAAGCGAAAACAGAAACATATCCATTTCTGTGTCAGAAAGCTCTCCTGTAGAGAGCAAGGAAAAACTAACTCTTCCCCTGGTAATAGGAGCTGCCTCAGTTGATGCTATAAATCCCTGTGCATTTGCTGTTCTCATCCTTCTAATGAGCACTGTGCTTGCCAGCTCAAAGAGAAGAAAAGCTCTCTTTTCAGGTTTGTCCTTTTCTGCGGCTGTTTACATGATGTATTTTCTTATGGGCATTGGGATTTTCACAGCCATCCAATTGAGTGGTCTCTCAGAACTGTTTATGAAGTTCATAGGCGTATTGGCGTTAATTGTTGGCGTTTTTAACATAAAAGATTTTATAAAATTGGGGGCACTTGGTTTTGTTATGGAGGTTCCTCTGTCATGGAGGCCAAAGATGCAGGCTTTCATAAAGAGTATTACCAGCGTGCCTGGAGCTTTTTTAATAGGTTGCTTGGTTAGTCTCTTTTTGCTCCCATGCACAAGTGGGCCTTATATCGTTATTCTAGGTATGCTTGCAAATCAGTCAACCCAAATGCAGGCTGTTTTGTGGCTGTTGCTTTACAACTTTATTTTCATACTTCCTATGATTGGCATAACTCTTGCAATATACTGGGGCCTTTCAACACCTGAAAGTGCTGCCAAGTGGAGGGAAAAGAAATTGAGGTATCTCCATTTGATAGCAGGTATTGTTATGATTGCTATGGGTCTGATTATACTGTTCATGCTTTGAGGTCAGCCTCTTGTCATCTGTGCCCCGCACTTCGGACATTTTATGACATAGCATGGACTACCCCTTTGGTGAGGCACCCTGTATCCACAGTTAGGGCAGACGCAGTATCCTCCTGGCCCAAGCCCAAAACCACCTTGTCTTCCTCTACCTCTTCCATATCCTGCTCCTGCCATTTCATAAACACCTCCTTCTATTCTTATAGCTCTTCCTGTTGTTATGGCAGTGGCTACTTTCGCCCTTGCGCTTCTGAGTAAGCGGCTAAGAGTGGGCTGTGAGATGTTCATTTTCTTAGCTGCCTCCTCTTGAGATAAGCCGTCCTTATCAACCAGCCTCAGGGCTTCGTGTTCATCGAATGTTAATATAATCTCTTCAAAATTGCTTACACCGCCAGGTAGGAAAATATCCACTTCTGGTTCCATCCATATTCTCCTACATCTCCTTGGTCTTGGCATCAGGCTCTCTCCAAGGCTTGCTTGACGGTAATGCCAGAGAGCTCCACTGCTTTTACTCCTCTTTCCAACAAAGCTGCTCTCATATTAGGCCCCATTCTTCCTGCTATTACTTTGTTTACTCCTCTGTCGGCTAACATTCTGGCAACAGAAAATCCTGCTCCGCCACCTCCTATCCGGAATGGGTTGCTTATAACTTCAACAAGCTTTCCATCTTCAAATATTAAGTAATAAGGCGCTCTGCCGCCTATGTTGCTAACCATTGAGTTCTCATCCCTTCCCTCAGATGCTATTGCTACCTTCATAACAATCTCGCCTCCTCAATCTTTTCGATTATTATTCCTTGCAATATAGAAGCAAGGATCATGACAACAGTCAATACCAATGTGAATGACATGCCAAAGTAAAGGATTAACATAGGCAATAGTGGTATCTTTACTGCTCTGTTGTACAAAAAACAAGCGATAAAGCCATAGTTTACCCCTTTATCTTTGAGGTCTCTTAGTAATGGATACCACATATAGACAGGACCTGTAGATATAATGCCTCCAAGTATTGCTATAAACCACCTCTTAACGCCAGATGATTTTCCGAGGTGGGTGGCAACTTTCTTTGGGCTTATGTATTTGTTTGTCAAAGCCATTATTGCGATAATGACAATGAGAACAAACAGTATATTTTTGAATATGTTCAAACTAAATGTAAGTGCCATAAAGGTCTTTTCCCTGTTAATGATTAACATCACAGCGTAAAGCATGAGAACAGCTAAGAGAAAATACCATGCAGTCATGCTTTTTTCTGGATTTCTTTTTAACAATTTCATAACAACCCCACCAAATAAACTGTTGATACTGCCACTAATATGGAAAGCAGAAAGCTAACCGCATTTCTTAGTAATGCAAAGCGCTTTCCTAATATCATCATTTCTGCTGGCAGCTGTACGAGGCCAACAGTCACCCAAGCAACTATGAAAGCAGTTACAGCCACCAAACTAACGCCTGACTTTAAAAATTCCCCTCCAAGCACATAGCTTGTTATTGGATTACCTGCCAATACGCTTCCAGTTGCAGAGCCGATTATTGGGTCAAGTATGTAATTACCTGTAAACACTACCTTATAAACTGATTTAGGTATAAGCACATTTACAAGACCTATAAGTAATACTACTCCTATCAGGACGGGAACGCTGCCCCACAGCGATCTCACTGCTCTTGCTAATGCTTCCTGCCAGTTCACGCTCTCAGCTCCTTGAGTCTGTCTTCAATCCTTCGCCTCTCCTCATCCAAGAATCTCAACTCATCTTCAAGTAATCTTATCTCATCCTCTTTGCTGATTGCTCTACTGTAAGGCAGATAGCTTCTGTACCATGGGCTGTAATACCTTCTTCTATACCAAAAAGCCCTGCAAGGTCCACGCCCCCATCCTGTCCCAGGACCTAGTCCAAGAGGGCCTGTTCCATCTCCAAATGGCATATCACCACCTCCTTATCTATTTTGAATTATTATTCATATCAAGTAATGAATTTATATTCAAAATACTATATAAAGCTTTCGGTAGAAGTAAGTCCTGTAGGGTTGGGAGGAACTAGTTTAGAAACATCTTCTTTTATAGGTTATTTTTATATGGTTATCGGTAATTACTCCTGTTCTCTTTTTTCATCAAATTCACAGATATTTCACCTTACGAAAGTCCATTTGTTTTAAGAGATGTGCTACTGCCTTCTCTTTGCCCCAATCTCCCCATGGTCCCGGTACTTTTATTTTATTTTTTATTTTATATGCAAAATCATATACTTCAGGTAATATGTCTTTCCAGCTCTCTCCTGCTTCGTCATATAGGGGCTTTAAAGGATAGAAAAACATATCAATTCCTTTCCTAAGTAGGAAATCCTCATCATCAGACTTTTCTGAAATAATCTGAACCGCTCTTTCAGTAACTTCCTTCACTCTGTCATATATTTTTTGGAGCTCATCTATCTCTCTTATTATTTTACCATCTACGCTCACTACAAACTTATTAATTGCTTTTGGAAATGGGGGGTTTGAATGTGTATGGCCCATAAAAAACACGGTTATATCTATGTTTTCGTATACTCCTATTTCTTTAAAGTGATCAAAAGGGAAATCAGAAACTACATCCCACAACTCGCCTGCCTTTAAGTGCGTGTATTCTTTCACAAAGACAGTTGATGCTTTTAGTGTATAAGGCCCGTGCATCATTCTCGAAAAATCAATCATATAATAGTAAAGCGCTTCAGCGTAAGACATAAGAAGTGCTTCTAGTTTTGCTAATATATTTGCCATTTCAGGATTATCTTTACTGTCAACAAAAGAGTTGCTGTATTGGTTCAAATTTTGAATCAGGTTTTCTCTGGACCACACAAGGTTTCTACCTCTTTCACAGAAAGGCTCCCCGTTTCTTAGTATCACTAATAATTTGACAAAGTATTTTGCAAGTTTGTATTTATCCTCAGCACTTAATGATCTTATTGTTTCAATTGGCCATAGATACTGATAATTAGCAATTTTTGTAGGGCTATAAATCACTCTACCTATGTCTGTTAAAGTATAACCCTTATCTTCTAAGACTCCGAACAATCGCAAAAGCTCTTTGAATACGAAAGGAGATACTATGGAATCTAGGAATACTGGATGAAAAGGCCAATAGTCTCTTCCATCACCGTGCTGCATATCTGTGTCATAAATAACCTCTGCGGTTGACCTAAACAATTCATCAATTAAGTCATTAATTTGATAGGTGGATTTTTCCCTCCGAACCATTCACAACCACTTCCATCCCGTCTTTCAAAATTTTTGTAGCTTTTTCAGTTCCAACCACACAAGGAATACCAAGTTCCCTTGCCACTATTGCAGCATGACATAGCATTCCACCAACATCTGTAATTATAGCTTTCGCCTTCTGTATTGCAGTTACATATAGTGGATTTGTCATTACTGTGACTAAAATCTCTCCCTCTCTGATTTTAGAATTATCAGAAGGGCTTAAAATAATCTTAACCTTTCCTTTGGCAACCCCCGGACTTGCAGGCATACCCTTTAAAATAATTTTTTGTTTTGACATATCCTATATTAAGACAAAAGTTATTTAAATTCTAATTTACTATACCCCACTATGGTGGACGCTCGGCCAATAAAGTTGATTTTAATATTATTTGTTTTATTCTCATTTGTTTTTATGCACTCTGCTTTTGCTGATGGTGGTATTATTATCTATGACCTTGATATGTTTGCTTGGGAGCTTCAGGATATAGACCAGCAACTATGTGAAATCAATTATGAAAATGGGTTTGAAAATATGCTTTTGTCTATAGATGTCAGTACTTTACACGGTGAAAAAGCCGCCTGGATTTTTCCTGTTCCTGCAGAACCAAGTGAGACAACAATTGATGTGATCAAGGGATTTCCAAGATTTTGGGGCTATGATGTAGAAAAACAAGTAGATAAAAAGATTTCTGATGTCTTTTCTATAATGAGATTGTCCCAGATTTATACATTGCCATTTGAGTTAGTTGCGTCTCGTATAGGCACCACAAAGGGCGATATGGAAGAAGGCATTACAATTCACGAACATATAGAGAAAACAGGTTTGACAACAGAACTAATTACTGCAGAAGATGAAAGTGCATTCTATAATTATTTGGTAAATAAACATCTGAATTTACCCCCCAGTTTAGAATCAATTTTAGATGAGTATATAGGTCAGGAGTATTCTTTTGTGGTTTCCTGGATTTCTGATGTTGAAAAGTTCAAGCAAGAATCTACAACAATAGGTGGATATGGGAGCACTATCAATACCCTTGGCGTTTTTATCAAATTCCCAACAGATAAAATTTATTTTCCTTTAAAACCAACGAGTGTCTATGGGAATGTAAAAATCCCAATATTGATCTATGTCATAGGGCACGTAACTCCTGAGCTTTATTCAGAAATTCAAACAGGCACTCAGGTTAATTATTTTGTTCAACCCTATTATGGAGTTCCTAATAAGTTATCCTCCTTCTTTAACGGAAAAGCAGGGATTAAAAATTTGAAGTACACAAAAATTAAGATAGACACACCTTCAAAATATTTAACTAAAGATTTATGGATAAAAAATTCTCCTCCAGATAATATCATTTTAGTCGATTTTATAAATAGATTTGTTGAAATATGGGGTATAGCATTCTTTGCGTTAAGCTCATGTTTAGCAAGTATGTTTGCTGGAATGGTGGCTTTCAAAGGAGGAGATCAACCAAGCAAGAAAAAACTTGCTTTGTTTGGTTTATGGAACTTTTTAACCTTAATTGGCTTTATTATTGCCTCCATATTCTTTAAAACCAAGAGACTAAAACCCAAATTAGAGCAAGAACTTAGGTCTTTGGGACTCAGTGTTTGGGATGAGAGAAAAATTTTGTTTATACTCCTATTCACAGTGTTCTTTTTGATTATAACCTTTGTTTTCCAGGTTATTTTGCAATCTATCTTTTAGCTCACATCCAAACCTTCATTTGCTTTGGTGAAGAATCAACAAAAAATCTTATAAACACCTAGTTGCTTTTTAACTGGATAAATATGAAAAAGATTTTCGGGGTAAACTTTAACATTTTTCTTTTAGGTCTCGTGAGTACAATAACAGACACAGGAAGCAAGATGATATTGCCGATACTGCCAATGTTCATAAAATCCCTGGGCGGAGCAGGCATTGCTGTGGGTATTGTTGGAGGTGTTTCAGAAAGCATTGCCAGTCTTTTGAAGGTCTTTTCTGGCTATTTCTCGGACAGGATAGGCAAAAGAAAACCATTCATATATACAGGCTATGCCTTGTCATCTGTTGCAAAGCTTTTGATGGGACTTTCAAGCTCTTGGTTGCATATACTCTTGCTGAAACCATTGGAGCGTGTGGGAAAAGGTCTTAGATCTGCCCCGAGAGATGCTTTGATAAGGCACTTTTCCAAAGAATCAAATATAGGTAAGGGCTTTGGCTTTCATAGGATGATGGACAGCCTAGGCTCTGTTATAGGTTCAATAATCGCTCTTATACTTATTGCCCATTTCAATTTCAGTTTTGCTTCAGTGATTATGGCAGCGGGTATCTTGTCTATTTTTGCCCTTTTGCCTCTTCACTTTGTAAAAGAACGAAAGTCAAGGCCTTTGAGGAGGAAATTGTTGGCGAGCTTCTCAGAGCTGCCTGCGAACTTAAAACTTTTCATAGCCATTGCCTCTCTTTTCGCTCTTGCAAATTTCTCATATATGTTCTTTATACTTCGTGCACAGGTAGGTTTTTCTGGCATTAATAGGGTGGCAATCCCAATCATTATGTACACGATATATCAAGCTGTGTACACAATTTTGTCAGAGCCTGTTGGTAGTGCTTCTGATAGGTTTGGCAGGAGAGCTATGATACAAATAGGATATCTGCTCTTTGCACTGACCTGTTTTATTTTGTATTTTATGCAATCCTTTGCAGCTCTTTTAATAGCCTTTTTGCTGTATGGGGCAAGCTTAGCTTTTGTTGATGCAATGCAAAGGGCCTTTGCCTCTGAATTGGCTCCTAAGGAAATCTTGGGAACTTCAATGGGTCTCTTTCATACATCTATAGGCATTATGTCACTCCCAGCGAGCGTGATAGCTGGTTTTTTATGGGAAACAGTGAGCCCAGAGGCAGTGTTCTTATACGGTGCCCTTATTTCTCTGCTAGCCGCACTGCTTCTGAAAGGTGTTAAGAAATAGCTTACTTTGCCTTGTATACCTTAACCACAGGCCATGAAATCTCTATCCTCTCCTTTTCAAACGCCTTGTTCAATGCCTTAATAAACTCATGCGCCAGCTTCTTTTTCTTAGAAGCTTCGACTGCTTTTAGATATACAACAAAATTGATATTTGAATCTCCGAAGTCGGTAAAGAACATGGATGGTTCGGCATTTTTATCTGCAACGTCTGATGTTTTAATGACTTGTTTAGCAGTTTTTAAAGTGACTTTCTCAACCTTTTCTAAGTTAGAGCCATATGCAACACCACAGTTCACTGCAACTGTCACAGAGCTGACTGGTTCTGAAGTGTTCTTTACAATGCTATTTGCCAATTTATCATTTGGAATAACATATATATCATTGCCCAGAGTTCTTATTCTGGTGGACCTCCAACTTATGTCTTCTACCCATCCAGATATATCTCCCATTTCTATGAAATCGCCAACATTAATGTACTTGTCAGATATCACATAAATACCAGCAAAGAAGTTCGACAAGGTGCTTTGTAGTGCCAGGCCTATTGCCAAGCCTCCAATTCCAAGTGTGGCTATCAGAGGAGTTATTGATATATGAAAGTAGTCAAGGACAACTAGTATCGCAATAAGGTAAACAAAGGCGCTCACTATCCTGTTTATCAGCTGAGGTGTTTTTTTGAACCTTTTGCTAACGCTAAGCCACTTAAACACGAAGATCTTGAATATGTCTGCCACTGCTTTACTTATTATCAACACATAAAGCAAGAAGAAAATGTGAGACACGATCCCTTCATACCCTCTAATGTAGGACACAGAGCTAAGCGATAGCTGTAGACCAGCAAGCAATGTAAGGATGTATATAGGCTTTATCAATACCTGCAATATTTTGTCGTCAATGTCTGTCTTTGTTTTTTCAGTGAGCTTTTTCATATATGTCTCTAAAATAAAGTGGATTAGTTTAGCAACAAGCAGTGAAACCGCGAGTATAATCACTATGTATAACCATTCTGGAACTCCAAAAGAAGACAACACCGTCAACAAATTCATCTAATGCCCCTCTTTTACCTTTTAAACTTTTTACCTTTTAAACTTTCTATTTTTTATTAGATCTCTTTAATATTATTTTATTAGCATTTTGTTTAAATGTTATATCAAACAATTCAAAAAACACCCTGCCTAGAATCAAGTCAGGGCAGTCATACTTCTTGCTTTTTGGAAATAACACAGGCAGATAATTAAAGCGATATCTCCTATTGCCTTTATGTATGACCAAGGCATCTATCTTTGAAGGGTAAAGTGTTATCCTCTGTCCTATGGTTTCTACATCCTCCTTTTTTCCTAAAGATTTTAGGCCAAGGAGCTTACTGATTTCATATGGAATATATATTGCATCAGAACCTGAATCCACAAGAGCAGCGAACTCATAATAATTATCGTTGTTCATTATCTTAATTGGGATTTTAGGTAATTTCCTTTGCTCTCCATCAAATTTCTCAGTCTTATAATTGAAAATAAGCGACACTCAACACACCTTCAAAGCATATGTGGGTTTTGTGAAGGCACTTTTGCTATAAACAATTTGATATTTGGATGCTTCTTTTTGATTGATTCAACCATCTTTTTTACATCCTGCCCAGCTTTCACAATAGAACCATTAGCTATAATAACCCACATACCTGCATACTGCGATAAATCTGCATTTAAATATGCTCTGTAATTATCCATTATTATTACCTCAATAGATTGAATAAGCCCCAGACATTTTTAAACTTTGTGGACAGTTGGCTATAGGCTCCCTTCTGTTTTCAGGCAGCATTCTACTAAGCGGCCATTTGGCCTTGCACCCACGTGGCGGCCGTTTCATCCCCCTGCACACAAGTCATACTGGGTAATCATCCTTAACGTGCGCAGCAGGTGTCGTTTCTGCTCCGCCACGGCCCATCTCTGGGCGCGTCCTTCCAGACGCTTTAGCCCTTGCGGGCGGGTGGGGAGACCTTCCTCAGCCTTTCGGCCGTAAGCTGCCAGCCAACTGTCCCTATAATTTTACCCTCTTTTCCACTATATAAAGCTATTTCAGCAGGCTTTCTGCTATATTTCCGCATATCGGGAACTTATACATTTCTCCCTGGTATGCTTTCAGCATGCCCACTATCCACAGTATGAAGGCTATTAGCGATAACAGCCAGTTGACTATCATGAGCGGGTATGCTATTAGTCCCACTGCCAGTGCCCCTATTATCCACTGAAGTACTACTATGCTTAAGAAAGTCACTGTAGACTGCATTGCGTGGAATCTCACGAATCTATTCTTTTCTATTATTAGGAATATTATTCCTGTTACGAAACCTAGCAAATAAGCAAGCAGTCCCTCTATGTTCTCTCCGAGACCCAAGGCAGTTTTAGCTGTTGCAGTTTTTTTAGCTGTTGTTTTCTGCGCACTCTTTTTAGCGTAGCTTGCCTTTCTGGTAGTGGGTTTTCTTTTCGTGCTTCTACTTCTCGCACTTTTTCTCTTTGACTTAGCAGCCACTTAATCACCTCTTGAACATTATATTAACATAAAACACAAAACACTTTTTAAATGTGTCGATGAAAATACTTAAAAATATTTGCTCTTTAAAAAAGATTTCGAAAAGTTTATATAAATTTTTTTGCACTATATTCGCAAAAATAAAAGAGGTGTTGAGATGAAGAGAGGACATGCTATAATAATTGCATTCGTTGCAATTGCCCTGCTGCTTTTAGTTCCTCTTGCACTCTCATGGAAGCCAAAGTGGTTTTCTAGGCAATTTTGGAGGAGAGTGGCATGCAATGACGGCATAGACAATGATGGCGATGGGTATACAGATTATCCTGCTGACCCTGGGTGTAAGAGAAGGTGGGATAGGAGCGAATTGAATAGGTTTATAGAATGCGATGACGGCATAGACAACGATGGCGACGGTTATATAGACCGCAGTGATGCTGGTTGCTCATCTCCGAGGGATAATGACGAAAGCAATTGTGGAGATGGTATTTGCGAGGGAGGAGAAACACACCAGACATGTTCTGCAGATTGCACACCACCTGATTCCTGTTCTGAAACAGATAGTGGTTTTGACATTTGGAACCAAGGCAGCACTTATGGATATAGGAATGGCAACGCATACAATAATACAGATTTCTGTGATAACTCCACAAGTCTTATAGAGTATTATTGTTCAGGAACGAGCTGCTCGATGGCTGGTGTTGATTGCAGCAATTACAACGCCACATGTAACAATGGAGCCTGTCAATTACAACCACAATAACCTTTTATTTTTTCTTGACCTCTCACTGCTTGCTGGTGAGATAGTGAAGGGCCTTAGGCCCTTCTAAACATCCTTATTAATTTTAACAGAGTAATTATTATATGGCAGTAAAAATAGTCTCATGGAATGTCAATGGCATATAGATACATATTTATATAAAAAAATATAAAAAGAGTATTACTCATTGTTAGCACGATATTTAACAAACACACTAAAGGTTTTAGAAATGACTGAGTATGATAAGACTTCTGATGCTATTGTGGCACTAAAGGAGATTTTTGAAAATCCTTTAGTAAGATTAATACTGAAATATTTTATTTCTAAGGAAAGGCTTGACAGAGCACTTGAGATTTACTGTGGTCTTGATAAACCACACAACGTATCAGAGGAAATAAACGCCTTTCTCGTCTCTTATGCAGTAAACAAAGGTGCAGCAGTTTTTGGAAAAAAGAGGCAGGATTTTATAGAATATTTTAAGAACCCTGTTCCTAGAAGGGGCTTGAATCTAGTGTTGAGGAGCATAGTAGAGTATGGAATTACAAAGCCCCAGAAGCTTGTTGCTCCTTTTCTAGTTGTTTGGGACAGCACTTTAATGTGTAATTTAAGGTGTAAGCACTGTTATGCAAGCGCAGGGGTAAGCACACCTCCCCCTGACGAGCTGAACACAGAACAAAGGAAGCAGGTTATAGATCAGCTTGATGAAGCAGGAGTTGTGGCCATTGCTTTTTCAGGTGGAGAACCTCTTATGAGGCCTGATTTCTTTGAGATAGCAAAATATGCTCATGAAAAAGGAATGTTTATAAGTGTTGCCTCAAATGGCACTCTGATAACGAAACAAATTGCCAAGAAGCTAAAGCAGGTCGGTGTTGGTTATATAGAAATAAGCCTTGACCATAGCTCTCCAAAAATTCACGATGAGTTCAGAGGAGTGAAAGGGGCATGGAAAAGAGCTGTACAAGGAATAAAAAACTGCGTTGAAGCAGGGTTATTTACCTGTATAGCCACGACTGCCACCCAACATAACTACGACGATATTCCCAAAATGATTAAGCTGGCCAAGAAACTGAAGGCTAACAGGTTTGTTGTTTTCAATTTCATTCCAACAGGAAGAGGAAATGAGATAAAGAAATGGGACTTAACACCACAGCAGAGAGAAGATTTGATGAATCTGCTTTATGATGAACTTGAAAAGGAAGGAGGTATGCAGTCTTTTTCTACATGTCCTGCTTATGCCAGGATAAGCATGGAAAGAGTTATGGCAGGAAAGGGAAAGACTGTTGCTCCCACACATTTCGCAGGAGCCTCTCTCCATGGAAAAGCCATAGCCATTGCGGAGTTCATTGGGGGTTGTGGAGCAGGAAGAAACTATTGCTCGATAGAATACAACGGAGATATGCAGCCCTGTGTGTTTATCCCAATTACTATTGGCAATGTTTTGAAAGATGGTTTTGAGAATGTGTGGAAAAATTCAGAACTTCTTAATAAAATGAGAAACAGAGAACTCTTAAAAGATGGCTGTGGAGAATGTCCTTACAAATATATATGTGGAGGGTGTAGGGCAAGGGCGTATGCTTGCACTGGGGACATTATGGCGTCTGACCCTGGATGTCTTTTTGTAAAAAAGTTTGAAGAAGAGCACCAACCAGAAAATCAGGCGATGCAGATTTTTTGGCTTTGAAAATATTCCTTCTTATTTTATTAATGAGAAATGAGCAATGATAATCATGAAAATAGTCTCATGGAATGTCAATGGCATACGGGCCTGCTATAAGAAGGGGTTTCTTGACTGGCTAGAGAAGGAAAAACCAGATGTTCTGTGCATTCAAGAAACAAAGTCAAAGTCTGAGCAGCTGCCAGAGAAACTTAGGAAAGCAAAAAATTACTATGTTTATTGGGCTGACGCTGTCAGACCTGGTTATTCTGGAACTGCTCTTTTTAGCTTGAGAAAACCAGCACAAGTGGAGATTGGCATAGGAATCAAAAAGTATGACGATGAAGGCAGGACGATAATAGCTGATTACGGTGATTTTGTTCTTTTCAATTCCTATTACCCAAATGGCAGGCATGACCTGTCAAGAGTGGGCTTTAAATTAGAGTATTACGATGCAATAATGAAAAAGGCAAAGCAACTTGTTGATGACGGCAGGAATGTTATTTTGACAGGGGATTTTAACACAGCACATAAGGAAATAGACCTTGCAAGACCTAAGGAAAACGAAAAGAACACTGGCTTTCTCCCAGAAGAGCGAAAGAAGATAGACGAGCTAATAGAGCTTGGTTTTGTTGACACGTTTAGGGTTTTTACAAAAGAGGGAGGTCATTACACCTGGTGGTCTATGAGAACAAAGGCAAGGGAAAGAAATGTTGGATGGCGCTTGGACTACTTTTTCGTGAATCGCTCTTTTTTGCCGAGGGTTAAAGCTTCATACATGCTCACAGATGTTATGGGTTCTGATCACTGTCCGATAGTATTGGAGTTAAAGGAGTGAGGGAATGGAGTCAGTTCAAAGGAAATCAATTCTGATAAGCGCCTTTCTAATCTTGGTTGTTTTTGCAGCGATAATCCTGTCTTTTTTCAACGCAGGCAAAAAGGCAGAGTCCGAATGGCTTAGCCAGAAAGAAATGGCAGTGATTGCATGCGAGTCACTTTGCAGAGAAGTAAAAGGTGACATTGATTTTAACAGAGGCCCTTGCTTGTCAGATAAATATGCATTTGCTGTTCGTGATTGGGTCTGCGATATAGCACACAACCCGAGGAGCTACATAGACAATATGCCTGAAAACCAATGCAGGGATTTCAGGGAAGGAAAGGCCCACCACTTCGTAGAGTTAGATGAAAACTGTCAGCTGATTAGGGCAGTTTGAGGCTTACAAAACATTTATTAGCTTCTGGTCCCAAAAAGAAAGCATGCAGCTTGACGAGATTGCAGAGCAGATATTAGCTTGCAGGAGATGTCCCTTGCACCAGCACAGGACAAGGCCAGTTCCAGGAGAAGGTCCTGCGAATGCCAAGCTCATGCTGGTCGGTGAGGCCCCTGGCAGGTTTGAGGATAAAAGCGGGAAACCTTTTGTTGGCGCTGCTGGCAAATTTTTAGATGAGTTGCTGTCCATTGCTGGTCTAAAGCGCTCTGATGTTTTCATAGGCAATGTGGTTAAATGCAGGCCACCCAACAACAGAGACCCTCTTGAATCTGAGATAAAAGCATGTAGCCCCTGGCTTGACATGCAGTTTAATGTTATAAGGCCAAGGCTTGTTGTAAGTCTCGGTCGCTTTTCAATGGATTTTTTCCTGGAAAAATTTGCCTTGCCAAAAAAGAACATATCAGAAATCCACGGCCAGGTGTTTAAGGTTGATACCCTTATGTGGCACGGTTATTTTGTTCCTATGTATCATCCTGCTGCTGCTCTTTACAGGGGAAATGTAAAAGAAGAGCAGATAAACGATTGGAAGATATTAGCTGACTTTATTAAGCAGAGATTGTAAAACTCTTTAACCTTTTCCCTATTGAATTTCCTCTTTTTTCCTTCTCAAAAAAGGAAGCTCCCAAGCAGGCTCTTTGGAATTCCATTTTTTCACGTTTTCCTCGCTTTTCCACTTTTTGGCCTTTTCGTTGAATATTGCCTCAAAGTCCTTTTCAGTGATCTTGTTTCTTACCTTCTCTGGCAGGCTTTTCCACAGAAGGACCTTGACGAAGTTTGCGTTCATATGGGGACTTAGCTTTTCAAGTGACTTCTCCACACTTTTCTCCAATATGCCCGACTCTGCTTTGCTCAGCTTTTTTGGATTTATCTGTTTGCTATTCTTTCTCTATAAGCACTGCTCCTAAGCGCTTCTGAGAAAGGATTCTTTTTGCGTTTTGCATAAATTTTTGACATACTTAAACTAAGGCCCGCAGATATAAATTATTTTCCTAAGCTTTGCAAAAAGTTTTTATTTAACCTGCTTTTTAATATACCTGATCAAAATGGTAAGAAAGAGAAGACTGAAAAGAGTCTCAACGATATCTAAAGAGGCATATTTTAAGGGAGTGAGGACAGACAGCGTGAGGCATCTCCCAAAACCCCTTGCTGAAGAGGTTTCCAAGACCCTTAAACAGCTTTATGAGAAAGAAAAAAAGCAGTACTTGACAGCAGAGGAAAGAAAAAAGGCTGTTGTTGAGTTGGTTGCCCTCAGGGAAAAGATAAGTGGGATAAAAAGCGAAAGCGCAAAGAAGATATTAAAGCAGATTGAGAGCACGTTATATGCTCTGTCTGAACCAAAGATAAAGCTGAAAGGCAAGAGAAAGCTGAGCCCAGAAGAATTTGACGTTTTTATGGGTCTGCAGAAAAAGGAATTTATGAGGCTTAAGGAGAAAAGCAAGGAATTACTGAAGAGCGCGGGCAATTTAACATACGTTCCCTATGCAGAGAGAAAAGAGTTAGTAGAGGAGATATCGCGGGATATGAAAATTCTCAGCGATTACATGGAGCACGCTCCAGACGAGGCAAGCAAACAGAAATTGCGTTTCTTGGCAAATAAATTGAAAAAGCTGGAAGAAAAGCTTATCCTGCCTAAAAAATAGTTTTATAGTTCATTTTCCTTATATGCTTATGGACATCATTGCATTTGTCTTGTTTTTCGTAGCTGCCTTGGTAGGTTTCTTAGCAGGAGCTATTTATTACCGAATGCGCTTTGCACTCTGGCTAAAGCGTTATGAGAAGGAAGTCAGGGAAGAGGCAGTGAAGAAGTCAAGAGCTGTCTTGGGAGGCAAATTTGCTGAACAGATGGCAGCCTATCTCCCGGGCTTTGACTATGACCCCACAGAGGCGAGGTTTATAGGAAGCCCCATAGATTTCGTAGTCTTTGACGGATTAGCAAAAGGGGATTTGAAAAAGATTGTATTTGTTGAGGTAAAAACAGGTTCATCCTCGCTCTCTGCCAGAGAGAATGCAGTGAAAAATGCGGTTAAGAACAAGAGGGTTGAGTGGAAGGAGATGAGGATAGGTGAGATTTGATGGTTACAAAACGCAGAAAGATAGAGATGCTAGTAAACGGAAAGAAAATTCGCGTTAATGCGAAGCTAATAGACGAAAGGACTGTTCCCAAGTTCAAGACAGCAGAAGAGAGAATATCATATATCGTGAGAGAGGTTTTGAAGGAAGGCAAGATGAACGCAAGGTCGCGCTCTTTGCTGAAGCAGCTTTCTGAGGAATTGAAGAGAAACAACGTGGACGCTGCTTTTCTGAGGAATCTCATAAATAGTAATGGCATAAAAAACAACAATTCTGTATCAGGAAAGATATTAGGTAAGATAAAAAGCCACTTGGCACAAAAGGAAGAGCATTTCTTCAGGGATTATCTTGATTTCATAGGCACTGGTCCAGCTATAAGAAAGAGCAGGACATACACCAAAAACAGGCATCTGCTCGCCAGCAACAAAGGAAAGACAATGTATAATAGCCTTAAGTCACCAGACGCGATGAGATACCTGGACACAGTGCAAGCAGGCAAAAAGATAAAGCCAGTAGGCACGATTATGATAGGGGAGGTTACTGGCCAGAGAATGGAAGAATCTGTTATAAGAGAGAAGGTTGGGAAGTACTTGCAGAAGCCGATATTTGACGGCCGTGAGCCTGCGGTTTTTGTTTTCCTTGGTTTTAGGGGGAAGGTTGATGAGAAAATCAAAAAACTGGAAAGAGAAATAAATGAGGAGATTAGGCAAAGGTATGAGAAGGAAGGTCTGCCGCTCCAGAAACTTTATATAATGGACACGCTAATGCTTGAAAAGCAGATTAGAGATAAGCTTAAAGTGATAGAGAAGCATATGGAAAATGCCAGTAAGAGGGGAGATAAAAATCTCTTGGCCATTAACAGAAGGAGATATGCCAAAGGCATTAGGCTCTTAGAAGAACTGGAGAAATTAAGGCAGCTCACATAATATAGTCAGGAACCTTTTGCTTTATGTTGGCAAAGATATTTTCAACAGAAAGCACTTTTACACCTTTCTTTTTTAAGTATTTCTCCAATTGATGCACAGGCGCTGTTACTGTCTTCTTGCCCTTCTTGTCAGTCATCATGCTTGGGGACATCAGAGCCAGCTGTCTTTCTGGACCTTCTATTATCCTGTTTTCCAGTTCAGAGAGAAGGAACTGTTCTATGTAAACCATGCCTGCTTTAGTGTGTATTGGCATCAGTTTTTCCTCACTGCTTATGTCCATAACTTTCATTGAGCCGTCAAAGCTTTCCATTATCCTTCGCTTTCTTTCCCTCAAGTTCATTGTCATTTGGTAGACTAAATCCTCAAAAGGCATCTTTCTTTTTTTGGCAAGCTCCTCTAATTTCTCTATGAATGGTCTTTTCCCTTTCTTCCCTGCCATCTCTTTGAGCATTTCTGCCATTTTCCTAGCCGCGTCTTTCTTGCTCCTTACTCTGCCTTCACTTTCCATTAGCGTTAAGTAATTTTCTACGGCCACTAACTCTTTGACAAGTTCCTTTGTTAGACCTCTTATTATCAACTTTTCTGATGATACGTCCTTTGCCCCTCTTTTCGATGCTACCTCCTCTACCACTGCAGTAATTGCTGCCTTTGGCACAGTGATGTTCTCAACCTTTATGCCTCTGTTTTCCAGTTTCTTATAAAAATCAACATCGTAGCTTTTGTCTCCTATCTCTTTTTCAACCACTATTGCTTTTGGTTTTCTCTTTTTCAACTCGGCCTCAATGAGCTTCCTTTCAAATATGTATTTGGGAGGTATGGGGATTATGTCTATTTCTTTTATTTTGTTTCCAACCTTTACTTTTATCCTTTTGCCTCTTAGAACAGAAATAGCATTTCTTGAAGGCTTATTGCTTATTGTTACTTCTGACTCCTTCTCATAGAATCTTTTCATCTGCTCTTTTTCAGCAATCTTCCTGGCAAGCTCCTCTCTTGCGCTTTTCTCTGCCTCTATTTTGAACACTTCTTTTCTGACCTTTTTCCTTATCCTTTTTCCTTTGTTCATAGTAATATTATTGCAGTAATTATTTATAAAATTGTATCACTTTGTCAGCAATTGAAGTGAAGAGCTCCGAGCTTCCGGCAGCAATAGGTTTTCCTTCATCAGAACTCCTTGATATTTCTGCTTCTAGCGGAATACTTCCTAAAAAGGTCACGTTTTCCTTCTCTGCAAAGCGCTTTACATTGCCAGAGCCGAATATTTTGCCAGACATGTTTTCAATAACTCCTATGACCTCTATGCCAAAGCTCCTGCACATGTTTAAGGCTTTTTTGACATCAAGCAGCGAAACCTCCTGCGGTGTTGACACAATTATTGAGGCGGCATTTTCTTTTAGTAGCTGCATAACTGTGATGGTTTCATCTCCTGTGCCAGGAGGCAAATCAACTATCAGAAAATCAAGTTCAGGCCACTTAATATCCTGAACAAATTGTTGGATTAACTTGCTCTTCAAAGGCCCTCTCCATATAACAGCGTCTTTCTCATCTTTTAGGAGAAATGCCACTGAGACAACGAATAGGTTTTCATTATACTGAATTGGCGATATCTTGTCTCCATCTACCTTTAGCCTCTTTCCTTCAAGGCCGAGCATTTTAGGCACATTTGGGCCGTGGATATCTGCGTCTAAAAGGCCAACACGCTTCCTTTTTGAGAGAGCAACCGCAAGGTTTACTGCAATCGTTGTTTTGCCCACTCCTCCTTTATTGCTCATAACAAGAATTATTTTCATAGTTATCACTAATATTAGCCCACAATGCTTTTAAAAACTCTTGTTGCTTAATCTCTAACATGGAGGAGATAGAGGTAAAGGTAATAGAGGTTGACGACTCAGTTTTGAATAAGTTGGACAGCATGGGCGCTAGAAGGTTATTGGATGCTGATGTAATTGTAGTCAAATATGATTTTCATGACAGGGCTCTGCAATCTCAAGGTGCGAGTCTGAGGCTGGAGAAACAAGGTGATGAGTCAAAGATAAGCTTTAATAAGATAGTTGAAAAAGGCGGGAAAAAGATATTAGCAGAAATAGAAACAAAATTAGATGATTTTGATTCTATGGACGGCATTTTAAGGGCTATTGGCATGGAGAAAGTGCAGCAGTATAAGAAGCATAGAATAGCTTTTGAGTTTGGAGATTTTTCAATCGCTTATGAAAAGTATGAGGGAATCCCAGCACTGCTTGAAATAAAAACAAGCGACATAGACAAGGTATATGAGCTTGTAAGAAAGCTGGGCATAGACGAGAGAAAGGTAAAAAATTGGAGCACAGAGGAACTTTTTGACTATTATGATATAACTAATCTACTGCAAGTCTAATCAGATCATAGAGTCTTCTTCTAAAATATAGGAAATTCCACCATGGAGATTTGATTGAAGGTATAACCAAACCATATAAAAGGAATAAACTTAAATTGAATGATAGCAATAATAAGAATTTATGAAGCCATTTAAACAGGTTGTTGGGTGTCCTTTTTGTGGAGAGAAAACAATTAGTATGCTAATAATTCCAGGTCATTTTGAAGATAAGGTGAGTAGAGGAAGCGGACAGAACAGTAGACAATCTGTTTATGTTAATGAAAAAAGAGAAATACTCACAGGTTGTTCTGCATGTGGTAAGAGCCTCAGCCAGGTAAAAAAAGCGCTTTCTGGGTTTTTAGAACAGCATGCCCAAAAAAAGTGTATAATGTGTGGCAAGAGACCTCCCCATCCTGGCTGGACAATGTGCGATGACTGCGCCGAAAAATTCGGGAAATAATCCATTTACATCTTTCCTTTTCCCCGTAGTCCTTTCTTTGCAACATATCAGCGCCTGCGCCTTTTTCCTTTTTTGACCAAGCGTTCAAGCACCTTTCTTGTATCTCTTCTGTTTCCTGTTATTTTAGATAATTTAGATTTTATGGGCCTATGCAAAATATCATACTGCGTTTCAACTTTTATCATTTTTGGACGATTTAATAAAGGCAGCCTTGCTCCTTGTTTTTTCAAATACGCTCTTTTTCTTAGGCCGTCAAAGTCATCAACAATGGTGACATTTTTTCCTTTTTTCATTATTTCAGGGTCAAACTTTTTCACAGCACCGTCAGCACCTATCATCTTGCCTATAAACTCTCCTGCTTCTTTGCCGAGCGTCGTATGCACCAGGACTTTAAAGCCCTGCTCTTTTAATTGCTCTATTGGTCTCCTGATTTCTTCCAATCTATTCTCAGTCATGCTTGTCATCCACTCATCTAGGATTTTCCTCCCATAGGGGTCTTTTGATGCTTTGTCAAAAACATTTGCCACAATTTTTCTGGCCTCAGCTTCTTCTTTTTTGCTGAGCTTTCCTCTTTTCTCGTTTGCCTTTCTTATGAGCTCTCCAATCCGCTTGTATTCATCATCGCTGCATATGCCTCTTTCATACATTGCAGGTATGAACGAGAAAAAGTACTTTCTAGGAATTATAACTCCTGCTACATCTATCAAGACTATTTTCTCACTGTCCTTTTTTCTTGCCATGAAAATTATTTACAACAGAAAGAAATAAAAAGTTATGCAAGGATATTACAAATTAGCAATGATGCCTGTGAGCTCTGTAATTGATTGCACCCTATTTTTGACATCAGGTCTTTTATTCTCCCTGTCTATCAAAATAGCCTTCATTCCTACGGATTCTGCTCCTCTTATGTCCTCTTCCAATGAATCACCAACCATCACTGCTTCATTTGCACTACAGCCAAGCTCTTCCAAAGCAATTTCAAATATCCTTTTTTCAGGCTTTAGGAAACCAACGTTGCATGACAGTATTATAACATCAAAAAGTTGCTTGAGCTTGAATCTCTCTTTTAGACTTTCATAACTTTGGCAGGATGTGTTGCTTAATACAGCTGTTTTATATCCTCTTTTTCTTAGCTCTTTTATGCCTAGCTCTGCATCCTTAAAGATGTGTATGTCTTTGATGATGAATGACTCTGCCAATTTGTGAAGCAATGCTGTATTATAAGGGATGCCTTCCTTTTCCAGAAATTCCCTGATTATTTCCTCAATGCTGTTTATCTTTCTCGTAAAGAAGCATCTTTCAAATCGCTCTTTGAACTCTAAATTTTCTTCAATGCCCAGTGTATTGATAAATCTGTGAAACGGGGAATCACCATAGAAAACAGTATTCCAGCAGTCAAATATGAAAGCCCTTATCATCTGTACACCAAAAATCAGTTATGAAGGAGAAAGTACGCGAAGCAGCAAAGCCCTAGGCAAAGCCTATAGCAGAAGCACGTCGAGCTTTTAGTACTTGCCGGCTGAACGCCTCGCCGAAGCTTGGCGCTTACACCGCAAGCCTATCAAACCCGTCTTCTACGGGCGCTCTCCCCCAGTGCATTACCTCCTTGCGGAGGATACACCGGGATGGCTGTCTATTTTTGGGGGGCGCTTCAGGCTTAGATGCTTTCAGCCCTTATCGCCTGGGGCGTAGCTGCCCAGCAATGCACTGTCGGACAACTGGTACACCAGAGGCCCCGACCCATTGTTCCTCTCGTACTCAACGGACCTTCCCCTCAGACAGCCCACACTCCCAGCAGATGACACCGTACTGTCTCGCGACGTACTGAACCCAGCTCGCGTGCGGCTTTGATGGGTGTACAACCCTACCCTTGGCAGCTGCTGCACTGCCAGGATGCCACGTGCCGACATCGGAGTTACAAACCGCGGGGTCGATAGGGACTCTAACCCGCGACAATACTGTTTCCCCCAGGGTAACTTTTCTGTCAGGACAGGCCCCCACCAAGAGGGCACTGTAGTTCGCTAGGCCCTGCTTTCGCACCTGCGTTCCTCTCTGTACGGAACACAGTCAAGCCGGCTTTTGCCCTTGACTCTCTACGACCGATTTCTGACCGGTCTGAGCCGACCTTTGGGCACGCCTGATACCTTTTCAGGCGTGTGCCGCCCCAACCAAACCGCCCACCACATGCTGTCCCCTGCTTTCGCAGGGTGAACGATGTGGTTACGGACAGTTGGTATTACACCGTTGGCTCCACACTCCCCGCAGAGAGTGCTTCGAAGCCTCCCAACTATCCTATGTATCCGCAAACACACCGTAACATGAGGCTGCGGTAAAGCTCCATGGGGTCTTCTCGTCCCACTGGGAGTCGCAGGCATGTTCACCTGCCAGTGATTTCACCGGGTCCTTCCTGGGGACAGTGGGGGAGTCGTTACGCCCTTCATGCAAGCCGCCAATTAAGCGGCGAGGTATTACGCTACCTTAAGAGGGTCAGAGTTACCCCCGCTCTTCACCAGCGCTTAGCCGGGTTGAACCCCGGTTTCACGTACTGGCAGTGAGCAGGCGTCAGCCCCAGTACTTACCGTTACCGGCTAGCTGGGACTTGTGTTTTTGGTAAACAGTCGCTCCCCCCTTGTCACTGCGACCTACCTTTCCCTGCAGAGCAGAGAAGGCAGGCATCCCTTCTACCGAAGATACGGGACTAATTTGCCGAGTTCCCTCAGGAAGGGTCGCCCGTCACGCCTTAGCCTTTTCAGCTAGGGGCACCTGTGCCAGTTCTAGGTACGGTCTTGGGGACTCCCATTTTCGCTCCCACTTTTCACGGGCTCTGGGACTCACCCGAACCGGCAAACGCCGGCCATTCGCAGTTTGGGCTGCTTCTCATCGTGACGATACTCCACAGTCCTATCCTGCTTAGACATCGCGACGGCGATGCTCAGGCTATCCCAAAGCGTCATGGGAGCGACATGCGTTGCCGCAGGTATCCCCAAGGTACGGGAATATTAACCCGTTTCCCTTTCCTCCGCGTCGGGTTACGAGCGGAGTTAGGACCGACTAACCCTCAGCTGATGAACATTGCTGAGGAACCCTGGCCCTTTCGGCGGAAGCGATTTTCACGCTTCTTTGCTGTTACTATCGGCAGGATTTTCATTGCCACGCGGTCCACACGACGTCACCGCCGTGCTTCTGCCCACGCAGCACGCCTCTCTACCGCAGGAATTCTCAAGAATTCCTACCCAGGGTATCGGTACTTGGCTTAGCCCCGTCCATTTTCGGCGCCAGTTTCCTCGGCGGGTGAGCTGTTACGCATTCTTTAAAGGATGGCTGCTTCTAAGCCTACCTCCCCGCTGTCTGTGGAAACTGACCTCCTTTACCCTTTAACACTTAGCCAAGATTTAGGGACCTTAACCCTGGTCTGGGTTGTTCCCCTCACGGACACCAAGCTTACCCCGGTGCCCCGACTCCTGCCTTCTACGACGATAGTGCATTCGGAGTTTAACAAGGAGGCCGAATCTCTCGACCCTTAACCTCCTAATTGGTGCTCTACCGCACTATCCATCTCCAGCAGGGTCATCCTACGGGATGTATCGAGAGGAGCCTGCTATCGCCGAGCTAGATTGGCCTTTCACCCCTACACCCAGGTCACCCGAGTGAGTTGATCTCAACACCGGTTGATGGCCTCCACCAGGTTGTTTCCCGGCTTCGCCATGCCCAGGTGTAGATCGCCCGGCTTCAGGTCTTGCCGCTGTGACTCAGGCGCTGTTAACACCTTCCTCCTCGCCCAGAGGGCTGCGAGGCATTGGTTTCCCTTCGGCTTCCCCTCTTCGGGTTAACCTTGCCACAACGACAAACTCCCTGCCCAGTGCTTCATGACCGAAGATGCGACCCCGGATAATCCTCCCTCGTTGCCTTCGGGAGGAGTACCTTTTGAGCCGCATCGCCTGTCGCCACTTGGTTTCAGGCTCTTTTCACTACCCTTTCGGGTATCTCTTTCACCTTTCCCTCACGGTACTAGTTCGCTATCGGTCTTGGGGCGTATTTATAGTTGGGAGTTGGTTCTCCCGCCTTCACGCACCAGTCAAGGTACGCTACTCTTGGACACTCCTAAGAACCTCTCTTTTCCTGCCTACGGGGGTATCACCCTGTAGCCCGCCCCGTTCCAGGGGACTTCGGCAGTTGAAAAGAAAGGTCCAAAGAGGCCAAATCCACATTGCATATACGTTGCCGCATATGCTTCAGATTGCTATCTTCCCTTTTCGCTCGCCGCTACTCAGGGAATCGCTGTTGCTTTCTTCTCCCGCGGGTACTAAGATGTTTCAATTCCCCGCGTTCCTGCTCCCGAAGGAGCAATTCGGGAATCCCAGGTTCAAAGGCTGCATGCGCCTACCCTGGGCTTATCGCAGCTTGCCACGCCCTTCATCAGCTCCCAAGCCGAGGCATCCACCAAGTGGCTTATTGCGCTTCTGCCATTACTGAAAAAGCTTTACCTAAGGCGCTCACTGTTAATCGTGAGACGATTAGGGGGCTGCTTCGCATACTTCCTCATTGCGAACATAATGATTCGCTCGAAGGAATATGAAGCTTGGCTCCATATCCCTTTACGATGGACCCGGAGGGATTTGAACCCCCGACCTCTTCCACGCCAAGGAAGCGATCTACCACTGATCTACGGGCCCAATCTCCGGGTCCCGTAATCAGTAAGCCCGATAGAGGATTTTGAGTTCCTGTGGGAAACCCCTTTGCACACATTATAGAAAGGAGGTGATCTAGCCGCAGGTTCCCCTACGGCTACCTTGTTATGCCTTAGCCCCACTCACAGAGCCTAGATTCGCTGCTACCCAAAGGATAACAGCTCACCAAGGCCCCGCTTGTTTGGCTTGGCAGGCGGTGTGTGCAAGGAGCAGGGACTTATTCACCGCGAGATAGTGACTCGCGATTACTAGGGATTCCATCTTCACGAGGCTGAGTTTCAAGCCTCGATCCGCACTTGGGCAGCTTTTAAGGGATTAGCTTCACCTTTCGGTGTTGCATCCCGTTGTGGCTGCCAATGTAGGCCGTGTGTAGCCCGGGAAATTGGGGGCATACTGACCTACCGTCGCCCACTCCTTCCTCCGCTTTAGCAGCGGCAGTCCCTCTAGAGTGCTCCACATCGCAATGATGTGGGTGGCAACTAGAGGCGTGGGTCTCGCTCGTTGCCTGACTTGACAGGACACTTCACAGCACGAGCTGACGATGGCCATGCACCACCTTTCGGCTTGTCTGGTAAGCCCTTCAGACTGACCTTCATTCTGCCGTTTTCCCCGGTGAGATGTCCGGCGTTGTATCCAATTAAACCACAGCCTCCACCCCTTGTGGTGCTCCCCCGCCAATTCCTTTAAGTTTCAGCCTTGCGACCGTAC
>QMVG01000004.1 GCA_003660975.1 Microcaldota archaeon
CATCTCCTTCAACACTTCCTTATCCACCCCCCTCCTAACTAACTCCTCAGCAGCAACTTCTCTAACAGCCCAACTATCATTCTTTAACATCTCCTTCAACACCTTCTCATCAGCTCTCTTAACTAACTCCTCAGCAGCAACCTCTCTGACCTTTGAGTCATTACTTTCCAATGCCCTTTTCAACTGTTCGTTGCTTGAATACTTAAGCACTCTCTTGAGAATGCTCTCTCTCTTAGTTAATGCTTCCCACACAACAAAGTCCTTGCTTTTAGCTAATTCCATTATCTCCTCCTTGCTTAAATTCTCCTTTAGAAGCAGCCTTCTATCCTTTGGGAGGTAAAAAGTGTATGTTAGCTTTGGCTTTATTCTGCCTTTATATGGCTCCAATTCTTTCTTTATTATTTCCCAGGTCTTCAGAGAAGGACCTTTCTTATAATGACGTCCTCCGGGCATAATGTACTTTATGCAAATTCTTTTTATAAATCTTTTAGTCAGGACGCATGTAAGCCTTTTCTGTTATTGCGATGCTAAAGGCTTAAGCGAAACTGAAGCCCCAATAGGGACCTTTGGTCCCTAGTGCAGGGAGAGGGATTCGAACCCTCGAAGGCACTAAGCCACTGGGTTTCTCAGCTCTCACGAGCTCCTAAGCCCAGCCCTTTTGACCACTCAGGCATCCCTGCTAAAAGATAGAACTTAGAGCTTACCTGCCCTATGCAGTCTTTTCTTCTTTCTTTTTCTCATTTTCTTTTTCTTCCATTTCCATCTCATTCTTCCTTTTTTCTTCCATGCTCTAGGTTTGCTTTTCAATCTATCACCTGCTTTTTTGGTATTTTTAATGCTCCCGTCGGGATTTGAACCCGAGTCTCAGGCTTTCTTCTCCTTGTGCGCAACAGCAAAAGGACCGAAAGGCCTGAATCCTTGACCGCTAGACTACGGGAGCTCAAACTTCCTTAATTTAAGAAGACAATCATTTATATATAATCAGGCATACAAAATTATAAACTCCACACTTTTTATATATTGTGGAAGAGGTGTGATTATGGCTATTTTTCCAGAAGCCAGAGAGAGAAGATTGAGAAAAAAGATTTGCAGAAAATGTGGTGCAAGTAACCCTTGGACTGCTAAGAAATGCAGAAAATGCGGCTCGAAGGATTTGAGACCAAAGAAACTTGAGAAGAAGGGGAAAGCGTAGTATGAGACACTATGATCTCATACAAAAAGTAGTTAATATACTTGATGACAATGATTTTGATATCCTAACCTATTTTAGCAGCTGTGTAGACATAGCTGCCCAGAAAAAAAGACTGAAGTTGCTAATAAAGGTTCTAGAAAACATTGATGCGATGAAGAAAGAGCAGGCAGACGATTTGAAGAAGTTATCTGCTGTGCTTTATGCCTATCCCCTTCTAATAGGAGACCACAGTAAAAAGGAAAAGCTCCAGAACGGCGTGCTGTATGAAAGGTACAACATATCTTGCTTGAATCCAGAGACATTTGAAGAAACTCTAACAGGAGCTTATCCTGAAAAGACATATAACAGGGGCAGGCTTATAGTGGAGGTCAACGGTGAAGCACTGAAGCAAGCAAGGATTAGAAAAGGCCTCAGCATGGAGGAACTGGCGAGAATATTAAACGCAAGCAAAGAAAGCATATACTACTATGAAAAGAATTACATGAGAATGAGGTATGAAATAGCAGAGAGACTTAAGAGGATTCTTTCCAGCGACATAGTCACAAAAAAGAAGCCTTTCATAAGACCAAAAGTGAGTCTGGACAAACCCTCCAACGAGATTGCAAATAAGCTGCTTATTTTTGATTTTGACGTTTATGCTTTTAGCAAGCTGCAATTTAATTTAGGTGCGCGTGATGACAAAAACAGCATATTTATCCAAACAGAAATACCTGCAAATACTGAAAAAATGAAACAACTTAGCAATTTTTTCAATGCCCTTTTTGCCATAGTGCACGAGAACAGCAAATATGATAATCTGCCTGTGATTTCTCCTTTTGAGTTTAAAACAGCAAGAACAAAGGAAGAGCTAATAAAGATTATAAGAGAGAGAAGCAACTAAGCGAATTCTATGAAAAATTTTTAGAAAACGATAGTTTTAAATATCATGATTGTGTCATGATAGATACGGAGATGTCATGACAGGCGTGAATCCATTCAAGGATGACATTGACAAGGACTTTGAGAAATTGGTCTTTGATATAAAATACGATAAAGAACAATTTAAAGATTCCGAAACAATCGGTTTGCTGCTGTACAGACTGGCGAAGGAAAGGGAAAAAACCAATTACCTATACGAGCAGATACTGAAACGCTTGGATGAAATATCACGCTCACTTACCACCCAACCAGTGAGAGAGAGTGCCCCCCAAGCAGGGGTACTCTCAGATATAGATATGAAAATACTTGACTTTGTCAAAAAAACAGGCAAGGTTGACGCGCGGACCGTCCAGGAGAAGTTTGGTTATAAGGGACAGAACGCCGCCTCCGCAAGACTTAACGGCTTGTTCAAAGCCGGACTTCTCAAGAAAGGACGGGCAGGAAAAAAGGTCCTTTATTGGGCAGAGGGGTGAATACCCCTCACATTTTCTTTTTTATTAATTTTTAGAATTAGCAGCTGAAAGGACTTTCTGGAAGGTTAATGTCAAATATATAATATTCCCCACTACTTAGTGGTCTTGAAAGAGGTCTCCATTCAGAACTTCCTGCTGGCAAGCCAGATATATTGAGAACAGCAGCCACTTCATTGCTGTCCTTGCTGAATATCTTAACAGCGTCTTTTTTGTTTTTTGGGATATTATCCTTGCCCAGATTAGCTATGTAGACATGAGAGCCATTGCAGTCACTTATATGCACTGGAAAGTATGGGACCTCAGTGCCTTTGCCAAAGAGCGGCACGGCCCAGAACCAGACAACTACAGCAGAGAGTATTATTATAACTATTATAAGCACAATGGACACTGTTTCACTTACAGCTTTTTTCATATAATCAATTTAGTAAGTACTACATTTTATTAATGCCTTTGCCTGAGAACTAGCAGTTAAAGTATACTCTCGGAAAATCAGAATCTTCTATATAATACCTTCTGCTTCTATATATCCTTGAATTGTTGTAAAAGGTCCTCCAGTACAGGCCTCCTGCCACCATCCTCCTCAGGTCTACTTTTCCCCTGTAATTGCCATCTATGTCATAGATGCTGACATTGTGGGATGCTTTTGTTTGGCTTCCCCCAATATTCCTGACAAGCAGTTTTACTGTGCCACCACTTATGTTGCACGATGATACACTTATGTAATACCTTATAGAAGCACTGCTTTCTCCTGGTATGAACGGCATCACGTAAAACCAAACAGCAGCAGCTGCAATCACCGCGATCGTTATCAATAACATTGCAGATACGATGGGAGACATGCCTTTCTTCATGCTATCACTTTAGTTATCTTCTTACTGGTTTAAAGAATTGTCTGGAGAAAATTATAAAATAGAATAAGAAAAATGAGTGTTTTTGATTTGTTTCTCAGCACGTGAATGTTGTTTTCGGTATATCTGTGCCTTCTATATATAGTGTTCCTGATATTATTCCGCTGTCACCAGTGTCATTTTGTATTTCCTCGCCGTGGAGCAGTTCCTGGGGCGATAGGTCCTCGGAAAGCGTTATGTTTCCCACTTTGCTGCCAGCACTGTTATACACTATTAGGACAGAATTAGCTGACAGCGTTGATGAACCAACATTCCTTATACTAACATTCGCTCCTCCAGTTGTTTTAGAGCAACCACTTAATACAAGAGAGTATTGCCCTACTGTGTTGCTTACCTGCGTCTGTGTCAGCATTGGAGCCACCCAGAACCAAACGCCAGCAGCTGCAATCACTGCTATTGCTATCAAAAGCACTACGGAAACAACAGGTGATATTCCCTTATCCATAATATCATACCTCCGTTAACATCATCTTATTACTTTAAATGGAGCAAATCTTTATAAACCTATGCTTGTTCCTTGAGCTTTAGCAACAAGGCCTCCTTTCCCAACATCTCAGATGAGTAATCTACATTGGCAAGGCTTATCCAATCAGGATTTGCGGTTCTTAGCTCTATCAATGCTTTTTTTAATGTTTTTCCGTCAATATTCAGTTCTTGGGCTATCTCCGTTAATTTCTTAGGCACATTCAACGGCATCTTTTTAATGTAATTTTCCAACATTTGCTTTGTGTCTACTTGCGTGTTTTCTATAAGCTCGTTTAACTTTTCCACTTTTTCCTTTATCTCCTCACTTCTCTTTTCAACAGTGCTTAACTTTTCATTGACGTTTTTGACCTTTTCTTCTGCCCCTTTTACAGCTACATGGGCCTCCTGCAGCGTTTTGTCTTTCTTTTTCTTCTTTAAGCTGCCCAGGGTATTTTTTATTTCATTTAACATATTCTTTATTTCAACCATCTTTTCCACACTCCCCCTCGGAAGGATTTTTTTAGGACTCTTGATTTTTAATGCATGGTTTTTTATTCCTCTAAGCTCCTCTCCTTCAATCGCACCGTCTAAATTTTTCTGAGCTTCTAAGACAGCGCTTTTCACGTCTTCTACATGTTTCTCTGATATATGTTCCTCTTTTTCCAGCTCACTCTCGATTCTGCTGAGCCCCTCTGTTAAGCGCTTAACTTTGTCATTGATGTCTTTTGCTTCCCCTTTCTTTACGCTTTCTAATGCTTCTTTGCTTTCTTTATGCAGTTTATTTACTATACTCTCAATTCTCTTGTTCTTCTCGGCCTTCGTCAGATTCTCTTTGTGCTTATTTAGGATAAACTTTGCATCATCTTTTATTATCTTATGCTCCAAATTGTGCGGTTCCATCTCTATCTTGTTTTCAATTTCGCTTATCTTTTTCCTGAGCTCTGCAATTTTTTCCTTTGAAGCTTCTTCCAGTTTCTTGTCCTTGGCATTTTTTATTATAGATTCTATGGCATCAACCTCATTTTTTAGAAAAGTCAAATGTTGCGCTTCACTTATCGGGAAGCTTCTAGAATAGAATGAGATTTTATCAAGTTCTTTTGAGATTTTGCCTATTTTTTCCATTATCATCTTATCGTTTGGATGCGTGTATTTCTTTTCAAGCACATTATCCAAGGCAGATATCTTGTCCTCCACCTTGTTTACTTTTACCTTCAAGGAAGACAAGGCGGTTCTCTCAGGAGAAAATTTATTTTTACTGATGTTTGCTTCAAGCGTCTTTATCTCTTTCTTTACATCCTCGTTCATTTTTGATACTTTGTCAACCCTTTTCTTTAACAAAGCCGCGTCAGTGCTGGAAAGCAATGACTGAACTGTTTTTATCTCGCTCTCTATATGTGCAAGTTTTTGATTGATAGCATCAATTTCCTTTATTGTGGAAAGTTTAGCAAACTGCTTTGAAAGCTCTCCTATTTTTATTTCTAGTTCATCCATTTCTCTTTGTAAAGCATGCACAGCATTTTCATCTTTAAAGTGGGGGCTGAAGCTACCTTCTTTCTCTGTTATCTTCTTTACTTCTTTATCTGTTTCTTCTATCTTCTTGCGCAGGACATCAATGCTGCTTTTTAACGTGTTTATATCCTTCAATAAGTTTACGTCTGAGACAGGCTTACTTTCTACTTGTTTTAATGACTGTTTCAGGGATTCAATCTCCTGGGTCATTACTTCAATCTTCTTGCTCAATGGAAAGTGGTCTGTGAGTTTCATAATTTCATTTAATTTCTTGGAAAAATCAGCAACTTTCTTTTTTTGTTCCTCTATCAGGTCTGCGATTCTAAGCTCAGATTCCTTTTGTATTTCTGAAATCTCAGATTCCAGTTCATCCTGCTTGCTTCGCAGCTTGTTGATGTTTTCCCTTATGTTTTTGAGTTCCTCCAAAATCTTGATTTGTGATTTGGCCAAGCTTTTTATCACCTTTTCTGTTTTGTCCTCCTCCATGTTTTGCGATGCGTCTATTAACAGGTTAAGCAGATAATCTAGCTTCTGGGCTAGCTTTTTGTTATGGTCTATATCTCCACTTATACGTTCCTTCAGCGTAGATGACTTCCCGCCCTCAATGGCCTCTAGTTCTTTCAGGGCTCCTTCAAGCTCCTCTATCTCAGCGCTTAAGTTGTCCTGCTTCTCTCTAAGTTGCTTTACTTTGTTTTCCTTTTCCATATGAAAAATTGAGAGAATATGGGTTTATATAGCTTTTTACTGTATGCCTTCTGCTTGTTAAGCCAGCAGGCCCAGAGCAACAAGGCAAAGAGGGGCATCGCTACTCTCCATAAAATATTATGCACTATGCTGTAATAAGCAATACCATAGCTTTCCATTACATAGAAGCTTAGTGATAACCTTAATAAATTCACAAGATACATAAGCGGAACAGCCCAAAGTAGAGATTTAAGTTTTTCCTTTGGTTTCACGTCTGGAGTAGCCACAATCAAAGCGGTAATTGCAAAAACAGCATAAAGGCCAACACAGGCAGGTATTATGACTGCCTCACTTTTTTCCATAACTATTATGTTTTCCCTTGCCACAGCATTAATCCCAAACAGCCTTAATAACAAAGCGCTGTGTTCAGCAACGTAATCCTGCATGAAGTTTTTTTCTACATAAGTGTCCACTATGTTAAGCAGTAGCCCAAACGCCGCCAGGATCAGCATAAACCTTATTATTTTTACCTTCACACTTTTTATAGGGCAGCTTCGCATATTAATAATGTGGGCATATCTGACAGTTTGAAATATATGTTGAGCAGTTTTGGTTATGAAATAGATAGCGATGGCAATATAAGGCCTTCAATAAACCAGATGGGCTGCCTGTCTATAGAGGAAAGTGATGAAGAAGGCATTTTACATCTTGAGCTTGGTGAAAGCGACTTTCTGCCCCAGAAAACAGGCAATGTTGCAGTACCTGTAAAGATAAACAAAATCTACACCTACTTTCAAGGAGACGATGCTGTTTACAGGATAAGAAACAGGGAATTATTTGAAAACCTTGCACTTGCACTTATGGAAGCTGATAAGGACTTATAACCTGTCCTTCACCTTAACCATAAAGCCTATCAGTGCACTTGCTTCCTTGATTCTAATTGCTGAACGCCCTATGACTCTTTTGAACATTGCCTTAACCTGCTCTGGCTTCATAAAATCCAATTTGTCAACAAGTTCTGAGAATTCTTTGCACAACCTTTGTTTCATCTCAGGGCTAGCAAGTTTTTCTTCTCCTTCTTCCAAGTCGCTGATCTCATACAGGATGACTGTCAGCGCGTGAGAGGCATTCATGACAGGATAACCTCTGCTTGTTGGGATGTGTACGACAATATCGCATAGAGATAGCTCATCATTGCTGAGCCCAGTACTCTCCCTGCCTATTAAAATTGCCTTTTTTCCCTTGCTGTTTTTTAATATGCTTTTTAACTGTTTTGGAGAAACCGTGCTCCTTTCAGTACTATATTTATCAGCCAGTATCCCTGTGCTTCCTATGACGAGGTCAAATTCAGATAAAAAAGACAAGTCTTTTCTAATGCGTGCGCTTTCAAGTATGTCCTTTGCGTGCATGGCCAGCGCTTTTGCCTCTTTAGACAAGGGATCGCATTTTGGGTTTACCAGGATAAGCTCCCTGAAAGCAAAGTTCTTCATAGACCGAGCTACTGCGCCAACATTTCCCGGGTTTTCAGGTTCTACAAAGACAACAGAGAACATGCTAATCTCCCACATTAAATAGAGATTTGTACTGCTCTATGTCCTTCTGGCTTATGGCGCATCCTGAAAATTTAAGGGCATACAGGCCTCCCTCAAGCACCTCTGCGTTTTTTGGTTTGACCAGGCCTTTCTCGTAAGCATAGGCAAAAAGCTCACTGGAGCGAATTACCTTTACTCCTGTTGCCCTTTTCTTTATCTCTTCAACTATATTTTCATTCATTTTCACATCTATGTTCATTCTCTCCTTCAATGTTTCCACAATGCTTTCTGGGTTCTCTATGAGTTCTCTCATGGTCCTCTCATCACAAAGCAGAATGTTTGCCCCAGTTTTCTTTAAGCAGATAAAAGCCTCTGCCTCGCCCCTCTGGATTATCTTTATCCTCTTGCCATTATGCTCAAATATGTTATTTGCCATTGCCATAAACTCTTTTGCGTCAGACTTTAAGCTCTCAGGGTATACCTTTATTACTCCTTTATCTACAAGCTCCCTTATTCTGGCAGCATTAAACATAAAGCGGTGAGTTTGCAAAGGGTCATCGATGATCTCTCTCTTAACACTTTGCGGTATTATGAATTCAGCGTTTATCTCTTCCAGAATGTTTATCAGACATGTGTCTGCCAATGAAATTATAGAACTTGAATCGCAGATGATTTTAACAGCCATCTCAGCCCTCCAGAAAACCCTTTAAATCCTTATACCTCTCTATTGCAGTTTTAGCTTCATGGCGGTCGTGTATTTTTGTCTTTCCAATCATAGATAACAACCGTCCTTTGCTCACGCCAGTCAGTGCAGCAGCTTGGCCCAATGACAAGCCCATGCTGTAAGCTCTGATGGCCTGCTTCAGTCTTGCCTTTTCAACCACGTTGTCAATGTATATGCCTAAATTTTCATAGAAGGAGGACGTGAGCTCTAGCATCTCTCTCAAAACTTTGTCCAGCTCTTCTCTTGTTTGGCTTTTTTCTTCAGCTCTTTTGAGCAGATGCAGCATATCTTTTTTAAATTTCTCCCATTCTGGCCTACGCCTTAAATTGGACTTACTGGCAATTTTATATAAGGCATAACACAGAAGCGAGAGCTCTATGAGTTGTGTCTCCTCATTTAATATAGCATCTCTAAGCAAATCGTTGCTCATGTCTCTAAGCTTTAAGTACTCTGACTTTGAAAAAGCTTCCCTGGCTTCTGATAAAGCCCTGTCAACCTCTTTTTCTTCAATCATAAGACCACTAAAACCATCTGTCTATCCTCGCCTGCGTGCCTTTGTTTTCATAAGCTTTCAACAGCTTTTCAATACCGTTTTTGATTCTGTCTATGCTAAAGTCGTGTTCTTCTACCAACAACTCTATAAGCTTCTCCTCATTTACTTTCTTCCATTCAAGTTTATAATTCTTTGTTACAGGCGGGTTTAAGAAGAACGAACGCAATTTTTTGAAGTCAATATCCTCACTAATGTTATGCTCTTTGTAGACTTCCTCAACAGTTTTACCTGCTTTTACGAGAGCCAACGCTTTTTTTGGCCCTATGCCTTTCACTCCCTTGTTGAAGTCAGTGCCGATTATCATAGCTATTTCAATTAAGTCCTCCCTGCTTATTTTCAGCTCATCTAAAACAGTTTGTAAAGATATTTTTTCAGGCAGGACATCTACATATACTGACTTGCCAGGCAGTTTTCTCTTGCCAGTTATAGTGAGGTTTCTTATGAGTATTGGAGAGCCAAATAACAGAGAATCATAGTCCTGGGAAGCAGATGCCCACACATCTCCCTTGGCAGCGATATAAGCTGCTTGGGCCTCGCCCTCACTTGGTGCTTGAATTACAGGGACTCCCATGTACTCTAACAACTTTTTCGACTCTTCAATCATCTCTGCTGTTAACTTGGAGGAAGCCTGTGCATATTTCCTGGCATTTTCCATATCTCCTCTTATCACTGCCTCTTCCCATTTCTCCTTTGCCTCTGCTCTAATTTTCTTTCTTTCTTCTACTGTTTCCTCTTTCATAACTGGTGGCTCTCCATCAAAAACGTAAGCAGGCCTTATCTCTTTCTCAAAGAGCCTAACCGTCCTGTAAAATAAACCTGAAAGGTGGGAGGTTACTCTGCCTTGACTGTCTTTTAATGGGCTCCCGTCGAACTGTCTTATTATCGAAAGGAATTGATAGAGAGTGTTAAAAGCGTCTATTGAAATTTTTCTTCCTTTCAGTGAATCAATTGAGATCTTCTCTTTTTCAATGATGTCTGACAATTGCACTCCCATTACCTAACTTCCCCCAACATCAACTCTGCTTTCAGCTGTTTTACTGCCAATTTAACAAATTTCCTCTTCCAAGCCCCTATCTTTTTGCTTTTTTTGAGGTAAAGGGACTTATAGCAAGCATCTGCCACAAAGTCCTCCCACAGTTCAAGTATGTCTTTTAATGATGTTTTGCCCCACCATTGGTAGAGCGTCATCCCAGACAGCTTTGCAATGCCTGTGGCTCCCATAAAATCCAGACATATTGCATCGTGCAGCATTTTTGCTTCGATAGATTTCGGCCTGCCTTTTGTCATTTGGTTCTCTATGCAGTCTACGACCTTTTTTATTTTTTCATCTGGAAACCCAATTGAGTGAAGAAAATCAGAAGCATACAAGGCTGCTTTTTTTTCAAAGTCCTGCTCGCCTTGGATTACTGCGTGTAGCATGGCAGCCGCATGTAGCACATCATCGTCAAAATCATCAGCCAAGGTCTTGGCTAGGTCATAGATTCTTTTTGCTTCTTCAAAGTTTAGAGGAAATCTGTCCCCTATTTCCTGCTTAGCAAATCGCTCTATTTTATGTCTCATAGAAGTCTTGTCCATAATAAGATAACTCAGTCCTATAATATTACTTTAACGCAAGATGCGCTTTTTTTACAAGCATTACATAGCTGTCAGGTCCTTTTTTCACTACCTCGTAATCATCAATAAGCAACTTCTTTTTGAATATGGGGCCATCTAAGACCAGGGTTTCAAATTCCCCTCCTTCACCAGAAACATTGAAGCCGTATTTTTCATCAAGTTTTGTTAAGTAGTCAACAATGTTTTCATCTATCTCTTTACCTAGATAGCTTTTATCCAAGCCCATAGCAGAAACAGATGAAAATACAATTTTATAGCCCCTATTTATCATTTCCCTCAACAATTTTTCTTGTTTTTTCTGCCATAACGGAGCCAGAAAAGTTAAACCACTTTCCTTACAGAGCTTCTCAACCCTTTGCTTTTGATAATTTGAGGCAATTGCCCCTACTGCCACTGCCTCTATGCCGTACTTTTTCTTAGCAGCTTCAAGCGCTGCTCCCAAATCTTTAAGCTCTTCCTCCTTCTCCCCTTTTGTTTTCCATGTCAATATTGCTATGCCCATAGCTTCTGCCTGTAGTTCAGCCAATCTGACATTGGCCGTGTGGAACATATATGAAAACTCGTTTTCGCTATACATTGTGATCAAACACGATATTTCATGACCTCTGCTTTTCATCCTGTCGACTGTATAACAGCTATCTTTACCAGAACTGAATAGGACAGCCACTTTCATATTCACACCACAACTAAAAACAGAACGCTGGGGGCGGGATTCGAACCCGCGTGTCCCGAAGGACACTGGCTTAGCAGGCCAGCGCAATACCACTATGCGACCCCAGCTGCAGAATAGTTTTGTATTTATTCTATTAAATTACTTACCGCTTTTCCCAAGTTCTTTGCACAGATAATATTTGTGCTGTTTGTTTTTATGTCTTTAATTTCACCACATTGTGTAGCTGCAACAATGATTAAAGAAGCCCCGTAATCTATGGCCCCTTCAACCCTTGTCTTCACTTTGCTTATATTTAACAAGTTTCCATTTTCGTCCATATCTGCAAGTATAAAAGCGTCTTTCCGCAGCCTTTTTCCATTCAAAAAAGCAATAAAAGCAGTGGCAATTGCTGCAGTGGCACTTTTGCCATCAATATGTTTCGCAGTTGTTATGAACTTAAGCTTGGCAGCATAGTCAAAGTTTTTCTTGCTGTAATTTTGTGCGAAGTACAGTGCTTTTAATACTGAGAATTGAAGCTCTTCTCCGATGAGCATACCTGTGATGTCCACTGAAACAGAAGGCAGGTCTTTTCTGAAGCTTATCTCTATCGGTATTATCTCAGTGAATACTGTGGCATTCCTTTCATATACTGCGACGCCTTTTGTAATCACTGTTTTTTCCCATTCTGTTGTATTTATGCTAAAATTCTCGCAGCTGAGCGGAGAGAGGCTTTCTTTTTCCCCGTGCCGTGATAAGTTAAACATTATGCCAATCTCAAAGAACAGCAATATTATCGTTAGAGAGGTAAGCAATAACGTGGCCTTTCTATTGTCCAATTAATCAACTCCCTACCATATACCTTAATGCCTCTTGAACAGTTCCAACTTCAACAACATCTATGCCCACAAGTTTTTCTATGTCCACCACCCTATAGGAAACAACACACTTTTTCTCCTTGAAGTTTTTCTCTACTTTTTCAACACATTTTTGGACAGGTTCTCTATCAACTGACTCCCCAAGTGGCACAAGGAAAAGCTTTTTGCCTGCCCTGGCCACTGCCTCTGCTTTTGCTCTTATGCCTCCAACAGCAGTTATTCTCCCACCATACGCTATGCCGCCTGTTATTACTGCATCATTCCTCAGCTTCATCCCATTCAGAGCAGCTATTGTTCCTATTGTCATAGCAGCTCCAGCAGAGGGTCCTGCCACCAGAGATGCATTAGTGTTTAAGGAGAAGATAACATCAAATTTAGATTGGTCTTTTCCCGATAATCTAAAGGCCTCTTTCACAGCAGTTCTCATAGATTGCTGTGTGTCCGTGATGAAAGATGGGTTGTCTATATTCATAAGGATTTTGCCTGTGCCTCTCCTTATTTCAATATCAAGGGGTATTAACATACCTTCGTCGTTCTGGTCCACTGCAACAAGATATACTCTTGAATACGCTCTTTCCATGCCATTGCTTTGCAAATCTCCCAAAAGCAAATCAAAGCCCGTAAAACCTATGAGGATAAATGTCAGTGAGACCGAGAACAGAATTGATTTGTTCATAAAACCACCTTTGTGGTGAGTACGTCTTGGGGTGGCAGTGCCTGCAAATCCCCCAGCTACCCAGAACCTCACTCAGTCCTGCAACCCCACAAGCACCCAACCCGCTTGTTATGGCTGCTCCGTTCCCGGCCTGACCAGGTTCCAAACGGGCCGAGTCCTGCGGGACAAGACGTCAGCGCTTGGTCCTGGACTGGAGGACGGCAAGCACCACGCCCCCAAGACTTCGACCCCCCCGTAAGCGGATTTGGGGTTACAGGAGACCGCTGACCTCCCGGCCTAACTCACCACAAATATTATGCAAAGACCTGCTTAAAAAGATTTTTCACTGAAGATGTGTATTGTCAATTCACGTGTAAATTACTCACTTTTGCATTCTAAGATAACTATAAATATCAGAATAGCGTAATAAATACGAGGTGACTGCTTGTGGAATCAATAGTTAGGAATGCACTAAACGTTGACGCTAAACCAGTAGCAAAACCATCACTCGCCGAAGGCCCCAAGATAGTTGTGGCTGGTTGCGGCGGGGCGGGCAACAATACGCTCAACAGGCTTGCTAGATTGGGTGTTAGTGGTGCCGAGCTTATTGCGATTAACACTGACAAACAGCACTTAACATTGATACATGATTCTGTTAAGAAGCTGCTTATAGGTCAGAGTGTCACGCGAGGTTTGGGAGCTGGAGGCTTCCCAGAGGTTGGAGCAAAAGCTGCAGAGGTTTCAAGAGCCACAATTGCCCAAGCGTTGGAAGGTACTGACATGCTGTTTATCACAGCAGGAATGGGAGGAGGAACAGGAACAGGTGCGTCTCCTATTGTTGCTGACGTTGCAAAGGAACAGGGAGCAATAGTAATAGCCATGGTTACATATCCTTTCAGACTTGAAAGGGCAAGGCTTATCAAAGCAGACCAGGGAATTGAAAAGCTCAGGAAAGTGGCAGACACAGTTATAATAATTGACAACAACAGACTTGTTGAGTTGGTGCCAAACTTGCCCATTGAACAAGCATTTAGCGTGGCTGACGAGGTTATCGCGAGAGCTGTTAAGGGAATAACTGAGACAATCACAACACCTTCTCTGATTAACTTGGACTACGCGGATGTCAGAAGCGTGATGACACAGGGCGGTGTTTCAGTAATCTCAGTAGGAGAGACAAGAGGAGGACATTCAAGGGTAGAGTCAGTGGTTGAAGACACTCTAAAGAATTCCTTGCTGGATGTGGATTACACAGGAGCAACAGGAGCGCTAATCCATATAACAGGAGGGCCAGACCTCACACTCGGAGAGGCAAACGAGATAGGTGAGAGGCTCACAGAAGCAATAGACCCATCAGCGACTGTGATATGGGGAGCTAGGATAGTTCCTGAATATGAGGGAAGGATAGAAGTAATAGCCATTATGACAGGGGTCAAATCACCACACATAAGAGGGCCAATGGCAGCAGCATTGAGGTCTAGCGAATTTGAAGATTCAGACCTTGACAAGGCTCTCGGCATAAAGATGCTGAGATAAACCACCTATTTTTTGATTTTTCACAAATGCTTAGCTTTATTCATGTCGCCTTACGTGAAATAAGGCAAAGCACCCAGCAGAAGTGCTGCTCCAGTTATTATTGAGAATATCCAAACAACAATCTTCGCCTTTTTCTTCGCCTTTTTTACCTTGCCCTTTTTCATAAAGAAGTATGCAAGGTCTTCAAGTATGTGCGCACCGTCAAATATAGCAAAAGGCAGGTAGTTTATTATTGCGATAGTGAAGTTTAAAGTGAAAGTCCAGTACAATATTTCCATAATTATCTTCTTCACCCAGATGCTGATATCGTAGCTGCCTTTTTTAATGACATAATAGTCAAAGCCCATCAGACCATTTGCCCCTCTCTTGACCCATAATGTTCTATTTTCAGTCACTATCTGAGCTATGCTGCCCGGGATGCGCTTTTCAAATACCACATCTATGTTTTTTATGATCTCGCCCGGTCTTAAGGACGCATTGAACGCGTTTGACTTGTTTATTACGTGAACAACTTTTAGCCCCTCGACATAATCATGGCCCCATGGGATGAATGAAGGGGAAATGCTCATTGGATCGTAAACAAAATTGTTGGCAGCTGTTAGATAGAAAAGCATGAAGAAGCAGAAAAACACGAAAGCTGTTATTATGTTTGCCATCGAGCCAGCGGCAAAGACCCTCATCCTCTTTCTGACAGGACTTCTCTTCAATTCATCCTCATCAGGCTCTGTAAAAGCACCCATTGGGAATATGCCAACAGTTAGGATTCCTAAGGACTTAACTTTTATTTTTTCCCTTCTTGCTATAATGCCATGAGCAATTTCATGAACTACCACAAGTATTACCAGGGCAAATACAGCGTGAAGGGGAATGTAAATAGGAGAACCAGGAATTTCAACACCAGGAATAACAGGTGTTATTGAGGGAGCTGGTTTTATACCCATTAAGTATGAAACAAGAATGTTTGCAGAAGCAATGAGAAGCAAGAGTAGGGTTGTGAATCCAAGACCGCCAAAGATACTAACAGTGAATACAAGATTTATGAATGGCATCATTACAGTTTTTCCAAAGCTTCTGAGGACGTTTGGTGTTAGTATCTCTAGTCCAAGCACATTTGGAGCCATGAGCAGTGTTAATATGAAAAAGTTCGACAAGATTGAGAGAACGTAAAGCACCACATAATTAATTGCCTTCTCTTTTTTTTCAAGGCTTAAATATAAGGCTGCTATCAAGCCAAAGGAAAATATAATCGCCATATCTGAAAAGTAATCCCAGAACCTTGTTTTGGCCAAGCTATCCAGTAAGCGCAGGCCCCTCTTTGTCCTAAACAAGCAAAGAACAGCGCCTTTTACTTCCACATTTTTTCTCTTTTTTAGGAAATATGCTGGAAGTATTACTAAAAATATAATCAGTATAAAAAACAAGTACAGCATAAAAATCACTTTTTCTTTATTTTCACAATGTCTCCCAGCGTTAAGGCCCCTGTCTTCAACTTCGTTTCTATATGCTCTCTCTTTACTGTTTGCAGCAGTTCTATTTTCAAAAGCTTTTCAAGCTTCTTTGCGAGTTTTTCTGGTGGCTTCATCTTGCCCTGCTCTATTTTCTTTATCACTGACAACTTCTCATTTACCTTTTTGGCTAAGTCCTCCTGCTCCATTCCAAACTCTTTTCTTGCCTTTCTGATGCGTTCATTGTAGTCCTCTACGACATCTATTTCAGTTTCCTCCTCAATTTTACGGGCTTTTTTCTGAGCAGTTTTTTTAGCTCTGTATTTTGATATGAAAACCCCGTGATGCTTACATGCCCTACACACAAGCATTTGCGTGCCTTCTACTGATATGACATATAAGTCGTCTGTCTTTCTACCACAGATTTCACACTCCATAGTGCATCATTCTATCTCTATAATGTCATCATCCTTTCTTTTATTGCTTTTAAGTTTCTGTAGTTCCACTTCCAATATGCCGTTTTTATACGTTGCTTTTCTGTGGCTTCTCTTTACTTTGGCAGGTAATTCAACTTTTTTGTAGAATTTGCCAGGAACCTCTATGGTCAAATATTTGCCATCTTTTGACAGCCTAACTTCTATGTCCTTCTTGCTCACGCCTGGAAGCTCTGCCAAGACTGATATTGTTCTGTCTTTTTCAATAACATCTACAAGTGGTTCCCTTATAGCTATGCTGTCAGGCCCTTTTATGTGCCTCGTATTCCCAAATTCCTCCATCTTTATCTTTCCGTCAGGCCCTATTTTTATGGAAAAGCCCTTAACAACTTTTCTGGGCTTGCCTGGCTCAATAGACGACATTTCTCTCATCATCCTCTCCAAGTCCTCACTTATCTGCCTAAACATGTTGAAAAAGTCATCATCTGACAAGCCTATATTCATCACAGGTTTTATATCATCTTCAAAGAAATCGTCATCATCTTTTTTCTTCTTTTTTCTATTTTTCTTCTTATTGATCCATATGCGCATCAAATCACCACTTTAATTATTGCTTACAACATTATTAAAGCATTCTCATGGCGTTTTTCATGGACAGTATTGGGATTTTATACGACATAATATACTGCTCATAGTATGCATTTCTTGGCAAGACAACGACGCGAAAATCTTTGCTAAGCCCTTCTCTTATTAGGTGGTTTCCAGATGTGAACTCATAACTGAATATGCCGCTCCCTTCGCTGACTGTTATGATATAAAAAAAGCAGGCGTCAGGCGAAATCACTGCTATGTGGCTGCCAATGGGCATTTCTTTTAATTTTGACAGCTTTTTGTGAATTTGCTCAGCAGCCTCTCTAATGCCAAGCGCTCTGATACTGTTAATCCTGGCTCTTTTTTTGGAATTTTTGGCCTTAATATAAATCCTATTGTCAATCACATCAAAGTATTTTGCAGAAAAGCCAGCCTTATTTACAACCTCTTCTATGTTTAAGATGTCTCCTTTTTTCTCGTCAATGAACGGCACTGCAAAATCCATTGAGAAACTAATTAAAATCTCTTTTATCTGCTTTAAATTTTTCATTTGAATTAGGTGCTTCTTCCACGATGACAAGCTGTCCTGCAATATCACGGCCTTACTATATTTTATTTCCCTGTCCTCTTCACTTATGGTTTCACTTATGAAACAGTGGGCTGTTCCTTCCCGTATCGTATGAAACAGATAAGCCAGCTCCTCCTTTGCGTATTCAAGAGCGCTGTAAAAGGTCTGTATGTCATCATAGGGGGATACAATGGCTTTAACAGCTACTGGCAGGCCTTCCTCTCTTGCAGCGCCGGATATGTACAAAGCCAGAGGCAAAACATTATTTCCTATAACAAGTACAGCCTCCATTGGCTTTAGGTCAAGCAGCCTATAACTGTCCTCAAATACTGTCATATCTTTGTTTAAGTAGCTCAAGTTATTAAGATTTCTGTCAGGTTAGCAGTAATTTGCACTTCCAATAGTTTTTTATATTAAAAATACATTTAGCATTTATGTTAAAGGTGCGTTTATGGTTGTTAGGGTTTCTCAAATGTACGGTCTTGAAATCTACGACACAGATGGCTCTTACATAGGTAAGGCATATGATTTAATCCTCAATCTGGAGAAAGGAGAAGTTGTTAGAATAACTACCGAGCCTTTGGGAAAGATAAAATCCCCAGAGAAAATAGAGGAAATTATAAAAAGAAAGAGCATACTCTTTTCTAGGGTTAGGAACATAAAAGACATCATTGTAGTTAATAAATAAAAATATAGAAATAGTAAAAGGTTTATCTCTTCCTCTTTCTCTTGTACGTCTCTACCTTGCCAAACATGTCGTCAAAGAATGCCTGATGCTTTCTTGCTGCTGACGCTATGGCATCTTTAAGCCCATAGCCAAATGCCAGGGCAAGTCCAACTCCAAATGCTATAGCTGCTGCACCAAAGAAGAGCTCAAACGCTCTTGTTAGTATTGTCACGTCAACGCCTGGCAGTATCAAAGGCAATGCTAATACCAGTGCTATGTACGCGAAGAATATCTGTATTATCACTGCGATCACGCCAGTGAATGGCAGTTCTTTTGTCTTGGTTATAAGAGCTCCTATGTAATCAGCCAGCAATATCGCCACTAGGATTACAAGCATTCCCTCAACAAGGCTTGGGATATAAGCTACTATTCCCACCAGTATCTCTGCCAGCACTGCTATTTGGACATAGTCCGCTGCTGCGCCTAAGAACGCTAGAATAACAAAGACATTCACCAGGAATGTCACTAAGCGCGTGAACGTGAAGTCACCTATTATCCTCTTTATTCCGTGTGCTGCTAATAGCTGCTCCACTTTTAGTTCTTTGAACAGTTTCTCTATGATATAGTTTATGACCTTTGCCACTGCATATCCGACAATGAAAAACACTGCTACTACTAGGATTGCTACCAGTGCATCCACTGCATCTACTGCAAGGCTGTATAGTGGTTCAGGCAAACTTGCGAATATTGAGGCTCCCAAACTGGCCATCTATTCACCTCCGAAATGAGAGAAATCAGAACTTATTTATAAATATTTCTAAAATGACTTACATTATTCCGTTATATGTCGTAATTTGCTAATCTTTTTATTATTCTCTTGTGTTAGATATGTGGTGATATTAATGACAGAGGATAAGAGAAAAGCAACAGAGGATATGCATGAAAATACTGATGATGAGGAACTTGATAAGACGCTAAACCTTCCTTTTCCTAATGCAACACTTGTAAGGTTAATGAAACAACACATATCTCCAAATAAAATGATAAAGAAAGAAGTGAAGATTGCCATGAATAGGTTTTTAGGTGATATAGTTAGAGAGGTTTCAGAGAAGATGAATGAATACCCATATGCAATGATTGATTACAGGATGTTTGAGGAGGCAATAAGACCATACAAGTTGGTGAAGGAAATGGACAGAGAAAAAGAGAGGCTTATGCACCATCTTGACACGATAGTACAAGACTGCCTTTCAATAAAGAGAGACTTAGATAATAAATTTGGTTCTTCAGAGCTGTGAGCTGTGTAGTAAGCTCCTTTCCTTCTTGCTCAGTATGAGACCAGTTTCAGCACTTGCCTTAACAGTTAGTACTGCCAAAGCATCGCTTATAAAATTGAATGCCCAAATGTGAGTATCTTCCTCTATGCTTAGTGTTGCTATTAACTGATTGAAGCGCTTTGCAGGGATTTCAGCAAATGCCTTTTCAAACAGTTCTTCCTCCCAAAAACCAAGCTTTGAACTGTCTATGAAACCAGAAGGGCTTTTAATTGCTTCTGAGCCCTTGCTAAGCTCGACGCTGCCTTCATTTACTGAGCAGGCCACAACCTCATTGGATTCAGGGTTGTAGTATGACAATATCCATTCGCTTGGGATAAAAGGAAGTTTTGATATGCCAACACAGGAGCTAAGTGCAAAACCCTCAGACATAATCTTTCTCACAGCGTCTGAGTTTTCAGCTTTTTTTATCGCTTCTTTTGCGTTCATTTTCCCACCGAGGTGATATTTTTATATGCTTTCATCTATTAATAAGCCCATGGTTGATAAAGAATTGGAAGAAGAGATAAAGGTAATAGGACTTACCAAATATCTAATAAACTTGCCTTCTCCAAAGCTGACAGTTTTCCTAATATTGGCTGTTTCCTTCATAGCTTCTCTTCTCGGCTACTGTGCTATGCTGGGCTGTTCTGATATTGTTGCCAATCTTCCGAATATCTTGTTTTTAGCTCTCCTTTACTTGGCCACACCCGCATTTTTTTCATCAATAATCAACACTATGGCCTCACGGTTCAGCAGAAAAGAGATAATACTCAAAAGGTCTCTTTTTCTCTCATTTTTTGGTTTGCTCATTGTTTCATCACTTTTTGTGATTGCCTGCCTGTTTTCCTCTTTCTTCAACGGAAAGTACTTCTATGATATAATGATATTCGCATATACCATAGTACTTGCTGAGCAGGTCTTTATCATAATGGTAACACACCCCTACAATATGTTGCAGACAGTTATGGTTTCTCTTGTTTATCCCCTGATAGGCATACTGGTAATGAAGCCAGTTAAGTTCCTTTCATTGCTTCCTATGGAGATAGCAGCTGTAAATCCCATAACCATCCTGTTAAAATTCTCCATAGCCACAACCGTTGTTCTTCTGGGCATATGGCTTTTCGTTTACGTGGTAAATGCCCCAATGAAAAGGAACTTCAATGTAAAGTCCATAGAAATGGCAAAGCTCTTCCTAGGCCATTGGTATGACTATTCAAGTGCTATAGAGGATAAACTCAAACAGATGGGAACAAAAGCAAAGACATGGATAGGCATACTCTCTTTTAAGAAAGGAAGTAAATTGAAAGTATTGCTCGTAACTCCCTACCTCCACCCAGGTCCCTTTGGAGAAGTTGGCGGCTCTAAGCTTAGCAAAATCTTTTCGGACACTTTAGAGGAGGAGACAGGGGCGAATGTCATAGTCACTCATGGCACAGTAACCTTTGATCTGAATCCCCTAACTACTGATTCCCTGTATCATAGCTGTGAACAGGTTTTAGAGGAGATTCCTAAGATAAAATATAGTAAATCGGCGTCAGCAATGATACGGTGCAGAGACGGAGATCTACAGATGTCTGGCCAGCTTTTTGGTAATACTGTTTTTATGACATCAACGTTAAGTCCAAAACCCACAGAGGACATTGACTTTGCTGTTGGCGTAGCAGCTATGAATGAATTGAAGGAGAGCTTTCCAAATGCCATATATGCTGACTGCCACAATTGCTACCACAACGCAGGAGATTATGCCATCCTATCAGCCAACCCGAAGTTCTTCAACATCCTGAATGCTGCTAGAAAGCTGGGCAAATTACTGAAAAGAGAGAAGAAAAGGAAAATAAAGGCAGGTTATGCGCATGACCCAATGAGCAATTACTCATTAGAAGAAGGGATAGGGCCAACAGGCTTAAGGGTTCTTGTACTTAGTGTTGGCGGTATCAAAAACGCTTACATAATTTTTGATGCCAACAACATGGAGGTTGGTTTAAGGGATCGGATTATAGAGGCAGTTAGGAAGCTCGGCATAGATGATGCAGAGGTTATGACAACAGATTCACATATAGTAAATAATCTCAGAGGTGTCGAGAACCCTCTGGGCATGAAGATAGACACAGACGAGATTGTTAACCATGTTGTTGATACTGTTAGACGAGCATTGAATGACTTGGAAGAGGTTGAAGTTGGAGGCAAAACAGTAGAAGTTTCTGATATAGATGTTTTTGGTCCCCAAAAAGCAGCGGAGATTGTTGCCACCATAGACTCATTAGTTTCTGTGATGAAGATTGTGGGGCCCATTATTTTCATTTCTTCCTTATTTTTGGCATTTGTACTGCAGACATCTGTTATTGGGTGGTGATATGAGGATAGGTTTTTTCAGCGACACTTATTTCCCTGAGACAAACGGTGTTGTGATGAGCATAAATATCTTTGGCGGGGAATTGGTTAGAAGAGGCCATGAGGTTCATGTTATCTGTCCAAAGAGCGATAGGACAGAGGAAAGAGGCATGAAGATTCATTCTAGAAATGGCATTCCTTTTCTGCCTTATCCAGGTTATATAATTGCATTCCCTTGGGGGCCTGTTCCTGACTTGGATATAGTCCACGCACACGGCCCATTTACCATGGGCATACATGCCGTGCATACTGCGCATAAACAAAAGATTCCCTTGGTGGCCACTTTCCACACTATGCTTCCAGATTATGTCCATTACATAGCGCCTTATGGAAAGCGAATTATGTCCAGAGTAGCAGAAGCTTATTGCTATTGGCACTATTCATATTACGATAAGGTCATTGTTCCGAGCCATGTTATAAAGAGGAAGGTCAGCGCTTGGATAAAAAACGAGATAGAGGTAATACCAACAGGCACTGACACCAAGTTGTTTAGGCCCATAAGAAAGAGCATAGCCAGAAAGAAAATGAAGTTAGAAGCTTATGATAAGATTTATCTTTATCTTGGCAGGATAGGGATGGAGAAAAACATAGATGTGTTGCTGAAAGCTGCAAGGAAATTCCTAAAAAAGAACGACATACTTGTTATAGCAGGCAAGGGTCCGTGGGAAGCCGAAATGCACCGCCTCATCAAAAGATTAGGCATAGAGAAGCATGTTAGGTACTTGGGTTTCCTAGAGCGGGATATGGTTCCTTACTGTTATGCAGCTGCTGATGTTTTTATAACAGCCAGCGAAAGCGAGACACAGGGATTGGTTTTAACTGAAGCAATGGCTTGTGGCACTCCTGTTGTAGCAGCGAACGCATTGGCAATTCCAGAGATAGTTAAGGACGGTGTAAATGGTTATCTATTTCCCGCAGGGGATTATGAGGCTCTTGCAGAGATAATCTTGAAAAAGGAGTTTACTAAGTCAATGATAAAAGAAGCGTATAAAACAGCAAACGAGTTTTCAGTTGATAGCAGCGTGAGTAAGTTAGAGGCTTTATATAACAGCTTAATAGAATAGTCAGCTCTTGTTCCTCAGCAACTCTTCATATAACTTTATCAATTTTTTTGCTGTGTTCCTTATGTCTCTCTTCATGGCTTCTTTCTCTCCGTTTTTTACAACCTTTTTCCTGAAACTGTCGTCTTCCCATAGGTGTTTTAGCTTTGCCTTTAGCTCATCGTAGCTGTGGAAAGTATATCCTGTCTTCCCGTCTTTTATAAATTCCTTTATACAGGGTAGGTCAGTAGCTATGACTGCATTTTCTGTAATCATGGCCTCCAAAGCTACCAGGCCTTCTGTCTCGTCCGTACTGGGAAGCACGAAGACCTTGGCAGCGTGATATGCGCTTCTTAGCTCTTCTCTGGACAGCCTTCCAACGAATGTTGCCTCTGGATATTTTTCCTTTAGCTCATCTAGCATCGGACCTGTGCTGCAAAGCACTGCCTTTATTCCCAACTCCTTGCAAGCTTTTAGGAAGAATTCTGGTCTCTTCTCAGGAGAAGCCCTTATAACAGACAAGGCGAAGTCCTCTTTAACACCATATTTGCTTCTAAATAAATTTGGGTCACTATCTCCAAGCCAAAATTCAGCGTCTATGCCCGCAGAAGCAATGGTGACCGGCCTGTCTAGGCCATGCTTCCTAAAACGCTCCTCTGTTGCATGGGTTTGGCAGACCACATGGTCAAACTTGTTCATAAACGATATCAAGTAAGACCAGCCTAAAGGCTCTAAGAAGTTTAGGTGATACATTGAAAAAAAATGAGATGGGGCAGTATGGCTGGTTATGACTGTTGGCTTATTTTTTACTTTGCCTCCTATGAGACCTGCCCAACCAGCAGGATAAACGGTGTGAGAGTGGAATATATCCAAATCCTTTCCAAAGCTTGTGGGAAATAGTATTTCATATTTTGGCGCAGGCGGAAATGGGATTCTTGGATAGTGGTATACTTTGAAATTAGCTGGCTTATCAGAAGAAAACTTTTTAGCCCTTCCGCTCCCTGTGAACACTGTTACGTCAACACCCTCATTTGACAGGTAATATGCCAGGTTATGCACATGAACAGCCACGCCGTTCAATTGCGCATATGTGTCAGTAAACAACCCAACCCTCATCACAAAACACCCCTTAAATAATCAAAATAATACGACTCCATTCTCTTTGTTATCTTTTCCCAGTCAAAATATCTCTCTGCCCTTTTTCTGCCTTTTTTGCCCTCTCTTCTCGCCAGTTTTTTGTCGCTGAAATATTTTATCACCTCCTTTGCCACTGCTTTCTCGTTTTTTGGTGGTATTAGAGAACCAACCTCTCCAATAACTTCAGGAATTCCCCCAACAAATGTTCCTATGGGGACAGTTTCGCAAGACATTGCCTCTGTGAAGACAAGGCCAAATGGCTCGTATAGGGAAGGGAGCACGAAAACATCTGCTGCTGAATAATAGGCTATTAGCTCTTTCTCACTTATGAAATGAGTGATAAATATGACCTTGTCCTCCATATTTAATTCCTTAACCCTTCTTTTCAGCATGTGCTCTTCAGGACCTCTTCCTATGATAAGCGCCTTAAAATCTGGCTCTTCCTTTCTTATCTGTGGCAGTGAGTCAATTACATATTTTATTCCTTTTTGCGGCTGGAATCTAGCAACGGTTAGCATAAGGTTCTCACAGCCCAGCTCTTCCTTCACCTTATTCCTGACTTTGCGATACTTCTTGGTGTCTATGCCATTGTACAAAACCCTTGTCCTTGATTCAGGAAAGCCTTCAGGCACTGTAATTTGCAGCGTATACTCGCTGTTGCCTATTATCATATCAGCTGATTTCATGACTATCTTGCCTATGCTTTCGTCAAATAGTTGGCCAAGAGTATCTGTTATGAAATCTATTCCCACAGGTCTTGCATTGTGGAGAGTCAGAAAAAGAGGTATCTTGTAAATCCTTTTCCAAAAGATAACAGAATCATAGGACAGGAAGAACCTATTATGCAGGTGAATAAAGTCCGGCCTCTCTGATTTAAGTATTTTCCTTAACCTTCTCTGAAAGCCAAAAGGGATGTTGTATGGTGGAGGGAGAAAATATGGAAGTTTTCTTATCAGGAAGCTATTCAACCTATGGATATGGATGCCTTCAATCTCCTCTTCAAGAGGGTCATCTTCATTCCACTTTGATGCAATTATGTGAACATCGTGCTTTCTTGCCAATCTCCTGCTCAGCTCATACAAATATTTTTCAATACCTCCCATAAAAGGGTAGACAAAAGGGTCCACCATTAGTAAGGTTAACCTCTCCATATGCATCACAGTTTGAACTCCTCGTTCTCTATCAATGTCTCAAGCCCCATCTTCAGCGTTACTATTGCTCCCACAAAAACTATTAACCAATAAGATATTAATCTAAATATCGTTGTAAAGAGCGTTCCATCCACCAAGCCCGCTCCCATGGACATAAAGGATATCGACACTATTTCAAAAACACCTATGCCTCCTGGCAGTAAGCTGAGTAGGGAAGTCATCGTCACAGCGAGGTAGATAAACATGGCTGTGTAAACAGGAATGAAAATGCCAGAAGCTAGCATCACCATGAAAAAAGCCATTGAGACAAAGAAGTGCTGGAAAGACATCAGCAGACCATTCACTATAATCTTTTTTTTGTGCAGCAACGGGATTACTGAGGTGTGAAAGTTCAAAACAGTTTTGTCAGCCCATGCTCCAAGCAGCTCTGGTTTGAAATTCTCTTTCTTTGTTATATAATAAGCTATCTTTGCTGCAAACCTAGCGCCTTTGACAACAAGTTTCCTGCACATGTTTAGGTCTACTATAAGGTAAATAATGATGAGAAGAGAAAAAGCAAACAGGGCAAAGAGCACCATTATTATTACAAGGAGTGTGAAGTCATAAGCTCCTTTTATTACTACTGACAGAATCACAGTTATGGCAAATATGCTAAAACCGAAAAACCATGAAACTATCTGTGCCACGACTGTCGCAAATGCTTTTGAATACTCTACGCCTGCCTTTTCGTGCATCAAGTAAGCAATAGTAAATTCGCCGCCAGGGGCAATGTTTGGCAATACGTTGTCCACGAAAAAGCCAGCTAATGTTATCTTAAACATTTTTAGAAAGGAAATCTTTCCGCCTAAAAAATGAAGCAGCAGTTTAAGGTTTAGAGCGTATATATATGGAGACATAAACACAAAAAAAACCGCTGCTAGCAGGAAGAAGGGATTTAAGTGCTCTATTTTTAACAAGGCCTCTCTGGCTCCTGAGAGAGACATGAAAAGGACCAGTGCCAATAGCCACAGTGCGAACACTGCTGCCCACAGTTTCATTTTCTCTTTAAGCTTTCTTTCCTTCATGCTTAAATAAAAAGTAAAAGAATATAAAAAACAATAAGCCTATAACATATGGGGTTTACATGCCAAGCTTAAAGTGGGCCATAATAATTACATTCTTTATACTGTCGCTTATGCTCTCAGCTATATTCTGGTTAGCCATGTTCTTCTTCAGAGTTACAGGGCCTACATTGGTGCTCTCTACGTTTGCCTTTGTGGCTTTTATGATTTTCTTTCAGTGGCTCGTGGGGCCTTCAGTAATTAAGATGACAGCAAGGCTCAGGCCGTGTGAGGACAAAAAGATACTGCACATGGTTGAAAAGATTAGCAGGAAGACGGGAATTCCTATGCCAGATGTTTACATTGCTGACAGCAGAATACCAAATGCTTTTGCTTTTGGCAGGACCCAAAGCAGCTCTGCTATAGCTCTGCACAAGGGATTAATTGACAGCTTGAACGACAGCGAACTGGAAGCAGTTATAGCACATGAAATAGGACATATAAAGCACAGGGATGTAATTGTAATGACTCTGGCCTCTGCTCTTCCGCTAATATTGTATTATTTGATCTACTTTGGCAGTCTTTTTGCTTCTTCTAGAGACAATAGGGGAACTGTGAACTATCTTGGAGCTTGGTTAGGAGCAAGTGTGGCTCACTTTTTAGGCACCCTCATAGTGCTTTACCTTTCCAGAGTGAGAGAGTATTATGCTGACGAGCATTCTGCTTTGGTGACAAAGAGGCCTGATAGTCTCATATCTGCCCTTAGGAAAATAAGTCAAGGCATAAGAAGTAGCCCAGTTCCGAGAAGAGCAGGGAGAGAGGACATATTAAGAACATTCTACATAGAGAACCCTGCCATGGAGCTGTCTGGCTCCTCTCTCATGGAGTTGCTTATGACACATCCACCATTGGAAAAAAGGATAAAGGCATTGGAGAAGATAAAGAGAAAGCTTCTCTAATATGTTCTCAGCTCTCCTTCTATGAGCCTTTTGCTTACGCTTCTTATATTGTCTAATTCATCGTTCGCTATGTCAACAATCTCTTTTTCCAAGCTTTTGACCTTCACTCCTTCTTTCGGTGAGACTTTTACTGAAAGCTTTTTGGGTTGGTCTATGGGCCTTCCTATGCTTGACAATATGTCTACATATACCTCTTCTATGCCTTTTACTTCAGAGTATATTCTGTTTGAAAGCTCATCAGCCAAAACATTGTAGATTTTTCCAACGTGGTTTATTGGGTTTTTTCCACAAGCAGCCTCCAAGCTCATTGGCCTGTTCGGCGTTATCAAACCATTGCTTCTGTTGCCTCTTCCTACCATTCCGTCATCGCCCATCTCAGCACTCAGGCCAGTAACTGTGATATAGACACTGTCTGGATTGTCCTCATGGTCTGCAGTATTTATTGAAACCGATATGGAATCTGCCCTTTTCTTCTGCTCTTTATTTATTTCCTCACAGATGTTCAGCACATCTTCTTCTAGCTGTCTTTTCAGTGAAATGTATTCAGAAAGAGAAGAGACAAACTTGTCAACAAAAGCCACGCCCAAAGTAAATAAAAAGTCATTGCCATCTCTTAGTCCCATGACTTTTACGTCTTCTCCAATCCATGGGTGCTCTATCCTGTATTTCGGGCTATTAAGCGTTTCAGTTACTTTCAAAACCATTTCTTCAAGTCGGGAGTATGGAGCGTATCCAACACCAAAAGAGGTATCATTTGCCAAAGGAATATCTTTTTTATTTCTCTCAAAACAGCTCACTAAGTCATTGGAACCGTGAGAGAGATATGACTCTATTTCTATGTTCTCTACTTTTAGGTTGAACATATTGTTCTGCAAGTAATTCCTGCATGCTTTTATGGCGATTTCATCAACAGGAATCTCTTCTCCCCTGTATTCGCTGCTTGCTCTCCCTATTAATATGATTTTTATGGGTTTCATTATCTCTCCACCGCCAAACTCCGGTTTTGAGGCACCTGCAGCCAGTGCGATTTTGTCAACGTTGTGGTGCAGTACTTCACCAAAGCGTTTTATGTATTCCTTTGAGAGGGCTTTGCTGATTTCCTCTGCGAGAGCATCGCATATGGTGTCTGGATGCCCTATGCCCTTTCTCTCCACCATTTCTATTTCGTAATCCTCTATTAGAGGCCTTCCTGAGTGCTCCACTGATATATTTCTCATCTTAACACCTATATTCTAATTAGAATATTATCAGCTAACATTATAATGAAGAGAATAGAGATATTTTGAAAAAGCTCTTTTTTATACTTTTTGTGGTTCTAACAAAAACAAATCAGGCCGTGTGAAAAGCAATCTCTATGCGAACTTTATATCCTTTGGATTTTATTTCCTCTTCAATGCTGTTTTCTATGTAAGATTGCAGGTCCCTCATGTGGTGGGGCAAATGAATTAGCACATCTACAGCTTTTTCTTCCTCATTTACTTCTATTTGCTTTACTATTCCCAAGTCAACTATGTTCTTTCCGGTCTCTGGGTCCACTATCTCCCTAAGACAATCGGCAAATGCTTTTTCTTCCATAGTCATAAAAAAACAGCTGAGAATAAAAAGCTTAGAGGAAAAGCGTTATAATGCCAAGAACTATTGCAGCCCCAGCTAATAGGATTAATATCTTTATTACCTTTTCAGCCTCTTCTGTAGGAACTCCCAAGCCTCCCCCCAACTTGACCTTTGTTTTCTTTTCCTTCTTCTCCTTGCTTTCCTGCTTTATTCTTTTGAAGACTACCGGGGCCTCTCCTGTCTCTTTCTCTGCCTCCTTTTTCTTCGGAGCTTCCAGAGCTATGGCTTCCTCTTCTAAGTCCAAAGCCCTTTTTATCGCAGCTGGAACAAATTTTACTCCTCTGAGAGTGTCAACTTGGGCAGATAGGCCCATTTCCTTTAAGCGTTCATACTCTTCGTCAGTAATTGCTATTAGCTTGCCTTCCTGCACTTTCTTTGCCACCTGCTTCTCATAGTCTTTCTTCAGCATTATTGCCCTTGGCTTTTCCTCTTTTTCTTCCTTTTTTTCCTCTGAAATTTCAGCTTTCTTCTTTTTAGCTTTGGAGCTGATCTTCATAGGTCTTATGGTTCCTTTATCTCTCATCAATGCCAGGACGTCATCATAATACGCTTTACCCAGGGCCCTTTTTGAAGGTGGCAGTGGCAATCTTATTATGGCTTTGCTTCCAAGGGCTGTTTCTACCTCACCTTCGCTAACCTCAATGCCCTTTATCTCTTTGTGCTTCTCCAAGAACTCTCTGGCCTTTTCAGGTCTCACATACAGCTTTAAGTAGAGCTTCCCGTTTTTCTTGTATGCTATCTTGCTCGCAGCTCCCATCCAGTCCTCGCCCATAACGCTCTTTTTCAGCAGGTATCTGCTGTCCTCTGTTTCAAACTCCAACTTTGACCTTGACCTCTTTCTTGACCACTCCGAAGTACTTGACTTAAAGCGCTTGAACATGGCCCCAGTAGCATCTCCAAGGACGCCAAAGCGTTTTGCGATATCTCTTGTCGTGTATTTCCTTCCATCGCTTGTTTCAACCACTAGCATTTCATTTCCCTTTTCCTTGATTGTTTTGGCTGTCTTCTCATCTATTTCCACCATTTTCCTTTCCTTCACCAGTTTTTCTGTCCACTTGTCAACTATTTTCTTTTTTTCTTCCTCTGAGGCTTTTTCAAACTTTTCTAAAAATCGCCCCAGCTCTGTCTTCTTTTCTTTTGCTTTGCTCTGCTTCCTGGCGGGATGTTTATCTGTGTTTCTTTCTTTCCTTTCTTCCATTATTTTATTTATTCCCTTGCCGAGAGCAGCTTTTTTAGGCATCATCTCACCTGAAATATTATTGCAATCGCATATATATAAACATTCCTGAGACTAAAAAGGTTTGGGAAATATATAAAACTTGGCAAAGCGTCAGGAAAAGCTGATGAGTGAAATAAAGCCCCAAGGTTATGGTCTTCAACCTAAGCTTTTTTCTGTGAAAACTATGGAAAAAGCTTAAGCAAAAAAAGCAAAAATAAGCTTTTTTCTGTGATAACTGTGAAAAAAGCTTGCAAAAATGGGCCAGGAGGGATTTGAACCCTCGACCTCCCGGTTATCAGCCGGGTGCTCCAACCAGACTAAGCTACTGGCCCTGAAAATATGGAAGATATTAGGCAGCAGTAGTTATTTAAACCTAACCCAATCAAACAATGTTGAAATCATCGTCCCTTGGTGCTTTTTTCTTCTTGCCTATTTTATAAGAAAACAATGTTTTCTCTTCGTCTGCCTCGTACTCTGCTAAAACCTTTCCTGACTTTGTCCTTATTTTTGGGGCAGCCTTCCTTTTTCTCTTTGGCAGTTTTGGAAGTGAAAAGCTTTTGAAAGGTGATTTCGAGGAAGCCTTGCTTATAGGATACTTACTTCTACCAAAGAGAGCCTTGATTTTGTTCAAAAATTCCTTTACGCTGTCAAGCACGTCCATTAGCAAGGCCCTCTTAAAGAAGTACAGCAGCACGATTACTACTGCAAACGAAGCAATGCCCCCAGCTGCAACGTATATGGTGGAATCACCAGCTGCCTTTTCTTTCTGTGCAGGCGTGTAGCAGCTGCAGTCACTTATGTTTAACACCTGCTCTTCTGGACAGACGGTGTCCAGACACTTAAAGACGCATTCGCAGTTTTCATTGACCTCGTATCCTTCTGGGCACTCCACGTCGCAAGCTGCTGTTGTCTCTTCAATGCTTTCCGTGGATACAACAGAGGGTTGGCTTTCATCCATAAATTCATCCTTGTCTTCTACCAAGTTCACAGTGTAATTTACCTCTGCCTTTGATTTGGCTTTGACATCCAATGTCCACTCCAGCACAGGGTCGGCTTCAATCACTGTTGGCACGTTGTTGTCAAAAACAATATAACTAACATTGGGAGCTATGTCTTTCGGCACAGTCTCGCGTATCTTTGTTCTCTTTGTTGTGGAAAGAGGGTTGTAAACAGAGAGCGAGACGATTGTTTTATTGCTAGGAGTATCAAGGAAGTACCTTCTCACAGAAACCTTATTGCTCGGGCGCGGTTTCTCCTTAACCTCTATTGTTATCTCCTTATCAAAGTATATCTTATCCTTGTTGTTATTTGCCCCCCTTATAATCACAGTGTAATTGCCAGGTCTTGTGTATTCATCTGTCGTGTAATTAAATGAGTACTGCTTTACTTCTCCTCCGGATACAGAAACACTCCTTTTCCCTTGGAATACTTTTATTATATTATAGTCCTGCTCAACAAAGATATAAACAGCCCTGCCTGTGCTTAGGGTGTTTTCTATTGTTAGAGAGATTGTCTTGTTTTTACCTGCTTCTGCCACCACCTTGCTTACGCCAACAGCAGATATGCCAGGCACTTGCTCAGAACCGCTGCTTTCACTGCTGCCAGCAGAGCTAGAACTGCTACCTGTGTTGTCATTCGTGCTTGACTCGCTTATGGTAAATTTATTTGTGAAGTTTTTGCTTCCAACAAGGCCCCAAACACCATCCACATCAACCATGGCATCATATGTTCCAGCATCAGGTATCGAGCAGCTGGTGAGTGTCTTTGAAGAGCTGCCGCTTATGCTTCCCGCGCATGCACTGTAACCTATTTCATAATAAACAGTGACTGTGCCATAGACATAAGCATTAACAGAGGAGCCATTGCAACTTATGTTATATCTTATCCCACTAACTGTCGTGCTAAAGCTTTCTCCCTCCGTGGCTGAAGCAGATGACACGCTTCCTATGACAATATTGCTTTCCAATGTGCTGTTTCTGAGCACTGGAACCTTTGAGAGCTCGGTTATGCTTCCCTTCCTGCTCTGGTTATCTGTTAAGCTTATTGTAATATTATACAGGCCACCACCATTTACACCATTTACATCAAGCTGGCTTGCGTTAAACTCGCAGTACATGGACGTGCTGCTGTTGTCAAAAACTCTGCTTGTTATACTTTTCAATACTCCCTTTCTCCAGGACAGCGTGCAATTGCTCTTGTTGACCGTGTGCTGCAGGCTGCTCCATGAGATATATCCAAATGTCATGACCCTTGCCTTGAAGAAAACCTTTAACTTGGCATCTTTATCCCCAAGGTCCCCACTGTAGTATGTCTCTGTTATCTTTCCTGTGTCAGGCCCCACATAGCTTATATTCAGCATGGGCTCATAGAAGTATAAGATAACAGCATCTGAATAAGACTGGTTCTTTGATGACTTCACGCTTATGTTAACAGTTGTGTTCCCAGAATACGAGGATGAGACACTTATATTTACTGTGATGTTTTTACTTTCGCTTTTGTTTAACCGGATAGACACAGTGCTTGTGTTTGAGCTTAAACCAGCGCCAGGGCTTACTGACAGCGTATAGGAAGAAGCGTTATTTCCAACATTGCTCACAGTCAAAAGCACGGAAATATTTGCTTGGGGTATGCTGAAGTTTTTGTAGACCGTCTTGTTTGCAGAGACGCTAACATTGTACTCCTCCTTCATAGTAAGAGAAAATGAACTGCTGTTCGTGCTTGGATCGTAGCTTATTGGCAGCTTGTTAGAGCCACTCAAATAGCTGAAGTTCAGAAGCACGAGAGTGCTGTTTCCTCCGCCAATACTGCTGTTTAGGTGGCCATCCACGTAGAAATACCTTGAATTATGTGCCTGCAGTTCAAATGTTATACTGGTTCCCCAGCCACTGCTGTCGTTTAGGTAGATTGGCCAGTCATCCGTATTTCTTAACTCGACCGTTACATTGTAATTGACATTGCCTGTATTGTTTATTAAAACAGGGTGGTGTAGGTAGCCCATTGGCACATTGGCATTGTTGGCAGTTATGCTGACATTTGATTGTGCTCTCACATATACATTGATAACGGTACTCGTTCCTTGGTGTTTGTAGCTGTCATTTGCCTTTACTGTTATGTTATAGTACCCTGGGTGCTCTTTTGAGGTGTCCCAGTCATATGAACATGTTAAGTTCCATATATGAACGTTGTGTGAACAGTCCTCACTGGCGTCTATTAATTGCCAGCCAGTACCAAAGTTAATCATTATCGTATCGTTAAGAAGATTATAATCACTCACTGTGAAGTTTACCTTGCTGCTTATGCCGGAGACATTGCTGCCATTGCCAGGTGCTGTTATGTTCACTGCTGGGGCATCATTGTCAATTGTGATGTTTGTTGTGTTGAACACTGGACCATTGCCTGCTTTGTCTTTTTTTACCCATATGCTTATATTGTAGCAGCCGTCGTCAAATTCAGTTGTGTCTATGGTTTTATAGAAAATATTGGCGCTGTCATTTGACATGTTAAGGTGAGAGCCGTAATTTGAGTAATAATATTGGTCGCTTGCATTATCGCATGGTGTTACATCCATCTGAACATTGTCTTCATTGCTTGGTAGCCCTGAGAGGTTTTCTGATATTCTCACAGTTACGTTATATGTTCCATTTATGTGGCTGCCAGCAGTCGGCTGCTGGAAAATTATGATTGGGTCTTTGTTGTCAATGCCTATAAACCACGTTACGAATGCCCTATTGCTTGAAGCGTCCGTGACAGTTATATTAAAGTAATAACTGCCATCGCTAACACTCTGCGTGATTGGATATGCATTCCACTTTCCATTATTGTTGTCACCACTGTACCTGTTCATCCCAAAGCTTTGCAGTTCATCTGCAGGATTGCTGCCATTTGCGATGTAAAGCACTGCAGAGCTTATGCCGTAGCCCACATCAGTCAGGCTCACGTTTACCGTGACTCCGTCTGATATATACGTGAAATTATTATACCAAACAGTTAGGTTGTATAGGGTTTGAGCATATGTCATAAACAGCGTGCCTGTGTTTATCTCTGGAGCTTTGGTGTCAAGGACATCTATGCTGAAGTTCTTGAACACAGACGAACCGTTCGTATCATAGTCAAAGTAGCTAAGGTTATAGTCGTGGTGATATTCTCCTATGTAAACTTTGAACACCACTGTAACACTCTTATTTGGTGCCAATCCCAGCAAGGTGGTATTGCTGGATGCGTTTACAGTGCAGTTCATAGCAGGCATATCCCTGAACATTCCAATATCGCAGCTGACATTTTCACTGCTTGGGCCAGCCAGAAATTCAGAAAAATTACACTCATTTGGATTGCTGAAATTCGCCAATGTAAGGTTAAACTTAGTTATGTTATCATCAGAGCTTGCGTTATTCTCAATAGTGATTTGCAAGGTGTGAAATCCTGTGTCGTTTACAGTGCTTTGGTTTAGGGTTACAATAGCAACATGTGAAGATACGGTGCTTTGGGCTATAAAAACAAAAAAGAGAGCTATAAGGAAAATATACTTAATTTTCATATATATCGCCTTTATATATGCTGTTCATTTATTTATAATTTTCTAAAATAGACTGCCAATATCTTTTTATTCACATACTGTTTTTATGAGCTGTGAGGGATAGGTGAATGACGAAATTAGAGAAGATTAAGCTAAAGAACTTCAAGTCCTTCCGAAATGTAAGCATACCTCTGGCCATGGGCCATACAACAATTGTTGGACCCAATGGCTCTGGAAAAAGCAATATCCTTGATGCGATTTGCTTTGTTCTTGGAACTACTTCTATGAAAGCATTAAGGGCAACGCGCTTGACAGATTTAGTAAATCACAATTCTAAGGATGGCACAGCCGAGGTTACGATAAGCATAAGAGACGACGGGGGAGAGAGATTTGATATAACTCGCATCATAGACAAGGGAGGAAGTAGCATCTTCAAGGTTAACGGAAAGAGGACAACTATGAAAGATGTTGAAGAGTTGCTGTCAAGGATGGGCATACATCCTGATGGGCATAACATCATTATGCAGGGAGATGTGACAAGGTTCATAAAGATGACCCCACTCCAGAGAAGGCAAATAATAGATGAAATAAGCGGTATAGCAGAATATGAGGAGAAAAAGCAGGAGGCTATGAAGGAGCTGGAGAAGGTTCAAACAAAGATAAAGGAAGCTGAAATAGTGTTAAGCGAAAGGAAATCGTACCTAAGAATCCTTGAGAGCGAGAGGCGGGAAGCCAAAAGGTATCAGGACTTGCAAGAGAAAAGAAAAGTGTACAAGGCCAGCATTTTGAGGATAGAAGTTGAAAAAGCTGAAAAAAGGTTTAAGAGAATTATAGAGAAAATCAGCAAGCTGGAGGGGGAGATTTCTGCCATAGATGAAAAGAAAAAAGCTTTAACTGAGAAGTTAAAGCAGTTAGAGGAGGAATACAATAAGATAACAGACCAGATTTTTAAGGAGGGAGACAAGAGACAAGCAGATGTGTCAGCAGAAATAGAGCAGATAAAAGGCAGCATAGCAATGTTAGACGGCAGGATAAGAGCCATAAGGGAAAGCTTGGAAAATGAGCAGGCAAGGAAGGAGAAGCTTTTGTCTGAATATTCTTCTCTGGGAAACCAGCTGGCAGCTAAAGAGAAGGAAATTGAAAAGATAATATTAGAGATAGATGAAGTGACAAGGGACTTAAACGAGTGTAAAAAAGAGCTTGAAGAGTTGGGTGAAGCTGAAGATTTATCAAAGCTGATTGATAATGTTTACTCTGAGATTGACAAGCTTAATGCGGAGATAGAGAAGAAAAAAGAAGCCTTATATAAAACTGAGATAGCAGTGAAGACCATAACAGAGAGGATAAAGCTTAAAAAAGCTATTCTGGAAGATTATAACGCTAAGGACAGCAGAAAAAAACTGGCTGAAATTGAGGACAGGATAAGAAAGTACTCAAAAACAAAGGAAGAATGTAAGAAAGACATTTTATCTTTTGAAAACAAATTAAAGGAGCTTTACAGCGAGGAGAAGGAGCTTGATAAGGAGCTTAAGCAAAAAGAAAGCAAGCTTTCAGAGCTAATACAAAAAAAGGCAGCTCTTGAGAGCAAGATATCTGTTCTTAAGAATATTAGCGGTCTCTCCCAGACAGCAGAGGAGATAAAAAAAGCAGGCTTAAAAGGCATATTGGGCACCATTGCAGAGTTGTGTAATTACGGCACTAAATACAGTAAGGCAATAGAAACTGCGGCAGGGCCGAGAATGTTTTACATTGTCACGCAGAGCACAGAAGATGCAATAAATGCTGTTAAATACCTCAAATCAAAAAAATTGGGAAGGGCCACCTTTATCCCTCTTGACAAAATAAAAGCAAGAGACATGCATTCTTCTGTTAAAAGCCTGCTCAAGCACCCAAAGGCCCTTGACCTGGCAGTCAAGCTTATTACTTATGACAAAAAATATGAAAACGCAATGAAATATGTTTTTGGGGACACTCTTGTTGTTAAAGACATAGAGGCAGTTAAAGAGATCGGCCTGGGAAAGATCCGCATGGTGACACTTGATGGAGACCTTGCGTCAGAGCAAGGAGTCATAAGCGGAGGCTTTAGCAAGGGCTTGGGTATCTCTGATGTGAAGCAGCTGGATGATTTGAAGGCTCTGATAAAAGATTATGAAAATGCAAAGAAGCTTCTGATGAGGCGCTTGGAGGAGCTTAGGGAGAAGCAGTCAGAACTTCGCTCCAAAAAGAGCTCCTCTGAGTTAAAGATGAAGGAAGCTGACGTTATGCTGAAGGAGTGGCAGAGGCGCTTTAGCGAGCAGAGCAAGGTTCTCAAGTCAGGAGAAAGGCAAAGCATGAGCATTCTAAAAGAGCTTAAGGGCATGGAGGAGGCTTTAATTGAAAAGGAAAGGCAAAAAGGCGAGATTGAAAAAGAGTTAGACGAGCTTATTGAGAAAAGAAACGCTATGAAGCAGGAGCTCAGCTCGTACGAAAAGTCTGAGGAAGCAGAAAGAGTGAAGCAATTAAAACAAAGATATGAGGAATTAAAAAATAAGAAAACAGAACTTGAGCTGCAGAAAAAAAGCATTGAGACCGAAGCAGAAAGGGTGCTTTTGAAAAGCAGGGAGGAAGTCAAACTGCAGATCTCGGAGATAGATGAGAGGATAAAGAAAATGACAGAGGAATTGGAGAGAAACAGCAAAGAGCGCAATGACCTTATAAGAGTACAGAAGGAAAAGGAAATAATCGCAAGGAAGCTTGCCAGCTCCATGACCGAGCTTTACGAAGCGAGGAGCAAGATTGAAACTGAGAGGTCTAAGCTAAATGAGGAGATGATAAGGTTAGAAAGCAAACGGGAGAGCTTATCTGAAAAGCTGAGCGAAGCTAAGGTCAATAAGGCAAACATTGAAACTGAGTACTTTAATCTTAAAAACCAGCTGTCTTCATATAAGGACGTAGAGTTTATCACAGACAAGAAAGAGGAGCAGCTGCAGAGACAGTTGATTGTCATTGAAAGGGAAATGTCCGAGATGGGCTATGTTAACATGAAGGCAATTGAGAAGTACGAAGAGTACGCAAGAGAGGTTAAGGAGATAGAAGAAAAAGCGAAAAAATTGAGGGAGGAAAAAGACAGCATCTTAAAGCTGATGAATGAGATAGAAAAGAGAAAGATTGATGCTTTCATGAAAGCCTTTGAAGCACTCAACAAGAATTTCAACAGGTACTTTAAGGAATTTTATCCAGAAAAAGGCTCATACGCAAGCATCGAGCTAGACAACAAGGAGAAGCCCTTGGAGAGCGGGCTGCTTCTCTCTGCATCCCCGGCTGGAAAGAAGATGAAGCACATAGAGGCCATGAGTGGTGGGGAAAAGACAGTAACGGCGTTGGCATTTCTTTTTGCTATTCAGGCATATAACCCATCACCTTTCTATGTTCTGGACGAGGCAGACGCAGCACTGGACCCAGCCAACAGCCAGAGAGTGGCCAGGATGATAAAGAAATTCTCGCGTGAAACCCAGATAATAACAATAACACATAACAGGTACATAATTGAAGAGGCCGACCAGATAATAGGCGTTCACATGAGCAAGGACGGCTCAAGTTTGATAGAGCTTGACATGAAAGCGTATGTAGGGGATGCTAAGGAGAAAAGCACTGAAGCAACATAAATCTTAAATATGTATAACCTGTTATAGAAGTGGTGGTATCTTGCAGCTCTTTGATTTTGAAAGCAAATATGCATCTGATGTTGCCGAGATGATAAACACAGCCAGGTGGAAGGAAAGGCTATTTACAAACCCGCAGTATCATGTTACTCCTGACAGCTTGGTAGAGTACATAAAAGACAAGAAAAAGAACTGCAAGCAGTATTGGATGCTCATTGCCATAGAAAAAGGAAAGGTTATAGGCTACATTGACTTTGAAATTACAAATAATAACGAAGGCCTATTGAGAGGCATATATCTGAAGCACAACTACAGGAACAAAGGAATAGGCAGAAAGATGATTGCAGAGGCAGAGAGATTGCTGAAAAACAATGGTTGCAATGTTATTTACGCTTATATCTTTGAGGATAATGCTGATGCCATACGCTTCCTGGAGAGGCAAGGCTATCTTTATCAGAAAGCAGAGAAACACAGCTCAAGGAATAAGAAATACATAGTTATGAAAAAAGAAATAATTTACTGAGGCGAGTTGATGGACTACAATATTATTATAATAGGAGGAGGACCTGCTGGCATCACTACTGCCCTCACAGCAAAACTGTACTACAAAGACAAAAGAATATTGCTCATAAAAAGCATTGAAAAGGGAGTAATTCCATGTGCAATTCCATACACATTTAAAACAATAAAGCCAGATGAAGATGCTCTTAGTACAGAAGGTCTTGAAAAAGAGGGAATAGATGTTCTGGTTGACGAGGTGGTTCATGTTGACCGTGAGAGGAAGGAAGTTATAACCAAGGCAGATAGGCATTTTACATATGACAAGCTTGTTCTTGCAACTGGCTCAAAGGCAGCGAAATTACCAATAGAGGGAATAGAGAAAGAAGGCATATTTACAATAAGAAAAGACATGGATTACCTTAAGATGCTCCGTGAGGAGGTATACAAGGCAAACGATGTAGTTATAATAGGTGGAGGTTTCATAGGCGTTGAGATGGCTGATGAGCTATCCCACCTAGATGGCTTAAACGTGACTATCGTAGAGCTGCTTCCTGAAATTTTGCCCCTTTCATTTGACTCAGAGTTTTCAAGAGTGGCGCATGAGATACTCAGCTCCCAGGGAGTAAACATAATAACAGGCAGCTCTGCAAAACGTTTCAATGGAGGAGAGAGGGTTGAGTCAGTGCTGCTTTCTGATGGCAGGGAGATTCCAGCACAGGTGGTTATCATAGGGGTTGGAGCTAGACCAAATGCAGATTTGGCCAAAGACATAGGACTCAATGTAAACAAGGGCATAGTGGTGGACAAGTATATGAGAAGCTCTGATAAAGACATATTTGCCGTCGGAGACTGCGCAGAAAAAAAGGACTTTTTGACAGGAAAGACGCTGAACGTGCTTCTGGCGTCTACTGCCTGTGCAGAAGCCAGGATAGCTGCTGCTAACCTCTTTGCAGTAAAAGCTTTGAGAGAGAATAAAGGAACTGTTGCTGCTTATTCGACAAAGATAGGAGACAAAACCTTTGCAGCTGCAGGCCTGATAGAGAAGCTTGCAGAGAAACAAAACATAGACATTGTTGTCGGGAAGGCAGAGGTTTTTAATAGGCATCCTTCCAAGTTGCCAGGCAGTTCAAAGACAGTGCTAAAACTTTTGTTCTCAAAGCAATCAGCTGACTTGCTGGGAGCAGAGCTTATGGGAGATTCAAGCGCAGCTGAATTAATAAACATCCTGAGCTTGGCAATACAAAGATCGGTTAAGCTATATGACCTAGAGAGAATGCAGTTTGCGACACATCCAAAGTTAACTGCCTCTCCAGTGGCTTATCCAATAGTGAAGGCCGCTCAAGACGCTTTGGCAAAGCTTAATAGTTCCTGAACATCAGTTCAAATTTCTTTTCAATCCTTCTCTTTGTGATGCCAGAGACACCAAAGAGTGCAAACCCTCCGATTATAATCAATATGAAAACTAGCTTTATGCTTTCATATCCTCCGAGAGGCGTTTCAGTGCTGAAATTCGGTATGATGTCTATGAGAACAAAAAGAAAGAGCGAGCTTATAATCAGTATCAAGTAAGTGATTTCATTGCTTATCTCTTTTAAATACTCTACAAGAAGGTATTCGTAAGCTTCAACCTCTTTTACTTCTTTCTCAAGCTTTTGTATTTTGCTTTCTTTCTTAATAGCTCTCACCATACACTTAGCTAAGGCGCTACGGATATAAAAATGTGGGGGTTAGCCGAAGAGGCTTGCAAGACCCCCTGCTGCTTCCTCTTCAGTTTTTTCCTCTTTCTTTTCCTCTTTCTTCTCAGCTTTGCTCTCTGCTGGGCTTGCAGGAGCTGCTGCAGGAGCGCTTGCCACTGGCACTCCTTTTTCTATTGCCTCGTCTATGTTTACTCCCTCAAGAGCAGCTATGAGTGCTTTGACTCTTGCCTCGTCAACTTTTATTCCCGCGCCTTCCAAAACCTTCTTAACATTTTCTTCTGTTATGTCTTTTTTCGCAGAGTGCAAAAGCAATGCTGCATACACATACTCCATTTCAAATACCTCCGTTAACATTATTTTCCATATCCTTTGCTCTCAAGCAGGCTCATCAGCGCCTTTCCCCTGCTGCCGTATTTACTGAGTATTGCTTCCATACTCTGTTTGGTAAATATCTCTGCGTTTATGGCTAATGAGAGCGCTTTGCTGTGGGCCTGTGTGAGCATAATCTCAACAACATCTTTTGTTGGATATCCTATGTTAAATGCCAAGCTGAGTGCCTCTTTATATGCTTTTGTTACATCATTGAAGAGTTTTTCCTCATCTATATCCAGCACCTCAGCTGGATAAACAACGCCATCTTGATAAAAGGCCTTAACATGTAACCATATTTCGACAGGCTTTATTCCCAGCTTATTTAGCGCGTTTGCCACCTCTTTGCTTATAACATCACCTGCCTTTGCTACAGTGCTGTCTTTTGTTATCACTATCTTTCCTTTGTCAAGCTTTACATCTATTTTTGCCATCTTTAGCTCTGTTAGTGCTGGTCCAGCAGGTATGTCTGTTTCGCCAGCAGGCACCACTATGTCCTTCTCTGCTATCATGCCTTCCTTAGCAGATGCCCTGCTCTTGTTTTCTTTGAGGGACCTAGACAACTTAAACGGGTCCTCGGAAGAAAAGATCAGGCCAACAGGGCCCTCCACATATCTCTCAAATTCCTTGTTTTTGTCAATCCCACTCTCTTCAATTGCTCTTTGAATAATGCTTTTTTTAGTAACAACTATCTCTGCCTTGCCTCTGAGCTTCTTTCTTATCTCCTGAAACTGCTGGCTGGGCAATTTTTTTATGTCAATTATTCCAACAACAGGGCTGTTTCTTATTTTTTCCGCTATCTCTTTCACCTTATCTTTCTTCCACTGCTTTACGTGGTCATCTCCATCTCTTTTAACCATTTACTCCACCTTCACGCTTGGTCCCATGCTGGTTTTTACATATATGCTTCTTATGTTTCCCTCTTTATTCGGAAGTTTTTCTTTTATTGCGTTTATCACAGTCATAGCATTCTCGCCCAAATCCTCATCAGACATCTCCTCGCTTCCTATGACTGTATGAATAGTAGGCAAGTATTTGCCTTTGCTTTTTATTCTAACAGTTTTTCTCATCCTTTCAATTATCCCCTCTAACTTTGCATTTGGAGGCACTGGCTTGGGCATCTTGTTTCTCGGTCCTAAAACCTGCCCTAAGCTCCTGCCCACAAGAGGCATCAGCTTTGCAGAAGCAATAAAGAATTTATACTTACTGGCAAGCTTTTTTGCCTCTCTTTTGTTTTTGCCCAATTTCTCCAGCTCTGCCTGAGTTATCACTTTATCTGCATGCTTTTTTGCTTCAGGCAATAAGTCATCGTCAGCGATTACCACACCCTCAACTTTCTTGCCCAAGCCCTTTGGCAACACTATTTCCAGGTTCAACCTGTTTTCAACCTTACTGAAGTCTATGCCCTTAAAGTTTATTATCAAGTCTATGGACTGAACGAAGTTTCTTTTCTTAGACTTCTCTTTCGCCTCTTTAATTGCTTTGATAATATCCATAAAAGCCCCTCCTACCAAGGTGCGATGCACCCAGGTAGTGCTTGGGAGATGTAAATATTCTCCTTCAGCTCATATTTAAACTTTACCTCTTTTTCTTCTTTTCCTTTTTTTCCTCTGCTTCCTCTTTCTTTTCTTTTACATACTTAGACATCCTTGCCTTTTTCTCCTCTTCACTCAGCTCTTTTAGAGCTTCTTTTCCCTCTAATTTTGCATCATACTTGCCTTCATCAACTTCCTTCTGCACCTCTCTTGGGTCTTTTCCGTCTACTAAGATTCCCATCGTAACGCAGGTTCCTATCACTTCCTTGAGCCTCGCCCTTGCGCTTTTCCCGTGAAGCGCGTCTTTTTTCATGAAGCTTATCTTTATCAGCTCGTCAATGCTTATGTCTCCAACCTTTTCATCCTTTGCTTTTCCAGAGCCTTTTTCTATGCCAAGCTCTTTCTTTATGAGGGCACTTGTTGGAGGCGTTCCAACCTCAATTCGGAATGTTTTTTTCACAGTGTCAACAATAATCTTGACAGGCACCGTAACACCTGCGAAGCTCGCAGTTTTTTTATTTATTTCCGCAACTACCTCGCCTGCATTTATGCCTAACGGGCCTAATGCAGGTCCTATTGGTGGTCCTGCACTTGCCTTGCCTCCTTCAATAAGTGCATTTATTATCTTTTCAGTCATTTTTCCTCCTCCTTTTCAGAACTCGCTATTAGCCTCACATTTGAAGCATCAACCGTTATTGGGATAGGCACAGCTGCTTCTATTATCTCAACAGTAACTTTTTCCTTTCCTTCATCAACGCGTATTACCTTTGCCTTTTCACCTTTGAAAGCGCCTGATGTTAGTTCTACAATGTCTCCCCTTTCAATGCCTTTGGTAAGTGATTTTGTTTCAAAGAAATGCTCTAATTCCTCTGACTTTATTGCTCCTGCGATTACCCCCTTTATGTGAGGCACCCTGTATGTCAATTTTCTGACCTCTGCTTCATTGGCAGCCTCGACAATTATATATCCCCTAAGGCCGTCTATAATGCTTATTGAGTAAATGTCCTCCTTTTCCTTTTTCATCTTCGTTTTTAGCGCTTCTGCTACTACCTTCTCCTGCCCTATTGTTACTCTAACACCAAATAACATGGCTCTCCTCTCACATGAATACTTTAATGGACTGTATGATGTACCCAATTATTCCCAGAAGGATTATTCCAAGACCCGTTACCTTGGCTACAAACCAGTACTCCTCTTTCTTTGGTTTTTTTAGCAATCTCAATAATCTAAGCACATCATTGATGAAAGCTTTTACCTTAAAACTAAAACGAGACGCGCTAAATTTCATCTGCTATCACTTTTTGATGTATTTTATATCTAAGTCAGGCCCTTCTCCTTCTGCATAGTTTGCTTCTAAGTAAGGAATATGCCCTCCGGATATTAATATCATTGCTTGTATGCTGTTTTTAGGTAGTTCTTCGTTTATCATTGCCCCCCAAATTATGTGCGCATTTTTGTGTATCTTGCTGGCAACAGCTTCACAGATGATTTCAGCTTCTTTCAATGTCATGTCAGGGCCACCAACAACGTTGACCAATGCCCTTTTTGCCTCTGAGATATCCACATCAAGCAGCGGAGAGTTCAAAGCCTCCTCTACTGCCTCCAAAGCTCTTGCCTCACCTGTGCTGCCGCTCTCTGATTCTCCAAGGCCTATCATAGCTGCACCGCCGTTTGAGAGTATTGTCCTCACATCTGCAAAGTCAAGGTTCACAAGACCTGGCTTTGTTATCATTTCTGTTATCCCCTTAACTGCGTTTGTTAGCACCTCATCCGCTACCTTGAAAGCAGCGTTCAGTGGAAGCTCTGGCACTATTTCAAGTAATTTGTCATTAGGGATTACTATAACTGTGTCTGCCTCTTTCTTCAAGCTCTGCAGGCCCTCAAGTGCGTTTTCCATCCTCTGTCTTCCCTCAACAGAGAATGGAAGCGTGACAACACCAACCGTTAAGGCACCGTTTTCCTTTGCTATTTGCGCAATCACAGGAGCGCTTCCTGTGCCAGTTCCGCCTCCTAGACCGCATGTGATAAACACCATATTGCTTCCTCTGACTATCTCCTCTATATCCTCTGTGCTCTCCTTAGCAGCTGCCTCTCCTATCTGTGGATCGCTGCCAGCTCCCAAGCCCTTTGTCAACTGCTTTCCTATTAACAGTTTTTTGTCAGCTTTTGTTATTAGCAAGTGCTGTGCATCAGTGTTTACAGCAATAAGTTCAGCGCCTTGTATGCCTACCTCGCTCATCCGCTGCAGCGTGTTGTTTCCAGAACCGCCAGTTCCTATCACCTTTATTTTTGCCTGGCCTTCCTTAAGCATTTCCATTAGCTCTTCATCAGTCATTATGCCTTTCTTTCCTTTTAGGTTTATGAAGCCTGCATCACTATTGGTTTTCTTTATTTGCTTTTTTTCTTTGCTCATGTTTTCGAGTGATTTCTTTACTATGGTCTTCAAACAAAAGCCCCCTAAAATTTAGTAAAAACGCTGCTTATTATGTAATTTTTATAGTATATAAATACTACGCTGTTCTAAAGAGCAACGTTTAAAATAATATGTGCAGAAAGATATAAATATATATGAAGCTGGAGTGGCAGAGTGGCAATGCGCTGGTCTCGAAAACCAGTGCCCTTCGGGGCTTGTGGGTTCGAATCCCACCTCCAGCGCTATGCGCAGAAAACACTCGCTCAGAAGAGCAGAACTCTTTGAGGAGCTGCAGGCAATCAAGAAGCTGAAAAAGATAGAAGATGCTGAGAGAAAAAAGGCAAAGTCAGAGTGGAGAAAAAAGTGGGACAGAAAATCAAGAGGCAAGAAGAAAAAGATATTTGTTCTCGTTTTCCCGCTGATGCACTCTGGGAAGCACAGCAGGGCTGAAAGAGATTGGATGAGAAAAGTCTATGAGAGCGATGTCAAAAAAGTGCTTAATGACAAGAATGCGCGTTTGCTGCTTTTAGTTGAACCAGAAAACTTGAAGCAGTTTTCTGGCAAAAGCAAGCGAATGCTTTTGGAATTAGAAAAAGAAGGGAGGTTATTTTTCCTGCGTGAACCGCTGCCAAAAGATTTGATGGAGGGGGACAGGAAGCTGATAGTTAGGGGCGAAAGGGCAGATTTATGCGCACCAAACATTGCAGGGCACTTGACCAGGAGGCTTGGTCTTAAGCTGGAGGATGTCAGGATAGAATTGGAAGACAGCTTCCTATTTGACGAGTCAAGGAAAGACCACAAGGTAACTATTGACTCAGATACTGCTCTCTCATCCTTTTTAGAGGGTTACAGGCCAGGTAAATATATCTTTGGGTATAATGAGGAAAAGGACAAAGCATTATATGCTGCTCATTATGACAAGAGGGCAAAGAGGAGGTTTTTGAGATTTAACTTTGTTTTAAGGGAAGAGCTTGACAAGGACGTTAAGGAATTAAGGCCACTGTGGCGCAAGATTTTTAAGTTGTCAAAAGAGAAGAAGCGCTTGAAAATGGAAGAGCATAAAGAAAAGCTCTGGGAAGCAAGCGAGAAGCAATAATCATATTAAAGTAGAAGGCTTTTTAGAATGGGGTGTGTCTGTGGGCAGGGTTCTAGAGCTGGGAATCTTTGCAATAGTTGTGGTGGTGGTTGCGCTCTTCACTTCATTTGTATTTATAACCATGCCTGAGAAAAATGTCAGCAGCTCTGGCAGGACTCTTTACATGTCTCCATATAAGTACAGCATAAATTACCCAAAGCGCTGGCAAGTGGTAAACAAATCCCTTGCTAATTTGACAGGAGGAGAAATAGAACTGCTTCTGGCCCCAAAAAACAGCTCCAATATCTTTCTCTGCCTGTTCAGGCCAAAAGCAGCAAACGGCGTTAAAGCAGTTGAATACCTGATGGGCTTCGAGAAGGAGAGATATAAGGCAGACCCCTTTTTTACTGCAATGATATACAAGAGCCTTTTCTCTGAAGACGAGGAAGCTGAGGAGATGTTCTACAAGACATATTCCACTGCTTTATCAACAGACATATATCACAAAAAGGTGGTGATAATAAAAAATGATACGCTTTATGAAATGGAATATTTTGCCCCTTCTGACAAGTATAGGTTATTTGAGACGGATGCCGATTCTATCTTCACCTCCTTTAAAAAGGAATAAGCTTTTCACTAAATAGTGTAAGATATCGCAAAAAAGCGACAATCATTAAATTTTTATAAGAGCTTGCACAGAAGTATTAACGCGGAGGATGGCGGCGCGTCCAGCGTCAACCATCGTGCCTAGCGCACCACGGGTTCCCGGTAGTAGCTCGCCTTGTGCAGCGAAGCGGGATAAGAATTTCTCCGAGAAGGAGAAATCACCCGTGCTCGCCCTTTCTTTTTTGTTTTTGTTGCTCTGTCTTAGGCCTTTCACTTGTTTCTTGCTTGAAGGCAGGCTTTCACGAAAGCATCAAAAATAGGGCTTGGTTTTAAAGGCCTGCTCGTGAACTCTGGATGAAATTGAGTTGCTAAGAAAAAGGGATGGTCAGTCCTTTCCAAAATTTGCATAATCCTTTTTCCAGGAGCATAACCTGAGAATATTAATCCTTTTTCCTGCAGCCTATCTACAAAGTCAGGATTGCATTCGTACCTATGCCTAAACCTTTCCCTCACCTTTTCCTTTTTGTATATCTCGTATGCTTTTGTCCCTTTTTCTATTATCACATCTTGACCGCCCAGCCTCATAGTTCCTCCTGCGTCTTTTATTCTCTTTTGCTCAGGCAATAAGTCAATGACAGGAAACTCTGTATAAGGATCTACTTCTGTTGTATGCGCTGATTTCATTCCTAATAAATGCCTTGCATGTTCTATGACTGCCATTTGAAAGCCATAACATAGGCCCAAAAATGGGATTTTCTTCTCTCTCGCGTGCTTCACTGCCTCTATCTTTCCCTCAACGCCTCTTGAGCCAAATCCACCAGGCACTATCAAACCATCTACGCCTTCTAACTGTTTTTCAACCCCCTCAACCTGCGTTGTCTCAATCCACTTAAGCCTAACCTTGCAGTTATTCTTGGCAGATGCATGGCTTAGCGCTTCTATTATGCTTGCGTATGAATCATGGAGCTGCGTGTATTTCCCTGCCATGCCAACTGTTACTTCTTTACCTGCATTTACTATTTTGCTGACAAAGTTACGCCACGCTTCTAGGTCTATTTTTTTCGTTTTTAATCCAAAGTGCTGCAACACTATTTCATCAACATTTTGGCTTTTTAGGTTCAAGACCAATTCATATATTGTCTTCACATTGTGCGCATCTATCACGTTTTTCAGAGGCACATTGGCTGCAATGCTTATTTTCTGCTTGACCTTTTCCTCTATTATGTCCTCTGCCCTGCACACTATTATATTTGGCCTCAATCCCATCCCCATAAGCGTCCTTATGCCCAGCTGCGCTGCTTTGCTTTTCTGCTCCCCCAGGGTTGAGGGTTTCATGATATAAACCAGTGCAACTACCATTATGTTTTCCATGCCTTCCTCGTACTGCATTTGCCTTATAGCTTCTATAAAGTAAGAGTTTTCAATGTCTCCTATTGTTCCACCAACCTCAACCATCACTATGTCAGCATCTGTTTTCATGCCCAAGTCCCTAAGCAGGTATTTTATTTCACCTGTCACGTGCGGTATGAACTGGACATCTCTTCCAAGGTACTCCCCTTTTCTCTCTTTTTCCAATATCTTCTTGAACAGCTTTCCAGCTGTCAGGTAATTTATTGAAGACAGGTTTTCGTCCAGGAATCTCTCATAAGTTCCTAAGTCCATATCGCACTCTGTTCCGTCATCAAGGACAAAAACCTCCCCGTGCCTGAAAGGATTCAGCGTTCCTGCGTCTACATTCAAATAGCCGTCAAACTTTATGGGGCTCACCTTGAAGCCGTTCTCTTTCAGCAATCTCGCGAGAGCAGCCATAGCTACGCCCTTGCCAAGACCAGAGATAACAGTGCCAACAAAGACGATGTATTTTATCTTGCCTGGCTTGTAGCCTTTTGGGGCAGAGGTAAAAAACTCGCCACCAGACCTGTTTGCAAACATGTCAAAATAGTTTCTGCTCACCTTACCACCCTGCCTGACGCAGTAATAAAGAGCTTTCATTTTAATAAAGCTTACTACAAGCTTTAATATCTTGAAAATACTAATAATAGCATGGCAAATCTGCTCGATTTTTTTGAAGACTATGAAAGGAAATACAGGGACAAAGGCATGAAGGACTTTCACAAGTTGAAGGCAGTTTATGACAAGAGCAGTGAAAAAAAAGATTACTCTGAGATGGAGTTTCAGCTTCACTGCATCATGAAGTTCTGCGAGGCCTTTAAGCCAAAGGCCATGCAGGTAAGCATAGAGGAGAGCTATATCCTACCAAAGGAGCTTGAGTTTAACCCAACACTTTCTTGGCCAAACATAGAGATGAAGGACTATCTGGGAAGAGAGTATAGTATATGGTACAAGCCAAGGATATACGCCCCTTCACAGGACGGCGTAAGGGAGCTGCTGCCTGATTTTATAGTTATGAGAGGCCATTACGACTCTCCTTACAAGCTGGACCCTGCTTTTCTTGACAAGATAAAGAAAGAGCCTTTTCTAAACAAGGTTTTGCTGAGGGAGTTCAGCCTTGGCCTTCTGGCAAGGCTGAGGCCTGTCCAGTTCCTAATAATTGCCAGGAGGAAGATTATGAAGTCATACATAAACGAGATAAAGCATATGCAGTTTTACCTGAAGCCGAGCAAGACACTTGTTATATCGCAGTCCACACTGGACAATGAGATAAAGCTAAACCTTCCTGTTGGGGCTCAGTTCATAGAGAATGTTGATATAAATCTTTCAAAGGTTTCAGATGAAATAAAAAAGATGATTTAGCCCTGAATGAATTCCTTCTCCAACCTGTTTCTTATCTCGTCAAGGGAGAGTATTGTGGAGACAATAGGGATTTTTTCTATTTCACTTATCTTTAACGCGAGCTTGTCAATGTCAAGAAGGTTGTGCATTACCACTAAGTTTGGCTTTAGCTTGGTTACTCTTATTGCCACCATTGGGCTTCTGCCCATTGAAACATGCGTGAATATCAGAGCTCTCTGGGTGGTAGCTCCGTATATCTTTATGAAATCGTCAGCAGGTATCTCTAACATTGCGCGCACTGAATCTATTATCGTATAACCGTAAAGCTTTCCTGCCTCAATAAGCTCTTTATTCGTGATCACCTTTGCCTCTATCTTCTTGCAGAACTCCTTGCTGCTTATGGGCTTTCCAAATTCGATGACTTCAAATATCTTATCCATGTCCTTATTTACCTGCAGTTTTTTCAGCACCCATCCTCCTTTTCTCTGGTCTATCTCGCATATTGCCCTCGTAAATCTCTTTACGATATTTACCCCTGGGCTTTTTCTTCTGTTTGCCTCGTAATCGCTTATGGTAGAAGGCGTGACCTTTAGGTATCTGGCCAGTTCTGTTTGGGTTATTCCAAAAATCTCTCTCCATTTCTTTAAGCTTGCCCCTGGGTTATCGCTTAATGCTATTTCCCCTGCTATTTTTTCCATTAGTTCCTTCATCATAAGGTATTTGTGCAATTAACTTTAAAAACTTAACGATTGTCGTAATAATTTTAGTCAGACCACGTTGAGCCCTCTAGGTACGCTCTAGTGCTGTCGTTTGTTGATGGGTAATGCCTTTGCAGCGTGAAGAGCACCGAGCCTTTTTTCTCCACGATTTCCTTCACAGTTACTCTTGCTCCCAGGTGGTTTAGGTGCTCTACAAAAGCCTCTCCAAAAGCCCTGTCAGGCACCACTATCTCAAATTCCTCAACAGCTTCCTTTCCATTGTCAATATCCCTTATTGTCTCTATAATTGGCTTCAATATGCTTCTTCCAAGCTCTGAGGATGCTTTTTCAATGTCTAATTCTCTTTCATAGCACTGAAAAGCTTCTCTTATAAGCCTTCTGAAAAAGAAGGCCTGCCCGTAGTCCGACCAGAATTTAAATGCATATCTTAAATCATTGTTGGTGCTTTTATTGCCAGTGTATTTCAGCACAGTTTTCATGTCCAGGGACTTTATAACAATGCCTTCCCTGCTTTCCTGCTCCAGCTTTTCAATAATTTTCATCACCTTTTCGCTATCATCTGCTGAAAATTCCCCCAATTCCCTAACAGAAGGCAGGTGATATTCGCTTAGGAGCTTTCTCTTTTCCTCTATAGTCAATGGCAAAGCGTCTCTTTTTCTCCTTATGTCAAAAACATAATAACCAAAATCTTTTGATTCAGGATATCCTTTCTCCTGGTAGGGGTTCCTGAGACCTATAACCTCACCGCACAACATCAGTTCTTCATGCTCATCAAAAAAGCTGTTGCTTCCAATAATCTTTTCTATTCTATATGTGGTGTATGGGCATACTATGCCTCCTCTTGTTACTGCCACTAAATTGCCCCAGACCTTGGCAACCCTGACGTTATAGCCGTCTAGCTTCTCCTCAACTACAAAGCGTGAGCTTAGATTTTTCTTAATGCCTTGCTTCAGCATGAGTATTCTTTTTATCTTCGGGTAGCCAGCCATTAATTCCGTTTGATCTCCTTTCAGGAAAACAACGGTTCCCTTCTCAAAGCCCAGCTCTTTGTGCCTAAACCTGTAATAGGGATAAAGAAAACTGCCAACCTTGTGAATGCTGTCTTTATCAACAGCTTTTTTGAATGCTTCCTTTTTGACGCCCAGGGCCCTTGCAACTAGCGATAGCTCTTCTTCCATCTTTTACCTCCCCTAGATGCACATAAACTGCACAGCCCTGTTTTGCTGTCGTAATGCTCAGCGCAAACCCTTGCTCCACAGCGCCAGCAAGTATATAAAGTTAGAGATGGCTTATTACATATACTGCAAATGCCCACAAGGCCATCCATGGTGTTATTAGTGTCCATGTCCTATAAAATATTGAGCATAAAGGGAATAGATATAGAGCTGCACCTGTTTTTCATAATATTCATTTTGAGCCTTCTTATCTTAGACCCACTTACATCCTTTTTTCTGATAATTATTTTCGTTTTTGTTGCTTTGCATGAGTTAAGCCACTCTTTAGTTGCCATGAGAAATGGGATAAAGGTTAAGAAAATAGTTCTCCTGCCCATAGGCGGAGTTGCCATGATAGACAATGTGGAGATGAAGCCCCTTTCTGAAATAAAGATGGCATTGGCAGGGCCGCTCTTTAATTTTCTGGTTGTTTATCTGCTCTTATTCCTTGCCTATATCTTCCAGCTGCCTCTTGTTGAGTGGATAAAAGCTTTTTCATCAGGAAACATTTCCCTGCTCCAGATGTTATATGTCTATGTTTTGTATGCTAACCTAATACTTGGCGCTTTTAACCTCTTTGTGCCTGCATTTCCCCTTGATGGCGGGAGGATACTAAGGGCAGTTTTGGCATTGAAAATGGATTACTTGAAGGCCACTGATTACGCGAGAAAGATAAGCCTTATAATAGCTGCTATAATGTTTGTTCTGGCCTTCCACTTTGGAGACCTTTGGATAATGATAATAACCTTTTTCATAGCTCTTGGTGCAGTCGGAGAGTATGAGGCAACGCTTATTCAGCACTCCTTGAAAAGCAGGAAAGTTTCAGAGCTGCTGACTAGTGATTTTATCTTGTTGAAAGCGTCAGACCCTGTAGCCACTGCTCTTTATTACATGATAATGAGAGACAAGAAGAGCTGCCTTGTCAGGTATTACAACAGGTTTTTTGTGCTTGAGATAAAGGATGTGCTTAGGGTTCCAAGAAGCAGGTGGCTCTCAACAGCTGTTGTGAACGTGGCAAAGCCTGCATTTATTTTGTACGAAAAAAGCAGTTTTGAGGAGTCATTGAGGCATTTCAAGAAAACAGGGCTCTCTATGTTGCCTGTTCTTAGGGATGATGGAAGCTTGTCTGCACTTTATTTTAGTGACTTACAGTCGTCTCTGGAGAAGGTGAAGGGATGAGCTCAAAATTCAGCTTTGAATATGCACCAGATGTTCAGGTCTTGGTTGAAAGGCTGATAAGGGTTTTGGAGCTTGACTACATAAAAAAGGAAAATGTTATTTGCATGAGGTCTTATGGAAGCACAGCAAATGCCTATGCGAGGATATGGGAGCTGCCCTCTATATGGCAAAAGGCCCTCAACATAGAGCCTCATTACGTCATAGAGGTCTTGTCTCAGCACTACGACAAGCTGCCACAGGAGGAAAAAGAAAAAACTTTAATACACGAACTGCTTCATATTCCGAAAAGCTTCAGCGGTGCTACTGTCCCCCACAAGAACTTTGACAGGCGGATAGACGCGAGGACTGTTAACAGGCTTTACAAGAGATACAAGGAGAGGTTGATGGATTATGGATGATTTCTGGGATGAGGATGAGGAGTTCCTGCAGCGCAGCGATGGAAAATATAGAAAACTGGTTAGCTGTATTGTTTACTGGGGCAATGCAGAGCAGTTTCTCTTGCTTCACAGGAAACTCAGGTGGCATGGTTATGAGTTTCCAAAAGGGGGGATAAAGAAAGGAGAGAGTTTGGAGGAAGCAGCCAGAAGAGAGCTGAGAGAGGAAGCAGGCATAGAAGACATAATTTCAATAAAAGACACGGGGATTGAGATTAAATACAAGTGGCCTCCTGAAATCGTGAAGCACCCAGGCAATAAGAACAAATACGATGGTGCAATACAACACTTTATGCTGGTAAAAGTTCCGTACAAAAAAGCAGAGGTAAAGAGCGATGAGCACGATGGCCTTCTCTGGGCAAGAGCAAATGTTGTGGATGAGTACCTTGCTTTTGAAAACCTGAGACAGGCCTTTAGAAAAGCATTAAAAATGATAGCAGAGGTAAAAGATAATAGGCCCCAGTAGCTCAATGGCAGAGCGCTCGCCTCGTAGGCCTTTCAATGATGACTGCTAAAAAGCGCTGAGAGCCGAGAAAGCGAGAGGTTGAGGGTTCAAATCCCTCCTGGGGCTTTTATGGCCGTGAGCCAGAGGTTCTGCTTCGCTTAATCTTCCACATCTATCCCAGAAAAAGGCTTTTTCCTTTTTGCTTAGCTTTTTCCACAGCTTTCCCAGAAAAAGGCATATTTTTATTTTCGCTTAAGCCTTTTCCACATCTATCCCAGAAAAAGGCTTACTTTCCAATTCTTCTGATTGTGCTTCCGTAGTGTTTTATCACGTATATCAAAAGCGCAGGGCTAATCAGAGTTGCAAGCACGGATGATGAGACAATCGCAGTAAAGAGTATTGAGTCTATGATTTTGTTGACGAAGAGGAATTGGGCAACAGCAAGCTCGGTAGAGAACCTTATGGACAGGGCTATGCCTGCAAAGAGGCCTCCAATGTCCTTGAACCTCTTTTTCATAAACGCCCAGCTGACAGCCACCTTTGTGGCCATAGGTATGACATAGAATGCTATCGTAAGCATTGGGAATATCAGTATTGAATGAATGTCTAAGCTCATCCCAACCCATGCAAAGAACAAAGGGCCAAAGAGAGAGTAGCCAACGCTTCTTATGCCATAGTCTGCCATTTTTAATTCATTTGATGGAACTAGGTTTCTTAAAGCGATTCCTGCCAAGATTGCCCCAATGCCCTCTGCTTTTGCAAAGTCACCCAAGGCCAGGAAAACGAAGAATATAGCAAAGCCAGCCAGCATCAGCTGTTCAATCTCAGGGAACCTGAACAGCCTTCTCTTGACCTTTTTTGTTTTTACAAAAATAAGCGTTGTAATAACCATAAGCCCTATTATTACAAAAGACGCTAGAATGTTAAAGAGCGAAGAAAAGCCAACCTTTGTTACTATCAAACCAGCAATAAGCAGCGCGGCCACCTCAAAAACATCATCCAAGACTCCAATACCTATGACAGCAGCCCCTATCTTTGTGTTCAGCAGCTTGAACTCATCAAGGATTGGCACTAAGACCGCCTCCCCTACACAGTGTGCGGTTAGGCCTATCACAAGAGCAACAGAGAAGGGATAGCCAAAAGCCATTAATACTAATGTCCACACAGCTGTTGACAAAACCTGGATGCCTAAGGTTGTTTTCACCACAACATCTGATATCTCTCTTAGCTTCTCCGTGCTCAGGTTAAAGCCAACCAGAAAAAGCATAAAGTACATGCCAAGACTGCCTAACAGCTCATAGTCAGAAAAACCAGAAAAAGATTCATTAAGCCCTAGGAGATTAAACGCTATCCCAACGAGCAGAGCAGCGAACAGCCATGGAATCCTGAGCTTTTCAAATAAGTGCCCTAAAATCAGCGTCACTAAGAATATAATTGCTATAATGTACAGTAGCATATTGCCTATTAAGGAATTGTTATATTAAATGTTTATTCCTTATAGACCCTCACGTTTTCGTGAACCTTCTGCTCAACCTTCATGCCTATGTCATCGCCTGGCTTTGCCTCTTCTATGTTTTCATGCTCTATCTGCATTGACTCAACCTTTTGGCTGAAATCAACATTCGCTCCCTTGAAGTGGACAGTGTCTCCTACTTTTATGTTTCCTGTTACCTTTATTACTGCTACTCCTATCTTATTGAAGTAATGAGTGACAACTCCAACCTCTTCCATGTTAAAAATTGCTGCGTAAATAGAATATAAATTTAATGTATTGATAGGGATGATATTATGTCATCTATTTCCTCTAAATGCTCTGTTTTCTGCTGCCATAAAAACTTAAACTCCCTAATTATATTTTCCTCTATACAGTCGTTTATTATTCTTTCATAGCCTTGCTTTACCTCTTCCTCAGATCTCCTTATTTTCTCCATTAGCTCAAGCAGCTCAGAAGACATGCGCATCACTCTTTTCAATAGCTTCCAGAACCTTCTCCAACCTGTCCTTGTGCTCTTCTGCCTCCTTTCCCATTTGGACAAGCAGCACGAAGACTCTCTTTCCAGAGTCAGAGCCGTCTGACCTTATTATTTCAGATGCCTGCTGGTAGAGGTCTCGCAGCGCTTCTTCATCTTTTATTAGTTTCTCTATCTCCCTGCCCAGGGCCTGCTTTTCCATGCTGTGATAAGGCATTACTCATATAAAACAGTGCTTTCGTCTATTGCCTGCAAAAAGTTTATATATTAGTTTATTAACTTTAATATGCCACGCAAAGAGGGAGTTATATGCAAATACCAGAAGAGGAGTTCCCTGACGAGGACTGGGACTGGGACGATGAGGATGACTTGGACATCCCTTGGGACGAGGATGACGAGTTCCTGGAGGATGAGGAGGAATAATTAAAGCACTGCCTTACTGCTCAGGAAGAGCAGGTATAAGGCAAGTAGGAAGATAAAGCTTATTGCTTCCCATTTTTCAAACCTGTTTCTTATGATGCTTATTGTCATCAAGATCGAGAACGCAAGCATTATGTAAAAGTCAAGAACGTTTTTAGCAAATGAGAGAGGCAGGGCTTTTAACATTGAGGCAGTGCCAAGCACTAATAAAATATTGCTTACATTGCTTCCTATTATGGTTCCTACTGAAACATCTCCGTAATTCTTTTTAAAGGCTGTTAATATAGTTGTAAACTCAGGAAGGCTTGTCCCAAAAGCCACTATGCCTGCACTCATTGCCCACTTGCTTATGCCAAGCAGGTAAAAAATGCTCACAACAGCATATATCACTAATCTTGCTCCAAAGTATAGGGAAAAAAGGGCAATAACCACCAATGCCACGTCCTTTACGTTTAGCTTTTCCCTTTTCACTACGTTATTAGACCTGAATATCTTTTCTTCCTTGTACAGCGTTTTTAGGTATATAAAATACAGAAGCACCATGAAGAAGCCAATTATTGATGGAATGTATCCATAAAAGCCGAGCGCGAATAGCATCAAAGCGCTTACTAACAGCCAAACAGCGTCCCTGTCAAGCACCTTTTTTTCAAAGACCCTATATTTTTTTGCTATAAGGCCTGCAGCTATTATGAAAATGCTTATGTTGAAAATATTGCTTCCAACGATGTTTCCAACGCTTATGCTGGCCTCTGCTTGCCAGCTTGCCAAACTGCTGACAGCCAGCTCTGGCAAGCTTGTGCCGATTGCCATTACTGTTAGCCCAATAAAGAGCCTGCTTATGCCCAAAGCCTTTGCAATCCTGACAGCTGCGTCTACCCCGTAATCAGCGCCTTTTGCGAGCAAAGCTATTCCGATAAGCAATGTTAAAAACTCTAAAAGCATCCAATCTCCTTGGCCACTGTCTCTCAGCTTACAGCTCATTTTTAGCAGCTATTCTTATAAATAGCTTTCTATCAAATCTTTTTATACCTGTAAGCAGATAAAAAACAACATCGCAGGGGTGCCGGAGTGGCCAAACGGGATGGACTCAAGATCCATTGGCTTAGTGCCTTCGAGGGTTCGAATCCCTCCCCCTGCACTAGGGACCGAAGGTCCCTATTGGGGGCTTCAGTTTCGCTTAAGCCTTTAACATCGGAATAACAGGAAAGGCTTAAATCCCTCCCCCTGCACTAAGCTTTTTCCTATGAAAACTGTGGAAAAAGCTTAAGCAAAAAAGAGGGGGAGGGAAGTTTTGATGAAACTTTTGCTAAAAGTTTCAATCCCTCCCCCTGCATTGCAACGCAGCTCGTTGCATCCGCAGGCGATCTTCGATCGCCTTTGCTTAAGCCTTTGACACAGAAAGGATAGGAAAGGCTTAAATCCCTGTGCTGTTAAAATACCAGTGAAGAGGTCAAGGCATGAGGATTGAGAAGAAAATATGGCCGGAGTATTTTCAGAAAATAATTGATGGAGTCAAAACCTTTGAGTTAAGGCTGGCAGATTTTGAGTGCAGGCCTGGTGACATACTGGTTTTGAGGGAATGGGACCCAAGAACAAAAGAGTACACGGGCAGAGTTATTGAAAAGAAGGTCACTTACGTGGCCAAAAGCAAAGACATGAGGTCCTGGCCTGACGAGGACATAAGGAAATATGGGTTTCTGGTTATTGGGTTTAAATGAGCGGCGGTTGATATGTTTTCAATGGTGGCCATATGATTAGATAATCGACAAACATGCGAATCCTTTTTATATGTGAAAACAAGAAATAAAACGATGCCATCCGAAACATACATTACGAAAACCTTGTCATTAAAACTCATTCCATCAGATGAAGAAAAGCAGGCGTTAGAAAACTATTTTATAACATTCCAGAGGGCCGTGAATTTTGCTATAGATAGAATAGTAGATATAAGAAGCTCCTTTAGATATCTAAACAAAAATGAACAATTTCCAGCCGTGTGTGATTGCTGTGGTAAGAAAGAAAAGATAATGTATGTGAATATATCCAATAAAACCTTTAAGTTTAAACCATCAAGAAATCAGAAGGATAGATACACGAAGGACATTTATACAATCAAGCCCAATGCCCACATATGTAAGACATGCTACAGTGGCGTTGCAGGAAATATGTTTATACGCAAACAAATGTATCCGAACGATAAAGAAGGGTGGAAAGTTTCGCGTTCATACAATATCAAAGTTAATGCCCCTGGACTGACTGGAACCGAATATGCTATGGCCATACGGAAGGCAATAAGTATATTAAGATCTTTTGAAAAGCGACGAAGAAATGCTGAAAGAAGAATCATAGAGTATGAAAAGTCCAAAAAAGAGTATTTAGAATTGATTGATGATGTTGAAAAAGGAAAGACAAATAAAATAGTGGTTCTTGAGAAAGAAGGCCATCAGCGAGTGAAAAGATATAAACACAAGAATTGGCCTGAGAAATGGCAAGGTATTTCTTTAAATAAAGCAAAAAGTAAGGTTAAAGATATTGAGAAAAGAATAAAAAAGCTCAAGGAGTGGAAACACCCTACACTAAATCGACCATATGTCGAGTTACACAAAAATAATGTTAGGATAGTGGGTTATGAAACAGTGGAACTTAAATTAGGAAACAAAATGTACACCATACATTTTGCTAGCATATCTAATTTACGAAAACCATTTAGAAAACAAAAGAAAAAGTCCATAGAATATCTGAAACATCTCCTAACCCTAGCGTTAAAAAGAAATCTTGAAACATACCCCAGCATAATAAAAAGAGGTAAGAATTTCTTTTTGCAGTATCCTGTGCGAGTGACAGTTAAAGTGCCTAAGCTGACAAAAAATTTTAAAGCTTTTGGCATCGATAGAGGCGTAAATAGGCTTGCAGTAGGTTGTATAATCTCAAAAGATGGAAAACTTACCAATAAAAATATTTTTTTCTTCCATGGAAAGGAAGCGTGGGCCAAGGAAAACAGATACAAGAAGATTAGGGACAGATTATACGCTATGGCCAAGAAGTTGAGAGGAGATAAAACCAAGAAAATAAGGCTTTATCATGAGATTAGGAAGAAATTTAGACATAAAGTCAAATATTTCAGGAGAAACTATCTGCATAATATCTCTAAGCAAATTGTTGAGATTGCAAAGGAAAATACACCGACTGTCATCGTATTAGAAGATTTACGGTACTTGAGAGAAAGGACATATAGAGGAAAAGGAAGAAGCAAAAAGGCGAAAAAAACAAATTATAAATTAAATACTTTTACTTACAGAATGCTTATAGATATGATAAAATACAAGGCAGAAGAAGCGGGAGTTCCTGTAATGATTATTGACCCAAGAAACACATCACGAAAATGTTCTAAGTGTGGTTATGTTGACGAAAATAATAGAAAACAAGCCTCGTTTAAGTGCCTTAAGTGTGGTTATAGTCTTAATGCAGACTTAAATGCAGCTGTCAATATAGCAAAAGCTTTTTATGAATGCCCCACGTTTAGATGGGAAGAAAAATTGCATGCATATGTTTGTTCAGAGCCCGATAAATAGCAAATTTACTTATTCGGAGCCTGTTTAAGCCATTAGAAAAAGATAAATATTAAGAAGCACATAATTTATTTTGGTTACATATCACTGGATAATGAGAACAGCTGTAGATTAAGCTGTTTGATGTATTGTATTATGCTCCACTTTAATAAGTGGTGCCTTCCAAAGCTATATGCTGAGGGAGGATGGGCGCTGTTGCAGCGTCTGCCCACCTCAGAGTGGGTATCCTTACCTATTTTGAAAGGTTCTGTAAGTGTTTATAAATCCGATTGCAATTTTGCAACTTACCTATTTTTAAGTTTCAGATATCTCGATAGACGCAGCAATACTCAAAAATTGTCTGCCATTGCAGAACCCAAAGTAATAGGTCAAGGAATGCAACTGACTAAACAAAGTTTCGCTAAACTAGAAGAACAGGCCAATTGCAGAACCCAAAGTAATAGGTCAAGGAATGCAACTCAATATCAGACGCTTTATTCACTCTAGGAGCTACCCTTATTGCAGAACCCAAAGTAATAGGTCAAGGAATGCAACATTATATTTATTGTTATGTTATCATATCTCCCAAACAAAAGTATTGCAGAACCCAAAGTAATAGGTCAAGGAATGCAACTAGGTGTTGTTAAGCGACACGGTTAGAAGGTAATCTTGATTATTGCAGAACCCAAAGTAATAGGTCAAGGAATGCAACTCGGCCTTTTTCCAGCCAAGGGCTTTTACTATTGCCCTATTGCAGAACCCAAAGTAATAGGTCAAGGAATGCAACCAAGCGAAAAGTATTTATATAACATAGGTTTGTTTCATTGCAGAACCCAAAGTAATAGGTCAAGGAATGCAACTATTCTTCCAAATTCAACACCTCCAAAATATTTATAATTGCAGAACCCAAAGTAATAGGTCAAGGAATGCAACTTGACAGCCAAGCTAGAAAGTTGTTAAACAGCTTTAATTGCAGAACCCAAAGTAATAGGTCAAGGAATGCAACTATGTTAAAATCGCTATCGGGCGTGGAAGGGGGTAGCGAATTGCAGAACCCAAAGTAATAGGTCAAGGAATGCAACCATAGTATCCCTGCGTTTGCTCTGCAACCGCAGGTTGTCTATTGCAGAACCCAAAGTAATAGGTCAAGGAATGCAACTCTGGATATCTGGTCCCTCCACGAAACCATCACCATCATTGCAGAACCCAAAGTAATAGGTCAAGGAATGCAACCACCTTTTGGTATAGCCCAGAAGCATCAAAAACATGTGAAAAATTGCAGAACCCAAAGTAATAGGTCAAGGAATGCAACTCTTTTTAGCTTTTCTCGGCAGTTTATACCACATATCCTTATTGCAGAACCCAAAGTAATAGGTCAAGGAATGCAACGGTAATGTCAGCCCATCTGACGCAACGGCATTTGAGACAATTGCAGAACCCAAAGTAATAGGTCAAGGAATGCATGAGAACCACATAATTTTTAAATTGCAGGTACTTATCATTTTTTATGATTTTAGTGATAAACGATTTTTCAACATTCCTGGGGAAGAAAGGGGACCGTTTTGTAATTAAAAAGGAAAATAAGCGTGAAGAATTTTCTACAAATAACGTTGAACAAATCATAATTGCTGCAGTCTCATCTATCTCCTATGGAGCTATTCGATTGGCAATTAAACACTCTATTGATGTGGTTTTTTTAAGCAGAGGAGGTACTCCTTTAGGCAGGATATACCCCTGTAAACTCGGTGGAACAACCTTAACGAGAAAAAAACAATTAGAGGCTTATTATTCAACAGTTGGTACAAACATCGTAAAAAATCTCGTTAAAGCAAAGATTATGAACCAAGCCTATTTTTTGAAGTCTTTAGAAAAAACAAGAAAAGATATTAATTTCACTTCTGAAATTAACAGCATTGTTAATATTGCTAAAAAGATTCCAGGTCTCACAGGTCTAATAGATGATATACGGGGAACTTTATTGGGATATGAAGGCATTGCAGCCAACAAATATTTTAGTTCCTTGTCTAACATACTACCATTTAAAGGAAGGGACAGAACAAGTAATGATTACGTAAATATTGTATTGAATTATGGATATGGTGTTCTGTACACGGAAGCAGAGAAAGCGTGTATTCTAGCAGGTCTTGATCCATATTTCGGTTTTTTGCACAAAGATAGGTACAACAAACCTTCAATGGTATTGGACCTTGTGGAAATATTTAGACCAATCATAGTGGACAGGGCAGTTGTTACTTTGTTTTCCCAAAAACAGATAAATTCGAAGTGTTTTGAGAAAGAAACATATGGGGATGTTTTTTTAAGTAAAGAGGGTAGGGAAAAAATCTTATCTGCTCTTCTATCTCGCCTCAATCAGCAGATACGCTTTAAAGGTAAGAAAACAAGCTTTAAAAACATCATATTAGGAGAAAGCCGTTCTATAGCTCAATATGTTCTTGGTAATATACCAGAATATGAGCCGTTTGTTTATAGGTGGTAATTATGATATATTGGGTGATTTATGACATCACAGACAATAAAGTTAGAAGCAAGGTTGCCGAGGAGTGCAAGAACTTGGGGTTACATCGAGTCCAAAAAAGTTCTTTTATTGGCATTCTCTCTAGAAATACAGCCGAGATGTTATATATTAAAATAGGGGATTTAATTGATAAAAGAGATTGTGTGTTCTTTATTCCACAATGTAACAAATGTTTTGCAGACAAACTTATTCTTGGCGATTTTGATGAAAGGACTGTAGAAGCAAAAGATTTCATCGTGGTGCAATGACAACGATGGATGGTTATTTAACTGCTAAGGATTTAATGAACTTTCATTATTGTAAAAGATTAATATATTTTGAGAATGTATTGAAAATTAAACAAGCTACAACCACCAAAGAACTAAAAGGTCGCGCATTACACAACAGTTTTTCTGTATCATCAAAGAGAACCAAGATAATAAAGGAGTTTCCATATTGGCCTAAGATATATAATCTTAGATTAAAATCAGATTTTTTGCACCTTATAACTACATTAGACTGCTTGATTATAAACCAAACAGATAATGAGGCATTTCCGCTGGAATACAAATATTCCAAAAAACCACGCAAGATTTATAAAACCATGAAATTGCAACTGTCTCTTCAAGCCCTTCTCGTAAATGAACTTTTACATTATAGTGTGAAGTTTGGTTTCATAAAGTTTTCCAAAGACAATTCTTTGGCCAAAGTAAGCATAACAGATAGAGATTTAGAAGAAGTGAGAACGACTATATCTGAGGTTAATACAATAGTAGAGAAGGAGATTTTACCTCCACCCACCGAATATAAAAAAAGATGTATTGACTGTTGCTATTTCAATATATGCAAAGGAATCTAAACACCCTCTCACTTCACAGTCACACTCTTGGCCAGGTTTCTGGGCCTGTCGGGGTCTAGGCCTTTGAGGACGGCCAGTTGGTAGGCCAGTATCTGGATTGGGATGATTTGGAGGATTGGGCCGAGCTCCTCGCTTTCAGGCGTTTTTATCCAGTAGTCAAAAATATCGTAATTTTTGTGAGAGACTCCGATGACATAGGCCCCTCTTGTTTTTACCTCATTTGCGTTTGCTATGATGTCTTTGTCATCCTTGGAAACAAAGACAATAACAGGGCTTCCTTTTTTTATCAGAGCCAGGGGGCCATGCTTTAGCTCTCCTCCTGCAAAGGCCTCTGCGTGTATGTATGACACCTCCTTGATCTTTAGGGCAGCCTCCAGTGCTGTTGGATACTGCAGGGACCTTCCTAGCACGTATATGTGTTCCTCATTTAAGAGGCGTTTGGCTAATGCCCTGAGCCTGTCTCTCATGTTCCTAGACGTCAGGTTGTATATATCCATGTAAAGCTTTTTCAATTTTGCCATGCCCTCATCGTATCTTCCAGCGATTGTGTAGGCCAGCATTGCCATTAATGCCACCTGCGACGTGTATGTCTTGGTTGAGAGCACTGACAGTTCTGGCCCTGCGTTCATGAGAAGAGATTCGTGGCTCTCTCTTGTCAGAGATGAAGCAGCCCTGTTTACTATGCTTATAATCTTACTCTGCTTTTCCTTAGCTGCTCTGACTGCCTCCAAAACATCAGCTGTTTCGCCTGACTGTGAGATAGCGATTATCATGCTTTCTTTCTTCAGGAAGTGCTTGTAATTCTTGAACTCAGAAGCCAAGACAGGGTTAACGTGCATTTTAGCTACTTTTGAAAATAAGTAACTGCCTGTCAAGCATGCGTGGTAGCTTGAGCCGCAGCCTATCAAGAAAACACCTCTAGCCTCTTTGAGCTGTTTTGCTATCCTCTCAACAAGCTCTCTTTTTTGCTGTATGGCTCTTCTTATTGTGTCGCTCTGCTCAACAATCTCCTTTAACATGTAGTGCTCAAAGCCATCCTTTTTTATCTGCTCAGCTTTCCACTCAACGCTGTCTATTGGCCTTGAAACAAAGCCGTCCTTGAGATTGTATATCTTTATCTCTTTTCCTGCCTCAACCACATCGTAGTCATGTAGGTAAATCACCTTTTTGGTCCAGTCAATAAATGAAGGTATGTCTGATGAAAAGAAAAAGGCATCACTAGAAACCCCAACTACTAAAGGAGAGCCTTTCCTAGCTGCCATGACCTTATTGCTCTTAGCCTCTATTGCTAACACAGCATAGCTTCCTTTGAGCTTTGATATTGCCTTTATGAAAGCTTTATCAAAAGGCAAATCTTTCATTTCCTCTTCAATTAAGTGAGCTATGACCTCTGAATCTGTTTCTGATTTGAAGCTATGGCCTTTCAGTTCCTTTTTAAGCTCTTCAAAGTTTTCTATTATGCCATTGTGCACCACTGCTATATTGCCAGAGCAGTCAAGGTGGGGGTGGGCGTTTACATCGTTTACCTTTCCGTGAGTGGCCCACCTGTTATGAGCTATGCCTATGTTGCCTTCAATGCTTGGGAAATCTACCTTTTTATTTATCTCTTCAACCTTGCCAGCCCCTTTCTTGCAGATTATCCTCCCGCTGTCAATTACAGCCATGCCTGCAGAGTCATAGCCCCTGTACTCAAGGCTCTTTAATCCCTTTAGAAGAATGCCTGACGCACGCTCTGGTCCAATATATCCTATTATGCCGCACATAAGCAAAACTTCCGAAATCCTTTATTTTGTTATGATAGAGTCAGACGTAGATAGGGGAGGAGCTGCTATTATCAGAACCTTCATCCTGCCAACAGCCTTATGCCTTACCCTTGGCGGGATAACAACTAGATCAGAAGCTTCTACATCTATTTTATTGCCGTCTAAGTATACAGATCCTTTCCCCTCTAATATGTAATAATATTCTTTAGAGTTGTTGTGGTAATGCTCCTCTGCCTCTTCAATATCAACAATGTCAATGCTTATTCTCTCATCATCCAAAACATCGCGCACTTTACCGCAATGGCCTTCTCTCTGTCTAATTTTTTCTGTTTTTATCAAAAAGTTTTTCATTACAGCACCAATTATATTTAGCAATCTTTTTATTTAACCCTTGTGTAAAGATAATGGTTTGCATGGAAAAGGTTTCTATTATACAAGTTGGTTTCGGAAATGCTGCCAGGATTCACAGGGAAGCCTTCAAGAGACAGGGCATTCCAGTGGAAAATATAATTGTCATCGAAAAAGACCCAGCAAAGATTATAGAAGCCAAGAAGCAGGGCTTTAGAGTGTTTAAAAGCCTTAATGAGCTCAACCCAAGGCTTCTTAAGAAAAGCATACTGGATATTTGTGTCCCCACCGCTGAGCATTACAGCGTTCTGAAAGAAGCTGTTAAATTGGGAGCAAAGAAGATTCTAGTAGAAAAACCTATGGTGTCCCCAGAAGACGTAAATAAGGTTAGAAAATTATTAAGGGAGTTTGATGGTCGTATTGTTGTAAATGAAAACTACAAATCATCTGTTGTTACAAAAGAAATAAAAAAACAGCTCAGGGGAAAGCTACCCGAGATTGTTGTTACCGAATTTTCTAAAAACAGAAGGCCTGATATAGAGCGCGGGCGTTTTATAGATAAAAAGTTGGGAGCAGCGGGTTATGAAGGGCCACACCAGGTCGTTGTTGCTTCTGAGCTTGCTGGCGCACCTATTGAAATTAAAGAGGTTAAATTTGAAGACATGCGATTGTCAGATGGCACTATATTACCTATGCAGGCCAGCGTTGAAATAGAGTACAGGAGCAAAAGAACGGACAATACAAAGCTTCTGTCCTCCATGGTGGGCGAGATTAAGCACCCCACAAAACCATTTAAAGTGATGACTGCCTTAAACGATGTTAAAGACCCAAGACATAGATACAGGATTTTACATGTCAAAGCTGACAAAGGTATAGAGGTGATAGGCATATACGAGCCAATACCTGGGCAACCAAGGAGCAGGGCAAGCGTGTGGAAATTTGTTAAAGGGATTGCGGAGATCAGAGACAGGAGGCTGATAGATGACTCAATGGGGGCCCACCTGCGGGAGTCTATTAAATTCCTGGCAGGGGAGAAGAAGAGAAACCCATATAACCCTGAGAAGGCGCTAAAAAATGTAGAGCTGCTTTACAGTGCTGTTAAGAAGGCACGTGAGTCAAGGCAGAGAGTCAGAAGGCGCAGGTAATCTTTTACATTACTTTTTATAAAGTGCATGCTATGATGACAGCCAGACCAGTTGCTTGACTCCTGAGACATTAAAAACAATATAAAAACAATAAAATGAAAGTGTATGGCGACAGTGAGAAATATGGGGGTGGCCAAGCACCACTGGTGAGACACGTGGATGAGACGAGGCAAGGAGATACCTTAGAAAACATATTTTATGATATGGTATCTGGGAGTTGAACCCATAGTTAATAGAAGCAACAGTTAATAGAAGCAACATAGGGTACATTGTGCTGACAGCATAAGCAGGAAATAACTATTCCTTAACTGCGAAGACGTTTATCCAGGTGTGTTTCTTGTTTTTCTCCTTTTCGACTATGAGCTTTAAAATTCTGAAATCACAAGCTTCAAGCAATTTTTTGATTTCATCTTTAGTGTAGAATGCGAAGAACCTTGCCTTTCCTTTGTATGCCTTTTTTTCAACCATCTTTTCGCCAGAGCCTTCCATAACAGATAGGTAAAGTAGCCCAGAAGGTTTCAGTACTTTTCTGAAACCCCACAAAGTTCTTTTCGCATCTTCTTTTGGGATGTGCAAAAAAGAGGCAGAGGCCCAAATGCCATCAAAAAAATTTTCCGGAAAATTGAGAGCCCTAATGTCCATTTGCACAAACCTGGCATTTGGCACATTTTGGGAGGCCACCTTTATGAAATTAGAGGCCAAGTCAATGCCGATTACTTCCAGGCCCTTATCTGTAAAATATCTTGCGTCCCTTCCTGGCCCACAGCCAGCATCTAAAACTCTCTTGCCCTTTAAATTCCGAACAAAGAAATCCGCAAAATTCTCTATTTTCTCAAGGTCATCAAAATGCCTTTTGCGATACTCTTCTGCAAATTCCTCATAGGTTTTTATTGTTTTTGTAACCACGTCGTCTGTGTTCACGGACCTCCACCCTTCAGAGCGTTAATATTGTCTGTAATTCTATTTATATAAAAAAAGCTTTATTTTGCTTATGAAGGTGGAGATACTTTCCATTGTTCTTATTACAATCCTGTTTTCTGCTTGCATCAGTAACCGCGAGCCATACAGAGAGACAGCCATGGAGCATAAGGCCCCTGAGCTTCAGACAAAGGTTTTCAGGCCGATCTATGATGACAGCCAGGCCTGGTGGCCTGATTTGAACATCACATATCCCATGCTTTTGGAGAATCCCAGGTGGTACAGGATGCCGATTCCATACCACTTCGTTGTTCCAAATGACAGCAAGTTTATTGACAAGGACATGGAGATAGCAAGGTGGGCCATGAGGAAGTGGGAGGAAAGCACAGGTGGCCTGATATCATTTGTGGAGAGCAATGACAGCAAAGGACTTTCAATAACCTGGTTTGACGTTCACTCAAAGAATTACGTTATAACTGCCACTGGCGAGGGAGGGCCAAGCAGGTATATCAGCATAGGCCCCTATTCTCTGATATTGGAGGGGAAAGCGAGGATAGCCACCCTGAGGTCTTCTTTAAGCAATGGTTTTGGATACACGAACCACACGGCCTTGCACGAGCTGGGCCATGCCATAGGTCTAGGCCATGCATCCAGCAGCAGGGATGTAATGTTTCCAAAGTCATATGGTGAGGCACACGAAAGGCAGATGAAAATAAGCGAAGCTTCTGTTAAAAACCTGACAAAAATTTACTCATTTCCAGCAAAAGCAGAGTTGATGTTTACTGACTACTCTGCGAAGCAGTACGGCCAGAGCGTTTTCATTGAGGTTGTGATAGGAAACCTCGGCTTGAAGAAGAGCAGTGACTTTGAGCTTGATGTCAAGTTTGGAGAATACCGCGAGATTAAGCACATAGCTGCCTTAGGCCCAGGAGAATATCAGAAATACGCCTGGCATGGAACTGTGAACTACAATATATCCAAAATAGAGATGAGGATAAAAAGCGAAGACAAGGAGTACTCAAAGGAAAATAACATACTGCTACTTACTTGATGCCTAGCTTTTCTGCAAACGTTGGCTTTTTAACCTGATAGAAAATGCCCATGGCTATCTTTGATTTCGGGTCTAATGAATAATCCCACTCAGCAGCTATCTTATAAGCTTCCTCAAAGCTCTGCTTATTGTTTCCCTCTACCCAGTACAAGTGCTGCTTAATGAAATCTCTTGTGTCATGGAAGGTCAGGCAAGGCTGCATTACCTCTACGACAGAAGCGCCCTCGTGCTTTACTGCTTCTTTGAGTATCTCTTTTGTTTTCTGGATGTCAAGAGCATACGTCCTGGCCACGAAGGTAGCGCCTGATGACAATGCCAACGTCAGAGGGTTTATTGGATTCTCGTAGTTGCCTTGCGGCGTTGTTTTTCCCTTAAATCCTCTCTCTGTTGTGGGCGTTGCCTGGCCTGTTGTCAAAGCAAAGACCTGGTTGTCGTGGATTACCATGGTCATGTCAGTGTTGTGCCTGCAAGCGTATATGTAGTGAGACACCCCTTCTGCCAAGGCGTCTCCGTCTCCAGCAAAGACAATTGGCTTCAGCTTTGGGTTCGCTATTCTAAGGCCAACACCAATGGGAATTGCCCTGCCGTGCAGGGAGTAAAAGCCGTTAATGTTTAGGTAATCAAAGATTTTAGCATGACATCCTATGCCAGTGACCTGCACTATGTTCTTTCTCTCAACAGCCTTTTCATTCACAAGCTCTGCAATGGCCTGCTTGGTGGCTGTCAGGATAGCGAAATTTGTGCAACCAGGACACCAAGTTATTGGCTCTTTTGTTGAAAGCTCATTAACAGTAAGTTCAGGCATGTTTTACTCCCTCCACAATCTCCTTGGCAGAGAAAGGCCTTGCATCGTATTTCAAAACCTTCTTCTTTACGATTATCCCTGTTTTCTCAGCTATGATGTCTGCTAGCTGGCCTGTCACATTGTTCTCTACATCTACAATCTCATCTGCCTTCTCCAATACTTCCTTAACCACCTTAGACGGGAACGGCGACAGGTATCTTATTTGAAGGTATGAGTATCCATCAAGTTCTCTCAAGGCATCTAATATTGCCCCTTTGGTAGAGCCCCATCCAACTATGACCTTACTCCCATTTCCATACATCTTTACAGGCTCTAATTGCATTACCTCTTTTTCCAAAGTCTTCATCTTCCTCATTCTCTTGTCGTTCATCTTGACAGTCATCTCTGGGTCTTCTGTAGTGTTCGAATACTCGTCGTGCTCATAGCTAGTTGCCTTAACCACCACATTGTCATCTTCACCTGGTATTGCTCTTGGGCTCAAGCCGTCTTCAGTAATTTTGTAGTGAGCGTAATTTTTATCTGCCTTAATGATAAACTTTTCTGGTTTTCTCTTTGGCTTTACAAACTCTTCAATAGTGAACTGGCTTTCCGCAACGTGCTTGTCTGTTAGAATGATAGCCAATGTCCTGTATTTGTATGCCAAGTAAAACGCTTCCTGAGTCAATTCGTATATCTCATCAGGCAGGCCTGGAGCAACAACTATTCTCGGAAATTCTCCATGCCCTATGTTCAGAGCCATCTTCAGGTCAGCCTGAGCTGTATACGTAGGCAGGCCAGTTGCAGGCCCTGTTCTCTGGGCCAGGTTTATCACCAGAGGAGTTTCAGATATGCCTGCCAAGGAACAAGCTTCTCCCATGAGCGCTAAACCACCGCTGCTCGTAGCTGCCATTGCCATCTTACCAGCGTATGAGGCAGCAATAACCCCGTGCACTACTGCTATCTCATTTTCCATCTGCACTGCCTTCAGCTTTTCATTTTGATGAGCTGCTATGTAATGAAAAACAGGAGTCGCAGGCGTCATTGGATATCCTATGAACCTCTCAAGGCCAGCATCTATGGCTGCCTTGCCAAGCGTTTGGCTTCCGCTTATTATGAAGGCATTAAGCTCTTTTCCATTGTCTATGCTAAACACGGTTTCAGCAGCATCATAGCCTCTTGAAGCTATCTCAAGCTGCTTCTCTCCAAGGCTCTCCTTTACTACAGACAGAATTACCTCTTTCTTCATTCCGATTGTCTTTGCAAGCACGCCCACAAAGAAGCTGTTTTTTGAGATAGGAGGTAAGTTGAGCTCTTTTATTGCCTCGTCTGCCTGGGGATAATCCTTATACAAGATAACTATGCCACCACTTTTCAAATGGCTCTTGTGCTTTTCAGCTGTCTCATCGTTGAGGGCAAGTATAACATCATATTCCCACTCGTTTGAGAATACTTTTTCCTTTGAGAAGCTTATCACGTTGAAATTGTGCCCTCCTCTTATCAGGGATTGGTAATCCCTATAGTTGAAGGAGTAATAACCTATTCTCCTCAAAGCTTCTGTTACTATTTCAGAAGCCTTTTCAACGCCTTGGCCTGCTTGGCCTCCAATCAGAATTGATTTCATACATATCCTCATTTTAATAGAAGCAATTGAAGGTAATTTAAGTTTTTACACCTTAATAAATCTTTCAGAAGCATTTTTGCACCAAAATATTTATATGCTTCAAGTTCATATTCTACTACGACGGTGATCTGATGTCAGTGATTATCGCAGGCCTCATGGTTCTATCCAGCATACTCATTCTATTGCTCGTTATGTACCGAAAGATGACCCAGCTGACAGTTGAGATGATACCTCAGGCAGAGCCAGAGGCAGAGCTAGAGGATGAAGAGGAGATCAGAAGGTTAAACGAGTTGATAGCTGAGTACATAAGGCAGAGGAACAGCGAGGAAGCCAAGAAGATTGAGGAAACGATAAAGGCAGAGGCCGATAAAGAGCTTGAGAAGCTGGGCATCATAGAAAAGCCAAAGAAAAAGGCAGTGGCAGTTGCCACGACTAAGGGGAGTGCCTCAGTGTCTGCGGATTCATCGCCCAAGAGAGTAAAAGCAAAAAGCGTTAAGGTCAAGGCTCCCAAGAGAGTGGCAAAGAAGACAAGGAAGAAGAGCAGCGTTAAGAAAGCAAAGCCTAAAAAAGCAGCGAAAGGCAAGAAATCTGCCAAAAAAGCTGTTAAGAAGAGCAAGGCCAAAAAAGAGTTTCACCTGAGCGATGTTCTGCTTCCCGTGGACAAGGCCTTTTACTTTAAGCACCCTGAAACAGGAGTCACCATGTACGCCCGCTCTCTTGACGAGTTCCTTTACGCTCTTCAGAATTTGCCGCAGGAAAGCTTTGACTTTCACCTGAGGGAGGACCAGAACGATTTTGCTAATTGGCTGAAGCACGTGCTTCACGAACACAAATTAGCAAATGAAATAGAGAAGATAAAGATGAAGCACGGTGCTGACAGGGAGAAAATCATAAAAGCAGTGGAGAACAGGGTTTCCCAGATAAGGAAAGTAGACTTCATACACTAATTATATTTTTACAAAGCCAAATATTACTAAAAATGCTGCAATGCCAACAGCAGCTATGAAATACTTATTGTTGCTGTATGCCTTAGCAATCATCACAATTATCAGCACTGCTGCCAGGTTCATCAAAATGCCTATGTACTCAAAGCCAGGTATGTGCTTGGCTATAAACCTCTTCACAAACCACTCGCTCAGGCCCATATTCTTCTTAGAAAGAGCTAGTTTTAAAACCTAACGCTTTTAAAAATAAATTTAACAAAAGGAAGCTTGCGCTTCCTTTCTTGGTTTCTGGGCCTATGGGAATATTGTTTCGTATAGACCTGTGTACGCGCTTGGCGTTGATGTTGGTATTGTCTCTGGTATTCCCTTCTGCGGCACAATGCTTATTGTGAACTGCGTTGATGGTGGCAATCCATTTGCAGTTCCCAGCTTGTACCATATCTCTATCGTCTCATCTGCATCCACCGAAGCCCTGTTTGTGTTGGAGTAATCGCTTGGCTTACCTAGGAAAACTGCAGAGTAGGTCTTTCCTGGCAATGTTGACTGCTTTGCGCTTGTTACTGTGTTTGAAGCAGACATGTTGTAGTATATTCCAGAGACCTGGGTGTTCTTGGCTGTAAAGCCAAGGAGCGTCTCGTTGAGGTCTATGCTGTCACTTCCAGGAGCCAGTCTTGCTGTTATCCTCAAATACGTTATGTTGGATGGGTTGCTGGCATCGTTTGTTTCTCCTGTTATTGACATGATTCTCAGCTTTGATGAGACCTCTGCTGTTGATTCCTTTCCCGTTTGCAGTGCCTGCCCTTCTAGTGAACCGACTGTCTGCAGGAGTACCATTGCCGCCACTGCTGCCACTAGTATCATGGCAATGAATATTATCAGTACTCCTATACCGGATATACCTCTCTTCATTAAACTTCACCTCATAAGTATTCCACTAAATAAGCTAATAATGAGCTTTGGATTTATAAATCATTAGGTTTGAAAACTAGAGTTCCTTTAAGTATCCTTTGCTTTTTAGCCAGCTCACTTCTGCCTCTCTGTACTTCCAAATTATATCTCCTTTTTTTTCAGATTCCACTTCCCAAGGCTTCACGATAACGTAATCATCCAGTCTCACCCAGACCCTTTTCATCCTTCCAGGTATCCTGCACATTCTCACTCTCCCGTCCGAGCACTTCACTGACATCCTCTTTCCGCCGTGCAGCGCGTCAACCCTGCCAAATAGCTCACCGTTCTTTGGCAATCTGACTCTAAACTCCTCTCCCTCGTTTTTAATCATCTTTTTCTGAGTTTTTCTGTGGCTTGAATACTTTCTCATAATTATCCTCTATATCTTTATTATAATAGCATACGGCACGGCTTCAATGCTCTTCGTGGCCTTTACCAATCCTTCCTCAACAGCAATTCTAACTGCCTCTTTCCCTATGATGTTTATGTTGTCGCTCTCTCTCAGCAATTCCCTGAAGCCTGATTCGTCAACCAATTCTTCCGCATAGAACGACTTCTTAACCTGCATACATAACTCGCCTTCTTCAAAGATTTCATCTAATATGCTCTCGTCACAAGCTGCTAACACTTCACCGTGCTTTTTTACCCATATCATGATATCACAGCTTTTTGACAGGAGACCTGGCACCGCAGACCTCGCACCTCTTGTAAGGCGCTCCCTCAAATGTTATCAGCGTTGTGTCCGGCTTGTGGCACTCAGTGCACAGCACGTACTCTTTTATGTATGAGCTCAATCTTGCGTTTAGCTGCTTGTCCGTAAACCTGCCTTGCAGTATTATCCTTCCGTTGTCGTAATTTCCAGACGTGGCCAGCTCTTTTATGAAAAACTTCATTATGTGCTGGACATCTCTTCTGAGCTTGTTTGCGATTTCGTTTGCGTTCCTTATTACTGTCTGGTTCCCCTGCTGGTAGGACTCCACAACAGGAGGCTCCCATCTCTCCTTGGCATGAACCTTGTCAGGTATTGATTTGTATGCCTTTTCCAACAGCGTTTCGTAGTCCATAAGAAGTCAACCTTCATTGCACTTGATTTCCAATTGCCGCAATACCTGATATTTGGGGTTATATACCTTTTTAATGATTTCTCCAACCAGCTCGTCTCCCTCAACCTTTCCTATGACTATGGCGAGGTCTCCTTCTTTTATCTCCTTTGCCATCAGCCGAGTCCAGCCAGTAAACTTGGCCTTCACAGAAGCGGACTCGTCCTCTAAGCTTATGCCAACAATATCGTCTCCCTCTATGCTTCTGACCTTGCCTAGAACATTTACTCGAGAATGTCTCTTTACGTCAGCGAGCCTGCACTTCACTGCTGCCTCTCTCATCATAATCATTTTATCCTTTAAGTCATTAAATAACTTTATGCGCATTATGGAATTGTATAACTATTTATTCTCTCTTTTGGGAAGGCAGGCCTGGTGGCCTGCGGATAGCCCTTTTGAGGTTGCTGTTGGAGCAGTCCTGACCCAGAACGTCTCCTGGAAGAATGTTGAGAAGTCAATTGAAACTTTGAAGAGGAAAAGAATGATGAGCCCGCAGGCCATAGCAAAGGCCAAGCTTTCTCATTTAGAGAGCTTGATAAAAGCTTCTGGCTTTTACAGGAGGAAAGCCAGGACATTAAAAGAGCTTTCCAAGCTTTTTATCTCGTCAGGAGGCGTTGGGGAGTTTTTTGAAGGAGAAACAGCAGAGCTAAGGAAGAAATTGCTCTCAATAAAAGGCATAGGGCCAGAAACAGCAGATTCGATACTGCTTTATGCAGGTGGGCATCTCATCTTTCCTGTGGACAACTACACGAGAAGGCTCTCCAAAAAATTTGGCATATGCAGTTCTCAAAATTACGAAGCAATCAGGCAGTGCTTTGAGATGGAGCTTCCGAAAGACGTTGAGGTCTACAAAGAGATGCACGCTTTGATAGTTGAGTTTTGCAAGCGCTTCAAATCAGAGTGCTGATTAAAAGCCCAAGGCAGGCAGCTGCTGATATTGGAGGCAGGGCAGGAAGCGCTTTTCCCTTTTTTCCCATAACAAACTCAAACAGCAGAAGCAGGCCAAAAAGGGAAAACACCATGACAAAGTACGCTGCTTTTGGGCCGTAATGTATTAATGAAGACACTGCCAGCGTTAAAGGCACTACCAGGTCTCCCCCTCCCAATTGGTAAGCATACGCTTTTCTCTTTCCCTTTCCCACAGCAGTTGGAAGGGAAGCTGTGAAAGCAGTTGGCCTTTCAGTCATTGCCTTTGCCATATAAACCATGTGCTTGGTGTAGAACACTGAGATAAAGTCATAGGCAGACAAAAGGAGCATGAAAAACACTATTGCCAGGGGCGAGAAAGAAATGCCTATAATGGCTCCTGCCCCTGCTGTTGAGAAGATAAGGGCAGTGTTTTGCGTTAAGATATTTGGTTTCAGCATCTTGGCAGCCGTTAGCAGTATTGCCATCACTGTTCCAATGGGGATAACGTTAAAAACCACAAAGGGAAATAGGAGCTCAAAAACAATATCGCTCATGAAAAACACGGCAAGTGCCTCCAAGAGCAAGAGCATTTTCTTGAAGAGCTTTATCGTGATTATGATTATGAGGGTAACAGCCAAGATATAAATGAAAAGCTCAATGACTGTTGATATGTCCGAGCCTCCTGTTATGGGGCTTTCCAGGCTGCCCTTCTCAATTGAAGCAATGTATCTGACAGCTGTTGCTATCCCTATTAACTGCACGCTAACAAAGAGGATTATAATCGTAATTCTTAACATCTGCTTGTTCATGCTCTCACTTCATTTCTGTTGTCCTGTAGACGTCGTGCTTTGGCGAATAGATGTCTCCCCTCTTCTTGAGATTGTGGAGAATCTCCTGCAATTCCTCTGCGTCTATTCTTATCTTCTCTGCTTCCTCAACCAGCATCTCATGGTTTACTTCGTCATATTCCTTCTCCAGCCGTTTTATCAGGTTGTAGATGCTCCTTATCTTGTCTGACTTTGACTTTGGCTGCCCTATTGCTATGATGTCTATGTCATACTTGCCTGTCTCTGGGTCTATTCCTATTTTCTTCAGGCAGAAGGTAATGAGCCTTATAGCCCTTTCGGCATCTTCTATCTCAACTGTTTCGCTCAATCTCACCTTGGCAGAGGCTTCAGCCAGCCTCACTATGGCCTCTAGCTGCCTTGCTGTTATAGGTATGCTTCCTTGGTTTTCCCCTATGCTCCTCAGGTTGACGTAAAAGTCCCTTATCTTTTCTATGGCTTCTTGGGATAGCACAGGCATTACGTGCTTCCTGCTGTAAGCGATGTACTTTTGAAGGAATTCTGGTTCTAAAGCAGGAGCTACCTTTTCCTCGCTCTCCTCTCCCTTTACACTCTGCGCAGCATACCTATGCGTCTTTAGAATGTACTCAGCCATCTCTGCATCTCTTTTCTTGTCAAGCACGTCCCTTACAGGGAAGATTAGGTCAAAGCGAGAGATTATTGTAGGGGGTATGTCAAACTGTTCAGCAGGCGCTGTGTTTGGGTCAAACCTTCCGTATTTCGGGTTGGCTGCTGCTAATATCGCTGTGTTGGCCTTGAATGTTGTTATTATGCCTGCCTTAGCCACGTGTATCTCCTGCGTTTCCATTGCCTCGTGCATTGCAGCCCTGTCCTCTGGAGACATCTTGTCAAACTCATCTATCATTGCCATGCCGCCAGCTGCCAGCACAAGAGCGCCTGCTTTCAGCACCCATGTGCCTTCCCCAAATTCCTCCTTTTCAGCAGTGGCAGTTAAACCAGCAGCACTTGAGCTTTTTCCAGAAACATATATGCCTTTCGGAGCAAGTGAGTTAACATATTGAAGCAGCCTTGATTTAGCAGTGCCTGGGTCACCTATGAGAAGTATGTGCATATCAGGCCTTATTCTCATGCCATCAGGAGTCATCTTTCCAGGCGTTCCTCCAAATAGCTGTAATGCAATAGCCTCCTTTATCTCATCATGGCCGTATATGGAAGGCGCTATGCTCTTTACGATTTTCTTATAAACGTCAGGGTCTTGGGAGAGCTGTTTTATCTTTTGCATGTCCTCTGCACTCAATTCAATTTCCTCAAACTCTTTCTCCTTCTTCACAAAGTTGTTGACGTCTATAAACTTGTTGAATATGCTCCCCTTCCTTTTTGGAGCTTCCAGCCTCAGCACTCCTATTACCTCTATCTTGTCTCCTGGCACCAATCTGTTCGTCAAGTCATCTTCTAGCCACAGCGTGATGGTTTTTACCTGCTCTCCTCCTCTAAGCACTTCAAGAGGTTCCTGGATCTCTGCCTTTTGAGTGTCTATGAACTTTGACTCTTCAAGAATAAGCTCAAAACTCTTTCCTCCGCAAACACAAACAGTTGGCTCTGTTAGTTTCTCGCTCTGCTCCTCCTGCTTTACAGAGATTCTCCTCAAGCAGTTCTTGCACTCAAAAACAGCCTCAACTATCTTGGGCTTTACTTCTGTTACCTTTGTCACGACACCGTCCACGCTTATGAACTTATTTATGTGCTGGCTGCTGAGGTTTCTTAACAGCACCTTGTTTTCAGGTGGCAGGTTGTAGAATCTCACATGTGGCTTGAACTCCTCTCCTGTGCCTGAGAGTAAGCCCATTTGGATTATGGCGTCTCTTGCTGCTCTTATCGTCTGATATGGCTTCTCTATAACGTCATCAGCCAATTTTATATCATATTTGTCTAGCTCTTGATAGTCTATCTCAACACTTCTTTTTTCAGGAAATAACTGGGCTATCCTTGTAATCTCGTCTTTATATTTCTCATTTATGAACTCTTCGAACTGAGACACCTGAGGAGCAGAACTAGTTTCCATCGAATATTTTTTCTTCAAAATACTATTTATAAACCCCCCACAGTTCCAGTATTTGTCGCGTGTCAGTTAAAATTATACGGAGACCAGGATGATGGCTCTTCTTTCTTCTCTTCCTTCTTCTGGCCCTTGCTGTAATAGTAAATGGTTGTTATAACAGCAATGCCAATAATTACCGCGATTACGATGTTAAGCAAATTGCCCTCTTCCTTAACACACCTTCCATTGCTTTCCTTCATGCCAGATGGACATACGCATTTTTCTCCGTTCCAATACTTTCCCCCAGTGCATTTGGGAGGCCATTCTCCCACTCTTTCTTCCATGTCTGAGATATCCTCCTCCAAGCTCTCCGCCATTTGGTTTGCTTTTTGTAAGTTTTCCTTTTCTATGTAATTCGCCAATGCCTCCAGGTCAGAGGCAATGTCTTCCAGGTCTCTTCTGTGCGCAGGGCTTATTTTGGCTATCTGCTTAACTATGCTTTCATACCTGTCATTCAGTTCCCTATACTTGTCCCAGAGCTCAGATTTTACCGTGTTGTTCTCTCTTTCAGCAATGCGCTGGTCTAGGACCCTGTAATATTCATCAACCGTGCTGTCCAGGGAAGAGAAAAAGGAATCAATGTTTTCTCTGTTTTCCTTGCTTTTGTCCTCCATGTCTATTATTGTTGACTCTATGCCAGAGATAAGGAATTCAGCAGACAAGCTTATGCCATATGATTCGTCAATCTCGTTGTTAGCGATCTTTGTATTTATTTCCTCTCTTACATCACTTGCCCTTTCCTTCAGCTCTCTAAGCGCATTTATCAATAGGCTCTCTTTTTGGAAAAAGCTGTTAAACAGTGACTGGCATTGGCTTATCTCCTCCACAGTGTCTATTGACTTTATCTTTGATTTTAGTTCCAGTGCAGTGTCCCTGAGCTCTTCAGCACTAGATACTGCAGTTGCTAATGCGTTTTCGTAAGCTGAGAGCGACGTTATGCTAACAGGCAGGGTTGGCTTTATGTCAGTGTTCAACCTGTCCAGCCTTGACTGAAAGTCTGCCTGCATTCTGGAAGCACTGTCCCTACTGCTGTCAATGAAGTCTTCTATCTGCTTTTCTGCGTAGAAGAAATTGGCTAAGTAATGCACTTTCTGCACAGCTTTTGCATTGTCTCCTTCTGCAATGCTGCCGTCTGAGACAGCTATGGGAATAATAGTGACTATCTTGTTTGTGGATGACACCAGTTCTATAGGCCAGTAAGCTTCCTCTCCGAGAGAAATTTGGTGCTGCGGCACTATGTTGGTGTGCTCCCCCACATGCTTGTATTGGTTGGCTATTGCAACAGCAGAGTTTAGGTCTACTTCTTCAGCTACTGCGATGCTGATTAGAAGGAGCATCATAAGGATTGCTTTTCTCATAGTATTGAAAAAAGAAGAAGCATATAAAAAGCTTTTCACTAGCTCTGCTTTATCTTGTGAAGTGATTCAAGAAAAGGCCTTGCCTTCTTGCTCTTTAAAGCTCCTGCCTTGAACTCAAGCATTAGCAAGAGGGCTGCAGGCCCCCTGCTTTTCAGTATCCCGTCAGTTATTTCAGATTGTATAATTGTCCCTATGCCTATTGGCTTGTGCTTTAAGTCCTCCTCGCTCAGTCTTATGCCTGCTTTCTCTGCTTCCTTGGCTATGCTTTCTGATACCTTTACAACCTTTTCAAGCCTTTTTCTCTCTTTTTTGCTTAAGCTGGCCTTAAGCCTCTCGTCTTCTAAAATTGCTCTCCCTTCCCTGCTTATCCATCTGGCATAAGCCACGGCAGTCCTAGTATGCTCTGGATTTATGCCATTGAGAATTTTCAGAAGCCTCCTCGTTGCCTTCCTTCTGAAAACGCCTCCCTTTGAAATTTCTCTTAGCTCCTCTGCTTGCTTCTTTTTCTTCTCTTCCTCAAGCTTTCTTTGGAGCTCCATGTTGAGGGTTCTGGCCCCTTCATAAAGCTCTACAACGTAGTTGTCAGCGATCTTTGCCGCATCTCCGTTCCTTATTACAAGATACCTGTCCTTAGGAAGAGGCCTGCTGTACTTGCTTGATATCTCAATTGGGCTGGGAAAGCCAGTGTATGCTTCTATTACCATGTCTTCCTTTCTCCTCCTCATTGCTGCTTCCATGCCTTTCTCTATGCCCTGCTCTATTGCCTTTTCTAATTCTTCTATTTCCTCCATTCTTTTCTTTCTCTCTATTTGCTTTTTTCTCAATGTGAACCACACAGGCCCCAAAAACATAACAGCAGTGGCTGTTTTATTATATCCCATTTCCGAAAGCTTGTCTGCCAAAGCAACAGCCCCTGCTTCCATAATGCCTGTTTCAATAGCTAGGTCCCTGTACTCTTTGATTCCCTTGATTGCCTTTTCCCTAAATTGCTCTGGATTGCGCCAGTAATACCTGTATTTGTAATAAATGCTGCTTTCCTGCCTGAGCTTCCTCTCCTTTCCCTCTCTAATCATCTTGCCCCAATCTTCGGCAGCTGTTTTTACGGTGTAAAAGCCCTTTCTTCTCACCAGCCACTCTTTGAATTTCGGGTTTTTTTCCATAACGAGTTTTGCTGTCTCTCTTGCTAATCTCCCTTCCCCCAATCTTCCTGCTTTAACATTCCTTTTAATTTTCATCAATAAGATTAGAAACAATTACTTTAAAAATATTTTGCAACTACTTTTTCTTTTCTTTCTTCTTTTTGAAGGCAGCGTTGTACAGCCCTACTGCTGCAAGAGGGTCTATTCCCTCCTCTTCTGCAATCTGCAATATCATTGCCTGAGTGAGCCTCTTTTCTTCCTCACGTGTCATCATCTTCTCCTTCACTGGCTTCCGCTTTGCTCTTCTCAAAGACAACCTTCCCATATCACTCCCCCAAAATCTTCCTCACTTGATTAAATGCCTCTTTGTATTTATTCTTTTCAGGTCCTCCGCCTTTCCATTCGTTTCCCTTTCCTCCTGCCTTGCCTCCCATAATTTCAGCAGCTTTCTCCACTGCTTCCTTCACAGGCTTGCCACTCTTGTTGTCAACTCCTATCACTTGGCCAGGAGCAAGCACGACGCAGTAGGCTTTCTTCTTGGCCACTTTTCTTGCAATCTCCTGCATGAGTTTCATATCTGCCACATCTATTATCTGCACGGTTTCCTCAGACAATTCAGAAGCCTTTCTTTTCTTTTCCTTTTCAAGCTCCTTTGAAAGCTGCTTCCATATCTTGATAATGCTGTCCAAATCCTTGCCCTCTACATCAATTCTTTCCTTTTTTCCAGTAAGCATTTCTTTCTCAGCAATAAGAAGCTCTACCCTTTTCAGCCACGCGGCTTTTTCCTTATCTTTTTCTTCCTTCATTCTCTTCATAAGCTTGGCTATCATTTCCTTGCCAGCACTAAACTCTATCCTTATCACGCCGTCCTGGATTTTCTTTACCTTCCATATCTTTATTTCTTCCACATATTTCGTGTTGCTGAAGTGCGTGCCTCCACAGGCCTCAACGTCAAAACCTTTTATATTGACAACCCTTATCATTTTTCCAGGCACTGCCCCTCCCTGGTACAGCCTAAAACCGTATTTCTGCTCTGCTTCTGTCCTTGGCATAAATCTTCTCTCTATCGGTATTGCCTTCCTTATGACCTCGTTTGCTAACTTTTCAATTCTGCTTATTTCCTCTGCTGTTGGAATTTCATAGTGGGTTATATCTAACCTTGCTTTCTCATAGTTTTTCTCAGCGCCGGCCTGCCATATGTGATTTCCCAGAATTTCTCTGGCAGCTCCGTTAAGTATGTGGGCCCCAGTGTGCTGTCTTGTCAGCTGCAGTCTTCTTTCCCAGTCAATCACGCCATGCACCTGTTTTTTTCCAAGCTTTCTGTCAGTCTCGTGTATAACAATATTTCCCTGCTTTATGACAGCCACGACATGAGCGCCATCCAATTTTCCCTTATCTGAGGCCTGCCCTCCACCCAGCGGATAAAAAGCTGTCCTGTCAAGCACTACGTAATGCTTACCTTTCTCTTCCCATTCCTTTAACACCTCTGCGTCAAATTCCTTCACGTCATCCTCGTAATACAGCTTCTCAGTTTCAGCTATGCCTTTTAAGTCAAATTCTTTCTCCACTTCCCTTTTTCTTTCCGGCCTTTCTCTTGTTATGAGTGCATAGAAGTTCTCAGGCAAGGAGACATTTACGTTGAGAGTATTTTCAGCCACTTCTCTTATCAGTTCAGGCGTTATGCCATAAGATTCGTAAAGAAGGCGTAGCTCATCAGCGGATATGTTTCGTTTTTTCTTTAATATTTTGACCACCATCTTCTTGGTTCTCTGCCTTGCGTTTCTGTACTTCTTTTTCTCAATGTCCAGGATTTTCATTACGTCATCAATGTTCTCATTCAGCTCAGGAAAAAGCGGCCTCAAGTACGCAGCGTGCCACTCTGCAACCTCCTGTAGGGAGAAGGGCCAGCCGTATTTGTCTATAAATGACATTGCTCTTCTTGCTATCACCCTTAGGTTATATCCGCCACCCACGTTTGAAGGTAGCATGCCATCACTTAAAGCAACAAGCAAGGATTGGCTGTGATCAGCTACTGAGAAAAGAGCAGCCAAAGGCATAACCTCTTTCTTCAACTCCTCCTTGCTCACAGACAGTTTCTCAGCTATTTTCTGCCAGCTCTTTTCTATATCCTTGTTTTCCTCAACATTCAGCTCTCCTGCAAAAGGCATAAAGTCTCTAAACATGTCGCTGAGCTCCAGGCCTGTCTTTTCAAAAAGCTTCTTTATAACATCAGGATAATCTGACTCATATTGGGTTGCGCTTCCCTGTGTTACCCACACAGTTCTACCAAGCCCCATGCCCATGTCAAGAACGCGAATGGGAAGCTCTTCATATCCTGCATCTGAAACCTTGTATATCATATATACCTGGTTTTCTATCTCCAGTCCCCTTACAAAAGCTTCCATACAGACGCCAAGGTTGCCCCCACCATACCACTGTTTTTCTATGTAGCTTATTTCTTCCTCTGGAATTTTCATTCCCACAGTCAGCCATTTGTGGATGTGCGATAAAAAGAGATTCTGGTCAAAATCCTTTGGAGGCAAAAAAGCATGCTGCCCCACCATAACAAAACCTGTTTTGTGCCTGCCTGTTATGCCCACGTTGTCTATGTCGTTAAACCTGAGGCAGTATTGAGGCACTACAAGAGGGTTTGCTGGAGGTTCTACTTCCCCTGAAACAACGTGCGGCTGAAAATCATATATAGAGGCCTGCACAAAGTCAGTGTCATCTCTCCACCTTGCCACTACTGGATACCTTTTTATTGGCGTATAGCCGAGCGATTTAAACATCTCTGAGAATTTATTCCAGGACTCGATATACTCTAATCGCTTTCCCACTGGCTTCCCTATAAATGAGTAACCACCAACACAGTCAGGTTCCCCGCAGAATTCTCTCTCTGGGTCCTTGGTCCAAAACCTTGCCCCGCATTTCTTGCATGTCTTCCTTTCAAAGCCCCTCTGTTTCAAAAAGTCAACAGCGTAATATTTGTTTATGTTCTTTTCAACCTTCTTTTTTAGCTCTAGCTTTACTTTTTCTATGTCCATCACTAGTCACCAGGGATTATATGTAGAGCCTGTGTTCCTCTCCGCTTTCCTCTTCCCCCATAACCTTCTCTATTGCTTTTTCAAAGTCCTTTTTCAAAACTCTTGTTCTCCCTTCTCTTATTGCGAACATGCCTGCTTCTGTGCATATGGCTTTTATCTCAGCTCCGAGAGCGCCCTCTGTTTTCTCAGCGAGGTATTTTGCTTTGACAGAAGTATTCATTTTTCTCATATGTATCTTGAAGATTTCTTCCCTCGCTTTTTCATCAGGCAGGGGAACCTCTATGATTCTGTCAAACCTCCCAGGCCTTAGAAGCGCTGGGTCTAAGATGTCTATCCTGTTTGTAGCAGCTATAATCTTGACGCCCTCTCTCTTTCCAAAGCCATCCATCTCTGACAGCAGTTGCATTAGTGTTCTGTTTACCTCCCTGTCCCCTCCTGTTGTTTCGTCCAGCCTCTTGGCCCCAACGGCATCTATCTCGTCAATGAAGATTATGGAAGGCGCTTTTTCCTTGGCCATCTCAAAAACGTTTTTGACAAGCTTGCTGCCTTCCCCTATAAACTTTTGCACAAGCTCGCTGCCAACCAGCTTTATGAAAGTGGCATCGCTCTCAGCTGCCACTGCCTTTGCCAGCAGGGTTTTGCCACAGCCAGGAGGACCATAGAGCAGGACACCAGATGGGGCCTCTATGCCTACTTTCTCAAAAAGCTCTGGATTTTTCAGAGGCAGCTCAACGGTTTCTTTTATCTCCCTTACCTGCTCATCAAGGCCGCCTATGTCCTTAAAGCTGATTTTAGGCCTGTCTATTATCTCTATTCCCCTGAGGATTACGTCCTTTTTCCTAGGAAGCGTTCTTACAACATTCAGGGTTTGCTGGTTCAGACCAACAGAAGAGCCAATATCTATCTCTTTTATTGTGTCTGGGTCACAGCTAACCAAAAATTCCATTCCATTTGAGTTTTTGACTATCAGCTTGTCATTCTCTATTTTCTCGACAACAGTTGCAACCATTAGAGGCAGTCTCCTCAGCCTAGCCAGCTCTTCTCTCAAAGAAGAAATTTGAGACCTCAAATATTCTGTGTTGTTTTCAAGCATCTTATTTTCTATCTGAAGCTCAGTTAATCTCTTTTCCAATTCGTAAAGATAGCTTAACGCGTCTTCTTTCTTATTCGCAGAGGTATTTGAAGGCATTTAAACCACTCTTATTAATAAGCAAAAAAAGTATTTTAAGATTCCTTTTCTTGATACATTCTTCTATATATAGCTTTATTTCTATTTAACAGCTCAACAAATTCGTCTGGATTCGGTGGAGACAGCACGTATTCTTTTGTCTTTCCCTTTCCTCTTACCCTTATCAATACCCTGTCCTTGAAATTCGTGCAATAATACCCAAAGCCAGTCAACGCATACTTATGTTTTCCGCCAACTTTTTCAGCACTCTCAAAATCAGCAAAGCTTATTTTACCAGGCCTGAAGTAATTTATTATCAGGTACTTGTCAGTTATCAAATAGAATGCATTGCTAAGAGGCCACACGATAAATGTTGTTGTTAGAGTCATCAGAATTAAAGAGATTCCCACCACAGTTCCATTGCTCCACAATATGCCAGAAGCAAGCAGGAAGACAGGTAGGAATACGGATAAAGAGAAGACCAGCTTTGCAGGCGTGTCCATTTTTGGTCTGAACAATTTGGTGGCCATTGCTAAAATAAAACAGGGAGAGGTATTTAAGGGTTTCTGATGATAAATTATATCATGCTAATCCTTAAGCACGCGGAACTCTTCACTAAGAGTGAGCAGGTTAGGAAGAGATTTTTGCGTAAGCTTGTCAGGAATATAAAATCAGCCCTGCCTGATGCCAAGGTGAATAACAGGAGAATGAGAATTTTCGTTTACGCTGGCAATGAGGAGAAAGCAGTAGAAATTCTAAGAAGGGTTTTCGGCATTTCCTCTGTGGCGATCGGCACAGAGATGCGATTTGATATGGAAGCAGTCAAGAGAAAAGCACTGGAAATTTCGAAAGCGTGGGATGGAAGCTTTGCAGTCAAGAGCCAGAGGTTGACAAAGGATATAGATATGACAAGCCAGCAGATTAGCAGCAGCATTGGAGCCTTCATAAAAAAGCACAGAGGCCTTGAAGTTGACCTGAAAAATCCAAAACACGTGCTTTTCGTAGAGTATTTTGAGGGCAATGCCTATTTGTACACAAGGACCTTTCAAGCAGTTTCAGGCCTTCCTCTCTCAACAGCTGGTAAAATCATTGTTGAAAACAGCGACCCTTATTCTCTGCTTTCGGCGTGGCTTATGATGAGGAGAGGTGCGTCTATTATTTTAAGAGGCAGCAAGGACTTTTTGAGATACTGGGATTACGGGGCAGAAGTTGAGGAGCTTGCTGAGATAGGAGATCAGGAAATTCAGAGAGCAGATGGGATTGCCAGACCTTACATATCTGAAAGCAGCTTTGTTAATGGCCTTCCTGTTTTTTACCCACTTGCAGCTCTGGACAAAAAGACCTGCAACAAGCTGCTGTCTTTTATCAGCAAGGGGGAGCTTCCTCCCTCTTTTGATTTGCTTCTATAAAAATAAATACTAGTAATGACTTTTTTACTTGGGGTTGCTGTGAAAAAGAAGGCATCGCTCATTGTTTTCTTATTGGTTATGCTTAGTGTTTCAGCTTATGCTTCCTGGGGCTCTTCCCAGTTTTTGGGCTATGGTATAGCCTCTGTGAACCACAACGACAGCCTGCCAGACGTTTACTGCATCTCCTGGCACAACTGCATGGCTGTTTGGAGGGGCCAGCTGAACCCAGGAGACAGTATAGGCATTGTGTACTCGATATGGGATGGTGTTTCGTGGTCCAGTCCTTCTGTGATCCTGCCAAGACAGAATTCGCCTTACAACTCTTTCTATAAGCCGCGGGTTTCAGGTGCTGAAAACAGCAGCCATTTCTTTTACAGGATTGTGTGGCAGGCGTACAGGCAAACATCATATCAGGTCTATTCCAATGAGGAGATATTAACAGCCAGTTTTGACAATGTCTCTGGCATTTCAGATTACTACAACCTTACGAACGACGAAAACGATGACGAGCACCCATCTGTTTCCTGCTTCCTGAACCCCGCTTCTGGCGCATCCGATATACGCTGCGTTGTTGTTTGGGATTCTTATGGGCCAAACGGTTTTTCAAGCAGGGAGATAAAATACAAAGACATAGGCAAATACGCCTCTTCTGGAAGCTTTGTTACCAATAACGATACAAATGAGTCAATGCCTGATATTGACTGTCCTTACAACCCCTCTGTGAGCGACTACTGCATTCTTTCTTATCAGTCATTAAACGATTATGGAAATTGGGACATTCACTCAGCTGTTTTCACTTTTGGCCTCACTGGTGCTTCTTGGTCAAATTACACAGCAGTGCATCCAGCAAATGCTGTGGATGATAGGAGGCCAAGAGTGTCATATTTTAGTGGCAATGGCAAGTTAATATGGTATAATTGGAGTTCTTATCAAAACAATTATGAAATAGCCACAGCAGAGTGGACTGGGAATGGTTGGACTAATCTAAATCAGAGAACAGCCAATGGGCAAGATGACCTGTATCCTGATTTGAGCTGTCACACTACTGGCACTTTGTGCAGGGCAGCGTGGTCCTATTACAGCAGTGACTACAACCTACTCTATGCTGACTGGGACATCGGATTGTGGAATAGCAATAACATTCCGACAGACAGTTATGATGACATGACCCCTTCTATCCACTGTCCTGAAGATGGCTACTGTAAGCTTGTGTGGACCTCTGGCCGTATTTCCAGCCCTGACCTCATTTTTGAAAAAACGTTTAATACAAATCCAGCGCCTCGCCTCTTTACTGCCAATGATTCAAACGCTGTGAGGATAAAGAAAGAATCAAATGTTACTTTCTGGGGCAATTGGACAGACCAGGACAGCGATGAGAATGATTTTCTTGTGACTACTAATAAGAGTTTCTACAAGTGCAATCGGCTTCAAAAAAGCGGTTGCATTTGTTATGAAGCTGGCCAGACAGACGGCCTTGGCAGGTGTTTGTTTAACACATCATCGCAGAACAAGTCTGGGAAGGTTGTAAACGTTACTTGGTATGCGAGGGCTTGCGACAGCAAAAATAGCTGTACCAATATAGTTAACGACAGCTACCTGATTGACAGCAAAGCACCAATAATAAGTAACATTGATGCTTCTGAACTGAGCAATGTAAGGGTTAAGATAAGCTGGGACACAGATGAGAGCGCCAACTCAACTGTTGATTACGGCACAACGCTCTCACTTGGCTCCAGGAACAGTTCATCAAGTTTCGTAGAGAGTCATGCAATATGGCTTACAGGCCTGTCTCCAGACACGCTTTACCACTTCAACGTTACATCTTGCGATCAGTATGAGAACTGCAATGAAAGCTCAGGAGGTAGTTTCCGCACATCTCCAAGCACCGGATGGCTGAACGGCAGCGTTTACGATGCTTTCCATAACCCCATTCCAAACGCGCGAGTAAATGCGTCAAACAGGGATTACGGCAGCTACGAGACATATACAGACAGCGAGGGCAATTTCTCTATTATAGTGGGGGTTGATGCAAGGGCATTTTACAATGTGACTGCTTCAAAAAGAGCGTACTCTCAAAACAGCAGTTACAACCTTCTCATAAGAGCAACAAGAGGGAATAAGACAAAAATAAGAATAATTTACATTGGCACTGATTTAGGTAGTATGGGAAGGGTCTCTGCTCCAGGCATGGATATATATGTGCTTTTCCTTGTCTTTGTAGCAGCTTTGCTGTATTATGCTCTTAAGGAGAGGGGCAAATGATATACATAGAAGACATAAGAGACTTTGTCTCAAAGTTATCAGATAAGGCTTGGACTATACTGTCTTCAGTGATTGGCAGAGATGATGAGGAAAAAGCATTGCTTTTCTTTGCCTTCGCTTATCTTGCTGAGCAGTATACTGCTATCTCAGAGGAACTGCTCAGACAAAAAAAGAGCGCAGAAGCAAGCTATTATTCAGCTAAGGCAGTGGTTGTCAGGAGGCTCTGCCATGAGATTTTTGAAGAGGTGCCTGAAAAAGATTACTATACAGAGCTGTTTCACCTGCCCCCGTCCACGAGAAAGATGGAAGACGAGGAGCTTGTTTATTTGCACAAGCTGGCCCAGTTCTGTGTTGAGAAGATAGAGCCAGACAAGGAGATGCTCTCTGATATCTCACATTTATATGCTAACCTAAAGAGTTTAATAAAATCAATAAAAGGAGGCCCAACAATATCAAATGCCAAAAGGGTTTTGCTGAAGGAAACAAGGCATTACAAAGACAGGCCTTCAAAATTGCAGACAATTTATGAAGTTGTGCTGCTTGTCATGAATGTCTCTGCTGTTATTGAAGCCCTCACAAGAGAAAAGACAGAGAAAAGGGAGGAAAAGCTCCCTGGTTTTAAGGTTTAATTTTTTAAGGTTTAATTTTTTATGCAGTGCTTTATATTCTCATAGGCCTTATTTATTGCCTTTCCAACCTCTGCCTCTGATTTTGCTCCAGTGCATATTAGCTTTCCGTTCTTGAAAAGAAGCAAGCTTGTTTTTGGATTCTTCAG
>QMVG01000005.1 GCA_003660975.1 Microcaldota archaeon
ATGTCTTTTCTTTTTCAAATCTTTAGAAATTTCAAATGAAACAATTCTCATCTGTTGCGTATATCTTTTTTTCATTTTAAAAATAATATACTTTAAAAGTTCATATGCATACTTTTTTTGATTACGTGTACTTTCAATTTTTTCTTCAAGAGTGTTAAGAATTTCAAGAAATGCTTTCTTTACATCTTTTTTCTTTATATGACCTGGAAAATCCATTGTAAATGGATGTGGCTGTTCGATGCTCCTAGTCAGCCATGCACTTTCTTTCATTGCCCATCTAGGGAAACGTTTTTTCATCCAGGGAGTTATATAATGTGTATCAAACGTTCTTGCAGAATATCCTTTACTATTCCATTCTGGCTTTCCAAAATCAACTTTATGAAATCTGATATCCTGGTTTGAATTTAGAATTTTCTTTACTAAAGATGTTATTAATGCTGTTGCTACTGCCTTTTGTGAATCTATATTTTCAACTATTAAATTTATTCTTTTCCTATTTTCTTTATTAACTTTAAAATTTTCTTCTTCAGCATTGTATATTTTTTCTAATATTTTCCAAACATTTGAGTTATTTGCCATTTTAACACCTTAAACTATATACTCCAAAATAGTTTGAATAGTTTTTACTCTTTTTTTAGCATATTCAATATATTTTGGATTAATATCCATCCCAATGTAATATCTTCCAAGTTTCTTTGCTACAGCTGCAGTAGTTCCACTACCTACAAACGGATCAAGTACTATTCCCTTAGAAGGGGATAACAACTTTATCAGCTCTCCAATAATAAATTCCGGAAAAATTGCGGGGTGTTTTATACCTTTTATTGTTTCTACCGGGCTTTCAATAACATCTCTCTTTAAATCTTTACCCAAAATACGGATGATTGTGAAACCATTTTTTTCTAATTGTATTTTTCTTCCGCCTTCTTGGCCACCAAAGGGTAACGCATGAATACCCTTTATTTTCATTCTAAATCCAGCAATCTTTCCTTCTTTAACTTCTCTTATAACTTTATTCAGCTCTTTAATTGCTTTCTTTTTCTGCTCTGGAGTAAGACCACTTTTTTCTATAAGTTCAAAATATCGCTCTCCAATTTTGGAGTTGTTATGATTATTCTTTTTCCTTTTTAAGAGAGAATGTATAGATAAAAAAGAATCTATATCAAAATAATAGTCTTCCGACTTTACAAAATCGAAAAACGGTTCTGTAGCACTTACTAATCTTTTCTTATATTGTCTAGGTGTTGGATTTAATTTAACCCACGTTATAACATTAATAAGTTTTAAGTCAGAGAATCTGTTAAGTACTTCTATTGCAAATCGCCAAGGAACTAAAAGTAAAGAGCCATTTTTATATTTGTCTCCTATATTGAAGACAATATGACCATCTGGTCGTATTATTCTTACACATTCCTTAAATACTTTAATTAGATTATCAATATACTCTTCTACTTCCTTTTCATTTCCTATAGCTTCTTTAATTCCATAGTCTCTTTGTTGAAAATACGGGGGAGAGGTTATTATCATATGTATAGAATCATTTGGAATTTCTTTCAATAATTCAGCACTATCACCTACTAATAATTTGTTCAAAAATTTATTTTTCCAACTTATTTCTTTATCTGTCATTTTCTCTCACCTTTCAATTCATCTTCTATCTCAAACTTTTCATGCAAACATTTTATTTCTCCTTTCAGTAAACCTCTCAAAAACTCCTTAATTGTTATCTCTTGTCCAACTCTTGCCTGAGGATAAAATGTTATTGGTTTATTATTTTTATTTCCAAAAACGATAAGTTGGGGATAAAGAGATTTTGATTTTCTCGTTTGTTTAATTTTTATTCTTTTAGCAACAGAAATACCCCATAAAATCTGATATTTTAAGTCATCTTCTCCTTTTTCATCAATAACAAATTTTTTTACACTAACTTTAAGTTTTGTTTTTACTTCATTTAGTAAATCTTCTATTTCTCTTACTTCATCTGAGTCCTCTAAAGCACGGGGAATATAAAATTCAAATCTAAGCATTCTTACCACCATAAATAATGGTAAGAAATTAATTATTTTTAATTATTTTAAAGTTTACGGTTCTCTAGTACCCTACCCTATATCACCAACAAGTTTACAGAACTTAGTTTAGAAAGCTTTAAATACCTCTTTATAACCTAATATTTAAAGCTTTCTGTTCTAATTTTGAGGTGTTTTGATGTTGAAGCATTTGAAAAAGATTTTGAGAAAGAATGGCCGTAGTGTAAAGACTAAAAAAAGCCAGGAAGGGAAGGGTATGAAGAAGAAAACTGTAAAAAAATCCGAAAAGAAGAAAACAAAAACAAAAGCTGTTAAAGCAAGAAAAAAGAGCAAAACTTCTAAGAAAACAGTTAAGAAAAAAGCTGTTAAGACTTCTACGAAGAAAACTGTAAAGAAGGTGGTAAAGCGTGCAAGAGGTCGGAAGAGTGTTAAGCGTCAGAGGAAAAAACCTAGTTCTTCTAAGAGGGACAAAAGCCCTAAAAGAAGGGACAAAACTGTACGACGACCAGCAAAATCAAGTAGGCGTGGTAAAAGAAGTTCTAGGACCCACAAGAGCACCCTACATGTTAGCAAGAGTAAAGCACCCAAAGAAGCTCTTGGGCAAAAAGTTATACCATTAGAAAGTGAGGCCAAGAAAAAAGAGGAAACTGCGATTGAGATATTGGCAAAGGAGACAGTTGCAGAACCCCTAATATCTGAGTCTATTGAAGAATCCATGAAAGAGGAGGCTTTGCCTGTTCCAAAAAGTCCGGAAGCAAAACCCAGCAAAACAATAAAGTGTCCTGAATGCGGGTCAACTGATGTTTCAATAGACTATGAGAGAGGAGAGGTTGTTTGCAACAGGTGTGGTTTGGTTATCGAGGAGAACCTTGTTGACTCTGGCCCTGAATGGAGGGCTTTTGATTCAGACCAAAGGGATAAGAGAGCAAGAACAGGGGCTCCTGTGAAGTTTACAAAGCCAAACAAAGGGCTTGCCACTGAAATAGACCAGTACAACAGAGACATAAGAGGTGTTAAGATAAGCTCCCAGCAGAGGAGCCATATGTACAGGTTGAGGAAATGGCATAAGCGAACATCAATATCCTCCTCAATGGAGAGAAACTTGGCGATTGCCCTGTCAGAGCTTGACAGGATTGCCTCTTACTCAGGCCTCCCTCAGAACGTGAGAGAAGCAGCAGCCTTGCTATATAGAAAAGCGGTTGAGAAGGGGCTGATAAGGGGCAGGCTTATAGAGAGCGTTGTGGCTGCAGTGATATATACTGTTTGCAGGCAGTACGGTATTCCGAGGACCTTGGACGAGATCTCTGCTGTTAGTGGAATAAACAAGAAGGAGATAGGAAGGACTTACAGGTTTTTGAAGAGAGACTTGGGAATAAAGATGCCTTTAACTGACCCAACGCATTATATTCCAAGGTTTGCAAGTGAGCTAGGTCTGTCAGGCCCTGTGCAGGAAAAGGCCAGAGCTTTGCTTAAGGAAGCCATAGACAAGGGTCTGATTTCTGGAAGAGGGCCAACAGGCGTGGCAGCAGCTGCAGTTTACATAGCAGGAGTTCTTATGGGTGAGAGGAGAACACAAAAAGAAGTGGCAGATGTAGCAGGCGTAACAGAAGTTACCATAAGAAACCGCTACAGGGAGCTAAAGGACAGGTTAGGTCTGGATGTGCCTGCCTAACCTTCATTACTTCTTTTTCTCAACAGCCATTTGATAGGCATCCAAATAATTCTTTATTAAAATGCTCCAGTCACATTTTTCTGCTAACTGCCTCGCCTCTGCCTTCTTTTGCAACCTCTCGTCTCTCTCCAAGAAATAAAACCACAGCATTGTTTCATACAGCTCATTTACAACTTCGTTATATGTTTTTTTATCCCTTTTCAGCACTATTATGCCTGGTTTTTTACTCTGGTCGCTTATTTTTTTCACAAATGCCCCAAATCCTGCAAGGTCTGTTGTTACAGCTAATGCATTTTGAGCAGCTGTTTCCAATGGAGTATATCCCCATGGCTCGTAATAAGATGGGAACACGCCAAGATGCGAGCCAATGATGACTTCATTGTAGTCCATACCAAGCATGCCATCTGCTTTTGAAACATATATAGGGTAAAAGACAACCTTCACCTTGTCCTCTGGACCGTTATCAAGGCCGTTTTTTCTGCATGCGTTTAATATAGGGTCATTTTTTTCGTTTTCCAAAATATGCGTTGACAGCGGAGCTTTTCCTTCTTTCCTAAATGCCCTGTAGTCCTGCTTGATTGACCTCAAAAAGGTAACATCAAAGAGGTTATCTGTCTTGGGCATTTTGCCTTTTACCAATGCATCCAAAATCCTTCTTTTTATGTAAGGCAGCTCCTCCACCACCATCTCTTTCATATCCTCAAAGAAGGACAAGTTTGAAAGCACCTCTATGTCCATGCTCTTAACAGCAGCAGGTATGAAAAGAAAGGCAAATACGTTCTTTTCAGCGTCCATCTCCCTCAGTTTCTGGTTTAACTTTCCCAAGGCATCGATGAAGACATCTATCCCCTTATTCCTGAATTCATATCTTCCGCTTATGAAAAATATAAGCCCCTTCTCCACATCTATGGGATAATACGGATTGAAATAACCTCTTAAGAAGTCCCTTATCTTCTCTCTGTACTCCCTGTGTTTGTTTATCAGCTCCTCTACACTGGGAAAGGTGCTTATTTCAAGACCGTTAGGAGTTATTACATCTGGAGACTTTCCCAAGATATATTTGGCCTCTCTTGCTGTTATCTCTGAAACAGTTGTGAAGACATCTGCGTTATGGGCACAGGCCTTTTCTGTTAAGTGCTTTGCCTGAGCGTTATATTTTTTTGCCTTTTCATCAGGCATGCTTTCGTTTCTCATAAGACCTTCATTTACCTCTTTGTAAAGGTCCTCTCCAGACTCCGCGAGAATCCTTCCCATAACAGTGGCGTGTGTTGTGAAGACAGTTGATATGCCAAGCTCTTTCTTTTTAAGGTAAAGCAGTGCAGCTCCTGACAGCCATTCGTGGAAATGTGCTATCATTTTCTTACTGTCAAAAACAGAAATCAGTTTTTCCAGCAACATACCTGACGCTGTTGCCCACACTATTGGGTCGTCAAACCAAATGTCTGCTGTGAGGGAGTCAATCTTGTAATCTTCCCAAAGCTTTGCCTTTATCTTGTCCTTCTGCTTCATGAATCTTGAGTAGTCAACAAGAAAAGCATTTGGATTCCCCTTTACAAGCCATTTCCCATAGTGGATTATTATGCCCTTTTCCTTCATTTCATCATATACCCATTTGCTCTTATCTGGAAACGGAAGCTCCCTGAACCATATGGCTGCTTTATTCGGCACATAAGGGCCTATGGCATAGTAACTCCTACCAAAGCGCTTTATTATTTCAGGAGTCTTTGACTCTATAACGCGGTATATGCCACCTATTTTGTTGCAAACTTCATAGGACAGTTCAAAGAGCATTTTGTCTTCCATTTTTTCCCTCCAAGCATATACTAATAAATAACACGTTTAAATAATATATTGCTATGAATGAACTTAGAAAGGACTATTTGCTTGATAGGTGGGTAATTATTGCAAAGGACAGGGCAAAAAGGCCCACTGATTTCAAAAAGCCTAAGCATAAGATACCCTCTTCAGCTTCCTGCGTTTTCTGTCCAGGCAGGGAATCTGAGACAGGCGAGGAAACCTACAGGTACGAGGTTGACGGCAAGTGGATAGTAAGGGTCTTTAAGAACATCTACCCAGCTGCCACAATGGTTGGAGACCCGAGGATAAATGATGAGGAGAAATTCTTTACTCACGGCATTGCTTATGGTTCTCACGAGGTTTTGGTTGAGACACCAGAGCACGGAAAGAGGTTCAGCGACCTTTCAGAGATGCAAATAAGGCATGTGCTGGACGCTTTCATAAACAGAATTAATGCCTTGAATGACCTGCCGGGCATAAGATATGTGTCAATCTTCAAGAATCAGGGCCAGGAAGCAGGCGCCTCCATATTCCATGCCCATTCGCAAATACTTGCGCTGAATGTGACACCGTCCTTCGTAAAGGAGAAAATGCTTATGTGCTATGATTACATAATAAAAAACGAGAGCTGCCCTTACTGCGAGATAATTAAGATGGAGGCAGAGGGACCAAGGAAGGTCTTTGAGAACGAGTCAATAATTGCTTTCACCCCATACGCCTCAAGATTTCCGTTTGAGGTTTGGTTCTTTCCAAAGAGGCACCTGCCCAACCTCAATACCATGTCTGATAAAGAATTAAATGATTTGGCATCTGCACTGAAAAAAGTTATAGGGAAGTTAGACTCTTTGGGCTACCCCTCATATAATCTTGTTTATTTCAACGCAGAGCCAAAGGGAGAAAACTTTCACTTTCACATAGAGCTATTACCGCGGCTTTCAAAATGGGCTGGCTTTGAGATGGAGACAGGCATAATAATTAACACTGTTCCTCCTGAGGAAGCAGCCATGTTCTACAGGGGAGAAAAGTAATTACCACCTTCCAGCTTTCTTTTCCCTCCTCCTGTTTTCTATCCACCTTTGGATTTTCTCCAACATCTCATTCTGCTTCTCAAAGAGTCTGCTGGCCTCTTCATCATACCTTTCCTTCTTTTTTATGTCTTCCCCCTCTATTGCCTTTCTTGACAGCTTTATTGCTTCTATCTCTCTCTTCTGAAACTCTATTAGCTCCTCTATCTTTCTTTTCGCGTCTGTTGTTTTTGCAGCATTGGCAAGTTGCCTTAATTTTTCTATGTTCTCTTTCCTCTTCTCTATTTCGCGTTTATCATAACCGCGTTCAAAGGCCTCCCCCCTTTCAAAAGCTCTCTTGCCCCATTTCTGAACCTCTTCAAAGCTCTTTATCGCCCTGTCCAGTAATACCCTGTCCTGTGCCGTCTCTTTAACTGCACGTTTTAACTTTTCTCCTAATGTCTTTTCTTTACTTCCTCTAACCATCCCGCGTCTCATAAGCCTCACAGCTTTTATGTTTCCTAAGTATTTAAACTTTATTGCAGAAACACATCGCACCAGTGCGACCAGAGCTGAGCAGGGTTTTTCACAGGCACAGGGTTTTCAGATTCATGAGTTGGCCTTGGATTATTTCCTATTGGAAGGGAGAAAAGCTCGTGATTATATAATATGCATCCTTCTGACATCTGGTGGTCTATTGCATTTTCCAGCACTGCGTTTGCCTCATCCTCTCTCCCTATAATCCTGAAGTACTTCACGAGGTATGGAGAATCCCTTGGCCAGATGACACTGTCATGGTATTCCCTGTCCCCGTAATATGCTTTTTTGCCCTCTTTCACCAGTACTCCAAAAGGCTGTTTCTTTCTGAACACGAGAATCCTTTTAACACTGGGCCACATCCTTTTCAAGTCATTGCTTGAGTAGACCAATTTATGCAGCATAACTGCTGAAACAAGGCCCATGCTTGTTATTGTGGGGTCTCTCTTAACATTTAACACCGCATTGTATGGAAAATTTGTGTTGATGTTATGGAATATCTTTTTATATTTTATAAGAGCACTTGCCAGCATTTTTGAAGCCACTTCTTTCAGCTCAAAGTCACCGTATCTCTCTGCTATCTCTGAAATGCCTTTTAGTGATAGTATCCACTGGGCATTTATTTCGGGCAATAGAACATATTGTGGATTTCCCCAATGCTCTGGAACCCTAGTGCTTCTGCCATCTACAATGGAATCTGTCCATGAGGAAGCTGGATTTGCGTAGAGCAGGCCAGCATCAACATATGGAGCCCCAATCTTCCTATTTCTCTCGCTGGTGAAGGCATTTAGCAGTATGCGTGCTGACCTGAGCATCAACCTTGCCATCTCATTGCTCCATTTTTTATTTAGCCACTTTGAAAATGCAATTAAGTAAAGCAAAACAGCGTCAGTGCTTCCATAATCATTCCCAACAGTTGGAATTAAACCAGTACTTATGTCCTGTACACTTGCGCAGTGTTTGAGAATCCTTGTGATGCTCCTTCCAGACACTCTGCTTAAAACCTCCATGTTGTTGAGCAGTGCCTCTAAGAGGTCCCTGTACCAAACCTGGTTGAACCAAAAGTCTCCTGCGTCCATAAGCTCCTCAGGATACTGAAGAAAAGAGCTCAGCGTCATTATTCTCGCAATTAGTTCAGGGCTTCCCTTAAAAGCAGTAGCTATCCTCTGCATTCTCAGCCTTAATTTCCTCTCATTTTCCTTATAATGCCTTAAGCAGTAGTCATGGTCCTTTTTTAGCTCAGGAAGAAAACCAGAGCTAATAATGATAGTCATGTTTTTTTCGCCCTTAACTGGAAACAGCATCTCAAAAAGAGCAGTAATTTTTCTCTGCTCATGGATAAAACGCGTGCCGTTTTCCTCCTTCCTAAAGCCGCTCCCCAGCTTGTAATCCCAGTTGATTTCCTCTGCACTGCTCAGAATTTTTACACTGCTCTCTGCATCTGATGAAAAGTATATGCCTTTATTCCCCTGATGCACCAGCAGATTTTCTCCGTCAAGTTCAATCTCATAAGCAACGCTGCTTTCTGCGTTCAAATCTCTTATGTCTATGAAAGGCTTTACGTGGATGAATCTTTTCTTTGAGTCATCTGTTTTGATTTTCAAGTTAAGTAGTAGCGCTGCACTGTTGCTTTTGCTGTTCATCAGAGTGTATCTGCTCCGTATTTCAATGCCCTGGCCTTTGTAGACGTAAGTAGCTGCAAACGGTTCTACTATCACATGCTTTGCCACTAGATTCTGAAAGCCTTTTCTTTCGTCAGCAATAGCAATGCTGTCCAAAAATTTCCAATTGCTCCTGGGCAAATGTAAGCTAAACCCTTGGTGGTGATAATCCCTATTCGGGGCTATGAACTTTCCCATTTCAACAGAAAACAAGCTCTGGCTGAATGAGGCCCTGTCTGTTCTTATCAAAAACTGCTTGTTTCTGGCGTAATCCCAATCTGGGTTTTCCTCAGGGCTGTATACCCACACAAATGATTTCATTGAGAATGATTAGATAGGCATTATTTAAGTGCTTTTCTAGGCACCACAGCCGCCACTGCTTGCGCCGCTTCCTTCAAAACCAAAGCCAGGACTCGGCACAGTGCTGCTCAGAGAAGCAGTGCAGGCCTCTGGCTTTTCCTCAAATGCAGAACATATGAGTCTCAGCAGTGCAGACGGGCTTCTCTCAGCGCTTATTTCCTTGCCATTTATGATGAGTGTTGGAGAGCCCCTGACAGCATATTTTTTGACATCTTCTTCATAAACCTTGTACACTGGATATCTCCCAGACAGCCATGATGAGCGATTTTCATAATTTTTATTTATATCAAATTCAGCATCTGCTTCTGCCATGCAGTCGTTGATCTCTGTTTCATTTATTCCCAATCTTGATATGCAAGCTTCACTGTCCCCTGCTTCTAAGAAGCACCTAAGGTATGGCAGGAAGTTTTCTTTTTCCTCTTTTTGTATGCAGTACTGTCTAGTGTTTTCATCAATCTCTTTCTTCCCGTGCATTGCATAATCACAGAATTTCACGCTGAAATTTACATTATCTCCAAGAGCCTCTATAACAGGTATTATGGCCTTTTCCATCTGCGTTCCATAAGGGCAGTAGCTCATAACAAACAGTTCAACAGTGGGTACCTTTCTCTTTTCAAAAGCAGTGCTCTCCTCAAAGATTTCAACATTGGAGCGCTTCTTTAAATTTGTCATATACTGCTCTAAGACCAGCTTTCTCTTCTCATCCAGCAGGTAATTCTTTATGCTCTCCTTAACAGTGTCATAAGGCAGTGTAATATTGTTGCTGATAAAACTGCCTTTGTTTGCTTCATAATAAGCTCTTGCCTCCATTTCGCTTACAGAAACATTCGCTAAAACCACCTCGTTCAGGTACTTGTTTATCGTAAATTCTCTTGCGAAGAAATTTAGCAAATCTTCATAGCCAAAGCTTTTGTTTTCTATGCTTTTCTCAAAACTGGTCCTGTTTTTTCCCATTCTGCTGATGCTCTCTTCCATATATGTCTCTGCTTTGCTCATGTTCATTGAATAACCATGGGAAATAGCATCTTGGTAAACCAATATCCTATCTATTATGTAATCAGGCGGCACCTGTGATTTATATGACTCATCAACACCATTTACAAAGAGCAGCATATCTACCTGCTTATTGTAATCAGAGAGGCTGAGTTTATAGCCATTTATCTCTGCAAACAATTGGACAGGACTCTCATTTTCCACAGGGTTTACTGAACAGCTGTTGCCCTCACAAGGAGAAGAGGCAGGACTCACGGACAGAGCATAGAGTAAAAAAGAAGCCCCTATTAGCATGATAGCAACTGCAATGTAGCCTTCCTTTTTCATACGAAAGAACTCTCAAAATTTGATGTTATTTTTCTGTTTTTGCCTTTTATAAGCTTGTTGGTATCTCGCCATATTCACTCTCTCTTGGTATTATCTTTGCCATCAGCTTCCCTTCCAGGTCCTGTAAGACATTCATGAAGTTCATAAATGCGTAGTATGGCGACTCCACGTGCTCTGAGAAGTACTTGTGTATGTCACCATCAGACCACCATTTAGTGCACATATAATAGATATGGTCACTTGTCTGCAATCTTCTCCAAGCCTCTTTTAATTTGATGTCTCTTGCCCTCTTCACATATGACTCCAGAGCTTTTAACTTATTGAAGGCTGTTTTCTGCATCTCATTGCCGAGCCAAGCAGATAAGTCCCTGTCCATATCAGCCCATGAGCTGTAATAAGGCACGTCTATCTCATCAACTGCCTTCATTTTTATGAGCTCATTTATGCCTACAAAATCAAGGTGCTCATAGGCAAGCACGTGTTCTGGCAAGTGCCTCATGAAATCAAAAATTCCCGTTTCCTTCCACTGATGCTCTCCAAACGTCTCATAGTCCATAAAGAGGTTTATCACCTCTCCAGGACTTGCTGCCAGCCACGCAGCATACTTATCTGCTGTTAGCGGAAATTCTTCCCAATACGGTGTTGAAAACCTAAATGAAATGTCATCTGAGAGCTTGTAGTTTCTCAGGAAGAGTTTTATCTTGCTGCCTTTTGCCTGGTAGACATAGTTCGGAGAGCGCCAGCCTAGGTATGAGTGCCAGCCTTCAGCCACTATGCCTTTATAACCCAAATCCTTTACTGTTCTTGCAATGTCATTTGAATACATAGCCTCAGTGTTTCTGAAAACCTTTGGCTTGTAATTGAAAAGCTCCTTAAAGAGCTTCCTGTGCATCTTTACCTGCTCTTTGAACTCCTCTTCGCTTATCAAATAGGCAAGGGAATGGTAATATGTCTCGTCTAAGAGGTCTACATGCCCTGTTTTTACCAGGTCCTGGAAGCTTTGTATCAATTCTGGTTCAAATTCCTGTGCCTGTTCTATCCAGGTGCCTGTGATACTGAACGAGACCTTAAACTTCCCCTCGTATTTCTCTATTAAGTCAAGAAGCAATCTATTGCTCGGAAAATAGCATTTTCTTGCAGCTCTCAGGAATATCTCCTTATTGAGCTTTTTGTCGAAATACTCTGTTCCATTGCCTATATCAAAGACAGAGTACTGTCTCAACCTGTGCGGCTGATGGACGTGAAAGTACATAACTACATGTGTCATCATTATCACCCGTAAACTGCCATTTTATAGGCCTTTATTGTCTCTTCAGCTATTTTGTCCCATGTGAGGTGTTTTATCTCTTTTTTGCCATTCCTTGACATCTCCCTCGCCATTGGTGGGTACATGAGAAGCCCAAGTATAAGCTCAGCCATCTTATTTACATCCCAGAAATCCACCTTGAACGCACTCCTGACAACCTCTGATGCCCCTGACTCTTTGCTTATGACAACAGGGGTGCCTGCTGCCACTGCTTCAAGCACTGTTATGCCAAATGGTTCAGAGACGCTCGGAAGCACGTAAACATCACTTATCGCATAATATTTTGGCTTTTCCTCTTCAGGCACGAAGCCAAGAAACATTACCTTGTCTGAGATGCCCAGGTCTATTGCCTGCTTTATCAACTGAGGCAGCATATCTCCTGTACCTGCTATAAGGAATTTGACATTTCTAAACCTCTCCACAACCTTCTTGGCTGCATTTAGGAAGTAATCAGGCCCTTTCTGGACGAAAAGCCTTCCGAGGTACAGGACTATCTTGCTGTTGCCTAAGCCGTGCTCTCTCCTGAATTGCTGTTCAAACCTCTCCTGGTCAACTGCGTTGTATATGACAACTATTTTGCGCGGGTCAACTCCTAATTTTTCCACTAGGTTTCTCTTCATATAATAGGAATTGGCAATTATCAGGTCAGCGTTATAATAGCCTGTTTTTTCTTTCTCCACAATGTAGCTCCATGGGTCATGCGGTGTTCTCATGTACTCAATGGCATGCGCATGGCAGATCAGGGGCTTTCCAGTGATCTTCTTCAATCTGACCGCTGCGTCAAAGACCATCCAGTCCTGGGCATGTATCACATCAAAGCTCTCGTGCAGGCACCTTTTTACAAGCAGATTATTGTAGTCCTCTATACTGCCTTTGAACACCATTGCTTCTTTCTCATTGTATGAACCAAATTCAAATCCAGGACCTACTTCAACAACCTTGACGAAATCAGAGCGAACCTTCTTCATCCTTTTGGGAAGTACATAGATGACATCAATACCTTTAGCACTGAGCTGTTTGGTAAGCTCGTAGCAGTAGACTCCCAAGCCTCCTGTTATATACGGTGGGAATTCCCATCCCAATATAAGAACCCTCATTTCAGCTCTCTCTTAAAGTTTTCCTTGTAGGTATTCTGCCGCTACCCTATTAGCGTACTCTGCTGTCTCTCGGAGCTCCCAGTTGTTCACAAGGCCCTTTATGAAGGCTGCATTGAAGGCATCCCCGCTTCCAACAGGGTTCTTAACAGTTAGCTTCACAGCAGGACTCTTAAAGCTCAATTCCCTGCTGCACACATATGCGCCCTTTGCTCCTAGGTGTACCACCACCATCTTAGTGAATTTCATCAGTTTTGAGCATGCTGATGATATGCTTCTGCCACCCATCAGTGAGAGCAGTTCTCTCTTGTTCAGGAAGAGAACATCGGCGTAGTTAAGAGCCCGGAACAACTGCTTCCTCCGTGCATCAGACCATCCCCTGTAATTCCACCCGATCCCAAGGGATGTCTGCCTATTATTCTGTTTTTCGAACTTAAATAATGTTGTGTTCCCACCATTGAGTAGTAACTTGTTATGCCAGTAACCTCCTCTAAATAGATGCTTTGAGGAAAGCAGCAGGGTTTTGTCTATGTCCTTAAGAGAGAGCAGCTCATTCACGCCGTTATCTGTGATAAATGCCCTATCTCCTTTCTTCAGCCGTATGGCCATTGTAATTGCCGTCTTGCCCCTTTTCCTCACTAGATGCCTGTCAAGGCCTAGTTTTCCAAGCTCTGTTTTAAGCCATTTGCCTGCGAAATCTCCAGCAATTGGGGCGATTAGAGCTGTTTTAAGCCCTATTTTAGTGCCTACAACAGCAGTATTTGTTGCCTCTCCTCCAATTTGAGCCCTTATCTTTGTGCTGAGCTGGGTCTCAGGACTTGGGTAATCTCCTATGTCCTCTGTAACCAAATCCAGGTTAAGGTCTCCCACGCAAAGCAAGTCATATTTGTCCACATTCCCACCGAGTAGTAGTTACAACGATTCAAACAATTCTGCCAGGTCCTTAATTAGCTGCTTTTTGTTTTTGGACTTGGCAATCCATGAAGCCACCAGGATGCCCTTAGCACCTATCTGAAATGCCATTTCCACATCTTTAAGGCTGCTTATCCCGGCTCCGCACCACAGTGGAATCCTCTTCCTCCTGCCAAGAGTTGCAGCTTCTTCCAATACAGAGACCTTTGCCCTTGATACAGAAATGCCTGTTGCTATGAGCTCTGGAGGTTCATAGACAAGCACGTTTGGTCTTAGGGCAGAGATCTGCTTCAGGTCTGCCATATTATTTGCACAGCAAACAGTCATAAGCCTATTTTTCTTGCACATAGCTATCAGCTGCTTCAAGCTAGCTTTATCAAGCCTGTGTTCAGAGTGATTTAGAAGAGTCCCTTTGCAAGAAGCTTGCTTGATGGAGTAGGGACTTACAAAGCCAGTATGTCTTCCTGGCTCAATCGGGTCAACGTGCTGAGAAAAAACAGCTATATTGGTATTCATACTTATTAAGGAGATATCCACCATCTGAGGTGCTACTCCTATATGTCTATCAGCGTATTTTTCAATGATTTTTGCTAATTCAAGACCTTTTTTCCCACTTAGCTCTCTGTAAGTCTTATAATTTACAATTGCTTTTAGCTGCATTCCTATCCCTTAAGATACTACAAGAGTATATGCTGCAGCAACCACAACTATGCCTATAATTATACCAGCCCAGAGTTTTATGTTCTTCCACATCTTCTCCATACCACCACCCCATAATAGCAAGGATTATAACTTTAAAAAGTTTGCTATCTAGCATAAAGTATTCTGAGGCCAGGCAATTCCCTTCCAGATAAGTAGTGTACCAGTGCACCTCCACCCATACAAACGTAATTAAACTGTTTTATGTTGAATTTAAGCATTTTTAGGGCCTCTATGGTGTTTCCGCCCCCTATGAATGAATGGCCAGCAGTGTTAGCAGCTGCCTTAAGCAATTCTCTTGTTCCTACCTCAAAGCCTTTGTTTTCATATATGCCTGCTGGTCCTTTGACAACAACAGTGCCTGCATTGTTTATCTCTTTCGCATATCTCTTGTAGGTTCTTGTGCCTATATCCATTATCATGTAATTTGTAGGAAGCTCTGTAAGGCTTATCTCCTTTCTTCTGCCTCTCACACTTATTGCCAGGTCTACAGGTGTTCTTATCTTGTCTCCAAATCTCCCATAGAGCTTTTCAGCCCTCTCAAGGTACTGCATCCAGCCGCCCTCTTCGTGCTTTTTAAACGTTTTCTTTCCGAGCTCATATCCTTGAGCCATCAGAAACAGCTCTCCTGGCACTCCGCAGCTGAGCACAGCATCCATCTCTCCCTTGGGCATCATATATTCCATTAAAGCAAAAACATCATCTGGCTTTCCTCCTCCCAGCACAAAGATATTTGGAGGCACTGCGTGCTTTTTTATCTCGTCAAGATATGTAACTGCCTTTTCCATTGCCCTGCCAGCAATGCATGGAAGTATGTGATAGAAGCCCACAACAGTAGCATGGCTTCTGTGACTTACGCTGAAGGCATCAAGAACAAAGAGGTTTCCATAATATGCCAATGTCTGAATTAATGGGCTTTTAGCGTGTTCTTCAGGACTTTTCTCAAGCATCTCATATGGGTCTTTCCTGATATTGTCAAGCATGATGACGTCTCCCTGCCTTAACCCTTTTATCGCCTTTATGGCTTTTTCTCCCCTTATGTCTGGAACAAATACAATCTTCTTTCCAACGTATTTAGACAGTAATCTAGCATGTTGTTTTAAGTCAATGAAGTCTTTTGCACCAGGCCTCCCCTGGTGTGATATTAAAACTATTTTGGCCTTTTTCTTGATTAGCTCCTTTATAGTTTCTGCATGGGATTCAAATCTTGGGTGCTCTCTAATTTTTCCATTAGTAGAAACAGGAACATTTACGTCTATCCTAACCAAGGTTACCTTGCCTTTGAAATCGTAATTATCCATCGTCTGTAGCATTTTGCTCATCTCTTAAGGTTTGCCGAAAATACCAAGAGACTCATTCGTCATTTTTATGCTCCTCATTGGGTCTTCCTCAATACCTGTTATAGCTCTTATAGCATCTATATTTTCTGGAATAACAATTGCCTCTGAATGCACTGCATGCATCCAGTACACTGTGTCCTCTTCAACTGTTACTGATTCATCCCAAATAACTGTCTCATACATGTCATATCTTGGTCTCAGTAAGTCTCTAAAGCGCTCTATTATAAGAGCAGTGTCTGAATAGCCGTCAGAGCCTTTTAATAACAGCACTCTAGGGGTGTTTGAGAGAATCTCCTTCACTTTTTCCTTCTCAGCATCAGCCTTTAGCTCAACTGCTACCATATGTGTATGGGCCAAAGTAGTTGGAACTTTAACTGCCATTGTTTCGACTCTCAGGTCATGGATTATCGTTTGCAAGTCTGGGCCATGGTGTGAAGGAAGAGGTAAAACAGGCACTATGGCATTTATAGGGCCTTTTCTTGCATCCCACGGGTCCACAGCTCTTCTGACCAATGAAACAATTGCTCTTCTCACATCAAAGTTCTGTTTTATAGCTCCTATAGTCCTTGCAAGAGAAGTAGTGTTACAGCTCACCACCCTTGTGCTTTTCTTATTGAAAGATTCCAAATAGTTTACATTTGCATTAAAACTGACCTCTGCTATACTCGCCTTTGCTCCACCCTCATAAACCTGTTTTACATTGTACTTTTCGTAGAGTCCTTTGTTTTTCTCTTCAATTCCTGCAGGTGTGGCATCAACTACTACATCAATTTCCCCTGAAGCCAGCACTTCCTCCAGCGTGCCCTCAGGATTTAAACCTGCTTCTGCCAGTGTGTTCTGGGCCTCTGGCAAGCTCGCGTAAAGCTTGACTCCTTTTAATGGACCATCAAGGACAGACCTAAGCACTGCTGTTGCTGAAACATCAGATACTCCTGCTAATGTCATGTCTTTTTGAAGCCTAACTGCGTGTGCAACTCTTTTTCCTATAGCACCGACGCCGTTTACAAGGACCTTGACTGTCATATCAAAACAGAAGGAAGAAAGGATTTTTAAACATTGCTGTCATTATTCTTTTGTATGGCTAAACTGGAAAGTAATCTGCGCTATATCTTAAAAGCAGATGAGATAAAGATACTCCTCTTTCTCGTGCTTGGTCTCTCTTTTGTGTCTATATTTACTATGCTTTGCTATAATTGCAATCCATTTCTGTACAACTTTGTCACGCTTTTGCTTTTGATTTCAGCATATCTGCTGAGCTGTATAATTATCTTTTGGGAGAGACACAGCTAAAGCTCAGCGCTTCTTTTTGACTATCCTAACAACCTTTTTTAGAAATGAAACCGCATCATCTCTTGCCCAGACATTTCTCCCAACAGCAACACCTGCGGCCCCTGATTTCATGACTTCCTCAACTGTTTGTAAGTATACATCTCTATGTTCCAATTTTCCCCCAGAAGCGAAAACTGGCTTAAAGGCAGCTTTAACCACATTAGCAAAACCGCTGTTTTTTGGGTGATATGTCTTTATAAAGTCAAAACCGATTTCACTGCCAATCCTGGCCGCATACATTACATCTCTCTCATTATACCTCGTCGGAGTTCTTGGATAAACAATTCCCAAGACAGGCAGCTTTCTTTTATGCGCTTCCTCTTTTATATAGGCTGCCAATCTCAGCATATGCTGCTCGTCATTTGAACCTGGATATACAGTGCACGCAAACACATCTGGTTTATATCTCATAGCATCAGCTACTGTGGTATGCATCTCCTGCATCTCCCTTTTGCTGAGAGAGCTTTTTCCGGTTAGTTTTACAATCCTTACTAACTTTCCTGTATTTCCAACTATTTCCCAGCTGCCGCTGTTCATCATTAGAGCATCTGCTCCTCCTTTTAGAGCTATCTTTGCTATTCGCTTAGGGTCCATATCCACATCTGGATATGACTGAGGCCCATGTTCAAAACCATGGTCAAATGCAATTATTACCGCAGGTGTTTTTAGCTTTCTCATATGAACCTCGCCTTGAAACGTTTTAATTGATACAGATTTGGAATGCCTTCCTGAGCGCCTGCCTTTGTTATTACCATAGCACTTAGCTTGGCTCCCAAATCCATCGATTCCTCAATATTTTGTGAATGCAATTCACCGTAAATAAAGCCAGCTGCGTAGGCATCTCCTGCTCCTGTGGTATCTGCAACCTTTACCCTATACGCTCTGTGCTCGTAATACTTACCGTCAACATATGCGGCACTGCCTTTTGTTCCTCTAAGTACTACAACGGTCTTAGGCCCCATCGATGCTGCTTTTTCCATGGCTTTTTTCATATTTTTTTCACCCATCAAAGCAGAAATCTCCTCTTCATTCAGTATAAGCGTATTAGAATATTTCATGAGGTTCAGCAATGTTCTAGCTTTTTCTTTTATCATTGAGATGCTTGGGGCCAATGCCAGATAATTGTTGTTTTCCCTGCATATCCTGCCTGCTTTCAAGGCAGCATTAGCAGCTGTTAAGCTTGTCATGCTTGTTATTACAACTGCCTTTGAGTGTTTAATGAATGTGTCAGGAACATCCTGCGGATTTATGTGATTTAAGGCACCCCTGTCAATTACGAGCGTCTTTTCATTTTCATAACCTACAAGGTTTATAGAAGCAGCTGTGTTCACTCCTATTGTTCTTTTAAGATATGTGGTATCAACATTAAGTTCTTTTAAGTGATTTATTATTATGTTCCCGTAAACATCATCACCAACACGTGATATTACATATGTGTTTTCTCCTAATTTACTCAACGCTGAGGCGATGTTGCAAGCGCTACCACCAGGGTGAATTACAATGCTCTCTGCATTGTGTTTCGTTCCCTCTTCAATAGCAATAAATGTTTTTCCCTTACTTTTTATACTTCTGAATTCTTTTGACTTCACAGTCATGTCAACAGTAGCACTCCCTAAACAGACAATTCTATCCTCATTTTCTTGCATGTAACCACTCTCTAGTGATTTAAAATTTATGCTCCTTATAGTGATAATGAAGCAAAAGTATTTAAGTTTATTTGTTTAAATAATATTATCTACTTGGAGAGGTCGGAAGGGGTGTTATGAGAAGTAAAAAAAGCAAAACTAGGAGAACTAAGAAAAAGGTCAGCAAAAAGGTCTCAAATGACAAAGCCTTCTACTTTAACACTTGGCAGGGCTTTACAGGTATAAAAGCCAAAAGTTTGGAAGAGTTTAAAAAAGCAATAAAAGTGGTTCCAATTGAATCACTATATTATCATCTCAGGGAGGATAAGAACGACTTTTCAGCTTGGTTGAGAGGGGTGCTCAACGAAAAAAAGATTGCAGACGAGATAGACAAAATCAAGTCGGAGATGCTTGAAGGAGAGCATCTTAGAAGAGCGATTTACTTCCATCTTTGAGGTGAAATGTATGATGACCAGTTATAAGAGATTAGGAGATAATAAAGCATTTTGGTTTTGCGATCCAAATGGCATTAGAATAGGGGATGTAGCCAGAAGCTTTACAGAATTCAAGAGAAAGTTGCGAATAGTTCCTTTGTCCTCTATTGAATATCACATGTACAGAGAGGAGATCAGCGACTTTGAAAAATGGCTCAGGAAGGTTTTGAGAAGGACAAAATATGCAAACAAGATAGCCAAGATAAGAGAAAGCAGAATATATGGAGAGGACCTGAGGAAAGCATTGTTGAGGGCACTTCGTTAACTGAAATGAATTTTATTTTTCAATAACTTTTCAAAGAACTCTGGCTTTTCAAGGAATATCTGGTCCAGCTGTTTATCTGAAAGCATTTGCTTAGGTCTTATCTTGTTTATTTCAGGAAAGAAGTCATAATTTGGATTTTTAATAAATTTCTCTCCTTTGATTAAATAATAACAAAAGCCATGCCTTTTTTTAACAGTTTCATAATCGTGTTGCATTGATTCTCTGGCATTTATATCCAGGGTTAGCAAGGCTTCCTTTCCTGTATTTACAAGAATGTGGCCGTAATTTGGAGCTATAAAAACCTTGTCTCCTTTCTTTATTTTCACAAATTTGAATATCTTCATGTTTCTGTGTTGGAGGAGAAAGGCCCCTTCGCCAGACAATACTTCATATATCTCGGGATAGCTGTCATTTGTTCCCGGGACATTTATGTGGTAATGCCCAATTGTTCTTATATACTCTTTCCCAACAAAACCAGGGCGCAGTAATGTGAGGTTTAATGTTAGGTCGTGCTTGTCAGCAATTCTTTTTGCATCGCTATTCAGTCTCTCAATTGAGCGGTACATGAGATATAAGGGCTGCCTCTCTTTTCTTAATGCTTCATCGTCCATGTAGAAACCTATTGCATCTTCAGGCATTCTGCTGCTGTAATCTAATTCAAGGGACAACTTGAGGCCTTCAATCTCAAAACTCTTGCCGAATACTTCCATCACAGCTCTTAATCAGAGGGATTATAAAAAGATTGGCATACCATTATATTAACAAAAAACAGAAAAATATTGGTGATGAAGATGAAAAATCTTTTGCTGGCAGCATTAATTATAGGCATTTTTATTGTAAATACGGGTTGCATTTCGTATTTTGAAGATGTAAAAGACTATTTCTCTCCGTACATCAAGACAGTTATGTCCAAAGAGTCTAAACCAGCAGGAGGGCCTTGTGATTATGATGGAGATTGTAATTCCTGGGAATATTGTGACTCCCATATCTGCAAGCCAAGGCCTGGCTTCTGCAACAGCATCGATGATTGCGAGGAGTGGCAGAGATGTTCTGAAGAGCACCGTTGTGTCTTAAAGCCAAGCAGGTGCAATTCCGATTTAGATTGCCCATTGGCAAGACCGCACTGCGACGAGGAACATTACTGCAACAGGTGAAGCAATGGCAAAGGACTACTCCTTTACTGTAAAAAAAGGGAGAAAGACTCTTCTAGTGAAGTTGCCGTCTGATGTTGATGTTAACACAAAGGAGATAATAATTAATACAGTCAAGCAGACTGTGGATAAAAAATATCAAAGAAAAGCGCTTGAGCGCATAGAGTTCCTATTGTCAGAGATAGATGTCTTGATAGAGCACTTGAAAAAGGAGGGCATTTACGATAAGCATTTGGAGTATATCATAAGGGAGATACTTGGCCAAAACATGATGAAAGGCATAGAATTAGCAAAGAAATACGCTGGTTCTCCAGAAGACCTTCTTTCAATAATTGAAAGCGGCAACATAAATTTTGAGCCAGTTTTAGAGAACATTGGCCTTGACAAGAGAAAGGCCGCCCGTTTTATTATTCACTCAATGGAGCTTGGCAGGCTTGCTTATGAGACTGGCTTGGCTGTGAGCGCTTTTGTAAATATGGACAAATTAAAGAGATACTTGAAAAAACTAGAGAAAGAAAGCCAATTGTATTTTCTGTAGTGTGGGGATTGATATATGTGCAGATTGTCAGGATACATGCAAAAAGAGCGTTTACTCCCACTAAGATTCCTGGCGCGGATTATGTCATAAACCAATATATAGGTTGCCAACATGCATGCATGTACTGTTATGCTAGATTTATGTGCAAGTGGTACAATTATGGGGAGTGGGGCTCTTGGATTGTTGTTAAAGAAAATCTTCCAAAGCTAGTTAAAAAAGAGAAGGTGAAAGGAGAGGTTTATATGTCAAGCGTTAGCGACCCATATCAACCTATTGAAAAGCAGTTAGAGCTTACAAGAGCTGTTTTGCAGAATATGGATAAAAACATAAAGCTTGGCATCTTAACCAAGTCCAGTATGGTATTGAGGGATATTGATGTTTTTAAGCAGTTCAAAGATATTGAGATAGGCCTGACGGTTAACAATTTTAACAAGGATATAAAAAAAGAAATAGAGCCATTTTCATCAGATAATAAGAAGAGGTTAGAAGCTTTGAAAGTGCTTCACGAAGAGGGCATTAAAAATTACGCTTTTGTATCGCCTATAATCCCTGGCTTGACAGATGTGGAAAAATTGATTAAAGAAAGCAGGAGCTTTACAGACTTTTACTGGTTTGAATTTCTTAACTTAAGAGCGAGCGGTAAGCAATTCAAGCAGTGGTTAAAGCAAAACTGGCCAGAAAGCTATAAAAAAGTATCAGACAAAAGCAAGATTAAGGAGTATATGAATAAGGTTATAGATATAATCCGCAAGAGTAATATATCTGTTAGAGGAATTGTAACCCATTATCCAAACTTTGTGATCCTAAAATAAAAGGCGCTGCTATGAAGGGTTTAAAGAGACTGAGGATTAAGGCCTTATACTGTTATCAGAAAATAAAATAATCTTCACGCTTCACTATAAGCTTTAAATATATTTCTAGTGTAATTCTATCATGGCAAAAATTTTACCATTTTTAAGAGATGTGTTTTTGCTAACTGTGTTTATCTCTTTACTCTTCAGCACAGCTCTGGCCCAAGGAGAGCTTTTTGGCAAGGTGCTTGATGATAACGGCAGGCCATTGGCAGCTGTTGAGATAACTGCCATGTCTGTAGGTGCTTGTAGAGGCTCCACGCGCTTTTATTACGACATTACAGACTCAAGCGGAAACTATGACATAAAGTACATGTGCCTGTCGCATGACAATAAGATGCGCTATCTCGTAGTGCCTTACAAACAGGGATATTATTATGAGAAAGGAGCTGCGGATGTGGAGGTTTCGGAAACAGCAACAGAACTAGACATAATTATGAAAAAAGAAGCCAATTCCAGCATAGGAGGTTATGTTTACTATTCAAACAGCAAGATTGCAAATGCAAGGGTTGTATTGAAAAACAAGGAAAAAGGAATTGACTTATTTAATGTCACAAGCCAGGAAGGGCTCTACAATATAAGCTCTTTGGAAGCAGGGAATTACGAAATACAGGCCAGTTATAATAATTTGTACTACGCCTCTTCTGTTGACCTGCCTGAAGACACAGACCTCAGGTTTGATATAACACTAAAAGAAGCGCTGCCAGACATAGTGCTTAAGGACTTCACAATTGAGGAGGAGCTTGAGCAGGGAGAGGCCACTGAGATTTCTTATGAAATTGCCAATGAGGGCCACGCGCGTTCGTCTTCCTTTACTGTCAAAATTTATGATGGAGACGAGTTAATTGAAGAGGAAGAGATAGGGGGCCTTGATGTCAATGAGAAAACAAAAATTTCATTTGACTATGAATTCTATGACATTGGCAGGCACGAGATAAAGGTGGTTCTTGACGCTGACAATGATGTCGTAGAGGAGAATGAAGACAACAATGAATATGTTTTTTATGTGAATGTAAAAGAAGGACATGGAGCTTATCTAAAGCCCTACTGCGATGTAAAAACAGACAGTTACGGTTATACTGAAATAAGGGCCAGAGCAGGATACTATGAAAACGGAGGTTTTTACTGTTATGGAAGCAATGTCACAGCAAAAATAAAAGACTTCACATATGAACTTCACAGGCATTATAATTGTGATTACTCCAAGCTTGTCTTGCTGCCAATCGGCACTTATAAGGTAGAGTTTAATGCAGAGTTCCCGAATGGCAAGGAAGAGAAGGATTACTGCCATATTACTGTCGGAAACCAGAGCCAGCTAGAGCTTATGATTGACAGCCCAGCCAATAACAGCGAGATAACACCTTCCTCTAAGCTTGATTTGGTAGCACATCTTTTGCTTTTAGGGAATGTTATAAGAGAAGGCAACCTTACCGTTACTTTGAAGAGGGGTAGTGTTGAGGTAGAGAAAACAGAATTGCATCCAGACAAGCATGGTTTTTACAGGGGAAGCCTTGATATCCCAGATAAAGAAGCTTTGTATGAACTAGTCTTTGACTATGAAAAAAAGCCGTGGACGAAGGAAAGCAAGATATACCTCAATGTTTCAGCTGCTGCTAGGAACATAAGCTTAGGCAGAGCCATGAAGATAGACATCATTTCACCAAAAGCAATGACATACGAAATTGGAGAAAACATGAGCATATCTGTAAGAGTGTATGACAGCCGAGCATCCATAATAACTGATGCAAATCTCAGTGCTAGGATATTTAGAGGAAACGTGGAAATAGACAGAGTTTCAATTCCATATGTTAAATATGTATACGTGAAGCCATATAACTTTACTGGAGCAGGCAATTACAAAATAATAATTGAAGCCAAGGCAGCTTCTTTGAAGGCAAGTGCTGAGAGAAGATTTACCATCAGCAAAGCTGCATTAGAAAATATATCGCAAGAAGGGCCTTTGAGAGTTGATATTATATCACCAAAGTCTGATGTTTATCCTGAGAACTCAAGTATTATGGTTTTGGCAAAAGTAAGCTATGAGGGAGACCCAGTGAATAACGCAAACGTGACTGCAAGCTTTGGCGGAAGGCTTATACAAATGAGGTACCATCGTTTTGGAGAATATGTTGCTGTTTTGCCACCGCGGGAGACAGGCAGGTATGAGTTATGGGTTCAGGCAGAGTATAACAATTACAGCGCGAGGGATAAGGTTGAGTTTATGTTAAGTAAAAATCTGATTAGCGTGAGGGTTAAGCATCCTGAGAACAACAGTGCACTAAACTTTACTGATGGTCAAAAGCTTTTGATAAGGGCAGATGTCTTAGACATCAGAGGAGATGTCGTCGTAAATGCTGAAGTGATTACTCATATCAGGGAGCCAACAGGAAGAGTGCATGAAATGAGGGCTTTCCAAGACCCGAACACTGGCGAATATATAACAATATTTTATCCAAACGACAATGGTGTCTATCATATCTCAATAACTGCTTCGAAACCAGGATATGTGAGCGGAGTGCAAGAAAGCTCTTTCACTATAACATTCAGAGAGAAATCATGGCTTGCTGCAATGACATGGAAAACCTTATTAACTTTGCTGTTGTTAATGGGAATAATACTAATCTTGCTTGCCATTGTTAAAGGATTGTTGTTCTAATTTTTAGATAATTTTTGTAAGGCTTTCAAGATTACATCATATGAAGCATTTGTTTTTATCCCATTACTATTAAAATGTGTCCTTGAAACCCTATAGCCCTCCTTTCTAAGCGCTGCCATTATGTCTGCTATTTTTGGGCAAGATACCTTATTTACTTTTGCAAGGTAGTGAAGGTTGTAATGCAAGAAAGGTAATCTGATTTCTTCTTTAAGTGTTGAAAACAACATGCTCTTGTCTTTAATCGTATCAATGACGGTGCTGTCACCAAGTTCACCAATCCACAACGGACCTATATGAATTAAATCTGCCCCGCAGTCGCAATTTTTTGCTCTTTCTTCCCATAATCCACTTACATGTCTCCTGTCACATTTGGGACACCACGAAATAAAACCCATCTTCTTTAATCCCCTATTAACTCTTTTGTTTCCTGGCATCACTCTCAAAAACACCCTATAGTAATGTATGTTTGCGTACGACAGGATAGGTTCTATTGATAAGGAATTCTTGGCAAATTCCCTAAATATACTACCTATCAGGCCCCTCAACCCTATTTCGTGTTTCATGCTTGTTTTATGAGATATATATGAGTACTTTCTGAAGCAGGCCCTTGGAAAACTGCCAGATAGCGCTCCTGGGTCTGTAGCAGTAGCGCAAATCAAACCATTTTTAGCCCTTACTGCCTTGCTGGCATTAAACACAAAATTAATAGGACTACCAAAGGGGTCTATGTCTATACAATCAAAGTTTTCTGCTCTCTTTTCTAAAAGAAAGTGGTTTGCTTCATCTATTGATGTCCTTATGCTCACAGCGTTTAATTCAGCGTTTTTTTTCACGATAGCTATGGCAGTGCTTTTGACATCATTTGCCCATACAGAAAACTGTTTCCCTTCCTTTGCATATCTAATTGCTCTTGCCCCAGTTGCGCTGAGCAAGTCCAATACCTTTGCTCCGCTGTCTAAAACTTCGTTAAGCACTTTTACTGATAGACTTCTGTCAAATGCCATCTTCGGATTGTAGAATACAGGCGCTTTGGAGGGCTCTTTATACACCTCTAAGGAAGGGACCAACAACCTGCTTTCTCCTTCTTTTATCTCTTCCAGTTGGATTTCCATAGAAATCAACTCAATCAGGGTACAATTTCCTTGCTTCTATATTCAATCTTTCCTTTAATCTTATCAGTAAATTTCTTTGTTCTGGCGTGAGCTTCTTCTCCTCTAACGAGTCGTTAATTTGTTTTATGCCCTGAGCTGTCAGATGAACTGGATTCATAGAAATAAAAGGATTGTTAACTTTCTTTTTCATCTACTCAACCTCCTTCACTGCTCTGTGGACCATAACTATTCTGGCGTTTGCTTTTCGCCATTTGGTGTTTTTGAATTCTATTTCTTCAACTTCTCTCACAGTGATTATAACCTTATCGCCAACAGCAATGTCATTCAATGAAAGCTCAGCCTCTCGGCTGGCAGGGATCGTATAAAGTAGAGTATTAGAACTACATTTAAAATCTTCCTTAAAGCTTTTTGGCACTGAACAACTGCAGTTATTCTCTGACTGCGCCAGCAAGATTGCAGAGTTGACAAGCTCTGGAGCATCCTCAATTACACTTTTTCCACACACGAAGCCCCTAAAATCCTTTAAAGGACTATTTTCAGCATAGAGCAGGGTATAACCTCCAAGTTTTTGGCTACTTTGGTTTACTGTTAACCATGTCCAAGAAGGGCCTGGATTCTTCTGAAATGTTTCAACGAAGAAGGAAAGCATAGGTGGCCATAGGTAGAGGTAAAAAACGACTAAAAACAAAGCAGCAAACAGCAGATATAACAAGCGTTTTGCGCTCTTTTTCTTGCTTTCAGCTCTTCTTTTTTTGTTAAAGACCTGGGAGATTATAAATCTTATTTCCTCTTTATTGTAGCCTCTTTTCACAAGCTTTTTGCTTATGCCTGCCTGTCCTATGCCTTGCTTGAGCCAATATTCAGAAAGTTCTATTGCATTCTCTATGCGTTCTTCCATAACTAATTAATATGCTTCTGAATTAATATTATTTATCTGTGATTCGCTATGAAATACATTTTAGGCATTGATGAGGCTGGAAGAGGGCCGGTTGTAGGACCCATGGTAATAGCAGGAGTACTGCTTGAAAAAGCTTCTGAAAGAAAGTTAAAACGTCTTGGGGTTAGGGATTCAAAGATGCTCAGCCCTGCGAGAAGAAGAGAGCTTAGGAAAAAAATATTGGACGAAGCTGTTGAATTCCATTGCATAAGCATTAGCCCTCACAGGATTGACAGTAGGAAGGTTTCTCTTAATGAATTAGAGGCCCAGGTAATTGCTGAACTATTGAAAAAGTTTAGGCACAGAATTGACCACATCTATATTGACTTGCCAGACCCCAGCGCAGAGTCTTTTATCAACAGAATCAAGAAATACATTGACGTAAAAAGTAAAATAACAGCAGAGCACAAGGCAGACCTCAAATACCCTGTTGTGGGTGCTGCTTCTATAATTGCAAAGACAGAGAGAGATAAGAGAATAAAGGAATATGAAAAAAAGTATGGGAAGATTGGAAGTGGTTATCCTTCAGACCCGCGAACAATAAAATTTTTAAAAAAGAACATAAATTTACCCATAATAAGAAAGTCGTGGAGCACTACTCAAAGACTAAAGGAAAAAGGCAGGCAACGTAAGATAGAAGATTGGTTTTAGACACTTGGTTCTGGCGGCTCTAAGTCTGGGAATAGCTCTTCTTCCTTTTTTTCCTCTTCTTTCAGTTTTTCTGGGTGAAAGACATAATCAATAAACATATCCGCAAAATTCTTTATACCTTCCTCTGACCATTCATCACTTTCATAGAAGTACTTGAATATATTCTTCCCAGTTTCAGCTTCTAACACTGCAAGGCCCTGGTAAAAAGCGTCTATCTTCTCTGTTTCTGACCTTTCTATTTCCGCTATCAAAATCAAGTGTTCATGTGATGAAAGTTGCTTCAAAAAAGCCAAGCAATCCAAAAGGTCAAGGGCTTTTTTCTTTACGTATGAGACATCCGCAATCTTTTCCTCGACTCTCTTTATGAAAAAATCAGACAGGTCTGCCCCATACTCTACAATGGCTATGTCCATAAATAAAAATAGGGTTAGGGGGTTTTAAAGCTTATCCCTTCTCAGTACTCCATACCCATGCCGCCTTGCGGTCCGCCTGTTTCTGGTGCTGAGCTCTTCTTTGAAGCAGCAATGATGTCGTCTATCTTCAGTATCATGTTCGCTGCCTCAGCTGCTGATGAAATGGCCTGACTTTTAACTTTAGCTGGCTCTATGACATCTATCTTGGACATATCTCCTATGTCTGCTTTGTCTATGAAGACTCCTATATTTTTGTTTCCCTTTGCGTGTTCTGAACGCAGCTTTACTAGTGTGTCTATTGGGTCCATACCTGCGCTTTCAGCAAGGGTTCTTGGTATTATCTCAAGGGACTCAGCAAATGCCTCTATTGCAAGTTGTTCCCTGCCTCCTATTTTCTTTGCATAATCTCTTAATTTCACTGCAAGTGCTGTTTCAATAGCTCCTCCTCCATAGACAATCTTTCCCATTTCTATTGCAGATATGGCAGCTCCTATTGCGTCATTAACTGCTCTCTCTGCTTCATCTACAACGTGCTGGGTGCCTCCTCTTATTAATATTGTCACTGCCTTTGGGTCATTGCAGCCTTCAACAAATGTCATAGCTTCTCCTGCTATCTTCTTTTCTTCAACACTTTTCGCATAACCAAGGTCATCCTTGCTCAAATCGTTAACACTGGAGCTTATCTTTGCCCCAGTTGCCTTGGCCAACTTGTCCATATCGCTCTTCTTAACCCTACGAACAGCGAATATGCCTGCTTTTGCTAGATAGTGCTGGGCAATGTCATCTATTCCTTTCTGGCAGAAAAGCACGTTTGCTCCGCTTTCCACTATCTTGTCAACCATTTCCTTTAGCATTTTTTCTTCCTGTTCTATAAAGAGCTGTAGTTGCTCTGGAGAGGTTATGTTTATTTCAGCATCTGTTTCTGTCTTCTTAACCTCAAGTGCTGCGTCTAGCAGCGCAATCTTTGCATTTTCCACTTTCCTCGGCATGCCTGAATGGACTCTTTCCTTGTCAATTACTATGCCTTTTATGAGCTCTGAATCCTCAAGGTTGCCTCCCTGCTTCTTTTCTATTTTTATATAGTCCTGATTTATTGTTATGCTGTCTTTGCTTTCCTCAGCGACTTGCTTAACTGCATCCACTATTATCTTTGCCAATTTTTCCTTGCTTTTGCCTATTGTCCCTTTGCTCGCCATTGTTGTCATACAGACCTTTACGAGTTTCTTTTCATCCTTTATATCTATTGGATCAGATATTTCGTTAAGCAGGTCAATTGCCTTTTCCTGGGCCATTGTGTATCCCTTGATTATTATTGTTGGGTGAATCTCCTGGTCCAACAGGTTTTCAGCATGCTTAAGCAACTCCCCTGCTATTACCACTGCTGTTGTTGTTCCGTCTCCTGTTTCCTCATCTTGTGTTTTTGCAACCTCTACAAGCATCTTTCCTGCTGGATGCTCTATATTCATTTCATCCAGAATGGTTGCTCCGTCATTTGTTATTGTTATGTCTCCTATCTCATCTACAAGCATTTTGTCCATGCCTTTTGGTCCCAAAGTTGACCTAACAGCATTTGCAACTGCTTTTGCAACCATTATGTTAATTCTCTGGGCATCTCTCCCAATAACACGAGAACTGCCTTCTGGAAGAACAACTATTGGTTGTCCTGACAGCTGACCTCCTACTCCTGTCATTTACATCACTCTCCTTTACAGTAAACATAAAAAATAAGGTTTCATTCAATATTGACCTTAAAGCCAGATGGCTTTTCTCTCGGCTCTTTCTTGTAAAGCGTTATTTGAAGGACTCCATTTTTCAGCGAAGCCTTGGTTTTCTCTGGGATCACCTCTGCTGGTAGCGTCATTGCTCTCCTAAAAGCCGAGCTGCTTCTCTCCCTATGGTAATATCCCTTCTCTGACTTTTCAAATCCCTCAGACCTCTTTGCATTTATAACAATGTAGTTTGGCTCTACCTCTATGTCTATGTCGTCCTTTTCAATGCCTGGCATGTCTGCTATTACTTTGATTGTATCTCCCTCATCTATGAGGTCCACTGCTGGTTGCTGGAAGTTCACTGACGGCAGTGGTCCTGACAGTTCTTTTTCCATCCTCTCAAAGACCTTATCCATCTCTTTTCTTATCCTCTCAAAGTCACTTAAGAAATCTATCATAGGCATCACCTCCTCCACATTTTTTCAAATGTGGGAAGGTTTTTCATATAAAATATACAATATATTAAGTGGACATCCACTTATATAAAGCTTTCGATTTTGATGGGCATTCACTTAAATTGAAAGATTTTTATACTTTGCATTAGTAAGTTTAGTGATGATGAGAGCTATAAGCAAGAAAAGGCTCGACAGAATTGACGACCTTGTTTCTTTTTTGAACCAGCATAAAGATGGGCTTAGATACGACCTTCTCAACAACTTTGCAAGGAGGCATGGCGTTTCATACGAAGTGGTTAAGCGAGATGCATTGTTACTTGCCTATGCCACTATACCTTCACATAGGGGATATAACCTAAAATATGTGCCAAAGGAATACAGAAAAGAGGTTAGATGGCTATGGAAGGAGATTTTTGGGATACGCGGGGGCAAAAAGAAAATGGACAGAGCAGCTGCGTGGAGAGCCTCTCATGTCTTTCTTGAGCACACTCCTTATATGGATTTAGAGAGGGTTAAAAGGGAGTTTGACTTGAAGCAGATGCTTGGTGGCGAATTTTACCAAAAAAACATAGATTGGCTGTCCGAAGAGGAAGCGCAGATCCATGAGATGCAGAGGGAGATGGCAAGAGAGTTAAAGAAAATTTCGGAAGAGAGCAAGGCCGAACTTGAAGAGCATATGGTGAGAAAGTACAGCGATGCTTGGCTAGTAATGGGGCGCAAGATTCACAAGGAACTGGCAGAGCTTAAGAAAGCAAAGGAGAGGGGTGCTTTCAGAGATGAGATAGAGTACCTACAAGCCATAAAAGACATATGGAGAGCAAACCTATATGAGGTAAAAGCAAGCAAAGATTATGAAGCATTTAGGACTAATTTGTTAAAAGCTTTGAGAAAGGAGTTCAAGATTCAGCACAAAGCTGTTGTCAAGAAAGGGGCAAATCCAAAAAAACAGAGCACACCTCTTTCTTCCCTGTTTTTTAAAGCACTTAGAGAAACGCCTTTTCCCAAAGAAGCCAAATATGATGAAGAAGCTAGAAAAATGTGGCTTACAAAACTGAATCAAAATTTTGAGAAACTTAAAAGGCAGTCATTAAAGGAAATTGTGCTAAAGGGAAAAAGCAAGATTGACAGCAGGGAGAGGTTATTTAAGGATATGAAGTTTATGATGAGAAGGTATAGACCAGGAAAGAAAGGGAACATACCTGTCCACATGTCAGACCAAATAAGAGTGTTGGCTGAAGCGTATGCTGAAAATCCAAAGAAATTGCTGTCTTCTCTTTCCTCTGTGCCAAAAGACAATTTCTTCAAGCTGATAGTCAAGGAAGGGATGAAAATAAGCGAAGCAGATTATTATTATAACAGAGCGATGAGAGTCAGGAGCAGAATTCCTGTAAAGACATTGTTGCCTCGTTCAATAAGAAAAGGTAGAAGGCATTAGAATTTTCTAATATGCCTGTAAAACTCTTCAAGATTTGGGTAGTAGTAATCTGCATCATCATGATATCTGCCTATAGCAATTGCAGTGAGGCCTGAATTGTGGGCAAATTCTATATCCACCTCAGAATCGCCAAGCATTAGAATATTTTTGTTTGGTCTTATCCCAAGGGCATTACAAACCTTTTCTGCTACAATCCTCTTTGGTTTGTGTTCATCTTCATTGTAAAAGTCCCTTTCGTATATGTAATCAAAGTATTTCTCAATTTTGAAAAACCTCAAAACATTATGAACGCTTTCTGCGAGAGAGTTGCTTACCAATGCCTTTGGTTTCTTAACCCTTCTCAAAAGCTTCAGGGCGCCTGGTGCCAGATATGCATATTTTGGCATTAATTCCTTCTTGGTTTTTACTATCACCTCAAAAAGCACAGGTCGCCACACTGTTAAGTAATCTTCGGCAGTTATGGCAAGTTTCTCCAGTCTTTCTTCAACATCATGCCAGTAATTTTGATAGAAGTGCTCTGGATTTTCCACACCCATCACTTTTAAAAAACGTGTAACTATCTCTTGGTGTATTGGAATCCTCCAAAGCACCAACGTATTGTCCAAATCAAAAAATATAGCGTCCATATAATCACCTTTTAGCCTTCTGATGCACTGTTTTGAACAAAAGCCATGCTTTTTCTCCTCCCTTGTCAAATTTCAGAAGAGTATACCTTCCTTTCATTCGTTTTCCGTGGAGAATGAAAACAATTTTGTTGCTCTTCTTAGACTCAAGCTCATAACTTCCCTTGTCCCATATCCTAACCTCACCAGCGCCATAGTGTCCTTCCTCAATACTTCCTTCAAAGTCTGCATAGTCAAGAGAGTGGTCCTCAACCTCTATTGCCAGCCGTTTTATTCCCGGCTCAAGAGGAGGTTCTTTAGGTATTGCCCATGACTTCAAAACACCTTCCATCTCTAACCTAAAATCCCAGTGCAGATGGCTAGCATGATGTTCTTGAACCACAAATATCATATTCAGGCTCCCAAAAGCTCTGCTATCTTTCTCCCGAAATCCCTGGCAGCGTCAGGACCATTTCCTGTGATTATTTTGCCATCTACCTCAACACCCTTTCCAGTGTACACAGCACCTAACTCTTCAAGCTTAGACCTAACTGAAGGCCAAGCCGTGACCTTTCTTCCAGAAAGCAGGCCAGCATTTCCCAGTATTACAGGAGCTATGCAGATAGCTGCAAGCACTTTGCCTGTTTCGTGGGCCTTTCTGGCAATCTCCAGGGCTTCTTTGTCTGTAAAGTACTGGGCAGCTCCTGGACCTCCCACAAAAACAACTGCATCATAATCATCTACCTGCAGTTCTGAAAGTTCAAATTCCGCCTCTGCCTTTGCCCCTAATTTACCTGTTCTTATGCCTCTTTGCTTTGAGGCTATTTTGACAGAAAAGCCGGCCTTTTCCAGTTCCTCTTTTGTGTGGAAAAGCTCTTCGTCCCTAAAGTTTTCAGGAGCTATAATCATCAGCACAGTTTTCATTTCATCACCCCTAACAGTTCAGAAAACTTTTTGGCATTGCTCGTAGCGTGTGCATAAGCATCATTATTGAAATAAACATATACATCTCCGTTGAAATATTTTATCTTCTTTGCCCAAGCTTTTAACTCCTCATCGCTGTAGTGGTAGTCATACCATCTAGTCCTGCCATGAAATCTTATATATGCAAAGCTTGCAGTTGTCCTAAAGCTCTCTGGGAGTTTAGGTGCACTCACATTGCAAAAGGCAATGTTCCTTTTAGATAAGCTTGAATATGTCTTTTCATTGAACCAAGAGGAATGCCTGAACTCAATTACATTTTTAAATTTGTTATCCATTTGCCTTAGAATGTGCTTTAATTTTTCCTCATCAAATTTCATTGACGGAGGCAATTGGAATAAAACACAGCCAAGTTTTTCCTCTAGTTTGGATGCAAGCTGATAAAACTGGGAGATATCATCATCAGTGTTATTGAATCTCTTCCTATGCGTTATCAATCTCGGTACCTTCAAGCTTATCTTAAATCCAATGGGCGTTCTGTTATGCCAAGATGCAATCGTTTTCTCCGATGGCCAGTGGTAGAATGTTGAATTTATCTCAACAGTGTTAAAATGCTTGGCATAATATTCAAGCCACAGCTTTTTTGGAATCTCTCTCGGATAGAATAGCTCGCTCCAATGCTCATACTGCCAACCAGAACAGCCCACATAAAACATGTGTAAAATTAGCACATTTTTATTTAATAACGATTTTTATTTATTTTTGATTCTATCTCTCTTTTCAATTTCCCTTACTAAAAGTTCTATCTCCCTCTTCCTGAGATTTATAGCAAAAGCCCTATCCATAGGATTTTTAACCTTTTTTGCTTCTTCAAGAAGTTCTTGGGCTATTTTCAAGCGCTCTATTATTACCTCTGTTGGAACGCCTTTCCACCTCTTAGGAAACTCTTTCTCCAGGTTTTTCATTTGCTTTTCAAAAAGAGCTCTTTTTATCTCCATGGGATGATCCAATCTCTCCTCTTTTGCTTTCTCTTCCTTTCTCTTTTTTCTTTCTTCCAAAATTCTCTGTAGCGCTTTTTTTACCATAAGGTAAATGAAGCAGGGTTTCTTTAAAAACTTTGCCTATATCAAAAGATTTATTAAAAGGCTCGACTAAAAATATTTGGAGGTGCTGGAGATGAAAGGTGCTTCACTTTGCCTCAAAGATTCTAAGGTTTATTGATGACTCAGGAAGCGCTAGCACTTCAGAAATAGCTCGTTCTATAAATGCCTCTGAGCGCAGTGTTAGGTATCACCTCAGTAAAATGAGGAAAAAAGGGCTGCTTGTTGAAGATATTAATTTAAATGACATGAGAATCAAAAGATATAAACGGTGTAATGCTCTAAAATATCTGTTTGTCGGGTTGGCAGAGTGGTTATGCATCCGGCTGCAGACCGGAAGACGCGGGTTCGAATCCCGCGCCCGACTTAATTGAGGGTGAGTTAATGTCAATAAAGGTTTTTAACACGCTAGGAAAAAAACTAGAGAGCTTTAAGCCTCTAAACGATAAAAAAGTTAAACTATTTGTATGTGGTCCAACAGTTTATGACTATTCCCATATAGGCCATGCCAAAACATATATTGCATTTGATGTCATTGTAAGATATCTCAGATACAGGGGCTATGAAGTAGAGTACATCCAAAATATAACAGACATAGATGACAAAATCATAAAAAGAGCTCAAGAAGAGGGAGAGAACTCATTAGAGCTATCTGAAAGGTTCACAAAAGAGTACTTTAAAGACATGGAAGCTATTTATGTTGACAGTGTCAGCAAGTATGTTAAGGCCACTGAAGTTATTGATGAGATAATTAAACAGGCAAAAGCACTCGTAGACAAAGGCATAGCGTATGTTTCAAATGGAAGCGTTTATTTTAGCATATCTAAGTTCCCTGATTATGGGAAATTATCAGGAAGAAAGCCAGACAAGGAAAAAGCAAAATCAAGGTTGGAGGAAGACCCAAATAAAAAAGACCCTCTTGATTTCGTGATATGGAAAGCAGCCAAGGAAGGAGAGCCCTCCTGGAAGTCACCATGGGGGGAGGGAAGACCTGGTTGGCACATTGAAGATACTGCCATAAGCATATCAAATTTTGGGGAGCAATATGACGTTCACGGCGGCGGAGAGGATTTAATATTTCCTCATCATGAGGCAGAGATTGCAATAGCAGAATCATACACAGGGAAAAAACCTTTTGTAAAATACTGGCTACACAGCTCCTTTTTAAGAGTTGAAGGAAGAAAGATGTCAAAATCTCTGGGAAATTTTATAACCATAAGGGACGCTGTTAAAAAGCACGGGGGCAGGGTTCTCAAATTTTATTTCGCCTCTGTTCCTTATTACAGGCCTATCGATTACTCTGACAAGCACATAGAAGCTGCAAAAAAATCTCTGGAAAAAATTGACAACCTGGTTGAAAACCTTATGTTCATTCACGAGAAAGGCAACATCGATAATGACAGCTTTGAGCTTGACTTAGCAGCTTACAGAGAAGCTTTTGTGAAATGCATGGACAACAATTTCAACACGGCAGAAGCAGTTGCTGTATTATTTGACTTGGTGAGGACAGTTAACCAGGCAGTTACTGACAAAAAGCTTAGGAATAAGGAAAAGGCAAAAGCAATTCTAGATTTGTTAAAGGAATGGGAAAAGGTTTTAGGCTTTCCTATTGTGATCAAGAAAAAGGAGAAAGTGCCAGATGAAGTAATGAAGCTCATTAAGGAAAGAGAGGAAGCGAGAAGGAAAAAAGATTGGGAGAAGGCAGACAGGATAAGGGAAAAAATCAAGTCAATGGGTTGGTATGTAGAGGACACAGTAGAAGGGCCAAAACCAAGGAGGATAAAGTGATGGATATACACTTCATTCCGGGCAATCTAAATTCCTCAAATTCAATTCTTGTTGGCAATGTCCTAATAGACCCGGGCATAGAAGAAGATAGAAGCATTGTTGAGGCATTGAAAAGGCTTGGATATGAGAAAAGAGATATTGAAAGAATAATACTCACGCATGCACATTATGACCACAGCTCAGCAGCAAGGCTCTTTGATTGTCCAACATATGCTTTTGGTGCAGACGCCACAGCTCTTAAAAAAGGAGATGATGATTATACTCTTTCCAAGTTTTTTGGAGATTCACTGCGCATTGAAAACATAAGAACTCTTAAGGATGACCAGCTTTTTAACGGGCTGAAAATAATATCAACACCAGGCCATACAGATGGAAGTATATGCTTACACTATGAGGATTATCTCATAAGTGGAGACACTGTCTTTGCTTACGGCATTGGCAGGTATGACCTGCCTGGTGGTTCTCTGGAGAACTTGACCCTATCTCTGAAAAAACTCAGCCAGCTAAATTTTGAGGTCCTACTTCCTGGCCATGGTCCTATTGGAAACAAAGACAGCGTAATGGATGCTTTAAGGCAGATAGATGCATTTTACTGATTTTGTATCTTTTCTATTTCAATGCTAATCTCTTCTCCTCCTATCTGCCATTTTTTGCCTTTATTCTTTTCAAAGCGAATTTCTTTAGAGTTGCTAACTCTTTTAATTTGTTCAATATCTAATACCTTCTTGAAATCCTCACTACAGTCAATAAATGTTATTATCTCATCTTTTTCAATCAAACCTGCCTCCTTCCGCAGCTGCTGTATTCTTCTGAGCAGCTCCCTGTTTATGCCCATCTTCCTTAATTCCTCATCTATCTCTACATTGAGGTACAGAGAAAAATCATTGCTTTCAACCCTGATATAATTGTCACCAAGAGGAGGGCTATCAACAAAAGACAAGGATAAGACATTAAGCTGTTTTGCTATCAAATCAGAAAAAACACTCGGCTCTTCTTTCATTACTACAATTGCCTCTCTGAGGGCCTGTCTTAGATTGATGCCTGCCAAATTCCTGGCACTCAAACCAGCCTCTATTATATTCAAGGCCTTTTGCATTGACTCTTCAATTTCATTGTCTATCTTCTTTTCATCAGCTATTGGCCAATTTTCTAAATGGACGCTTTTCTTAGAACCATCAACATGCAAGTATATCTCTTCACTAACAAAAGGGCATATTGGAGCCATAAGTTTTGATATTTCAGACAGCACATAAAACAAAGTGTTGAACACTGCAGTATCATTATCCTTGTTCCTTATCCTGTCCCTTATGAATTTTATATAATTTCTTGACAAGTCGTTTACTATAAAATCTCTCAACAACCTGGCTGGCTCATTTACATCTAAATTCTCGTAAGCCTGGCTAATCTTTTTCTTCATGTTTTCTAATTTAGAGATTATCCACTTATCTTCTGAATAAAGCTTTCTGGCTTTTTCTCCAGTGTACCCATTCACCAAAGAGAATCTCATAGCATAGGAGTATGAATTCCACAAGGTGTTCAGCGCAGCCTTTGTTGTTTTTAGAGCCTCTGGGTCAAAGCGAGTGTCCTCCCATGGATTGGTAGACCAGAGCAAATACCATCTGAAGACATCGGCACCAAATTGCTTTATTACATCCATTGGATGAATTACATTCCCTTTGCTCTTGCTCATTTTTTCTCCTTTTGGGTCAAGAATCAATCCATTTACCAACACGTTCAGATAAGGCGTCCGTTCAAAAACAGTAACAGATTCCACCATTAATGTATAGAACCATCCTCTTGTCTGATCTACTGCTTCTGTAATAAAGTCAATGGGGAACCACCTTTCAAACTCTTTGTTCTCAGGGTAGCCAAATGAAGCCCAGGTGGCAGCTCCCGAGTCAAACCAAACATCCGTTACGTCTTTTACCCTGTGCATTGTTTTTCCACATTTTGGGCATTTCATCGTTATCCTGTCAATATACGGCCTGTGAAGGTCCATTCCTTCCTCATAACCATCGGCTTTTTCTTTAAGTTCTTCTATGGAACTTATAACCTCAAAGTGACCACATTCGCACTCCCATATAGGTAAAGGAATCCCCCAGTATTTTTGGTGGGATATGCACCAATCTCTTGCATTTTCCAGCCACTCTTTAAACCTCTTATGTCCAGCCCAGTCAGGCACCCACCTGACTTTTTCGTTTTCTTTTAACATTTTTTCTTTTATTGGTGCTATCCTTATGAACCACTGCGGACTTGCCCTAAATATAAGCTTGCTCTTACATCGCCAGCAGTGGGGGTACCTATGAACTACTTTTTCCGTATGGATTAAAGAGCCTTCCTTTTTTAAGTCCTCGATTATTATCTCATTAGCGTCAAAGACATAAAGACCTTTGTATTTTCCTGCTTCCTCTGTAAAAATTCCCTCTTCATCAACAGGGCAGAGAATCTCCAGACCGTACTTCAAACCTGTTTCATAGTCTTCAGGCCCATGCCCGGGAGCAGTGTGCACTAAGCCAGTGCCCTCCTCTGTAGTTATATAATCATCCAACACTATTGGATAGAGTTTTCCTTTGTGGTACGGGCATGACTTCTCCATTATATGAATATATTTCATTCCTTCCATTTCCTTTCCAGACAGGACCTTAGTTACCAGATAATCATCAATATGGAATTTTGCCATAAGCTTGTCTACGAGAGGCTCTGCTATTATCCATGTTTCTTCTTTTCCTTGCCATTTCAGTTCAACCCATGAGTAATTGAACTTTGGATGAACAGTTATCGCCACATTCCCGGGCAAGGTCCAGGGGGTTGTGGTCCACACAAGGAAGAAAGTGTTTTCTTCATCTGCTTTTTTGAATTTCAAATAAATGCTCGTGTCTTCGACTTCTCTGTATTCTTGACTAGCCTCATGGGCGCTTAAACTCGTCCCACACTTTGGACACCAAGGCACACTCTTTTTGCCTTTGTAAATCATATTCTTTTCCTTGGCGTGCTTAAAAAACAGCCATGACGATGAGATATATTCATTTTTGTAGGTCAGGTATGGATTGTCAAGGCTCCACGTAGCCATGCTCCCAAAAGCTTCATAAAAGCTTTTCCAATCTTCAAAAGATGAGAGAGCATGTTCCCTACAGGCTTTGTTGAATTTGTCTATGCCATATCTCTCGATATCTTCGTTGCTTTTCAAACCTAATTTTTGCTGTACAATGACTTCAACAGGGAGGCCATGCGTGTCAAAACCTGGCTGGGCCCAAACATCAAATCCATTCATTTGCTTATATTTAAGAAATACTTCCCTCAATGTCCTTGTCAGAGCATGACCTATGTGGGGAGGAGCGTTGGCATAAGGCGGACCGTCAAGATAGTAGAACTTTTGCTTGCCTCTGTTTTTTTGTTTTATCCTCTCTACTAGCTTTATCCCTTTCCAATATTCATTTAGCTCTTTCTCTAATTTCTCGTGGTCAAAACTCTTTGGCATCTCGATTTGCATAGCATCACTTTAAGTTATGCATGAGTATTAAATCTTCCTTAAAAGGCAATAGCTCATTTGGTATTTCAATACCTCTTATTTCGGACTTCAGAGATATGTTCATTTCCTTTTTCTTTTTCCAAACCATGGAATTAAAGTTGCAGAGTGCTTCTGTTAGCTCCGAGTACCCTTTTTCTCCAAACTTTTCAGGGAAAGCTCCCTTGTGAATGTTTCCGCCGTATATCTTTTTGTAAGCTTCATACGTAATAAAAGGTATTATGGGGGCCAAAAGCTTAAGAATCTTTTTGAAGCTTTCATGAATTGTATAAAGAGCAGAATCATCGCCTTCATATGCTCTTGACTTTACCATCTCCAGATAATGGGGAGCATATATATTCCAGATAAATGTCCTTACCTGATTAGCAGGGATGTAAAAATTGTAATCGTCATAACCCTCCATACATTTTTCAATTAAAACATCTACTTCTCCCATAATCCACCTGTCTGTGGCCTTGATCTCAGGCATTTCTTTTTTGATAGGCAATTTAGACACAAACCTAGCAACATTCCACAGCTTAGTCAGAAATTTGCCTGCTCCAGCAATTCTCTCCGCACTTATCCTAAAGTCACCACCTATGCTGGTTTCAGATGCAGCCCAAAACCTAAAAGCATCAGCACCGTACTTTTCAATTACCGGCTTTGGCTCTATGATATTTCCCTTACTCTTTGACATTTTCTTTCCGTGTTCATCAAGCCCCATGCCAGTTATCCAAACGTGCTTAAAAGCAGGTTTCCTGGTAAGCTGGAAATTCCTAAGCAATGTGTAATATAACCAGGTCCTGACAATGTCTCTTCCTTGAGGTCTCATATGTGTAGGGTATGCCTTTTTGAATAGTGCATCATCCCTTAGATAACCAGAAACATAGAGGTTGCTTATACTTGAGTCCATCCATGTGTCAAAAACCTTTTTCTCCCCTGTGAAATCTTTATCATTACCACAGTGCGGGCAAGTTCCTGGGAAGTCTTCTTTCCACGGCTGATAGTACTTTCCAGGTTCTGGCACAAGCCACGCTCCGCATTTATTGCATTTCCACAAGGGAATCTCAGTAGCAAAATACCTTGCTCGGCTTATAGGCCAATCCATCGTTATTGAATCAATCCAATCCAACAGTATTCTCTTATGCTCCTTCGGGTGGAATTCAATGTTATCTGCTATTTTTCTTATATCGTCCAGGAAATCCAGTTGCTTTACATACCATTCTTTCATTGGAAGAAATTCTATCCTTGACCCACACCTGCTACATCGCGGCACCCTTTGCTGGACCCTCTCTTCTTTTACTTTGTAAGGCTCAAGGTCTTTCAGTATTGCTTGCCGTGCTTCCTCAACAGTCATACCTTTGTATTTTCCAACAGCTGCAGTCATCCTACCAAATTCGTCAATGCACTGCAATGGCTCTAGCTTTAATCCCTTGAATAGTTCTATATCACCGAAGTCTCCATAGGAACATATCATGACCAGGCCAGAACCATATTCTATTTTTGCGTATTTGTGTGGAATAATAGGAATTTTATTGTTATACAAAGGCACTATGGCTTTCTTTCCTTTAAGGTGCTTGTACCTTTCGTCTTTTGGGTTATAGATAACAGCTTTACACGCTGCTAAAAGCTCGGGTCTTGTGGTTGCAACTATCAACTCTTCTTCTGAGTCCTCTACCTTAAAGATTAAGTAATGCAGTGTTGTACTCCCTTCCACGTATTCTAGTTCAGCATCTGCCAATGTCGTTCTGCAGCCAGTGCACCAGTTTATAGGTCTTGTATCCTCATAAACCAAACCCTTCTTCCACAATTCAATGAACGTGGCCTGTGTTATCTTTCTGTATTCAGGTGAATCAGTCATGTACGTATTCTCATAATCTGCACTCATGCCTGTCCTATAGTAAAGTTCCAATATCTCCTTGGAGTATTTATCTATTTCCTCTTTACACAGTTTTATGAACTCCTCCCTCTGGTACTCATGAAGTTTTTTGCCATACTTTTTCTCAACAACTCTCTCAACAGGTAGGCCGTTCCTGTCCAAGCAAAATGGAAAGATTACCTCCTTACCTTTCATTCTCTCGCTTCTTGCTATAGCGTCAATCAAAGTATAATGAGCAACGGCTCCTATATGCCACGAGCCAGAAGGATAAACAGGGGGATTGTCAATTACAAAAAATTCTTTGTCTGAGTCGAAATTAGCTTTAAAATCATTGTTCTTCAACCACTCTCTAAAGATTTCTTTCTCTTTTTTTACATCCCATCTCTTCTCTTCTATTTCAGCCATTAAACAACCTCTGTTTCCTTTAGCCGCTTGACAAAGAGCCAAACGGCTAAGAAATCGTTACTATAACAGTAATTTGTTTTATAGAGATAAAGGCCATAACTCTCCCGCATTAGTAATTTCTCATAGATATTATATAAATTTACTGTTCTTTTGTCTCATCATCAGGACCTATCAGTACTGTGCCTCCAATCTCTTTTCTACCTGTAAATGTTTTCTCTTCAACCTCTTCCTCTATCTCTTTTTCAGCTCTTTTTATTCTCATTATAGCAATGAAACCAAAAAATATGATAAACACCACAGTAACAGCAAAACCTACAAGCCTTCCAGTCGCTGACATAAGAAAGTCTATGAAATCATCAAGCGGCGTTCTTTTGTTTTCTATAATAACCTGTTTTGCTGGCAGAATCGGAGCAATGCTTTGGTTTTCTTTCTTTCTTGGTTCTATCCTCTCTTCTCCAACAACTATATTTGAAATTTCCCAGTACACATCCTTTTTTGCAGGGGCCAGAAGCTTGGAATGAAAGAGAATCGTTAGATTCTTACTATCCCCACAATCAACAGTGAAACTCTTTACATAAGTTTGGTTTAAGGCAATAGGTGGGTTTTCTGATGAATAATCGCCACTAAAATGCTCACAGCTACCATTGTATTCTCCTTTTGAGCTATCGTATGAATAGCAATTCGCCTTGCCCCAAAGCTCAAAAAAACCTCTTATTTCGTTTAAGCTATTGCCATTCCTCACTGAATAAACATAGCACGCTTCGTCTGCAAAGCCGTGTTTCACAAAGTCTGGATTTGAAAGATTGACATCTCTGTCGTAGAAATACACGTCAAGCCGAGGTATAAATGAAGTTCCAACATCTATCCTAAAACTAAAGGAGAAGTCAAATCTATCTCCTCTCTTTCCCGTATTAATTTTCAAAAACCACTCTCCAAACGTTTTTTTCGGAGCACTTACCATAAAAGAGCTTTCAGTTTCATTTAGAGTGAAACCAGAAGCATTTAGGCCCGATGTTGTCAATTCTACATCTATTGCTATTGAAGGTATCAGAAATGCCAAAACAAAAAATATCACTTTTGCCCTCATCAAAAATGAGAACACATTTGCATTTAATAAGATTTTGCTAAGTAAACCATCAATTTGGCTTCTCTTCCACAGATAATACATTTACCTTTTGCTGCTTCCTCTCTACCATGTAGGACGCCTCTAACCTCCAAGCCAGTTTCTTCTTTTATCACGTCAGCGCAAGGCTTGCCATCACTATCAATTGAGCAGAAGGGCACTTTGATAAAGCCCCCTTTATCAGCTAACTTTTTCAATTCTTCTTTCGTTTTTGCCTCAAAGAGTCGTGAATTGAAGTCTTTATCTGCCTTTTCTTTCAGATTTTTGAGAATTTCTTTTCCTACATTCTTTAGATACTTGTCAAGCTCTTTTTCATCTATCATCTCTCTTTTTCCTGTATCCCTCCTTACGATAGTAAGTTTGGCTTCATGTAACTCTTTCTCTCCTACCTCGATTCTGATTGGAACGCCTCTAAGCTCCCAATAATAAAATTTAGCTCCAGGTTGCTTATCACTCTCATCAAATTCAACCCTGTATTCTTTTTTTAGTTTCTCGTGTAGCATCAAGCACTTGGTGTTTATTGCATCAATATCTACTCCTGTCTTGAATATTGGCACAATAACAATCTGAATAGGAGCTATTTCAAATGGAAAGACGCAGCCTTTATTGTCACCGTGAACTGCAATCACAGCTGCCAGGATTCTACCTACAGCAGGCCCATAGCATGTCTGCCACGGGTGCCTTTCATTTCCGTCTTTATCAATAAAGCTTATGCCAAATGTCTTTGAAAAGTTCTGGCCTAAAAAGTGAGTGGAAGGCAGCTGTAAAACCCTCCCACTTGCAATCAAAGCATCAGCCCCAAAAGTATATTCAGCACCTGCAAACTTGTCCCATGAGGGTCTTCTAAAATATAAAAAAGGAATGCCCAATTTATTGTGGATTATCTCCTCTGTGATTTCCATATCTTCAATAACCTGTCTCTCAGCCTCTCTTTTGCTCTCAAAAACATCATGCGCCTCTATCCAGTAAAACTCTCTGTCCCTCAATAGAGGTCTAGTATGCTTGGTCTCATAGCGCCAAACTTGGCAGCGCTGGTAAGCTTTAAATGGAAGGTCTCTATATGAGCGAATCCATTGGGCATACATTATATACATTGCTGTTTCGCTTGTTGGTCTCAATGCTAGCTTTTTTTCCAACTTAGTACTACCACCATGAGTTATCCAAAACACATTTGGTGAGAAGCCCTCAACATGTTCTGCCTCTTTCTCAAAGTTCTCCTCTGGAATCACAGCTGGAAAGCGCATTGGTTTATGCCCTCTCCTTTGCAATTCCTTTTCAAACATCTCTTCAATCAGGTTTTCAGCAATTGTGGCATTCGGTCTGTGAACTAGAAAACCCTTTACATTATACCTTTGATCTATTAGCTCTGCCCTCCACAGTAGTTCATTATACCACTCGCTGAAATGCTTTTCTTTGTCTATATTGAACTCTTTGTCAGCAACCTCTTCAGGCATTATACTATCACCTTACCCTGCTTATTAGCCTCCTGCCAAGAATTTCCCAGACTTCTACCTCCTGCCCTGCTTCTAGTTTTCCTTTCATGTCCTCTGGGATGTCCTCTTCATAGGTCTCATAGCTTTCCATGTCCATTAACTGCGCCCTATCGCCCATAAGGGCTATGACCTGGGCAGTTTTCCTAATTAATATAGGAACATCAACCCTCATATCACCAGGTCCCAAAATATTTTTCTTTTTTCCTGAAAATAGCGAAACAGCAGAAACCCTTGCTTTTGCTTCACCATGCTTTCCTGGTTTGCTTATACTTATGTCAACAACCCTGCACGGCTCACCATCAATAACAACTAGTTTTCCTGGTTTTAATTCCTTAAGCTCCTTTCTCTCAACTTCCATTCCGCACACCTCATTTGATATCTATGTCAAATTTTTTCTTGCGCTTCAGGCCCAAACGATAAGCGCAGAAAAGACCTGTGAAAGTGACAAGCCAGTATGATATAAACCTGTCCAATATAGTCTGCGCTCCGGCCAAAGCAGTGTTCATGCCTGATAGCACATAAATAATTATCATAGAACTCTCTATTAAAGCTAACCCTCCAGGTATTAATGGAAGAAAACCTACAAGAGCAGTTATCACCAAGACAGTAAATATGACATAAAGAGAAACATTGGCTCCCAAAGCTCTGAAAACAAAGAACATCCTGAAAGAATCTGCGAGCCACACCATAAATGAAAGCACAAGAGCGTACAGCCATAGTCTTTTCTCCCTAAGCAGGTATCTAGCATTGTATATATAGTCTTCAACGCCTGATAATATCTGCTTCTGAACTGATTTTTTTCTAAGCCTTCTCGAAAAACGAGAAAAGAAGCTTATAAGCTTGTTCACAAGACCCATTCCTGCCTTCTTTTCTAGAGAGAGATAGAGCATCACAAACAAAAAAAAGGCATTAAAGGCAAAAGCAATGAAAAGCAATGAAGATATCCATAACGGCAATACAACCATAGCACTGCCAAGAACCACGAGAGAAATCATTGCAAATGTTGCTGCATCAAATATCCTTTCAATTACAACAGTTGACAAGCTCTTTCCAGTTCTGCAATTTCCGTGTTTGTTTAACAGATAGGCCCTAAGTGGCTCTCCTCCTACACGAGCTGAAGGTGTTATGTTGCTTATTGAAATACCAGCAAGCATGATTTGATATATTTTAAAAAAAGAAATCTTAACACCAGCCTTGTCTGTAAATATCTTCCACCTCTCTGTTAGAAAGGCAATACCTAGAAACTGGAGCAGGACAGCCAAAGCAAGATATAGCAAATTCGCTTTATTGAGCAGGGCAATTATCTCATCCACCCCTAAGATAAAGCTTATTGTTACAGCTACAAGAACACCTGTCAGCACCAAAACAAATAAGAGCCTCTTAATTTCCATAACTAACATTACTCTATACTTTTATAAATAATATTGCTGTGACTGATGCATTAGGTGGTGTTGTGATAGACAACCATGCGCACTTAGATGATAAGCGATTCAAGAAGGATATTGACGAAGTGGTCAAAAGGGCCAAAGAAAAGCTTGATGCAGTTTTTCTGCCTGCCTCAAGCTTTAGAAGCAACAGGCGAGTATTACAACTCCACAGGGCCTATCCTGAATTCCTGTATCCCATGGCAGGGATGGACCCAATGGCCTGCCTAAAAAAGCCAGAAAAGATAGATGATGTTGAAATATGGGCAAAAGAGGAAAAAGATATAATTGCAATAGGAGAGGTTGGTTTAGAGTATTACCATGCAGCAGAGGAAAAGGAGCGTCAGAAAATAAATCTTGGGAGGTTTATAGCACTGGCAAATGAGATTCACAAGCCATTAGTAATTCATTGCAGAGAAGCGTGGTCAGATATATTCAAAGAGCTTGAAAGGGCAGAAGTTAACGTAATACTCCATGCTTTCTCAGGAGGGCTGGAAGAAATCAAGAGAGCGATTGACAGCTCTTTTTATATCTCTCTCGCTACCAATATTTGTTATCCAGAAAACATAAGGTTAATTAAACACATTCCCTTAGATATTATGTTGCTTGAGACAGATTCACCGTATTTACACCCTTACAGACAGGGAAGAAATGAACCTGCAAATGTCTGGGAAAGCGCACGAAAGATATCTGAGATAAAAGGCATAGAATTAAAGGAATTAAACAATATAATTAATAAAAACACATGGAAAGCCTTTAAGGTAAGAGGTGCTTAGATGCCGAGAATACTGGAAGAAGTTAAAACAAAATTTGGTATGGGAAAGAAAAAGAAAGCAATAGCTTTCTTTGTTGATGGTCCGAATATGCTTAGAAAAGAATTTGATTTTGACTTGAACAAAGTCAAACAGCAACTGGAGAAATTTGGAAGTATAAAGATTGGCAAGGTTTTCTTAAACCAATATGCTCCTGAAAAACTGATAGAAGCAATAGTGAATCAAGGTTTTGAAGTTGTTATAGTCACAAGCGATGATATTGATGCTCCAATGGCAGCAGAAGCCATGGAGGCAATTTTCAATGGTCACATAGATGTAATTGCTGTAATGACAAGAGATGGAGATTTCCAATCCATTTTATTGAAAGCTAAAAAATACGGAAAAGACACTATTGTTATAGGAAGCGAGCCACTTTCGGCCTCATTAAGAAACACGGCAGATTATGTTATTAAAATCAATGAGAGGCGCTGATATGAGGATAAGTGCTGGGAAGGTAATTGACAAGGGAAAAGCCACTGAAGAAATTAATGCAAAGGAATATATTCTAAACCTAATGAATGCCTCTTTCAATGGATATATAACAGTTACCGCAGAAGGCAATTACGGTTTAGAGGAGGGAATAATTGTCTTCAGCGAAGGCAAAATTGTTGCTTCTTCATATAATTATTTCACATTCGAAAAAGAATTCAGAGCAGAGGAAGCATTAAAGAGAAGCCTCAATGCTTTTTTAAATCCAAGAGCCATCATTGACTCATATGCTCTGGAGAGCTATCAAGTACAGCTTTTTATGACTCTAAATGATGATTACCTTTTAAAAGAGGGGGTGGGTCCAGAAAATTTAACAGTTCCCAACAGTTTCTCCCGTGATTTTGAAAATGAGGTTCTTCACAGTAGCAAAGAGGCTTCTGGTCTTTCAAGAGAGGCATTGTTAAAGAAGTATAATCTTGTAATGCTGTCAAGCCCACCATCTTTATCAAAGGGAGATAAAAATGAAAGCAGTTGAGTTAATTTATAATATACTTGGGAAGAAAACTTCTAAGCAATTAGAAGAGGAAAAAATGAGAATACTCAAAGAGCTCATAACTGAGCATAAGAGGAAAGAAGCAGAGAAACTAGATGAATATGCCAAACAATTAGCGAGTGATTACGATGTTAAGCATATTGTTGTTTCAAATGTAAATGGAGAGATGGTGCTGAGCACTGATGAAAAAGCATACTCAAATGCAATAAAAGGGTCAAGCATATTTGAATACATTCAGTCTGAGTTTCCAAAAGCTAAAATGGTAGTAGTAAAAGATGACGAAGGATACAAAAACATCTATAAATTCAAAAATAAAATTTACAGCATAAGAGCAGATGGTGAGATGAGTTCAATTGAATTAAGAAGAATCGCTCAGATGCTTGAAGAGGGGAGCAAAAGGTTTAAGGAGGAGGAAGAGTGACAAGAACAATAGCCATTGCCTCTGGCAAGGGAGGTGTTGGGAAAACAACCATTGCAGCTAATTTAGGTATCGCTATTGCGGCTACTGGAAAAAAGGTAATTATATTGGATGCAGACATTGATATGGCAAATCTAGAGCTGGCTTTGGGAATGGAAGGCAGACCATTAACGCTGCAGGATGTAGTTTCTGGTGAAGCCAACATTGAAGATGCATTGTACGAAACATATAATAAAGCACTATTCATGCCAGCAGGCATAAGCCCTGCACAGCAGAGAAGAATAGACCCTGAGAAGCTCCCAGAGCTTGTGGAGAAGTTGGCTGAGATGGCTGATTTTGTGATATTGGACTGTCCTGCTGGCACTGGAAAGGACACTCTTGCCTGCTTTAATGCCTGTAAAGAGACCTTACTTGTTGTGATTCCAGAAAAGATGAGTGTGGCAGACGCATATAAGACAGCACAAGCTGCTCAAAGGATGGGCAGTTCAGTCACGGGTGTAATAATAAACATGATAACAGGAGAGAGAGGAGAGATAAAAGACAAGGAGATAGCCGCGCTTCTAAATGCCCCCATACTGGCAAGAATAAAGCTTGACCCCGCTATCAAAAAATCTGTTGCTTCAGGCAAACCAATAGTGATATCTGATCCTGAAAATGAGAATGTTGAAGAGATACACAAATTGGTCGCTTCTCTGACAGGTGCTGCTTATATACCAGAACTTCCTAAAAAATCATGGTTGAAAAAAATCATTAGTTTTTTAAAATTTAAAAGAGGTGACACAAAACATGGCAGAGGAGATAAGCAGGCCTTTTGACCTTTTGAACAGCATCGTTGGAAAAAGCGCAATGGTAAAGCTGAAGGGCAATATGCAGCTGCGCGGCATATTGAGAGCTTTTGACCAGCATATGAATCTCGTGTTAGAAGATGCTGACGAGCTGAAAGATGACCAAAAGGTGGCCAGGATAGGAACTGTAATTGTAAGGGGAGACAACATTCTATATGTGTCACCTTAGAAAGAGTTAATAAGTTTTTATTTCAAAAATTTCTTAGTTTTACTTATATGCAAAAGGGCCCGTAGATCAGTGGTAGATCGTCCGCCTTGCACGCGGAAGGTCGGGGGTTCAAATCCCTCCGGGTCCATTTATGGTCGAAGACCATAAGCTTGGGGCTTTATTTCGCTTAAGCCTTTAACATCGCAATAACAGAAAAGGCTTAAATCCCTCCGGGTCCATTTTTGCTTAAGCTTTTTCTGTAGGTTTAGTAGAAAAAAGCTTATTTTTGCTTTTTTGCTTAAGCTTTTTCCATAGATTTGATAGAAAAAAGCTTAAAGCCTTTAACACAGCAATAACAGAAGAAATAAGTTAGTGGCTTTCTTTTGTTAGCAGGCGGTCCAGGTAATCTATTAGGATGTTAAGGGTTTTCAGCAATTTCTCCTTCTCCTTGAATTCTTTTTCCTCCTTTTCAAGTTGCCTTTTTAATATTTCCTCACTGTTATAAAATGAAGGCACCAAGCTTTCCTTTGCTCTTTCAAGTTCTGCTTCCACAGGGCTTAACTTTCCTGCTCTCCTTCTTGCTTTTTTTAATTTTTCTATATCTCCTGCCATCCTGGTCAAATCCCTTGACTCTGGGAGCAATACTCCCAAGTCTATCAGCTCCCTGACCAATTCTTCCCTTCTTTTCAGCAATGAGTCTCTGAGCCTCTTTAAGTCTTTGAAGTGCTTTATCTCTGCTTCCCTATCTGCTTTTATTCTGATTCCTTTTTCTGTGACCTCTACCACTGCCTTCTGTTTTCCCCTCTTTTTCATTTAACCATTTCCTCTATTTTCTTTAATTTCTTCATTGCCTCCTGTATGCGGGCTAACTTTAGCAGTATCTCCTTCTGCTTTGAAGGGGAAGACATATACCTACTTTCCAATCTCCTACGCTCATTATCCAATTCATTCTTGAGATTTTCCAGCTCGGGCAAGGTTTTGCGCTTTATTTCTTCTAGCTCTCTGTCTAATTTACGCAGTCTTCTTTCATCAAAGTTTATCGCTTCTTTAAGCATTTCCACTTTGCTTTTCTGTTGTTCTACAATATCAGGCACCAAGCCTGAATCTCTTATCTTTGGAGGAATGGCTTCATCAACTTTGCTTTCTTTCAGCATTAAACGCAGCTTCTCTGCTTCCCATATCTCTTGAATCTCCTCGCCCTCCTCAATTATCTCTCTTTGTTTTTTCTTTAATTCTTCAACCTTTCTCGCCGCCTCTTCTATTTTGTTTATTTTGAAAAGCCATTCAGGCATAGCTTTCCTGGAGGCAGTTTTCCTTTTAACTCCCATACAGCTCACCGCTCAGCACAACAATAAGAAGAGCGCATTTACTATATAAAAATTTGCAAAAATTAGGCAGATGCCTTAGCTGCTTCCTTGCCTGCCTCTTCTTTCCTTATTGCCTCAACCTTTACTTTCGGTGTCCCAGGCATCCTGCTACCTGCTTTTCTTAATGCCTCTCTTGCTTCCTTTTCAAATTGCTTCGTGGTGTAAATGCTCATTATCTTCTGTCCTTTCTTAACAACAGCAGCTCTTCCAACAGGCTTGCCAAAAGCTTTTCTCATACCAGAAGAAAGCCTGTCAGCTCCTGCTCCTGAAAGCATTGCATGTTCTCTCAGAACCTGATGTGGGAAAACACGCACTTTGAAATAGTAATTTTCCTTTCCAACATGCTTCTCCATATGCCTATTGCATGCAATTCTTGCAGCCTCTAAGGCATTATGTCTTATTTGGCATGAAAAGCTTGGTATTAGATACACCTCAACATCTCCCTCTTTCTGCCATTTTGGGCTTCCCATGTCAAAGCTTCTTATTCTTGAATCAGGAACGCCTTTAACAAAAGCCTTGTTTACTTTTCTTCTAGCAGTTCTGGTCCAAGCCCTTTGAATTGCCCTGTATATTCTTGCAGGTCTAAGTCCCATAGAAACACCTTTTCAATGCTCAGAAAACGCAGTAAGATTATAAATGCAGGGGTTTAAAAAGCTTTTGTCAAAACCTTATTTGCTCAGCCTTCTTAACGGCAGCCCTCACCAGGTCATTAGCATTGTCAACGCGCGACTCTGCCTCTTTTATATCTTCCAAAGAAGCATGCGTTTCTGGGTGCTTTGCTATCATAAATGAACAGCAATCAGTATAAGGCAATATAGATATATTATACGTCCCAATGCGCTTTGCTATGTCAATCACCTCTTGCTTGTTCATAGAGATAAGGGGGGAAACAACAGGCAGCTTGGATGCTTCATAAATGCACTTCAAGTTTGCCAACGTCTGAGAGGCGACCTGCCCCAAACTATCTCCGGTTATGACTGCGTCTGCATTCCCTATTTCATTGCATATCCTAAACATAAAGCGCCTGTAAATAATCATCCTGAACCTTGGCTTTATACATTTGATTATTTCCTTCTGGATATCTCCAAATGGAAGCAGATAAAGAAGAAATGGCTTCTGATATTCAGATAGCTTCTTTCCCAACACCTTTATTTTACTCAACATTTGTTTACTTTGAGAGGTTAGATTAAATGCGTGAACGGCTCTAATCTCATGTCCTCTTCTCATCATTAAATAAGCTGCTACAGGACTGTCAATGCCTCCTGAGATAAGAGACAGCATTTTCATAAGATTCCCTCCATTAGCTTACACATTTTACATATTTCTGTTCTGCTGGGCTCTCCACACAACCTACACCGCTTAAGTTCACCACCTGGGTCACAGTAATCTCTAAGTCGTGGGAGCAGCTCTAAGAAATGTTTAACGATTTTAACCTTTATCTCATTATCATATCTTTCTAATTCTCCCAGGTGCTTCCTCATAAGAAGTCTAGAACCAGAAACAAGAAAAGGACATGGTTCGTAAATAATATTAAAACCAATGCCTTCAGCATATCTTTTTATCTCCTCATTACTGAGAAAGTAAAGTGGTTTTATTCTCTGCACGAAAGCTTCGTCTCTGAGCACGCCTGTCATTGGTCCTTCATTAATACCTAAGCAGGGGTTCCCGCTGAATAAATTCATTAATATGGTCTCAGCCGCATCATCCAGATTGTGGCCTGTGGCTATCTTCCTAAATCCCAACTCTTTCGCTTTTTTGTTCATCAACCACTTTTTCACTATGCCACAAACCATACAATTGTTCAGCTTTTTATCTTTCAACTTCTTCCAAAGCTCCAGCATGGTAAAGCCTATCTCTTTTTTCAGATAGAATATATGAAGTTTAATGCCAAGGCTTTCAGCAATGTTCTTTGCATTGACCATATTTTTCTCAATGTAATCTCCTGTTTGGATGTCGATAAAGATTCCCTCTACTTTAAATCCAAATTTGTTCAAGAGATGCATAACTACTGCAGAGTCCTTTCCTCCTGAAACTGCCACCAGAACTTTTTCACCAGGAGAAAGAAGGCCATAGCTATTTATTGTCTCTCTGACCTTGCTTTCAAAACGTTTCGTAAACTGAGTGTCCATGTTAATATAGATTGGCCGGCAAGTTTATAAATTTAGACTATGTATCAGAGATAGGGTGCTTGAATGAGAAGGGTTAAGATAAAGTCCGCCAAGGGCCTTAAAGGACCGGTATTGGAAATTGAGAAAGCTAAATACAAAGAGGTAATGCGTAGGCTTCAAGAAAAAGAGGAGAGAGAAAGCAATGCCAGACTAGTAGAGCAGATAATGGACATAGGAAAGCAGTCTTTTAAGGAACTAAAGGGATGGATGAAGGTTGAAGAAAAAAGAGCGGCAAGTGATCCAGAGATTGTAGAGAGAATGAAAAGAATTAACGAAAGCTTAAGCAAGAAAAAGCTTCCAGAATTTGCATTTGAGGTAAAGGAACTCATTGATGTGTTAAGAAAGAAAGGGGTCGCATTACCAAGGAATGCAAAGTTCACTTTGAATATGGAGCAAGTTGTTGAAATTGCAGAGAATGAGGCTGCATTAAGGAAAGCAAAAGACGTTGTTGGACTAATGAAAAAAGCAGAGAAAAAAGGCACTGTAAAGAAAATACGTGGCTGGAGTGATTGGGAAAGGTTGATAAAAGCATATGGGGGAAAGCTTCCTAAAAAGCAGGAAGCAAAAAGGGCAAAAGACATGAGAGACATTGTCTGAAGGAAATATTTATAAATAAACCCGAACAAAATATTGCAGAGCTTTTTAATTATCCTCAATGTTGGCTAAAAAGCCAGAAGAGGAGCAAGGAGTGAGTTGAATGGGAGCAAGTAAACTAATATCTGAAACATTTAAGAGAGAGTATTCTGGAAAGGACAAAGAACTAAAAGAACTGTACAGGCAAAAGCTGATTGAGTGGAGAAAACAACCTGCCCAGGTAAGGGTGGAAAAGCCAACAAACCCAGTAAGAGCAAGAAGGTTAGGGTACAAAGCAAAGCAGGGGATAATAGTTGTCAGAGTTAGAGTTAAAAAAGGCTCTGGCCACATCACAAGGCCAAATGCCAAAAGAAGACCACACAGAATGGGAGTAAATAAAAGAAAGAGGGCAAAATCATTGCAGAGAATCGCAGAGGAAAGAGTTCAGAGAAAGCATATGAATATGGAAGTAATAAACTCCTACTGGGTTGGTGAGGATGGACAGCACAAATGGTACGAAGTGATCCTCGTAGACCCAAATCACCCCCAAATAAAAAATGATAAGGATTTGAATAAAATCGCTAACAGAAAGCATGCGGTTTTCAGGAAGCGGTAATGTGAAGAACATTTCAGAGGTGGAAATGGAGCTATTCATATACCCCACTGAAGATGAGAAGAAAGTGCTGGAATCAGTGAAGACGCTAACTGAGATAAAGCCTACAAAAGAATCCATAGAATCATACTATGGGCCAAAGATAAAGAAAATCACATACAAGATAAAGAAAAGCAGGGACATCAAGAGCTTTATAAATAAATTAAAATCCTTGCTTTCTGAAACAGATAGGAATGAAATCTTAGAATCACTTGGGGATAGGATAGATAGCGAAGGCAAGTTATATATACGCTTTTCAAAACAGGATTTATTAAAGGGAAAATTAAAGAAACAATACAGCGGAGATATAATCTTGGTTAAAATACATTTGATTTCATACCAAAAAGCAGATGAACACAAAAAGATTGCAAAGGAGATATTGGCATGATTAAGATTATAAGAAGCCATGAAATGAAGTTTAAAAAGAAGGATGGTTTAGAACTTGCAGACTTAATTCCAGAAATAGAAGAGCCAAAAATTGAGAAATTAAAGGCCATCAATTGCAAGGAGAGAAAAACAAGCGGTGAATATAATATTCTATATTATGTATTAGCAGGGGGTTTAATAGTAAAATTCGGCAAAGAGCCTATGACAGCTGGGCCTGATGATGTCGTTTTTATAGGGCCTGGTGAGTACTATGATATCGAAGGCAGCTTTACAGCGATAAGAATAAGATGGAAGGGAAGTAAATGAAAGCCTTTATTGATTTTGTAGCTTCAGAGGACTGTGTCTCATTTGGAAAAAAGCTTGGCTTTTCTAGACTGCTTTTTAATGAGCTCAGCCGTGATAAGATTTCAAAGACAAAGATAAATATTATATCGCCTAAAAGCCCTGAAGAAAGCAAAAGACAGCTGAGAAATAAAATGATTGACATAATATTGGACCCATTCGACAAGAGAGGACTTTTTATTGATTCTGCCTTTCTGAACATAGCAAAGCAAAAGCAAATATCAATAGGCATCTCCTTCAGCAAATTCCTCCGGGCTGATGAGAACAGTAGAATAAGATTATTGCACAACATGAGGCGTTTGACTGCGCTTGTTAGCAAATTAAAAGGGGATTTGGTGTTGATGAGCTTGGCTGCTGAGATTTACGAAATGCGGAGCCCTGAGCAGTTAATCCTTTTTGGTGAAATGCTTGGCCTTAGCAGAGCTCAAGCCACATGGTGCATCACAGAGTCTCCAAAAGGGATAATAAGAAGGAAAAGCTTATGAAACCCTTTCCTGCTGTGCTGAAAGAAAAAAAGAGGTATGTCATATTTGAAATAATCTCAGAAAAAAGAGTAAAGGAAGACGCTGTTAAAAAAGCCTTTTTCAGGGAAATCAAGTCATTTATAGGCATCAATGGCATGGCAGATGCAGCGCCAACGGTAGTATATTTTGATGAAAAAAGCAAAAAGGGCGTGTTAAAAGTGGACAACAGGGCCTTAAAGCAGGTAGAACAGGCATTGAGCCTAATAAGAGAAATAAGCTTTAATAAGTGCTTTGTTCATATTATAAAGACTACAGGAACTGTTAAAAAAGCTAAAGAATTGGTTAAAAGAGGTGATTAATTGCTTCCGGTTTCTTCCACACAAGCCTATGACAGGGCAATAACAGTATTCAGCCCTGATGGGAGACTATTCCAAGTAGAATATGCAAGAGAAGCTGTCAAGCGTGGTTCAACTGCACTCGGCATGATATTCAGAGATGGGGTGCTGCTTGCCATAGACAAAAATGTGGAGTCAAGACTGCTAAAAGGTGAAAGCATAGAAAAGATATTCAAGGTTGATGAACACATTGCAGTTGCAACATCTGGCCTTGTTGCAGACGCAAGAAGGCTCATAGACCATGCAAGGGTTGTGGCTCAGCAAGAGAGGTATGTCTATGACGAGCCAATAGATGTTGAAACACTTACAAGAGACATCTGTGACCTAAAACAAACATATACGCAGTTTGGAGGAGCGAGGCCTTTTGGAGCAGCTCTTCTCATAATGGGAATTGACAAAAGTGGTAAACATTTATTTGAAACTGACCCTTCTGGAGCATTTAGAGAGCTCTACGCTTCATCTATAGGTTCTGGAAAACCACAGGTAGATGAAATTTTAGAGAAGGAATATGACGAAAACATATCAATGGATGATGCTGTTTCATTGGCCTTGAGAATACTGACAAAAGTAGGGGACAAAAAAATATCTGAAAATACTGTTGACATATTCTACATAATGGACAGGGATAGAAAAGTAATAAAGATGTCCAGAGACGAAATAAAGGCAGCAATTGAGAAGGTAGTGAAGAAAAAGGGACAAAAGAAGTGAGGTAAATGATTAGTGTAGATAAGGCAGTTATTGCCAGATATGAGCATAAAGGCAAGAACTTTGAGGTACTTGTTGAGCCTGAAAGGGCGCAGGAAGTCAGGAAAGGGAATAAGGTCCCACTTGACGAGCTCGTGGCAGACATGGAAGTGTTTTCAGATGTCAACAAAGGAGAGAGGGCAAAGAGAGAGGACATAATAGAAGCATTCGGGACAGACGATTTTGAAACTATCTTGTATTATATTTTGAGGCACGGAAACATTCAGATAACAACAGAGCAGAGGAGAAAAATGCAGGAAGCGAAGAGGAAGAAAATCATAAATATGATTGCTAAGAACGCTGTTGACCCTAATACTCATATGCCACACCCAATGCAGAGAATTGAAAACGCAATGAAGGAGGCCAATATCCACATTGACCCATTTAAGAGCCCTGAAGAGCAATTGGATGCAGTGATATCTGCTCTGAGGAGAATACTCCCACTGAAAATCGAAACAGATGTAATTGAAATAATAATTCCAGCAACTTATGCTGCAAGGGTTTACGGAACTCTCAAAAAATACAAAATGACAAAAGAAAGATGGTTGGATGACGGTTCGCTTTATGCCCTATTTGAGCTGCCAACTGCTGTCGAATCAGAGTTCCTGGACTTTGTCAACAAGATAACTGCTGGAAATGTTGAAACAAAGATCATTGAAAGAAAATAAGGAGATTATATGAAAAGATTTGTAATACCTGGAGAAAAATTGGAAGGAAGACCAAACGCCCACTATTATAGGGAAGGAAATAACTACTACTCACAAGTGTTTGGCATATTGGAAAAGAAAGACAACTTCCTCAAGATAGTGCCACTTAAAGGAAAATACATGCCACACAAAGGAGATTATGTAATAGGAATCGTTATTGATGTTAAATACGGCGGTGTTATTGTTGACATAAACAGCTCCCATTTTGCATTCCTGCCAACCAAGAACTCCCTCAACTACAAAGACATTGTATCAGCAGAAGTAATAGACATTGATGAAGTAAGAAATGCAACACTGGGTAATGAAAGGAAACTTTTCGGTGGTGAGATAATAGAGATAAACCCTGTTAGGATACCTAGGGTAATAGGAAAGAACAACTCAATGCTCAAATTACTAAAAGATAAAACTGGCTGTTCGTTCTTCGTTGGAAGGAATGGCCGCATATGGATAAAAGGAAAGAATTCTCCGATTTTAGCGGATGCAATCTTTAAAATAGAAAGAGAGGCCCATACATCCGGCCTTACTGAAAGAATAGAAAAGTATTTAGATGAAATGTTGAAAGGGTGAATTAAATGGGAATGAAAAAAGAAGGTTTAAAACTGTTTGAGAATGGAAAAAGAATTGACGGAAGGGCATATGATGAACTGAGACCGATAAAGATGGAGGTAGGTGTCTTAAAAAGAGCAGATGGTTCCTGCTACCTTGAGTGGGGAGGAAACAAGGTTTTAGCAGCTGTGTACGGACCCAGAGAATGTTTGCCTAGGCACACACAAGACCCTTTGAAAGCAAGAATAAATTACAGGTATAATATGGCTCCTTTCAGCACAGATGAGAGAGTGAGGCCAGGACCCAGTAGGCGAAGCATTGAAATATCAAAGCTCAGCAAAGAAGCCCTAGAACATGTGATTTTTACGGAATACTTTCCAAAAACCAGTATAGATATATTCGTTGAGATATTGCAAGCAGATGCAGGAACTCGCTGTGCTGGTCTAACGGCAGCTAGCCTTGCGCTTGCTGATGCAGGCATACCTATGAAAAGCTTGATAACTGCCTGTGCTGCTGGGAAGATAGATGGGAAAGTCGTATTGGACTTAGGAAAGCTAGAGGATAACTTTGGGGAAGCAGATTTGCCAATTGCATACATGCCAAGGACAAAGGAACTTGTCTATCTTCAGATGGATGGTGACTTAACAAAAGATGAGTTTAAGGAAGCACTAAGATTGGCGCTGAAAGGTTGCGATGAGATATATAGAATTCAGAGAGATGCTTTGAAAAAAGCTTATGAAGGTGAAGTAAATGGTAGATGAAAATGAAATTGTGTGGTTAGTAAAAAAGGACGCTGTAGCAGATATGATAAAAAATGGAAAGAGAAGTGATGGAAGAAAAGCATATGAATACAGGCCTATTGAGATAATTACAGATTATGTGAAAAGAGCAGAAGGCAGTGCATATATAAAACTTGGAAACACACAAATCTTGGTGGGCGTGAAAATGGATGTGGGCCAGCCATACTCCGATTCTCCAAATATGGGAACATTGATAACTAACGCTGAGCTTGTTCCTCTGGCTTCTCCTGTTTTTCAGCCAGGCCCTCCTAACGAAAACGCAATAGAACTGGCAAGAGTTGTTGATAGAGGCATAAGAGAGAGCAAGATGATTGACTTTGAAAAACTGTGCATCACAGAAGGCGAAGAGGTCTGGAATGTGCTAATAGACATCCACGTCCTTGATTTTGACGGAAACTTAATAGATGCAGCAACTTTGGCGGCTGTTAAAGCTTTGTGGACTGCAAAGATGCCAAGATATGAGGATGGAAAGGTGATATACGAGGACAAAAAGGATAGTCTTCCTGTCAGCAAAAAGCCAGTGGCTTGCACCTTTGCAAGATTTGGCAATGTAAGTATTTTAGACCCTTCTTTAGAAGAAGAAAAAAGCATGGACGGCAAAATAACCATTACCACAACTGACGATGGGAAGATATGCGCTGTACAGAAAAGCGGGATAACTAAAATTAGCGTTCCTGAGCTTGAAAATTTGATAGACGTTGCCCTTGAGAAGGGAAATGAAATTAGAAAGACTTACTTAGGGTGATAAGATGAAAAAGAAGAAAGGAAAACTGGGAAGCGCTGCCAGATACGGAGCAAGATACAGTTCTGTCTTGAAACAAAAAGTAAACAAAATCGAGAAGATTCAAAAAAGACCTCAAATATGTCCACAGTGTGGCAGAAAGTCATTGAAAAGAGTGAGCTTTGCCATATGGGAGTGCAGCAAATGCGGTCTAATAATGGCTGGCGGGGCATACAGCCCGCGAACTAGAATAGGGCTGGCTGCTGAAAAGATAGTTAGTGGGAAGGGAAGCAAAGAAGAGGTGCTATCTCTTCTGGAAGAAGAGAATAAAGAAGAGAAGGTGGAGGCATGACTTGGAAGTGTTTTAGGTGTGGAAAGAAAATTGATGACATAAATGCAGTAAAATGCCCTTACTGTGGATATAGGATTCTCATTAAAGAAAGACCTCCCATTGCAAAGAAACTGAGAACTGACTGAGTTTTATGTTGTTGATAAGCAGTTCCAGAAAACCTTCAAGGAAGACAAGGACTTTAGCCAGGCAGTTAGCAAAAGCAGTGCCTCACTCGCGTTATATCACAAGGGGAAAGAAAAATATTGATGCCTTATGTTCAGAAGCACGGCGCTTGGGTTATTCAAGAATTGCTATCATATATGAAAAACACGGCAATCCAAGTCAGATCCACTTTATAGAGAACCACGTAGATTCGTGGGAATGGCTTCCTGAAATAATCCAGATAGAGCACAGTAGTATCAATGAAAAAATAAAAAAGGCGTTTGAGGAAATTAAAGTACTGGGTGAAAACAAGGATAAGATAACAAAGCTGTTTAACACAGAAACATCAGATGAAACAGAAAATGTCATAGAGGCTGAAAAAAATACCATCAAGGTTAAAAAGCATAAAAAGGAATTTGTGTTCATAAAGTATAGGATAATAAAAAAGGAGGTTTAAGGATGGCAGAAGAAGATTTGCAAAAGCAGTTGGTCTTTGCAGATAGCCTGCAGAGGCAATTGCAGAACATATTAGGACAAAAACAGTTCTTGGAATTGGAAAATGTTCAGATAAACAACAGCTTGGCTGAGCTTGAGAAAGCCAAAGGCAAGGTATTTAAGGCAGTTGGAAATGTCCTTATTGAAAAAGACGTGAAAAAACTTATAGATGAGCTCAATGAAAAGAAAAAACAAAACGACGAGAAAATAGAAAAGCTTAAAAAGCAGGAAGAAATGATTAACTCAAAATTAACCGAGGTGCAGAAGGGCATTGAGGAGAAGCTGAAAAATAAGAAGAATGAATAAGCTTTAAATATGAATACTGGTTTATAGAATAGAGAGGCTGATTTGCTATGTATAAGCTAAGCGATGTTTATGGAAAGAGGATATTTGACCAGCATAGTAATTTCATAGGCACTGCGCGAGATGTGCTTATAGACCCTGCAGAGAAAAGGATAAAGTTTTTGCTCAAAGAAGACCCTATGAGCATTCTTGGAAGGGATAGAGTAGAAGCCAAGAAATTCATAAAAGAAAACTTCATTCCTTTTGAAAAAGTAATTGCCATAGGTGACATAATCATATTAAAGGAGTAAGGTATTATGAAGCCAGTAATAGGAAAAAAATTAAAAGGAAGGGCCGTGGTAAGCACAGCAGGTTTGAGATTGGGAGAGGTTCTGGACGTGTATTTTGAGCGCGGCGGAGAGCTTCTTAGCCTGGTGGTGAAACCAGAGAAAATAACAAAAGACATAGAAGAGTACATAAATCCAAACAATCTCATTGAGGTGCCTTTTGAAAAAGTACAGGCAATAGGCAGGTATGTTATCGTTGATTTTCCGTTCTGAACTTCTTTTTTATTAATTTTTATAATGAATGCCCTTAGCTGCTTTTCTTTTAAAAAGAGAAAAAGGCAAATGTGGTTGTGGAGAGGCAGGGAAACCACACAAATGACCCCTTTGGCTGGGTGAGCCTTCTCCCATGCCTCTCCTAATTATTAACAACCGTTTCCTTCCTGCCTCTTAAGCCAACTCACCTCCAATAGTTATAATGAACAAGTGATATATAAAACTATCGTTTATGTAAAAAATTGGCACAGAAATCCATATAAATAGTATACAATTGTTCAATTATTTAAGTATAAGTTGGATAAATGTCTATATGTATATAAATAGGTTAAAATCAACACGAAGAATTAGGGCCATCATTGGCAGTTTCTTAAGGGCGCGCAGATATATAAAGATTTTGTCAAAGCTTAATAAAGTGCTCTTTCTTACTTTATTTATGGGAGTAGATTACCGTAAGCATTTAAGAAACGTTAAGAAAACTTTGGAGATGCGAGCGCTTCTCTTTGGCGCTGACCTTACATATGTAAGCGGCTGGCCTTCTTCTTACTCAGAAAGCTATGATTGCCTGCTTACTGGAAGGCAAAATTACCTATTTACTTGGGATTATGAAGTTTTTAAAAGGGTGAGTAAAAAGATAGCTGTAAGGCACGGAAAAAATCTAAAAACTTTTTTGGAAAGCAAACGCATAAAAGAGCTTGGAATCAGGAAGGATAAGATAAGCTATAAGCTCTACCAAAAATTAAGCAGAAAAACACGTTTGATAGATATATCAGAGGAACTGAAAAAAATAAGGAGCGTGAAGGATACTGAAGAAATAAAAGCGATAAAAAAAGCATGCAGCTATGCAGACAAAGCAATGGGAGTAGCTATGGAAGTAGTTAGAGAAGGTGTTAGTGAAAGAAAGGTTAGAAATGAGATTTTGCATGCTGTGATGGATGAATGTGAAAGCATTGCTTTTGAGCCGATAGTGGCAAGCGGAAGGAATTCATTATATATTCACATACTGCCAGAAAAAAAGAAGATAAAAAAGGCAGAAACAGTAATCGTAGACATCGGCTTTAAAGTAAACAATTACTGCTCTGATTTAAGCAGGACTTTTATAGTAAAGCCAAGCAAAAAGCAGAAGGAATTGTATGAGAAGGTGCTTGAAGCCCAAAATGTGGCAATGGACTTAGCTTACCCTGGCGTGAAGGCCTCTGAAATATCAAAAGCCGTTGATGATTTTTTTCAAAAGCAAAGGCCTTGATAAATATGTCAAATATGCTCTTGGTCATGGTGTGGGAATAGAGGTTCACGAAAGCCCTTTGATAAGCTCAAAAAGCAAAGACCTGCTGCATGAGAACACAGTATTCACGCTGGAACCTGGCCTGCACATTCCAAAGCTAGGAGGCATACGCATAGAAGACACCTTTGTCATGACAAAAAAAGGCCCGAAAGCATTAACAAAGGTTGAAAAATAAGGTTAAAAGCAAAAGATTGGGCTTTTATTCCTATTGGAATAAACGTCAAAGCCCTATGTCTTCCTCAGCTTCCTCTACTTCTGGCATTGCCTTGCCGACTGGTATCACAATGTTTCTGGTTTGGTTCTTGTCTACTGAATAAACTATCCTTATGTTGCCGAAGGCAGACCTTTCATTGGAAAGCCTTTCTATTCTATCTAGAATATCTTTTGCCTTGACGCTCATCGCTCCTTCAAATATAATATCCTCTACCTTAAAGCCAGCCTCTTTGAGCATTTTATAAGACTTTACAACTTCATCTTTCATTCCCATATAAACCACTAAAAATAGGCAGTGCAGATTTATTAAGCTTGCTCTCAGCTGTGATATTTATTAATGATTAATAGTCTAATAATTCAAACAAATTTCAGTGATTAAAATGAATGTAGAGATAATCCGAATTTGCAACTTTGAGCTCTTTAAGTTCATAAATGGCATGGCAGGAAAAAACACAATTTTAGATACTTTTATGATCCTATCAGCCAAGTACATCATATATATAATACCCATACTGGTCGCTTTAATGCTTATTAAGAAAAGAGATAGGGTGAATGGCATATTGGTAGGCATAAGCACTGTACTGGCCTATGCATTAGTAGAGTTGATAAACAGCATATATTATCATGCAAGACCTTTTGCGCTTGGCGTTGGGACAAAACTAATTCCCTATCCTTTGGAAAGCTCATTTCCCAGCGGCCATACTACTTTGATGTTTACTGCAGCATTTTCCCTTCTCTTGCTGGGCAAAAAAAAGCTTGCGAAAGTCATGCTGTTTTTGGCTTCAATAGTTGCTTTTTCCAGAATTTACGTTGGAGTGCACTTTCCAATAGATATATTTGCAGGCGTTGCTTTAGCTTTTTTTGTGTCTGTCTTGGCAATTGAGAGTAAAAACAAAATTATGAGATGGTCAAAATGATAGAGATATTGGGAGAATTGGCCTCATTGATTGTGAATGCAGTTGGAGATATGGGTTATATAGGAATAGTAATTCTCATGTTTTTAGAGAGCTCCTTCTTTCCATTCCCTTCGGAGATAGTAATGATACCTGCTGGTTATCTTGCCTTCCTGGGAAAAATGGATTTACTGCTGGTTGTTTTTTTCGGTATCCTCGGCAGCGTTCTCGGAGCTGCCTTTAACTATTGGCTGGGACGGTATTTAGGAAGGCCTATGCTCATTAAATACGGAAAATATTTCTTCTTGAGCAAGGAGAGATTTGAATTTGTTGAGAGCAAATTTAATGAAAATGGGGAGATGATAACATTTATAGGCAGGTTAATTCCTGGCTTGAGGCAGTACATCTCATTTCCTCCAGGCATAACTAGAATGAACTTTGCTAAGTTCATGGCGTTTACAGCTATGGGAGCAGGTATATGGGTAAGCATTTTAGCAATACTTGGCTTTTACCTCGGAAAAAAACAACATTTAATAAATGAATACTTAAGGCAGATAACAATAGTTATCCTTGCACTATGCATTGCTTTGATAATCATATATTTTGTGTGGAAGAAAAAACAGCGATCACATTGAACCTTGGGCAGCAATCTCCAGCAACTTGTTTATCTCTATTCGATATTGGAAGGGCAGATGCTTCAGAACGGGTTCAACAAATCCCTTTATCAAAACTGCTCTTGCAGTTTCCTCATCTAAACCCCTGCTCATCAGGTAAAAGAGTGCCTCCTCATTTAACCTTCCTATGGACGCTTCGTGGGAAAGCTCAGCGTCTTTATGTTTAGTAAATAATGCAGGCACACTTTCTATTTCGCTCTTATCATCAAGCAATATGCCATCACAGGAGATATGGCCTTTGCATTTGCTGAAAGCTTTTATTTCGTCCTCAATAAGGATACTGGAAGCTTCAGAAGCAATTGCCTTGCTTGGCAACACAACAGAGGACTGTTTGCCTCTCACATAAACGGTTGCTCCAAGCTTTACTTTGCTGCTTTTGGTGAAAACAATGCTCTCCACAGATACCTTTGAATTATCTCCTCTGATTTCTATCTCAGGATACTCAACTGTTGAGGCCCCGCCACCATATATAACGTTTATCAGATGTAACTTTGAATTATTTCCAAGTACAATCTTTGATATGGGTCTTGTGTGGACATGCTTTGGCCAATTTTGTAATTTTGTAAGTGTTAGCTCAGCATTGTCTTTTATATATATCTCATTTATGCCTATGTGAACTGATTCCCTTATGAAAAGAGGAGCAGTGCAACCCTCAACCAGAAAGATTTTTGAGTGCGGCTCTGCTATTACAACAGTATGCTCCATTTGGCTGTAAAGTGGAGACAGGAGCATAAAATAAGCATGGATAGGCAAATCGTATTTGCCTTTTGCCCAAACAAAAACACCATTCTTCCAATTTGCAGCGTGATATGCAGTGAGTTTATTTTCGTCATATTTCACCAGATTAAAAAAGTACTCTTTAAGCCAGTCGTATTTTTTTAAAGCTACATCCATTGCCTCAATGATTATCTGCTTTTTCGCTAACTCATCCCTAACCTTTTTGTATATGACATTGTCATTGGCCTGCACTGAGAGCCCAAAAAACATCTTTCTCTCCTCTTCAGATATGCCCATCTTCTCAAATAGGTCCAGCACCTCTTTTGGCGCGTCCTCTATTTTCTCTATCTTGGGAATTTCTTTTGGAGATTTTATGAATTTCATGATGTCTATAAACTCGCCTCTCGGCAGAGGCAAACTATTAATTGACGCTGATGCTTTTTTCCTTATCTCAGTCACCCAATCTGCTTCATATGTTCGCATATCCAATTTCCTCCACCTGCTTTAGAATGTCAGTGCCTGCCTCCTTGACTATCCTCTTGTCTTTCATAATGTAAACTGAGTCAATGTCAAGATAATCAAAGAGCTTGTATTGATGGCTGATAATAAGAAAAGCAATGCCTTTTTTCTGCATTGACTTTATCCTATCTGCCATCAGCTTTATAGAGTCCATATCAAGGCCAGAGTCAGGTTCATCCAAAATTGCTAACTTGACATCCATGGCTTCAAGTAAAGAGAAATCCAACTTTTTCTTTTCTCCGCCTGAAAAACCTTTATTGAAATACCTTGACAAAAATTGAGAATCCATATTAAAGAAGCCCATTGCTTTCTCTACTTTGCCAACCATTTTAGCAGGGTCTCTGTTCAAAGCAGATGCTATGCTGCTCACAACATCTCTAACCCTAACCCCATCAATATGGGGCGCTGATTGGAACATTAGATAAATTCCTAGCTTAGCCCTCTCAGAGGCGGTTGTGTTGTTTATGCTTTTGCCATTGTAAAAAATATTGCCCTCAATCACTTTGTAATCCGGCCTGCCGGCTATAGCATAAGCCAGTGATGACTTTCCAGAACCATTAGGACCTATGAGAGCTTTTATTTCCCCTTTATTTATTTCCAAATTGGCCTGTTCAACTAAATCCTTCTGATTATGTCTAACAGTTAAGTTTTCTACCTTCAAAAGCATAGAAATCACTTTAAGTATCCTAATTTCCTCTTGGCTTCGTCGCTCATCATATCTGGATTCCAAGGCGGGTCAAAGACCAGCTCAATATCTGGTTTCTTCCCAAACTTCTCTTCAAGAGCCACAGTAACAGAGCCAAGAATCCACCTGCCTAGAGGGCAAGTTGGCACAGTAAATGTCATCTTCACATGTATGTTGTCATTAACTTCTATGTCATATATCAGACCCAGATCAACAACGTTCACACCTAGTTCTGGGTCTATCACCTTTTTTAACACCTCTAAAACTTCCTCTTTTCTTATTTTCTCACTCATGCTTTCATTTGGCGTAAATAAAATTATTAAATGTAATGTTAAGCTCAAAGCAGCAATGAAAAGCTCAAAAAGGGCATCAATTTATAAATATTCTGTTTTTGATATATTAGGAGGCACTTTGATGATAAGAAAGAAAGCAATACTGATTATTTTTGCTATTACAACAATCTCATGGCTATTCGGATTTTTAATAAACATCAGCGGAAAAGAGATTATCCACGGTCAAGTCCCCACAAACCCAATAGTTAGCTCTCTGGCGGTATTTACAATATCTCTTTTTCTTTTTGGATATGGGGCTCCTTTAGTAATGTTCGTAATTGGAGTTATAAATGGCATTAGTTTTAGAGTAAACTCTCTTTTTGCCCTATTCTCAGCCTCAGCTGCATTCTTGGCTGCGTACGCAAGTATAAGACTGGGAACAGCAATGCTGTCAGACATAAAAGGAGAGGGAAATTTGAGAAACGCAGTAAAGATAAGCTTAACTGTGCTTTTCGTGTCCTTAATAATTTCTTCTGCTGTTGATGTGTCCCCAAGCCTTGGCATACCTTCAGAGAGTTTAGATATGCCAATTATGACAGAAGATATGCTCTCCATAAGACCTGTGAGGGACTGTTATATTGATGAAAGCTCTCCAAAAAGTTCATTTGAAAACAGCGAGGTCTTAAAGATAGGCAATAAAAACGGGGAGAAATGGATACTGCTCTCTTTTGAGATGCCTGATCTAGAAATAAGCTCAGCTACTCTCAAACTATATGAGAGGGATTTTAAAGATAATACAGCAGAGAAGGTTTTGGTATTTATTGATGAAAAAGAGATGCCTCAACAAATGACGTGGACAAAGAGATTTAGGATATCAGAGGAAGTTTCTGCATTTATCCTTGAGCCAAAGCTTGGACCTGTAAGTGTAAAGTTAAGTGGATTGGGAAGATATAGGGGAAAAAGGATAACACTTGTTTTAAAACCATCCAGCTCTCAAATTAGCTGGGAGAAAAGTATAGGAAGTCTTGAATCAATCTTGCAGGAAATGAAGCCAGAGCTTTTAATAACTTACAAAAAGCAGGCATAAAACAGCAGCCTGTGTCGCATTAGGAAGTTTTTTATATAAGAATGCACTTATAAGCGTGGAGGCCTTCGTAGACAACCAATGAAGGACCTTTTTCACTACGCACGCGTCACCGTTGCGTTGGGGATGCCCCAGGCATCCCCACTGTTTTTGGGAAGTTTTAATTATTGGGATTGCTATAAGTTTAGTATGAAGAAGACTTTTTTTGATGACCTTGAACTTGTAGTTTTTGAGGATGTTTACGAGCCAGATGAAGATTCCTTTTTACTGGCAAGACATGTCAGGCCATTGCCTGGAAGTAAAGTGCTTGATATGGGTTGCGGCTGTGGGATAATATCTATAGTAGCAGCACTAAAAGGAGCAAAAGTGTTGTCAGTGGATATAAACAAAAGCGCTTTGAGAAATACGGAATTGAACGCCATAAAACACAAGGTAAAAAGCAAAATAAAGGTTTTAAGCAGTGACCTCTTTGGAAACGTAAATGGAGTTTTTGACTATATCTACTTCAACCCCCCATATGTGCCCAGAGATGAAAATGATGAGATTTTGGGGCGGAGGCATCCTGTTTTGTCAAAGTCATGGGACGGCGGAGAGAAGGGCAGGGAAGTAATAGCAAGATTTATTAAAGAAGTTGGAAAATACATGCATGAAAAAACAAGGACCCTTATGGTGGCCAGCTCCAAAAATGATTTTCAATGGCTAATAAGTTTTGCAGGGAAGCAGGGCCTTAACTGTCGCATAATAGACGAAAAACATTTGTTTTTTGAAGCATTGGGTCTTTTTGAACTTAGGAAAGCTTAATATTCTGTTTTTTGCAGAAATAGAGATATGCCAACTAATGTCAGTGCAGAGTATTTAGCAGCCCAGAAAAAATATGAAGAAGCAAGAACGCTAAAGGAAAAAGTAACTGCTTTGCAGGAAATGCTAAGAGAAGCACCAAAGCATAAGGGAGCTGAAAAGCTGAGGGCAGAGTTGGGAAAGAGATTGGCAAGAATGAAAGAGGAATTAAAAAAAGAAAAGCAAAGAAAGAAAGGCAGAAGGAGCTTGGCTGTAAAAAAACAGGGCTTTCAGATATGCATAATAGGAAGCCCAAATACAGGAAAGAGCACGCTTCTTAAAAAACTGACGAATGCAAATCCAAAAATAGCAGGCTATCCCTTCACAACTACAAAACCAGAAGTAGGCATGATGGAATCTAAAGGCGCTCTGATACAGGTAGTCGAAATACCTGCCTTGGAAAGAGGAGCTGCTGACAAGCAGGCAGAGCTGCTTTCAATTGTAATGAACACAGATGGCATAATTATGATAACAAGGAATCAAGACGAGCAGGATATCTTGCAGCGTGAGTTAGATGAATTTGGGATAAAAAAGCCGACAATCTACCTAAGGTACAAGGAAGAGATAGACAAAGAGGACATAGTCAAGTTTTTCAAATTGATAAGAGTATACACAAAAGAACCAGGAGAAGATGCAGACATGGAAAGGGCTTTATTGCTAAAAGAGGGGGCCACAGTATTGGACGCTGCTAAGAAAATCCACAAGGACTTTTATAAAAACCTCAAATTCGCCAGGGTTTGGGGTTCTTCAAAATTTCCAGGCCAGCGCGTTGAAAAAGAGTATAAACTCAAAGACGGCGACATAGTTGAGTTCCATATTTGAATTCCTATGAGAATTACAATTCCAGTTAGAATAAAGACAGGGGTAGTAACTTTAAATTTAAAGAAATTCTTGATTGTACTATGCTAGGAAAAGACCACATGAGTTTATCCTTTTTAACAGCTTTAATGGTTTCGCTTCCTCTGTATTTGGGCCAGGTAATAGGTAGTGATATTCTCATATGCTTTATTTTCACTGTAATAATCGGTTCTCTATTACCTGACACTGATTGTAACGGGACTCCGTTATTGTATTGGAAATTTGGTCCGCTGTATTATCTAATGAAAGTATTGGTATTTCCGAGCACCAAGTTTGTATTAAAATTCATTATAGAAAAAAGAGATATGTGCAACTTATATAGTGAAGAGATAAATGATGAACATAGAGGAATTATGCACTCCCCTGCAGGTATTATAACCAGTAGCGCTTTGTTAACAATTTTTATTGCTTTATTTCTTTATGTACTTGGTTATTTCCATATTATTTATACTTTTGTTGCTTTTCTGGGTTTCTTTGGTGGACAATTCCTCCATTTATTGCAAGATACTTGCACAAAGTCAGGTGTCAATTGGGGTTACCCTTTTACAAATAATCTTCTAAGAGGAGACATCTCAACCTTCAGAAAACAAGGGGAACAAGTTGATGGAAGACTTAAGGAGTTTCAAGCGATCTTATTTTCAGGTATAATTTTCGTTATAGCTATTTATTCTTATAGTAATAAAAATTTTTTCATATACCTGTATCCTGTTATCATATTGATAAGTATGCTTATTTGGATTTATATCTTATGGAGAGCAAATGTTTTTAGTGAACATATAGCAGCGAAAACTTTATAAATCAGGTGTTTTTTTCTTTTAACCCTGTTAGCAAGATAGGGATGCCCTATGAAAGTCCTGAAAAATGGGAAAGAGTTCATAGTTAAGATTGAGGAACCCTTAGAGGAATTTATGAATAGGGGGATGACTGATAGGATAATAGGCATTGACAGTCTTGAGGCCCGTGTGGTGGCAGGGCATATAAAAATGAGGGCAATAAAAGACAACCTGTATTCTTTCAGATGGAACAAAATATAGCAAGGATAGAAAATAAAATTAGAAGGGTAAGCGCCAAAGGCGCCCCCTGCCTGCTCAAAAAGACAATGGTTTAAGACACTTACCTGCGTCTCCTTTTAGACCTTTTCTTCGTGCTCTTCTTCCTGGAGGATTTCTTCTTGGATTTCTTAGATTTCTTTGCTTTCTTCTTTACCTTTTTCTTCTTTGCCTTCTTCTTCACTGCTTTCTTCTTTGGCTTCTCAATCTTCTGGATTCCTATCTTCCTTACATTTGGCTTCCATACTGTGGATGACATCCACTCTGGCCTCTCAAATGGTGCAGGCACTTTCTTCCTGGAACCCTTGTAGATGTGGATCTTGTTTGTTCCTCTTTCTCTTAATCTAATGTCTGTGTATCCTCTGCTTGCTGCTTTAAGAGCTGCCTGTCTTGGCTGTCTGCCTGTAAAGACAGATACCTCTTTTCCTCCTCTTATCAGCACGAAGTATCTCTTCCCTGCCAAATATAGCACCTCCGCTTTTGTTTTCAGCAACAGTCGTTGCCATGCGTAATAAATCATAACTAGTATTTAAACTTATCACTTGGCCAAAACGGTTTTTCACTACACCGCAAGGAAAAATTGGAAGGGGCGGATAATGCTTAGTATAGAAAGATTTTTAAACATCTTGATGGAGGAATTGATCTTTTATTTGATGCAGGCTTCAAGTCAGGTTATAACCTGTTAGCATATAACAAAGGAAATGAAGACCTTTCTTTTTCTATGATCTCAAAAGTATTTGGGGCGATAGGTTGGGGCGACATAATGATCAAAAAAGAGGGAGGAACGATGGAGGCTCTAATAAATTATTTTCCATGGACGCCGTATTCAAGTAATTCTGTTATTTTTAGAGGTTTATTATCTGGAGCTATATCTTACTTGGAGGATAGACGTGTTCTTTTGTCTCTAAAAGGTAAAAATTTAAATAAAGGATATCTGGCTATTAGACTGGAGGAGGGCAAAACTTGAACAGAAAAATATTGCTAGCGTATATTGGGACTACTAGGCCCATTCTGGTTTTAGGTAGTATCTTTTATTTAAGTCTAGGAATAATTCTCGCTGATATCAAATGCACTGATATAAATCTGTGGCTGTTGTATTTAACCTCAATTTTCATCACTGCTTCTGTGTATTCATTTAATTGGTGGACTGACTTTATAGAAGACAATCTTAATGAGACCTTACCATACCTCACTAAGAGATATATTCAACCAAAAAAAGTTATTTTGTTATCATTATTCAGTTTGGTACTTGCTTCAATTTTTGGTTTCTATTTACGTCCTTATATACTAGCAATAGTATGGACTATATTTTGTCTAGGAATTGTTTACTCTTATCCTATGTTTAAAAACTTACGTTTAAAAAATATTTTGGGGGCCAAAAATGTTGTAATTGCTTGTGGATGGAGTCTTGGCGCAATTATGCCCTTGATGTTAGTTGAAGCGTTTAGTAGGTACCCTATTCTTATATTATGGTTATTTGTCTTCTTGCAGGTCTTTATAGGAAGTGTAATACGAGATATAAAAGACATGAAAGGAGATATTAGAGCGAATGTGAAAACATTCCCCACAATGTGGAAAAGAAAAAAAGTATACAACTTCTTACATGCTGTAAATATTTTCTCAGTATTTTTACTGTTTTTCGCAGTATACTTTAAATTAGTTCCTTTATTTTTTATTTCTCTAACAATCGGCAATATATGGAGGTATTTCAATATAGAATATACTTACAAAAAAAACAAGTATATTAACTTTATTTACGAAGAAATGAACATATATACTGGTCTAATATTCGCTGTCTCTTTTTTGATGGGCAAGTATCTACTATGAAAAGTCCTGAAAACATTTATATAAGCTCTCTGCTTAATTATTGCAATGGCGCACAGAAGAGATCCGAAAACAGGGATGAAAAAAAGAAAGGCAAGGCCGAATAATATAAGCGCTCGGCCAGGGTCTATGAAAGCAGAGTATATGAGAAACAGGACAAGAGAACAACTTTCGCCAGAGGAAACTCAGATTATGGTCATTAATCACTTGATGAGTACTCTCTTCAGACCTCGCAGGATTCCCTTATCAGAAGTCCTGGAGAGAATAGGAAAAGCTGCGGAAAAAAGCCAGAAGAGAAGGGAAAAAGCATGGTTGATGGAAAACCTAATGCTAAACGGTGTACCAAAAAAAGTTTTAAGAAAGCATGAGGAAGACATAAAAAGGCTGCAAAACTTCTATGAATTCCTTCGTGATCCAAGAATTTCAAAAGAAAACAGAAAAGCAATATGGAGGGAAATAAACGAAATAGTTGCATCAATAAAAAAAGATATTGGGGAGACACATGAGAAGAGGTAAGAAGATAATAGAGGGCAATGAATACATGAGAACTATTAGAGAGATGGAAGAAAAAAAGATCGCCTTTCACAAAAGCACAGCAACAAAGGCAATAAGAGATGAGGATGTGCTGTCCATCCTAAAAAGAAGAGTTATACCAGAGTTGAAAAAGAAGAACAAGGTTCTTGTATACGACATTGGTGCAGGCATTTCAGAACTTGAAGGAAAAAATCATCGCCCAACCATATGAGTTGGCCATGTTGATGAAAAGGCAAGGTCTGGAAAATTTCATAGTGAAAGTTCTTAGAAGGAAAAGTAAGGAAAAGAGAATCGTCATCAGGCAACACAATTCTAAAGATTGATATTCTTGAGGAAATAAAAAACAAAATCTCTTTTGTTCATGGTATTGATTCTGTTAGAGCATTGCCTATTAAGAGAGGAGACTTAATCGTAGCGAAAAATGTACTACCTGAAGATGAGAGATTACAGAGAATTATGCTGGGAAATTGGATACAGTAGCTGAGAAAAGACTCCTTTTTGATTGTGAAAACACAACATATCAAGAGCTTTAAGAAACTAATAAAAGAGTTGGAAAAACATCAGAAAGAGTTTGGGATAAAAATCATAGAAAAGGAAAGAAATCACACGGTGCTCATAAAGAAAATTGAAGATGTGGAGATTATCTAAGCTTCTGATTCTTTAGAACAAGCGAAAAAGCAGGGGCAAAAGAGCTGAGGACTTATGCGTCTCAATTAATGATGGAGGTGGTTGCCCCTGCTACGCCCTGAAGGATAAGTGAAATTCACTCACCCTACCTGCGCAGGAAAATTAAACATTCAAAATATAAAAAGTTTTCTTAACTGCCAAAGGTTAAGCTTCTCTTGCAATCAAAAGCTTTATAAAGGCGTGTAAATAAAATAATAGACGAGTCCAATTAAACAATGAGGTGCTGTCCGGCACTGATTTTTGTTTAAGTTGAGAGAGCTACAATTTGTAGTTCAGATATCTTCTCCAATTATTTATAGACAACCCAGACGCAATTACCCTCTTTTGAGGCGAGCGTCTTGAACAAAAATATATTTTGAATCAGCAGTATATATTATGTTCATCAATCTACAAATCACGCTCATGAGGACCAGAGTATCTTTGGTCTGATGTAAGCCCGATAGAGATGAGTAAATCCTGTGGGATCCTCCACCAATTCCAGTTGATCCTGCTGGAGGGTATCGCTATTGGAGTCTGATTAAGCCATGCAAGTCAGAGGGCAACCTCGGCGAACGGCTCAGTAACACGTAGGTAACCTACCCTGAGGTCCGGGATATCCTTGGGAAACTGAGGGTAATACCGGATAGGATATGGGTACTGGAATGTCCTATATCCCAAAGGCTTGCCGCCTCAGGATGGGCCTGCGGCGGATTAGGTTGTTGGTGAGGTAATGGCTCACCAAGCCGATAATCCGTACGGGCGATGTGAGTCGGAGCCCGGAGAAGGGGACTGAGACAAGGCCCCTAGCCCTACGGGGTGCAGCAGGCGCGAAAACTTCGCAATGCGCGAAAGCGTGACGAGGAGACTCCAAGTGACCCAGTTCTGCTGGGTCTTTTCCCGACTGTAAAAAGGTCGGGGAATAAGGACTGGGCAAGACCCGTGCCAGCCGCCGCGGTAATACGGGCAGTCCAAGTGATACCCACGTATACTGGGCTTAAAGCGTCCGTAGCCGGCCTGGTAAGTTTCTGGTGAAATCCCGTCGCTTAACGGCGGGAAGTGCTAGAAATACTGCCAGGCTTGGAGGCGGGAGAGGGCAGAGGTACGTCAGGGGTAGCGGTTAAATGCTATAATCCTTGACGGACCACCGGTAGCGAAGGCGTCTGCCTGGAACGCGCTCGACGGTGAGGGACGAAGGCCAGGGGAGCAACCCGGATTAGATACCCGGTTAGTCCTGGCAGTAAATGATGCAGACTTTGTGTCGCAGAAGCCACGAGCTTCTGCGGTGCCGGAGGGAAACCGTTAAGTCTGCCGCCTGGGGAGTACGGTCGCAAGGCTGAAACTTAAAGGAATTGGCGGGGGAG